>CAPAOV010000040.1 GCA_948579355.1 uncultured Eubacterium sp. | reverse complement strand
GTGTCAGAAGAAATCCGCTTGTAATTGCCGTCAATGGTGCAACTGTGACAAGTCCGAATGAATCTACAATTGTATGAACGATTTCAGCAGCAACATATTTGTAATTCAATATGAACTCAATTGGCGCTCCCTGTGCCATAATGACCGCACCCGACGAACCCAAGAAAATAGACGCCATAAAACTATATCGCATAACTTTTATAAAATCAAGAAAAAGTTCTTCATTTTGTCCACCTAAAAATCAAAATGTGGGTTTACATTCTATATTTAAAAAAGTATAATATAAACAAAGTAGTTTAGAACCCGTTTATTCAAAAAAATAATTAAGGAGGAAAAGTATGAAGTTCAAACTAAAAAGGCTATGTGCCGCTTTCATGTCGGGTGTTCTGGCAATAGGTGCATTCACGGGAGCAATTCCGTTGTCGGGCAGGAATATCGTAAACGATACTATAAGTATTACCGCAGAGGCGGCAAGTGCGATGCGCCGTCCGTGCGGCCCAGAAAATCCAATGCTTATCGTACATATCGACACCTGGAACGTAGCAGATCCGGCAAAAATCATAGCTCTTATACCGGAAGATATCAGACCTTACTGCGTTTTCAACATTTCTCTTTCCATTAACTGGAGCAACGATAAAAAGGAATGGCTTATGGTGCAGGACGGATATGAGTGCGCCAAATCATGGCTGAAAACCTGTGCCGACGAGGGCGTGTGGTGTATGGTTCAGCCGGCAAGCGGCGGACAGTGTCATCTGCCCGACTATGATTCGTCGGGAAGTATTGTCAATTTTCCAAATAAAAATGAATTTGTCGCTCATGCGGACGATGACTATGAAAATACTGTATATGCGGAATTTTTCCGTGATTATCCGAACTTTATAGGCTTTAACTACAGTGAGCAGTTCTGGGGATTTGAAACGGAAAGCTTTCCTGTAACTCCTGTTCAGCGTTATCAGCATTTTGCAAATCTGCTCAAACTCTGCAATAAGTATGGCGGCTATCTTAACATCAACTGGTGCGCTAATTACTGGAGTGCTCCTCTTAATCCGATAGCGATGCTCAAACGCTGTCCCGAATGGAAAAGCGCCTGCGAAAAATATTCCGCAAACTTACAGCTTGAAGAAAAATATACACAATCGAGCTTTATTCAGGACGTAGAGAGCGAGGTGCTTGGAGCGTATCTTTCCGGATACTGCGGTAACTTCGGCGTTCGTTATGACGAAACGGGTTGGACTGATTCCAACTACAGCGGCAACGGTCAGGCATCTAAGGATCAGTACAGACAAACCACAGGTCTTCCGATCCACCTTGAAAGAATGGCGTTTAACGGAGCGACCATTATCGACGGACCTGAGCTTGTATGGGCTGATGACTTCGGTGAAACATGGGGCGGTAAGAAAGACAATGAGGGATACACCTGTCGTGATTGGTTTATCCGCGATCAGTATGCTAACCCTACATTGGATTTCTTCCGTAAGGTAACAAACGGAACAATACGTATTCCTACCCGTCAGGAGGTTATCGACCGCACTAAAGTTGTTGTAATTCAGGACGTTAACAGCGGAAGCGACCACGATAAGTACAGCACCTATCCGTCTCTTTTCGAGGGTTTATATAGAATGCCTACTGATGGAAATCTGGACAAAAACCGTAATCTATATAAAAGCACCGGACGCTATCCTACAATTCCTACTGTTTATGCGCTAAAGGACGATATTGCAAAATCATTCAAAGTTCAGATAAAACAATCGGAAATAGCTTCTCGCTGGACGGATATTTCTGCAAAGCAGGATGAATTCAATCAACTTTTCTCGTCTGATTATTATGGAAACTGTTATGCAGGAAGATATGAAAATACCTGGCTTGCGTACAATAATAACAAGGACGGAAGCAACTGCGGAGCGGTTCTTTCTCTGAAATATAATACTTGCAAAGATCTGGATGTCAACTTTAATGAATACGGCAATGCACTTATTAAGGAATACAGCGACCATATTGACATATACGCAAACAACTTCGACAATAAGGCACAGACTACTCTTAAAACTGATACTTTCAAAATTTCGGGATGTTCCGCAAAGCCTTCATATACGGCAAAGGATACAGGCGTAAATCAGACAAAATCTCAGATAACGGAAAACTACGAAAACGGTACATATACCCTTACCGTAAAGCACAACGGACCTGTAAGCATTTCCGTAAAATGTTCCGGCAG
>CAPAOV010000039.1 GCA_948579355.1 uncultured Eubacterium sp. | reverse complement strand
ATATGAAAGTCCCGGTCCCCTCCTCGTTATAATTCAATGCGGAATTTAGGTTGTATGTATGATAGCTTTTTCCCCTTGTTTCCTTTTCGATAATTTCCATTATTTTAGCCATATTAAAATCCTCCTTGCTGCCATTCATTTACCGAGGAAATCCAACATTCAGTCAAATTATTATCGGTAACAGCCGCTGCAAACGGCTTAGCAAGAAAATAATTTATCTTCCGTAGTACAGTTCCGTAATCCTCGGTATTTGTATCAATTTTACGGCAGAAAGCTTTCCATTTTTTCTTCATTGCTTCGTCATTCCCAAAACCCATAACCTGCTCAAATTGTCCGACCGTAAAGGTACGCCCACGGTTTTCAAAGGTCTTTTTCAAAGCTTCGGTAAGAGTGGCTCCGTCAAAATTAAATTTATTTGCAAGGTAATAAATGTCGTAATAGTCTTTCATTCTACTGGAGAACTCCATTAGGCTGAGTATTGCGTCTATCTTTTCTGCAATCGTTGTTTCAAGTGAATAAGTATTCACTGTAGGTGATGGGAAATCATCGAGCTGCGTAGGGATTTTTCTTTTTTCTTGTTTTGGTACAATAACATCGCCAACACCGAAATCAATACTGAATGGTGTTTTCGTATTCTTAATCCGAGCCACGAGGGAAGCTCCGATACCAGCATACTTCTTTGCAATGGCAATAGGCGCAATTTCCTTAATTTCAAAGGTAATAAAATCATTTCCAGTAGATGTTTCAATGATTTCTTCCAATACTGGTTTCAACTGTTCGGGAGTATTGGGTACTTTTCTAAGAAGAAAATCAACATCCACTGTAACACGGCTGTCAAAGTCAGTAACTGAATAAATGAACAGTCCGCCTTTAAGTACAAGATTATCGGCATATTTGGATTTTTCCAAACGGCGCAGGAACTCCTCCTGACAAAAGAGTTGTAGGCAGAGCTGATAACTTCTACCACTTTCCGTAGCTTTGTTTTTCAGTCGCGCAAGCACAGACGCAGCTATGTCAGCCATTCAAAAGCACCTCCATTACATTCATGACCTTTGTATAAAGCTTCATTTCCTTTGCATATTTAGAAAGGTTCGCAAGATTTTTGTTGTCATCAGCGGCATAGGCGTTGACAGCTTTATTGAAAATTTCATTATCCAGTTTCGTGCGATACTTGAAACAATCGCAAAGCGTTCGTTCACGGTCGTAAACCGCTAAAGAAACACCGTTAAAATTATCAGTTACCTTACCAAGATTAAATATATTTTTTTGAATAAAGTAAGCCTTCAGCGGTATCTCTTGTACTCGTTTTACTGTTCTTGAAGCTGTTCTAGGTACAGCAATTGACCATTCACGAGGTGAAAAATCACTATATCCATAATGAAACAAAGCCGATTCTACACAGATAATTCCTTGTGGAAGAATTTCCTTTATTAATTGCTCATCTGTTGCTATTACATTTTGAGGTAGTTGATAGAAACCACGACGAATTCTTTCTATGACACCTTCCTTACAGAGTGCTGCAACTTCATAGTTTTTAATGCCTGCCAAAACGAAATCTGATGTTTTTGCTATACCGCCCTTATTTAAAATTACTTTTTGTGCATGTGTTTTTTTATCCAAACAAACACCAACTTTCTACATGCAAATCCAAATAATTGTACGCTTATATTCTATAATAAACTAAGAAGAATTGCAAGATTTACAAGCGGACATTTTTTGGATTCGCATGTCGATTGTAATTTTTTTATTTTGGCATGTTCTATTCCTCTCATGAATGTAAATACAATAATCCTAATTATTCACTCTGATATAATACAGACAAATTATCGTTAAGTGTGATGTATTTGACTTCGACTCATCTTTATGCCCATATGCTGCACCTGCTTTTCGACAGCCTCCACATTCTGCGCCAACTGTTCTATCGTGCCTGTGCGGTTTTCCGGCTTGATTTCCGGCTGTATCAGTTCCTTGGGGTATTCCTGCCTTGTATGGATATCCATATAGGATTTCAGCCGGTAATAATAGCCTTCATTTCTGTTATCTTCAAATACAGGGGAAACTTCGCCCTTTGAGGTCTGCCACCGCATAAGGCGTGGGAACCAGCATAATCCGTCTTTAATAATCTCCTTAAATGAATTTAGCAGTTCCCCAAGTGCGGTAAACAATCCCCGAAAGCTGTTTCCTGCCTCAATATCCGCCCCACGCTCCACATGGTTCGCAAATTCCTCAATCAGCGGCGCAAAGGGAAGATATG
>CAPAOV010000038.1 GCA_948579355.1 uncultured Eubacterium sp. | reverse complement strand
TAATGGTAACTACGGCGGATTTTATGTGAGTTTGTACTGCCGTGAATAATTCGGGTTAAAAATTTAAAAAGCAGGTTGCCAATAAAAAAACATTCCTTGTTATTTTGTCTTTGCATAGGGCAGAAAAAATTATCGTTGAAAATATGGTTAGGAATGTTTAAAATAGTTCTGTATCTATGCCAAACTTATCGAATGTTCAAGATGAGAATTATACAAGTGAATATTCGTTTCCTCTGTTTATGTGAAAATTGAGGTTTTGATAACTAATAGCAAAATATATTATTCTTACATTCAACGACACAAAAGAAAAAGCGGTTGAGAAATTCACAGCCATCCTTGCCGAAATGATATACAGCTGCTACAAGTTCCTGTACTGGTTTTTTCGGGATTGGAAATAAGATTTATTCTTAAACTATGTCGAAAAGTCTTATAAAACATGATCATTATTGATTTAATCATATATTCATGATACTATAGAACATATATTAAGAGACCAATTATTTATGTAGACGAGGAGGAAAAAAGGTGGGGATATTGAAAAATAGTTCTATAGAAAAAGGACTATCGAACGAAAAGGTCATTGTTATTGATTTCGGGGGTCAGTATAATCAACTTGTTGCAAGGCGCGTTAGAGAATGTAATGTATATTGTGAAATTTATTCCTATAAAACTGATATAGCATTGATAAAGCAGATGGCACCTAAAGGTATCATTTTAACAGGAGGTCCTAACAGTTGTTATGAACAGAATGCACCTACATATAAAAAGGAACTTTTTGAGCTTGGTATTCCGGTGCTGGGTCTTTGTTATGGTGCGCAGCTTATGATGCATATACTTGGCGGCAAAGTTGAAAAAGCTCCGGTAAAAGAATATGGAAAGACAGAAGTAGACGTGAACCATGAAAGTCTGATGTTTAAAAATATCTCTCAAAAAACAACATGCTGGATGAGTCATAATGATTATATTTCACAGATAGCACCCGGATTTCAGATCAGTGCACACACGTCAGACTGCCCTGTGGCAGCAGCGGAGTGTGCGGACAAGAAACTGTATGCCATCCAGTTTCATCCTGAGGTGCTGCATACTGTCGAGGGAACAAAAATGATTGATAACTTTGTGCGTGGCGTCTGCGGATGTGCGGGCACATGGCGGATGGATTCGTTTGTGGAAGAGTCTGTAAAACAGATCCGTGAAAAAGTGGGTGACGGCAAGGTGCTGCTCGCGCTGTCTGGCGGAGTGGATTCATCTGTTGCTGCGGGTCTGTTGTCTCGCGCAATCGGAAAGCAGCTTACCTGTGTTTTTGTAGACCACGGCCTTTTGCGCAAAAATGAAGGGGACGAGGTGGAAGCTGTCTTTGGTCCGTCTGGAGATTTTGATTTGAACTTTATCCGCGTCAATGCACAAGAGCGGTATTATGCGAAGCTTGCCGGCGTGACAGAGCCCGAGACAAAGAGAAAGATTATTGGCGAGGAATTTATCCGCGTATTTGAGGAGGAAGCAAAGAAAATTGGTGCAGTGGATTTCCTTGCGCAGGGAACGATTTACCCAGATGTGGTGGAAAGCGGTCTTGGAGGAGAATCGGCTGTGATTAAGTCGCATCACAATGTTGGCGGACTGCCGGATTATGTGGATTTTAAGGAGATTATTGAGCCGCTGCGGGATTTGTTTAAGGATGAGGTTCGCAAGGCAGGACTGGAACTGGGGATACCGGAGAGACTGGTATACCGCCAGCCGTTTCCGGGACCGGGTCTTGGCATTCGGATTATCGGGGAAGTTACTGCCGAAAAAGTGCGGATTGTGCAAGATGCGGATGCGATCTACCGTGAGGAGATTGCGAAAGCAGGACTGGACAAGAGTATCGGGCAGTATTTTGCGGCGCTGACGAATATGCGGTCTGTTGGCGTTATGGGGGATGAGCGGACGTATGATTATGCAATAGCGCTCAGGGCTGTGAATACGGTTGATTTTATGACAGCGGAGAGTGCAGAGGTGCCGTTTGAGATGTTGCAGACGGTGATGAGCCGGATTATTAATGAGGTGCGGGGGGTGAACCGGGTATTTTACGATTTGACTAGTAAGCCGCCGGGGACGATTGAGTTCGAGTGATGAAATGAACTTTAGGAATCCAGTATTTATGCGGTTTCCAAGCAAATTTGTTTAGGTACTGGCAACGATTTGGCAACATTTTCAACATCACGCACTAAATAATTACATCAATGGCATAAGAAAAACCTTGCTGATTTTCAGATATGGAAACTGAATATCGGCAAGGTCTTTTTTATGCTTATTTCTGCTTTTTCTTTTTAGATGTTTTCTTTTCTTCTTTCTCGATTTTCTGAAATTCTTCCATGAGCATATCGCTG
>CAPAOV010000037.1 GCA_948579355.1 uncultured Eubacterium sp. | reverse complement strand
CGGCGGTGTTGTACACCTCACCAAAGGTGAGGTTCTCCTCAACGGTGGGGTTCTCGCCTGCCGCCTGTCCGGTGTTTCCGTTTGTAAACAAAACAAAGCCGCATATCACAGCGGCTGTTACTCCAAATATTTTCTGTTTCCATTTTCCCATAATTGATGCCCCCTCTTTTTTAATTTACTATTTCCCATAATACATATCAGAATTAAAAGTTCACAATATCTGTCGTCTCTAATTTTATATTTATATTATAGATGGGCGGACACTAATAGAAAATGGTGCTATTGTGACAGGTATATACATTTTTGCAATAGAAAGTTCATTGTTTAAACTTAACTTTCTGCAAACGTAAAAAGGAGCCGGCCTTTCGGCCGGCTCCTGCAAGTTATCTACAGTTAGAAGAATTATTGCTCGAAGTATTTTTGCTCGAGTTTTTGCTTGTGTTCTTGCTCGTGTTCTTACTTGCATTCTTGCTTGTAGTGTTCTTGCTTGTGTTTTTGCTTGTGTTTTGACTTGTGTTCTTGCTGTTTACGTTGCTGCTATTTGTTTCGTTGAAATCATCTAAAAAATTTCTAGCCATTTTCATAAACCTCCTATTGTTGTGGCGGGATTAATTCATCCCAACTATCATCTGTTACAACAATATTATCTCACGAACATGGCTTTTTTATTCGAAAAATGATTATTAAGCTTTACCAACAGAACCAAATAATTCCATTTTTTCTTTAACTGTCTCTTTAATTGCCTCAAAGCCCGGCGCCAAGAGTTTACGCGGGTCAAAACCTTTTCCCTCTAAATCTTTGCCCGCCTCAATATATTTACGCGTCGCTTCCTGAAAAGAAAGCTGGCACTCCGTATTTACGTTAATTTTTGACACGCCAAGAGAAATTGCTTTTTTAATCATATCTTCCGGAATACCTGTTCCTCCGTGAAGTACAAGCGGCATAGTTCCCGTCTTCTGCTGTACTGCGTCCAGTGTTTCAAAACTCAAACCAGCCCAGTTTTCCGGATATTTACCATGAATATTGCCAATTCCTGCCGCCAGCATAGTAACACCCAAATCAGCAACCATCTTACACTCTTCCGGATCGGCGCACTCTCCTGCTCCTACAACTCCGTCTTCCTCTCCACCAATAGAGCCGACTTCTGCCTCAATCGACATACCTTTTTCTTTGCAAATCGCAACTAACTCTTTTGTTTTCGCAACATTTTCTTCGATTGGATAATGAGAACCATCAAACATAATGGAAGAAAATCCTGCCTCAATACAAGCCTTAGCTCCCTCGTAGCTGCCGTGGTCAAGATGCAGCGCTACCGGAACCGTTATGTTTAATTCTTCCAACATCCCATTTACCATTCCGACAACCGTTTTGTAGCCGCACATATACTTGCCCGCGCCCTCTGATACGCCAAGTATAACAGGCGAATTTAACTCCTGCGCAGTGAGAAGGATAGCTTTTGTCCACTCCAGATTGTTAATGTTAAACTGGCCTACTGCATATTTACCTTCTTTTGCTTTTGTAAGCATTTCTTCTGCTGATACTAACATAATAAATTCCTCCGTATTCTTATTATTTCTATATTATGATGTCAGGGTCAAAAGACATTTTGTCCCTTGCAGCACATCTATAAAACAGTTTGACTGCGATTTTACCTGCTGTCTGTTCATTTGCCGTCTATTCTCTGCTAAATCGTTCATTCTTCTTTGCCAACTGTTCCATTTGCTTTTGATTAATAAAATGCCCAATTATTTCATTTTTTTTCACTAACACACATCCATATAAAACCCGGCCGTCCGTCAATGTCGCATTGCGGACAATTTTTCCGAATAATGGCAATTCAATTGTTTTATTGTCAAGCTTTCCGGGATAGAGAATGTAGACAAACACTCCATCGGGATTTTTTATCTTCTCCGGACTCACAAAGGCAAAACCGCTACTACTTAAATCTTTTAAAACAACAAGGTGCGCCCTTTTATTCTGTCCAATTTTGGCCGGATGCTCCTCTCCAATAAACAGCCGAAAGTCGCCGCGGCGATTATACTCTTTCCCTTGCAAATTTTCGGCAGCGGCATAATAAACCTGCCCCTTATGTTTGACACATACCATTTGCGTGTCCATCCAAAGGATTGGTTTTTCATCTTCTCTGATATACATAACATCCACACGGATATTATCGCTCTGTATATTTAAAATTTTTCCATTTTTTCGAATTGGTTCTAACAGCACTTTTTTCTTATGTTTGGTCCGGACTGTCGTATCAAACTCAAACATGGTTTCTTCTATTGTAATATTCAGCCGGACATCTGTTCCGTCTCCCAATTCTGAGAAAAACACAATCTTACAGCCCCCTTTCATGTTTTCGTATTATTCTGTAGGGCTGAAGAGGTTTTTCACCAACAGCTCCTGTCTATAACTTCACACTATGTAAGAATAACATATCGGTGCCATTTGCGCAAGGCGTTCTTACCTTGTAAATAACGTCTGACAGATATAAAAATACAATTTCCCTTATAAGTGAAAAAACAGCCTGCACGATTCCGTGTACAAGCTGTTCCCGAATACTGGGCTAGCTGGATTCGAACCAGCGAATGTAGGAGTCAAAGTCCTATGCCTTACCCCTTGGCGATAGCCCATTAAAAAGCAAAAAAGGTGGGTAATGGGATTCGAACCCACGGCCTTCAGAGCCACAATCTGACGCGCTAACCAACTGCGCTATACCCACCATAAAGGATATGCATAATGACATCTCCCATAACGTGTCAGAAGGGATTCGAACCCCCGACCCACGGCTTAGAAGGCCGTTGCTCTATCCAGC
>CAPAOV010000036.1 GCA_948579355.1 uncultured Eubacterium sp. | reverse complement strand
TTAAAAAACTGAAAAAGAAGAAAACTTATTCTTTTCGTGTCAGAGCTTATAAACTTGACAATAATGTAAAAGTGTATGGCAGTTGGAGCAAAGCAAAAAAAGTAAAAATAAAGAAATAGTTATGTTTCCCTAAATACTAAACCATATCGTTTCTTTGTCTTCCATGCACTAAACTTAGAAGACGGAGAAAAAATTCCAATTTATGTACAATTATCCAAAGGGAAGAATGTTAGCTCCACTTTAATTGACTAGATTGAATTTGATGATTCTTTCTGTAACTCAAAATATACTTCACTATGGATAAATTCTACACTACCATTTATTATCGCTAGTTTCAAAATACAACAAAGAAATAAACTAAATATATTTATCACCACAACCAAAAGCAATCTCAGACTTTGAGATTGCTTTTTATATACGAAAAGGAGCGTGCTACATATGCCAAATATAAGTTTATCAAAGAAAATTATAAGTCTTGACTTACAGCATATCGGACATACAAACACAATTTATGCCCAGCAGGGCGACATCGATTCAAGACAACTTACCATACGATTGTTTGACAATGGGGAAGCATATATCATACCAAGCAATGCTACCGTATCTTTGTGCGGCACTCGTGCAGATAAGACCATTATTTACCGTGATGTGGACAGTTTTGATAGTAATGAGATAACTATAACATTTAAAAATGAGGAGTTAGCTGTCAGCGGCGTAGCAAAATATAAAATAGAGATTAAAACCGTGTCTAATAATGAAACAGAAAAACTTTTAACTTCTGCCCCATTTAAGTTAAAGATTTACCAAAACATTTATGATGAGAATGGCAAACTGGCCGCTCCGCAGTATTCAGATTTGAAACGGGAACTGGATGCTATTCACAGTCAGGAGGAGGCTCTTCGCATTGCCGAAGAAAATCGGGAGCAAAGAAGTTCAATCGCCATTGCAAACACAGAGCAGGCAACCGCAGATGCAATATCTGCCGTAAACAACTTACAAGACAAAATAGCCTCTCATCATTTTGTTTTAACAGAAGATAAAGATACAGCGGGGGGCGTGGCTGGTCTTGATACTAACTCCAAAGTATCAAATAGCAGACTATACGAGGCGTCTGCAAGTACAAAAGGAATTACACAATTAGATGACAGTGTTACAAGCAACTCATCCTCCAAAGCGGCAACTTCCAAAGCCGTAAAAACGGCTTATGACAAAGCAGCCTCTGCAAACGCAGATTTACAGACACATAATTCGTCTTCCGCTGCGCATGACGATATGAGAAATTTGATTTCAGACCTTACAACGAGACTAAACGCATTAGCAGACAGTGATGACACAACACTTGACCAGCTTAGTGAAATAGTCTCCTATATTAAAAATAATAAATCATTAATTGACAACGTAACGACAAGCAAAGTAAATGTATCGGATATTATCGACAGTCTTACTTCTACCGCTGTTAATAAACCTTTAGCCGCAAAACAGGGAAAAGCGTTGCATGATTTAATTACGGAACTGACAGATGTAGTTCAAAATAAGTTGGATGAGTCCTCTCTGGATGGAAAAGTGAATAAAAACGGTGATGTTATGACCGGTGAACTCGGTTTAAAACATGGTTCTATGGTAGCACGGGAGATTGGTACAAGCGGCGTTTACGGATATGTAAAAATGGTACAAATTAAAATCCTGCAGCAGTACGTGAATTATCCTATTATTTTTGAAATCACAGGGCGAAGTTGGACATCTTCCAATAAACTATATGTACAATTTAAAAATGATAGCGGTTCTGACCCGCAGCTAAATAGTTTTCTCATTGACAAAACAGCACCTTATAAAGTCGCCATCGTAAAGTCAGCCACATCGACATGGGATATCTATATGCAAAAAAGTGAAAGCTACGGAATGTGTGCCGTATGCAGTATGTTCAATACAAACTATATTGCCGATGCCGTACAAATAACATTTCCGGATACAGTGGTTAGTACTCTTCCGGACGGAGCAGTTGAACCAACGATAATGTCATGGGATAAGGCGAAAAATGCGAATACCCTTGGGGGAATGGATAAGAATCAATTTGTACACAAGGCAAATCCCGTATTTGACGGAAATCTCAATTGCAGAAAAAATATCTGGTTCAACGGAGAAAATGACTCTAAAATGATGATTGAATTTCTGGACTCCAGCGATACTTACGGGCTTGGCGTCTCCATTGGCGGCGGCGGAATGACGATTATCGGCGGTGGCGAAGCCGCATATGAAATCGTTAATCATTATACGAATGATAAAACCGTAAAAGCCGGAGGAAACGAAAACATGATAGTCGCAAACGACGGTGTTATTGATTTTTATACTAATTGTCAAAGCGGATTTTCTGGTGCGAAACATATAACGATGAACACGGACGGGACAATTACTGCCTTAGGTCTTAACGGAAATGCTACATCTGCTTCCTGTGTTCTTGACGGTGGAGATAAAAGAAAAACATATATGAAGTACTCGGCTAATTGTGTAGATGATTTTACCTATCTTGCCGTATGGAATCCAATTAGTGGAGGCGTTGAACTTAGAGCTTTCGACAAAGCCAACCTGAAAGCTAAATTAGGATTAAGTACAATCACGAATATTGCCACGCCATCTTCAAACGGACTTATGAGCGCTTCCGACAAAAAGAAATTAGACGGACTATCTGCCAGCGGGGGAACTAGAAGAACATTAGTTACTTTACCGGAGAGTACAGAGGCAAGCAAGGTATTTACTTTATCTGGTAGAGACATTTGTAAAGGTCTTAAATTATATTTTTACTATCATTCCAATTCCTCTCAGGGCAGCTCTTCCTCCACATTAGTAAAAACGGTGATATTAACGCAAAGTTCCCTCACCGATAGTGCAATCTCTGTAAATGGCAAAGAGATTACACTAAGCAACAATAATTATACAAATATTGTAAAAGGATACGTTGATACAACTACCACATATACCCTTACCTGTAAATGTGCTGACGTTAATAATGCACCACTATATAAATTAAGTAACGTATCCTTTTCTTTTGGATTTGGCTCTCCAACAACTTCTTGGTTCTCAATTGAGGCTGAGGATTTGTAGAAAACAGCTTGAGCAGAATGCTGCAATAAATATGTTGATGTGAAGAAATTGAGTAGGGTCGGCGTATTTATATTTCGCTCATTGCAATGCTCTCGCAAATGCAATCAAATCATTTCTGCTTCTTCACCCACTTTTTAACACTCTTATAGGATACATCCGTCAAATCTCTGCCTGATACCACTCTGGCGCCTTTTGCGGCCGCCTTAATACCCTTTACACTTCCGGAGATGCCGCTGCCGCCGCTTGTGCAGAACGTCACAATCTTCTTTCCTTTCAGATTATATGATTCCAGAAATGTACGAATAATTTTCGGCTCTCTAGAATGCCAGATTGGGAAACCAAGAAAAATGACGTCGTACTTGCGAATATTTTTCACTTTTCCCTTTATCTGCGGTCTGGCGGCTTCATCTCTTTGCTCTCTGTTAGCCCGACAATTATTATTCGTGTAATCTAGGTCTGCATCTGTATACCGTTTTGCCGGCTTAATCTGATAAAGTTTACCGCCCGCTGCCTTTTTCACTTTCTTAGCTGCACTCTTTGTCGTCCCCGTTGCTGAAAAATAGACAACAAGCACCTTTTTCTTCTTAGATTTTGCGGCTGCATCCGCATTTACGGCAGGAAGCGCCAATCCCGCAATCAGCGATAGTACTAATAACCAATGTATCGTAAATATTCGCTTACTTCTCATCATTATTTGTTCCTCCTGTTATTTTCTCACATACTTTTTCATACTCTTCTTCTGTGACCGGTTCACACCATTCATTCCCCGTGTTCTCACCGGGTACCTCGATGGCGAGATGGGAAAACCATGAATCAGAAGCAGCGCCATGCCAGTGTTTTACACCTACGGGAATATTGACAACACTTCCCGATGTCATCTGCACGGCATCTTTTCCCCATTCCTGATAGTATCCCCGTCCTCCGACACAGAGCAAAATCTGGCCGCCGCCACTCTCCGCCTTGTGGATATGCCAGTTATTACGGCACCCCGGCTCAAACGTCACATTATAAATCGGAACCTGCTCTGTCGATATGGGCGCAAGATAACTCTGCCCCGCAAAATAATCGGCAAAGGCATCATTAGATTCACCAATGGGGAAAAAGATACTGTTCTGGTATTTCTCTTTTTCTGTCAAAGCCGTCTCCTTGTGCTTCCACACCTCTTTTGCCAGCCGGAACACCGCCCATCCTTTCGGCCAACCGGTATACATGGCAGTATGAGTAATAATGGCGGCTATTTCTTCTCTTGTCACGCCGTATTTTTTTGCATTTTCCAAATGGTATGTAAGAGAAGAATCTGTAGTACCGGATGCCATCAGCGAAACTACGGTAATGATACATTTCGTTTTCACCGATAGGGCGTCCTCATTCCAAACTTTCCCAAACAGTACGTCATCATTTAAGTGCGCAAACATCGGTGCAAATTCACCAAGGCTTTCCCTGCCCGCCGTCTGTACAATCTTTTCAGTCATATTGGCTCCCTCCAATCCTTTTTATGCCGTTTGACACCCCAATTATACTGCCATTAACGCACAATGTCCAATGCCTGTATCCTATCGTCAGCCATTACTTTTTCGCATACTGCGCTTGTGGCAAAGGAGGAACGGAATGCTTGCGAAAAAACTACTTATATAATTTCCCATAGAAAAATTGTTCTTGAAATGAGATATCTCCCAAAATTTTTTCTTCCGGAATATCTTTTCCATCCAAAGACACAATCCACTTATCTTCCTTGTCATTAAAACGATGCCATACGGCTATCACCTTACCGGCAAATTTTTGCAGTGGCTTGTCCGTACCAAATATATATACATCCTGCTCCTCACCATCGTTCGCAAAGACGCCATCAATATACCCATAATTAATTGGATAAAGCATTTTCGTGTCCCGTGGATGCGACATTCCTATTGCTCTATCGACTGTCCCACACACTGTCTTGCCAATTATTTGACTATAATCAGGTTCATTTTCCTCCATTGCGCAAAAAAAGTAATCCAGTGTCTGCACGAGTTTCTTCTCTTCATATAATTTCTTAATATCGGAAACCGTCATCCATTTACAAGCCGCCACCTCGTCTGTGGTTGCAGCTTCCAAATGCAAATCTCCATCATACTCAAAGAGCCACACATCCATAATATCGTTATATACTTTGCACTCATATCGGTCGTCACTACCGCGTATTTTAGAGAAAAGTAATTTACCGGCGTCCTTATCTAAGTCCAAACCAACCTCCTCTTTTACTTCCCGAACAGCCCCCTCGCGGCTGCTTTCTCCCTTTAGTACAGAACCACCGACGCATTCCCACATCAGCGGGAAAGTCGGCCGATTTGCCGAGCGCTGTGAAATCAGATATTCTCCTCGGCGATTGCGTATCCATACAGCTACTACTAAATGATAGAACCCCTCGGGAATCTTCTCTCCCCTTATATGTTCTTTTCCGGTTCTCTCTCTGTATTTTGTATATAAATCCCATTTTTCCATAAATAATTCCTCCTCTAACATATTTCAAAAAACAATTCTCTGGCATGTGCGCCCCATTATTTGCGTATAAAATGCAATAATACCGAATCCACGGAAGGTTTCGGATGAAAATCTTCTCTAGAAAAATAATAAATAATCTCTAACTTCCATCTGTGTTTTAGCAATAAAGAATATTTTGTTTCTGTCGGCATTCCCATAAATCTTTTCGCTGCGCCCTTTTCCATTACCAGCCACATCTCCGAGGGAGGGTGCGCATCTTCTGTCAGTTTTTTTACAATTTTTGTCGTCAAGTTATACGGAATATTGGCAAATACCTTGTAATCTCCCTTGTTGGGCAGCCGGTATTTCATAAAATCTCCGCAAACCATTTTTATGTTACTGAAATCTTGTAAGCGCTCTTTTGCCCGCTCATATAATTTCCTGTCTATCTCCACTGAGTATACATAACCTGCCTTTCTGCAAAGCGCCTCTGTTAAATGGCCTTTTCCGGCGCCGATTTCCAAGACTGTATCATGGCGTGAAATTGTACTCTTTCTCACTATTCTTTCCAAGAGTCTCCTGCTCGTTAAAAAGTTCTGTGATTTGCTTATTGCCTGTAAATGGGCAGACTTCCCCCTATTCTTTCTGTTTTCCCTTTGCATATCGTTCCTCCTGTTTTTCTATTTGTGATATTGTCAATATTGGTTGACACTTTTTTTACAAGGATATCAATGCCTAAGC
>CAPAOV010000035.1 GCA_948579355.1 uncultured Eubacterium sp. | reverse complement strand
GGAGATATTTCATCAGTTATTGGAACAACAGGAGGATATGCTCTGCCAACGGAGGTCTTCCTCCTATGGTTAAGCGGCAGAGATATTACGAGCTTCTGGAAGCTGCAGCTTAGGCATTGATATCCTTGTAAAAAAAGTGTCCACCAATATTGACAATGTCACTTTCATTCCCCCTTGTTTTCCGGAAACCGGTCGCTCCCCGTGTGGGGGCGTGGATTGAAATGCAAACTCGTCCATCAGAAAATGGACATGAACTGGTCGCTCCCCGAGTGGGGGGTGTGGATTGAAATCTCGACTGTGCCAATTGCTCGGTACTGCTGAGTTTGTCGCTCCCCGAGTGGGAGGCGTGGATTGAAACATTAACACAGGCAGCCGGATGCCGCAGACACCATGTTGCTCCCCATATGGGAGCGTGAATTGAATTAACTGCTGTCTGATTTCCTCTGCTCTATTGCCATGTACTTCCCGCATTGGAAAAGTAAATGTAAATTAAATTATCTGTTGCATTTAAGCGCACACATTTTTGTGATATAGTAAGAAGTGCGATATGTTTACAATTACCGTGACTACACAATTAAAAATTTGATGGTGGTGTTTTGGGTTCTCCTTACCATCTTCAAACAAATTCCATTGAGATTTTTTGACGAGTGGGATGTATCGCAAAGAAAATTTATCGGAGGTAACAATGAAATCTGTTTTAATGATTGGACAGTCGAATATGGCCGGACGGGGATTTATGGATGAAGTTCCCATGATTTGCAACGAAAGGATTTTAATGCTTCGTAACGGAAGATGGCAGATAATGACAGAGCCGATTAATTATGACCGGCCGGTTGCCGGAGTTGGGCTCGCTGGTTCATTTGCTTCCATGTGGTGTATGGAAAATGAAGAGGAAAAGATTGGTCTGATTCCCTGTGCGGAGGGAGGAAGTTCGTTAGATGATTGGGCGATTGAGGGAACGCTTTTTAAACATGCTGTCAGTCAGGCGCAATTTGCCATGCAGGACAGCGAGCTTCTCTGTATTTTGTGGCATCAGGGAGAAAATGACAGCAGTGATGGAAATTACCAAACCTATTATAAAAAATTGTGGGTAATTGTGGAAACGCTGCGGAATCAGTTAAATGCCGGAGAAGTTCCGTTTATCGTCGGAGGTTTGGGCGACTTTCTGGGAAAAACGGGGTTTGGAATCAATTGCACGGAATATCAATTAATTAATAATGAATTATTGAGATTTGCTACAGAACAGCCGAATGCGTATTTTGTAACAGCGGCTGGATTGACTTCGAATCCGGATGGGATACATATTGATGCGGTTTCACAGAGAAAATTTGGTGTGCGTTATTATGAAGCATTTTCGAGCAGAAGAAATGTGCGAAAACCGATGGAAAATGAGCTGGAATTGTTAGATAAATGTATCAACAGAACATATACAAAAGATGAAAAAATACATTTGGCGATGATGGATTTCGCACTAAATAGAATAACCTATGAGCAACTTATGGCAAAAATGGAACAGTTATAATCCGACAGAGTATGGTTTTGCCATGCCCGAAAAGTATTAGCAATTATTCATCAAAAGTATTTAACATATGAGAGAAATCATATATAATATAACAATAGTATATTGGCAGGTGTAGTTTCGAAGTAATAGACAGTTAAGAGCAAAGGAGGATGCTAAATGGTTTACAATGAATTTCACGGGAAACAGCTCTCCGCCCTCGGACTGGGGTGTATGAGGCTGCCGCACGGCCCCAAAGGTGATGCGGACATTGATGTCGCGCAAGTGCGGGAAATGATTGCCTGCGCCATGAAGCAAGGGATTAACTATTATGATACCGCATGGGGATATCACAATGGCAATTCGGAAACGGTCATAGGGGAGGAGTTGTCAAAGTATCCGCGCGACAGTTATTATCTGGCAACCAAATTCCCCGGTTATGATTTGTCAAATATGCCGAAAGTGAGGAGCATTTTTGAGGAACAGCTCCGCAAGTGCAAAGTAGAGTATTTTGATTTTTATCTCTTCCACAATGTATGTGAGATGAATATTGACGCTTACCTTGACCCTCAATATGGCATTTATGACTATCTTATGGAGCAAAAGAAAAACGGGCGCATCCGGCACCTTGGTTTTTCCTGTCACGGTCAATATGAAGTACTGAAACGTTTCCTTGAAGCCTATGGTTCAGACATGGAGTTTTGCCAGTTACAGTTGAATTATCTTGACTGGACTTTTCAGGACGACGAGGCGAAGGTTGGTCTGCTGAACGAGTATCACATTCCCGTCTGGGTAATGGAACCGCTGCGCGGCGGGAAATTGGCGTCGCTTGAGCCGGCGCATGAGGAAAAGTTGAAAGCGCTGAGGCCGGAGGAGACAATACCTGCATGGGCGTTCCGTTTCTTACAGTCGCTGCCGGAAGTGACTATGATTTTGTCTGGAATGTCCAATATGGAGCAGTTGACAGAAAATATTCAGACTTTCGAAACGGTGAGGCCGTTAAATAAAGCAGAAATGGATACGTTGGCGGAAATTGTTGAAGCGATGTTGATGAAAAAAACATTGCCATGTACTTCGTGCCGTTATTGTACGGAATATTGTCCGCAGAAACTCGATATTCCGTACCTGATTTCTCTCTATAATGAGCATACCATGTCCGACGGGGGGTTCTTCGCACCGATGGCGTTAAGCAAAGTAGACAAAGATAAATGGCCGAACGCATGTCTGCACTGCCGCCAATGTGAGAAAGTCTGCCCGCAGCAGATTAAAATTTCGGAGGCTATGGAAGATTTTTCAAGTAAGCTGCTCTAATGCAGTAAAAATAAAACAATGAAATAGGAGGTTATTATGACAAATTCAATTACAGTACATACAATAAAAAGACAGGAGCTGTCTGTAAAAGCTCAGGCTGTGGCAACATTTCTGGCGGTTTTGGCGGCCGTTGTTCTTCCGCAGTTGTTTCATGTAATGGGGCGCGTATCCGGCCTTGGAACAGGCCTGGGGGAAGCGCTTTTGCCGATGCATCTGCCGGTCATTCTTGTTGGGCTGCTGGCAGGAGCTTATGCGGGAGGGATAGCAGGTCTTCTGGCGCCCGTTATCAGTTTTGCACTGACAGGCATGCCGGGGAGTGTCATGCTGCCGTTTATGGTACTTGAACTTGGTGTTTACGGACTGACGGCGGGACTGTTAAAAAATGTGAAACTGCCGACCATTGCCAAAGTGCTGTTTGTGCAGATGGCGGGGCGTGCGGTAAAAGCAGCAGCCATTCTCGTATCTGTCTGTGTGATTGGGAATGCGGGGATAAAGGTGGCTTCCATTTGGTACAGTATAAGTACCGGAATCTTTGGTATCATTCTTCAGTTGCTATTGCTGCCGCTCATTGTCGCCGGTGTAGAGAAAGCGGTGGAACATGAAAACTAATACGCAGAAAGCAAAAGAACTACTGGAAAAGAATCATTATACCTGTGTTCTGTGCCAGTCCGGTGAGGTTTACACAACTATGGAGCGCGGTGTGAAACCGCTGCTCGATTGGCTGGAAGCTGGGACGGAGTTACAGGGATTTTGTGCGGCAGATAAAGTAGTCGGAAAAGCGGCGGCATTTCTCTACGTCCTATTGGGAATAAAAGAAGTTTATGCACCCGTTATGAGTAACGGGGCAATCGAAACACTTTTCCGATACGGAGTTCATCCGGAGTATGATTTGTCAGTGAGGCATATTATTAATCGGGCAGGAACCGGTATGTGCCCTATGGAGCAGGCGGTAATGGATGTGTCCGAGCCGCAACAGGCAAGGGAGGCTATTATCCGTAAATGGCAGATACTTCAGGGGAAAAAATAGGAGACAAAAAAGAAGAAACGTATTGACAACGGTAAAACACAGTGCTACAATAACTACAATTTAATACATGAAACCGTTGAAGCGGAGATAACGGCAATGATGCCTTTACAGAGAGCCTGTGGTGCTGAGAATCAGGTGAGAAACAAGTTGTCAAATGGACCGCTGAGGGCGCAGTCAAATGTGATTAGCACAGAGTATTCTGCGACGTTGCAGGCAAACGTCATTTGCCGGGGATATGTAGGTATCCTGCTAAGCGCACGGGTCATACCGTGAATTCAAGGTGGCACCGCGGATAGTGTCGTACTTTCGATGATAGTACATTATTCGTCCTTGACAGAGAGTATCAATCTGTCAGGGGCGTTTTTTATTTTACTCCTTTGGCAGAATGTCAAAGGAGTATTTTGATAGGGAGGTAAACGAATATGAAAATTTCACCTGACTTCAGTGAAGTTGAAAAAGTGGCGGCAAGCGGAGACTACACCGTGCTTCCGGTGAGCTGTGAGCTGTTATCGGACTTCACCACACCAATCGAGACGATGAAAATATTGAAAAATGTATCGACGCATTGTTATATGCTCGAGTCCGCACAGGCAAACGAGACATGGGGACGCTATACATTTCTCGGGTTCGAGCCGAAGATGGAAATTACCTGTATCGAAGGCGAAATGAAAATTGGTAATCTCAAGTTCAAAACGGATAATCCGGCGGCTTATCTGCGTCAGATACTTGACGATTACAGAAGTCCCCGCTTTGATTACCTTCCCTCGTTCACAGGAGGACTCGTCGGATACTTCTCCTATGATTATCTTGGATACAGCGAGCCGAAAGTAAAATGTAACGTAGAAGATAGCGAGAATTTCAAAGATGTTGATTTGATGCTCTTCGATAAGGTGATTGCCTTTGACCATCTCCGGCAAAAGCTCATTCTCATTGTAAATATGACGCTTGATGACATAGAGGTCGGCTATAAAAAAGCGGTTATGGAATTGAAGCAGTTAGTTCATCTTCTTTATAATGGGGAGAAGAAAAATGAAACGGATGGCAGGCTGCTTGGAGAAGTCGCACCCCTGTTCAACAAAAAGGAGTTTTGCAGCATGGTAGAGAAAGCAAAGCATTATATCCGTGAGGGCGACATTTTTCAGATTGTGCTTTCCAACCGTCTCAGCGCCCCCTTTGAGGGAAGCCTGCTGAACACTTACCGTGTGCTCCGCACAATCAACCCCTCCCCCTATATGTTCTATTTTTCGGGGATGGACGTAGAAGTTGCAGGGGCCTCTCCGGAAACTCTCGTCAAATTGGAAAACCGCATACTGCACACGTTCCCGCTTGCCGGTACGAGAGCGAGAGGGAAAAACGACGAAGAGGACAGGGCGTTGGAAAAGGAACTGCTGGCGGACGAGAAAGAACTTGCAGAACACAACATGCTTGTAGATTTGGGACGAAATGACCTCGGTAAAATAAGCAAGTTCGGCTCTGTTCAGGTCGAGAAACTGCATTCAATCGAACGCTTCTCCCACGTCATGCACATTGGTTCCACCGTTCGCGGAGAGATTAGTGACAATCACGACGCTCTGGATGCGATAGAAGCGGTATTGCCGGCGGGAACGCTTTCCGGCGCTCCGAAGCTCCGAGCCTGTCAGTTAATTGGAAAACTTGAAAATAATAAACGGGGCATATATGGCGGCGCCATTGGCTATATCGATTTCACGGGAAATATGGATACGTGTATCGCGATACGCATTGCCTATAAGAAAAACGGCAAGGTATTCGTCAGAAGCGGAGCCGGAATCGTCGCCGATTCCGTTCCCGAAAAGGAATATGAGGAATGTCTGAACAAGGCGAAATCGGTTCTGAAAGCATTGGAACTAGCAGAGGAGGCGGAATTATGATTCTTTTGATAGACAATTATGACAGCTTTTCTTATAACCTCTATCAGCTAATTGGCGAAATAGATTCGGATATCATGGTTATCCGAAATGATGAAATGACGGTAGAGGAAATCCGCACACTTCAGCCGCAGCGCATTATTCTTTCTCCCGGTCCGGGCAGGCCGGAGGGGGCAGGGGTGACTATTGAAGTCGTCCGCACGCTCGGCAAAGACATTCCGATTCTCGGCGTGTGCCTCGGCCATCAGGCGATTTGCGCTGCCTTTGGTACAATCATCACCTATGCAAAGGAATTGATGCACGGTAAGAAGTCAGATGTGAAATTTGACATGGACTGCCCTCTCTTTCAAGGGTGTCCAGAGACCGCTCCCGTGGCCCGCTACCACTCTCTGGCGGCGGACGCCGGAACCATGCCGGACGAATTAAAAGTAACTGCCGCCACTACAGACGGTGAAATAATGGCGGTTCAACACAGGGAATATCCTATCTACGGCGTACAGTTTCATCCCGAATCCATAATGACGCCGGACGGAAAACAGATGTTAGAAAATTTTATAAAGGAGAGATAGAGTATGATTAAAGAAGCGATTGTAAAGATTGTCAATAAAGAAGACCTCACTTATGATGAGGCATATAACGTTATGAATGAGATTATGAGCGGTGAGACGTCACCGACGCAGAACGCCGCTTTTCTTGCCGCTCTTTCCACGAAGAGCGCCAGAGCCGAGACGACCGATGAGATTGCCGGCTGCGCAGCCGCGATGCGGGCACATGCGACGAAAGTGAAAACAGACATGGAACTTTTTGAGATTGTCGGAACAGGCGGGGACAATGCCCACAGTTTTAATATTTCCACGACGTCGGCGCTCGTCGCAGCGGCAGCAGGAATGAAAGTTGCCAAACACGGAAACCGCGCGGCATCCTCCCAATGCGGAACAGCGGATTGTCTGGAGGCTCTCGGGGTAAACATTCAGCAAAGTCCTGCGAGATGTGTAGAACTTCTGCGCGAGGCAGGCATGTGCTTCTTTTTTGCACAGAAATACCACACCTCGATGAAATATGTGGGAGCCATCCGCAAGGAACTCGGTTTTCGGACGGTGTTTAATATTCTCGGGCCGCTCACCAATCCCGGAACACCGTCGATGCAGCTACTCGGCGTCTATGACGACTATCTCGTTGAGCCGTTGGCACAGGTGTTGATTAACCTTGGTATTAAGCGCGGTATGGTTGTTTACGGTCAGGATAAACTGGATGAGATATCCATGAGCGCGCCGACTACTATTTGTGAAATCCGCGACGGTTGGTTCAAATCTTATGTAATTGCGCCGGAAGATTTTGGATTTGCGCGTTGTACGAAAGAGGATTTGCGAGGGGGCGCTCCCAAGGAAAACGCAGATATCGTTCTTTCCATCCTCAATGGGGAAAAAGGCCACAAGCGAAATGCGGTTTTGCTGAACGCTGGCGCTTCTCTCTATATTGGTGGGAAAGCGGACGATATCAAATCCGGTATCGCACTTGCCGCAGAAATGATTGATTCTGGAAAAGCGTTAGAAACTCTTCATAAGCTGATTGAAGTCAGCAATCGTCCGGAGGTGGAGCAATGACAATACTTGACCAACTTGCCAGCTATGCTGCAGAGCGTACAGAAAAAGCAAAAAGGAGAATGCCGCTCGAACAAATCAAACGGCAGGCTCTGTTGCTTCCCAGAGGTACTTTTGCCTTTGAACAGGTGCTGAAAAAAGAGGGGATGTCATTTATCTGTGAGTGTAAAAAGGCGTCTCCCTCAAAAGGGCTGATAGCTCCTGACTTTGACTATATGCAAATTGCAAAAGAATATGAAGCGGCAGGCGCAGACGCCATCTCCGTGTTGACCGAGCCCAAATGGTTTCTCGGAAGCGACAGGTATTTAGAGGAGATTGCCGCGCGGGTTTCCATCCCCTGCCTGCGCAAGGATTTTACCGTGGATGAATATATGATTTATGAGGCAAGGGTGCTCGGCGCTTCGGCGGTACTGCTTATCTGCGCTATCCTGAATGAGGACAGAATCAGAGAATATATAAATATCTGTGACGAACTGGGACTGTCCGCTCTAATCGAGGCGCATGAGGAAAAAGAAGTGGAAATGGCGTTACGTGCTGGAGCGCGTATTATCGGTGTCAATAACCGTAATCTCAAGGATTTTTCGGTGGATACCGACAACAGCCGCAGACTTCGCGAACGCATACCCCACGATGTGCTGTTTGTTTCCGAGAGCGGTGTGAGCGACACTGGGGACGTGGAAAAACTGCGGCAGATTGGCGCAGACGCCGTGCTGATTGGCGAAACGCTGATGAGAGCGGAAGATAAAAAGACGAAACTAGCACAGTTGCGGGGCGTATTGTAAAAAAGCGGCGACTGAAAACCGCGATAAACCGCTTTGGAATGGAGGTTAGTATGTAGTATGACAAAAATAAAAATGTGCGGTCTTTCCAGATTTTGCGATATTGATGCGGCAAATGAATTAAAGCCGGAATATGTCGGTTTTGTATTTGCCAAGAAAAGCAGCCGTTATCTTGCACCGGAACAGGCGGCAAAATTGAAGAAAATGCTTTCGCCGGATATTCGGGCCGTTGGTGTGTTTGTCGACGAAAAACCGGAAATCGTTGCCGGATTGTTAGACAATGGCACGATAGACATCGCCCAGCTTCATGGCGCTGAAAGCGAGGAATATATAAAGAAACTGCGACAGCTTACTGACAAGCCGCTTATCAGGGCTTTCCGCATTCAGTCGGCGGCGGATATTGATGACGCCGACAACAGCAGTGCAGACTATGTTTTACTCGATTCCGGAGCGGGAACGGGCTCCGTATTTGACTGGGGGCTGATACGGAACATCCGGCGGCCGTATTTTCTAGCCGGCGGCCTCGCTCCCGACAATGTGGAGAATGCTGTAAACAAGCTTCATCCCTTTGCGGTTGACGTCAGCTCCGGCATTGAAACTGACGGAGTAAAAGATAAATTAAAAATGGCGGCATTTGTTGCCGCTGTCAGAAAGGAAGACAGATTATGACAAATCAAAACGGACGCTTCGGCATTCATGGCGGGCAATATATACCGGAAACACTTATGAATGCCGTTATTGAGCTCGAAGAAGCATATAACCATTATAAAAACGATGCGGAATTTAAGCGGGAGCTTAATGAACTGTTCAACGAATATGCGGGCAGGCCGTCACGGCTTTACTACGCCGCAAAGATGACAAAAGATTTGGGCGGCGCCAAAATTTATCTCAAGCGTGAAGACCTCAACCATACGGGTGCGCATAAAGTAAACAATGTACTCGGTCAGGCTCTCCTTGCAAAGAAGATGGGGAAGACCCGGCTGATTGCCGAGACTGGAGCCGGTCAGCACGGAGTAGCTACGGCGACCGCCGCCGCCCTTATGGGGATGGAATGCGTCGTCTTTATGGGAGAGGAGGATACGATTCGTCAAGCGCTCAATGTCTACCGTATGCGTCTGCTTGGCGCGCAGGTCGTTGCGGTGAAGACGGGCACGGCAACGCTGAAAGATGCGGTATCCGAGGCAATGCGGGAGTGGACTTCCCGTATCAGCGATACCCACTACTGTCTCGGCTCAGTCATGGGACCTCATCCGTTCCCTACGATTGTACGTGATTTTCAGGCGGTCATTTCCCAAGAAATAAAGGAGCAAATCCTTGCCAGAGAAAATCGACTGCCGGATGCCGTTATTGCCTGCGTGGGCGGCGGCTCCAATGCCATCGGCTCTTTCTATCACTTTATTGAAGACAACGACGTAAGGTTAATTGGCTGTGAAGCCGCGGGGAGAGGAGTCGATACGTTTGAGACGGCGGCTACGATTGCCACCGGCAGAGCCGGAATTTTCCATGGCATGAAGTCCTATTTTTGTCAGGATGAGGATGGACAGATTGCTCCTGTGTATTCGATTTCCGCGGGGCTTGATTATCCGGGAGTAGGGCCGGAACACGCTTATCTGCATGACATTGGCAGAGCGGAATATGTTCCTGTCACCGATGATGAAGCGGTAAATGCCTTTGAATATCTGGCGAAGATGGAGGGCATTATTCCGGCAATCGAATCGGCTCACGCTATCGCCCACGCTATGAAGATTGCGCCGACGATGGATAAAGACAAAATTATTGTAATTACGATTTCCGGCAGAGGCGACAAAGATTGTGCCGCCATTGCCCGTTACAGAGGGGAGGATATCCATGAGTAATATAGAAAAAGCATTCAAAAACGGAAAGGCATTCATTGCTTTTCTTACCTGCGGCGACCCTGATTTGGAGACGACTGCCGCCGCTGTTCGCGCCGCTGTGGAAAACGGAGCTGACTTGATTGAGCTCGGCATACCGTTTTCCGACCCTACCGCGGAGGGCCCCGTTATCCAGAGTGCAAACATAAGGGCGCTTGATGACGGCGTAACGATTGATAAAATCTTTGATTTTGTAAGGGAACTCCGCCGCGATATCGAGGTGCCGATGGTATTTATGACATACGCCAACGTGGTTTTCTCTTATGGTGCCGAGCGCTTCATTTCCACGTGCAAAGATGTACAGATGGACGGACTTATCCTGCCAGACCTTCCTTTTGAGGAAAAAGAGGAATTTCAGCCGCTTTGCAGGCAGTACGGGATTGATTTGGTGTCGCTGATTGCGCCTACCTCGGAAAACCGCATTGCCATGATTGCGAAAGAAGCGGAAGGTTTTTTGTATATCGTATCCAGCCTCGGGGTAACGGGAACGAGAAGCGAGATTAAAACAGACCTTTCTTCAATTGTGGAGGTAGTAAGGCAGAATACTGACATCCCCTGCGCTATTGGCTTCGGCATTTCTACACCGGAGCAGGCAAAGAAAATGGCGGGCATTTCCGACGGCGCCATCGTCGGCTCGGCGATTGTTAAGCTGCTTGAAAAATACGGCACGGATGCGCCTGAGTATATAGGCAGGTATGTAAAGTCAATGAAAGACGCCATGATTTAAGGAATAAAAGAGTATCGTTCCTTTGTACATGAATTAAATTCGTAAAAATATGAAAATAAATCTGTATCGCTACTTATCTTGCTATTGTTATTATTGAGTAAAAAAAGGAGTAACTCAGACGATGGAAAGAATGCTTAGTGATGAAGAAATCATCGAAATAGGAAGAAAGCTGAAAGAATTGCGTGAAAAGCGTGGACTTACACAACAGCAATTTGCAGAAGAATTGTATTGGGAAACGTCATCTTATCAGAAGATTGAGAGTGGAAAGACTCTTATGACATTGGATAAAGCAGTACAGCTTCACAGGAACTATAATGTTGATTTGAATTACTTTGCCGCCGACGATTCTTATGATGATACGGATATGTTACTGCAGGTATTTATCAATAGTCCAAAAGAAGTAAGAACGAGAATGATGATTCGTATGGCAGAATATTTTATTCAGAGTCTGAAAGAAAGTTTGGAAAATTGAGATGAAACAGATACTTTTATTAGAAGATAATGAATATACGCGGAATAAATTGATTAAGGTACTGAAATCACTGGAACAGGAAGTTAATGTATTTGCTTATGCGAATCAGAGAGAAGCGTTTGGCTGCGCAATGACGCACCGGATAGATTTATTTCTGGTAGACATCATTCTTTGCCCGAAAGAGCGGAACGATTTTTCGGGTATCAGCTTTGTGGAGAAAATAAGGGAATGCGCTTCCTGTGCAGCGGCGGAAGTTGTATTCATTACAAGTATAGCAGGACTGGAAGTCGATTTGCTGCACCGCGTACACTGCTATGATTATATTGAAAAGCCGATAGATGAGAAGCGGATAAAAAGAATTGTAAATGAGATACTTAACCGCGGCGAGAGAGTATCAAAGCTGCCGGAACGTATTTATTTTAGGAATAATGGTATTTCCTATCCGATTGAAGTGGAGGAAATCCGATATGTAATGTATCAAAACAGAGTTCTTAACGTATACACAGGCGAGGAAAGTATTAAAGTTCCAAACCTGCCGTTAAAACGGTTTTTGGAACAAGTCAGAGATTCTATTTTTCTATGTCCATTAAAGGGAACAGCAGTCAATATAGCCTATATTGAGTCTATTGATTATGTCAATCAATATATTAATCTAAAAGGAATAAAGGAACCGCTCAGTATGGGGCCGGTGATGAAAAAGCGGTTTCGCGATGAGTATGAGACATACATAAAGCGAGGTTATTAGTACTTGAATTCGGGTTGGGCACTGACGGAGAAGTAGGCATTCAAAGTGTATGATACTTATGGTTTTTCTATTGAATCTGCATCAAAACTGGCCTTGGAAAAAGGATATCAGGTAGATATGGATGGATTTTGTGGCGACCCACATGTCCAAAATACCGGCGAACTTGTCTCTTTTAAAATTATAAAGGAGCAGGCGGCCTCTGCCGGTGTCAGACGCATCAAGGCTGTTATTGATGTGCAATGATTGATGAAATAAAAAGACACACTATTGCGAAACTATTTATTGCCACCGCCTCTGTCAAAAAATACCGGAGCCTGATAAGATAAACGTATGTAGCAGAGAGTGAAAACAAAAGAAAAACCGGATGCAGGGGAAAGTACTCCGCAAAGCATTTACGAA
>CAPAOV010000034.1 GCA_948579355.1 uncultured Eubacterium sp. | reverse complement strand
TTCGTAAATGCTTTGCGGAGTACTTTCCCCTGCATCCGGTTTTTCTTTTGTTTTCGCTCTCTGTTACATACGTTTATCTTAGCAGGCTCCGGTGTTTTTTGACAGAGGCGGTGGCAATAAATAGTTTCGCAATAGTGTTTTTTGTACTGCCTTGGGAAACATTTCTTGTCACTTCCACCCATTTCTTATGACTTACTTACCCTGACGATGACAAGTCGACTCCACCGTCAGGCTAATTCCTGCAAAAAAGCGCTTTTCATATCGCACCGGCATTTGAATCCAAGCTCCCGCAGCGTCTTTGTAAGCGCCGACAACATCTCTTCCACATCCCCAGTATTGGCATTATTTCCCATATGTCCCAGCCGGAATACTTTTCCATCTAAAATGTCAAAACATCCTGCAATCAAAATTTGATACTTATCCAACATAACATCAATCAAATTCTGAGCCGTCACTCCCTCCGGCACTTCCACTACTGTTACGGTAGAAGCAAAACCATCTTGCAAATATAGAGAAAGTCCCGCTGACGTGAGCGCTTTGCGAACTGCTTTTGCAATCTGCTGATGCCGTTGAATGCGTTCCTTATCTTCCTGCACAAGACGGACAGCCTCTGCCAGTCCATAAATATCACTAATCGGCATTGTATAAGGAAACCATTTATTCTCATAATAATTCTCAAACATCAGCAGATTACAGTAAAAAGAAGCAATCGGCGTATTTCGCTTTCTCATGACTTCTTTAGCCTCCTCACTGACGGAAACAAACGTAAGCCCCGGCGGCGCTGATAACGCCTTTTGCGAGCCTCCGCAGGCAATATCCACCTGCCATTCGTCGACAAGCAATTCCTCTCCAAACATCGCCGCCACGGAATCGACAACCGTAATTATCCCGTAAGACTTCAGCAGCGGGCAAATTTCATCAATTGCATTCAGCACGCCGCTCGGCGTATCACAATGCACGACTGTTGCGTACTTATAATCGTGATGTTTCTGCAGGAAATCACGCAACGCAGACACCTCTACCGGTCTTCTGTAATCCACCGTGTATAATTCGGGCTCTCCACCGTACAATCTCACGAAATCGGCAAATCCTTTCCCAAAGATTCCGTTGTCAATGACCAGCACTTTATCTTCCGGTTCCGTCAGCGACGCGCAAGCCGCCTCCAGTCCGAGGATCCCCTCCCCGTTCAAAATATAAACACTATTTTTAGTATGTAACAGCTCTGCCAGTGAAAGGCATATTTGATAATACTCCTCGCAGAAATTTACATCCACATCCGGATTTCCAAATATACGGCTTCGTGCTCTCATAACAGAATCAGCAACCATTGTCGGTCCCGGCGTCATCATTTTATACATATACATTCCTCCCTAAAAAAATAGTATAGTATGATGATGACAAATCGCCTCCGCCGACCTGTCACCATCAGGCTGTAACCCTTATTATACAAAAAACTGGCAGTATAAAAACTACCAGTTTTATATTTTTTCACCATGCCAGATTATTTTACCCGCTTTTCCAGAGAAATCTTCCAGTTTTTGCGTAAAAGCTCTTCATGCCCCTCTAAATGAGCGAAGTCATTAAAGCGTTCCAGAAAGAAAATCTCCCTCTCTTCGTCAAAAATGAGATGAGTAATACTCGTATTTTCCATGTCAACAGCAAACTTTAATTTGTGCTTCTGCTCCATCTGCATAATGGAAGCACATACCGAACGAATAACGCCTCCATGCGTCACAATCGCAATACGGTTCTCTTCCTGTCTGCACAGCTTTTGCAACTGCGGCATCGCCCGTTCCGCTACATCCTCTCCGCATTCCCCGCCCTCTGGATAGGAAAGGTCATCCTGATGCAGGGAGCGTTGCGCGCAAAATTCAGCATATTGTATACGAATTTCTTCGTCTGTTTTTCCGGTAAACCCTCCAAAATCAATTTCCTGAATATCCGGCAATATTTCATAAGGAACAGGAATTATCTTTTGAACTATCTGCGCCGTCTCCCGCGCCCTCACCAAATCAGACGAATACAATTTTTCTATTTTATAACTTCTAAGCCGCTCACCAAGCAGCTTCGCCTGTTTTCTTCCTGTCTCGTCCAAAGAAACGTCCACATTACAGCGTTTGCTGCACTGCCGTCCGTGGCGAATCAAAAATAAATGTTTCATATCTTCTAACGTACCTTTCTCATCTCAATCTCCATTCCGGAATGTTTATGCATCATATGAAAAATTAACGCATCGTCGTTTTTTCACACTGATTTTTAAGTATAACCGGATTCTTCCGGCCTGTCAAACAGGGAACGGATGCCGCGCATATATTTAGGGCCGAGCAGAACCCTGTCGCTTCTGTCTTTCAATAAAATATTCCGGTTCTGATAATCAATCCTCTCTACATAACGCCGATTGACCGCCATCGCTCTGTGGCATTGAACCAGTTCTCCCCGCCCCTGCCCGACACATTCACGTATCGGGCGGTACGGGAAATCCCAGTCCTCATATTGCGTATGGATAATCAGCTTTTTATTGAGGATTTCAAGATATACTACATCGGAAATTTCGAAACGATAGACGTCATTGCGCAGTCGTATGACAAGACTTTTGGGAATACAATTGGGGTCCAGTTTATCACAGAGAAGATTTACCACTTCCCGCAGCATTTCGGGGCGGACAGGTTTATACAGGTAATCATAACAGCGTATCTCCCGAAAAGCCTCTCTCTCATAGGCGTCATCGTCCGCCAGAAAAATTATGGGCGTAAGATAGTGGCGGTGAATTTCCCGCAGATAATGTGCTAATGCAATCCCCTCTTCCTTTGCTCTCTCCAAATCAATAATTACAACATTAATTTTTCTGCTGCAAATCCACTTTTTTGCTTCTCCCAAAGTATGTACCAGCATTATCCGTTCGTCGAAAAGGGAATGTATCATCCTGCATAACTTTTCTTCTTTGCTGTACACTAAGACTTCCATCTCTCTTTCCTCCCCTACGATAAATCCGTACTGTTCCTGATTTCCCGAATACAAAAATCAAGAAGTTCACAAAGCATCTTTTTGCGGTCGACAATACCGCTTATTTTTGTATAGGCAGTAGATAAATCCAGTTTACCGAGAAGAAGATACATCGGGTCAACATCCAGTTTTTCATAAAGACGCAACAATTTGGGAATGTCCAAACCATAAATTCCCCTCTCAATCTTACGATAATGTCCTTCGCTGATTCCGAGAATGGCCGCCATATCATAATAATCCAATTCGTTCACTTTACGGATTTTTAATAAACGTTTTCCAATCATTTCATTTTCCTCATAAATCATAGTGCCCTCCATTTCTGCGCTGCTTTTTAAAAGACCAAGTTTGCGGACGCAGCGCAGACACAATACTTGTCCCGAATACATTCGGTTTTTTCTTTTGATTTGCCTTTACTCCTATCTTTAATTTTATCACATCGTGAAATGCGCAGGACAACTTTTTTCGTCAAAAAACGACAAAACACTATTTTCCTTTTTTCCATTTCTAAAAAAAATATAAAAAAAGGGAAAGACAAACCACTATAATAGTTTCTTTCCGCTGTACAAAAACGCATTTCCATTGTTGAGATAACCGGCTCCTATTTTAAAATAGAATATAGAACATTTGAAAGTGAGGACTATCGTTATGAAAAAATATACTTTATACAAGCTGGGAACTATCATTCGAAAATACCGCTCCATTGCCGGCCTGACTCAGGAAGACCTCGGAGAACTAATCGAATGTGATAAAAATACGATTGGACGCATTGAACGCGGAGAAACAGATTGCCGTCTCACTACCATCATACGTCTCGCCGAGGGAATGAATATTTCCCTTTCCCGCCTTGCCAAAGATTTGGAAACCTTTCATATGGACCAGTACAGCGCAACAATTGACTATGACTTTCTCCGCCTTTTTCACTATTGCCGCCAACTCTCGCCGGAACAGTTTAACAACATATGTAATACTGCCCATATTTATGTGAAAAGCAACGAGCGGAAGCAATAGCGTCTCTATCCCTCTCCCGACAATACTTTGGCAAGCACATCCGCCAGTGGCATAGCCGCATTCTTCGCCTCCTCTACCGTATTGTTTTCATTTCCCAGTTCAATGAGCAGCGACTTTGGAAGTAAGTGTAAATTATAACGGTATCCTTTCAAATAAATTGGCTTTGTAAATCCATCATAATATTCCATAGCCTTGCACTTCATTTGCAGACTAAACGCCAGATTCCCTTTTAAATTCGGATTTTTCAAATATGCGATAGGGCCGGACTTCGTCCGGCTCATACCGTTGAAGAACATGACGATTGCCGTCTTACGCCCCTGTATCGTTGTATAAGTATGTTTTCCTTTCCCGACCGAATCCCTATGTAAATCTATCATAACCTCAATATCCGGATATTTCTGCTTTATTTTTGTAATTCCATCAAGTGACTGATTATAGGCAAAACTGCGGTCAATCCCCCCATTGACTCTATCGTATTGCGTGCGGTCGTGGTAAACACCGTATCCGAGTTTTTCCAACTCCCGTGTCAGGGCATCCCCCACGCCCACTACCGAATCCTCAATCACGCCATTGCGACTGTCTTTGAAGTACTCGGATGCACCATGGGTGTGATAAATCAATATTTGCTTTTTTCCCTTTTTTTTCACCATCTTCATATTCGCCTGCAACAATTGTTTTACATCGAAGTCGGCTTTCGTTACTGATGTTGTCGAGTCTACAATATAGAAATTTTTCCAGAGAAAAGAGACATCTGCGGATTCTCTTAACTGCTCAACCAGAGCATTTTTTTGTCGGGGAACCGGCAGTATTTTCGGATTGCTCACCGTCTGCCCCTGCGGCGTCTCGACATCCCCCAAAAGCGGATTCTCATTTTCTTTCGCCACTTCGTACAATTCTTTGTTTTCGTTCAGAATGAGGGTCTCTTTTTGTTCTTCACTGTTTCCAATAAAAATATATTCTTTGCCGCCAAGCAGCTCTGCCACCAGACGTTCTTCTCCTTGTCCATCTTTCAGACACAGGGCGCTGTCCGCCGCCAGATATTGCCCCAACATCGAAATCATTTCGAACTCCGGTAATTCTTTCATAGCGGCAAGCGAGGCGACGCACACAATTGCCGCCATGCCTAACAAAATGCGCAGACCCTGTCGTAACATGATAATTCCCCCATTCTCTTTTATCAGCATATGCGCCTTGTTTACAGATTATCCCGCTTTTGAAAACAGTGGTTTAAAATATGCGCCAAATCCTCGCTGATTTGACTAACGGAACAATCAATATCTTTTGGGGTCACCATAACCTTTTCCGTTTCTTCTCCCATAATTTCATTGATGAAACGCTCTATTTCATCTTCCGAATACCCCTGTTTCTGCAGCACATGTTCCAAGTGGTCTCCAATAATCGTTCCGGCATCTACGACCGTAGGAACACCAATCGCCACAACCGGCACTCCTAAATTTTTTTCATTCAGCTCCTTGCGGCGGTTTCCGACACCAGCGCCGGGCGCTATTCCCGTATCCGTAATTTGAATTGTCGTACAAAGGCGACTAACACTTCGGGCTGCCAGCGCATCAACAGCAATAACCAAATCCGGTTTTGTCTGACGCACGACCCCCTCCAGCAATTCTCCTGTCTCAATCCCCGTCTGTGCCATGACTCCCGGTGCAATCGCGCTGACACAGCCATACTGATTTTCCTCTAAAAATGTATTGCCAAATTCCTGTTTGAAATGTCTTGTTATAAAAAGGGCATCGGTCATTTTGGGGCCGAGAGAATCCGAAGTCACCTCACGGTTTCCCAATCCGATAATGAGTACGCTTTTCTGCTTCATTCCCTGTATCATCTTTTCCAACTGGCCGCAAATACATAACAGCAATGGTTCGCGCTCCTCAAAATCCCCATCCCGCATGAGCGGAGACTCCACTGTCACATAAGTGCCAATCGGTTTTCTCATCGCCTTACTTCCCGCCTCATCCTGAATCTTTACCGTCGTAATCAGCGCTCTGCCGTCCAGACATTCTTTCTTCTCCAAGAGAACCCCCTGAATCTCCACATGATTTTGCGGAAAGCTCTCTCGCGTCTCCATGGCCAAATCCGTTCTCTTCTCCATTAGTAAATCGCCTCCCTTTTCTCTTCTCTCAGTTAATGTAGCTCAATCCCCGATTTTTATTCAGTATTGTAAAAAGTATTTTGGACACATGGGGAGACGCCAATCTTTTTCTTTAAAATACTTGACATTCGGCGAAATGTATACTATGATACATGAGTATGTTTGTGCTGACGTCCGTGTCCGAGCAGCCAGACAGAGAACATTAATGAGATAATTACGATGGAGGTGCTGGAATTGGCAAATATTAAATCAGCAAAAAAAAGGATTCTTGTTTCTGAAAAACGCGCTGCCAAAAATAAATCGGTTCGTTCCCGAGTTAAGACAGCTATCAAAAAAGTAGATGCTGCCATTGAGGCAAACGATAAGGCTGCTGCTGAAATCGCTTTAAAAGCTGCGGTATCCGAGCTTGACAAGGCGACTAAAAAAGGTGTGTATCATAAGAACACAACCGCAAGAAAAGTTTCCCGTTTAACAATTGCCGTAAACAAACTTGCGTAATGTAGAGGGCAGTCGTACTGCAACTACAATTTTACCCGTCGAATATAATCGGACTGTCTGCTGACAGTCCTTTTGTGTTAGAAAAAATTTTCCGCTATGACAGGAGGACAAAATAATGAAACGACAAGACTACTTATCCTGGGACCAGTATTTTATGGGAATCGCAAAACTTTCTTCCATGCGAAGTAAAGACCCCAACACAAGTGTAGGGGCCTGTATCGTCGGTAAAGACAACAAAATACTATCGGTTGGCTACAACGGCATGCCACAGGGCTGTTCCGATGACGAATATCCGTGGGAACGTGAAAACAGCGACCCCCTTGAGACAAAATACCTCTATGTATGCCATGCAGAGCTGAATGCGCTTCTCAATTATACGGGTACCAATCTCGATGGTGCAAAAGTATACACAACTCTCTTTCCGTGTAATGAATGCACAAAAGCACTGATTCAATCCGGCATCCGTGAAGTCATATACGGAGAAGATAAATATGCGAATACCGCTTCCGTTATCGCAGCCAAAAAAATGATGGCTTCTTCGGGAGTAACGTATCGTCAATATGAAAATTTACATAATACGATTCAGATGGATTTGTAACACATAATGCTCCGACCAATACAATCGTCGTTATACGCTTTGCTTCCTGCGCTTCACATCGTTTCGCAACTGTAACCACTCATCTTCATTTTTTACATAGTACAACGGACACAATTTCCCCGTCACATCATAGTGGCGGATAATGTCCTCTTCCTGCAAATCAAATTTCAAACATAAGTATGCCAATAATTCCACAAGCGCCTTATATGTAATGTCATTAAACTTACCGGATTTGTCCCTGTGACAGCACTCTACCGATATCGTGTCGCCATTTCTCTCATTCGATGCGTACGATATCTCATTGAGTGGTATGCACTGAACAATCTGCCCCTCCAGACCAACAATAAAATGACTGCTGGCATAAATCGGCGTTTCTCTTTCTTTATTAATCTTCGGCAGGTTGTTAAAATAATTGCGGTTGTCTTCGGCGTCCGTCTTTGGATTAGCTGTATAATGGACTACAATCCCGTTTATTTTATTTAACGCCACCCCCGGACGGGAAAACTTATTTTTTACAAGTAATTGTGTATCTATCGTAATCTTGGGAAGTGTTTTAGCTTTGTTTACCGTCTGTTGTGAATCGGTCTTTCCTATAAAAGAAATTATCCCACATATGAAAAGGATAAAAAGCGCTGCCCCACTGATAATCAGGACGCAGCGTTTTATTCTCACTCTCCGCTTCCGCCTACGGCGGACACGGGAGTATGGATATGTTCTATTCGACACTATAATTCGGTGCCTCTTTTGTAATATGAATATCGTGTGGATGGCTCTCTTTCAGCGATGCTGCCGAGATTTTTACAAACCGCCCGTTTTCTTTTAATTCTTCGACCGTTGCCGCACCACAGTAACCCATGCCGGAACGAAGACCGCCAATCAACTGGAATACCGTATCCTCCACAGAACCTTTATATGCCACACGCCCTTCTACGCCCTCTGGCACAAGCTTTTTGGCATCCTGCTGGAAATAACGGTCTTTACTTCCGTTTTCCATAGCGGCAATCGAACCCATCCCACGATACACTTTATATTTTCTTCCCTGAAACAATTCAAAACTTCCCGGACTCTCGTCGCATCCGGCAAAAATACTTCCCATCATACAAACATTTGCTCCCGCTGCAATCGCTTTCGTCATGTCGCCGGAATATTTAATACCGCCATCCGCGATAACCGGAATGCCATATTCTTTGGCCACCTGATAGGCATCCATAATAGCCGTAACCTGAGGAACGCCAATGCCGGCAACAACACGCGTGGTACAAATGGAACCGGGACCGATACCAACCTTTACGGCGTCAACCCCTGCTTCAATCAATGCTTTTGTCGCCTCTCCCGTCGCCACGTTTCCGGCAATAATACCAAGGTTTGGATACGCCTCACGTACCATTTTTACTACTTTAAGAACATTAGCGGAATGGCCATGTGCCGTATCAATAACAATCACATCTACCTGTGCCTTAACTAAGGCGTCAACGCGCTCCATAATGTTAGCCGTTACTCCGACTCCGGCACCACAGAGCAGCCTTCCCTGTTTATCTTTTGCTGAATTCGGATACTTAATCTGCTTCTCAATATCCTTAATCGTAATCAACCCTTTGAGGTTGCCATCCTTATCTACAATCGGAAGTTTTTCTTTTCTTGCTTTCGCCAGTATTTTCTTTGCCTCTTCAAGAGTAATCCCTTCCTGCGCCGTCACAAGACCCTCGGCCGTCATACATTCCTTAATCTTCTTCGTGTAATCCGTCTCAAATTTCAAATCGCGGTTCGTTATAATACCGACCAGCTTTTTGTCGTCTCCTTCTGTAATCGGGACGCCGGAAATACGGAATTTCCCCATAAGGTCATCCGCATCTGCTAATGTATGTTCCGGAGAGAGATAAAATGGGTCTGTAATAACTCCATTCTCCGAGCGTTTTACTTGGTCAACCTCTACTGCCTGTGCTTCTATGGACATATTTTTATGGATAATGCCTATCCCTCCCTGTCTGGCCATGGCAATCGCCATACGATGCTCCGTAACAGTATCCATACCGGCGCTCATCATTGGAATATTCAGTTCAATATCTTTTGTCAAATGAGTCCGCAAACAAACTTCATTTGGAATCACTTCAGAATAAGAAGGTACTAGTAACACGTCGTCAAATGTAATGCCTTCACCAATAATCAATCCCATTTTTATCTTCCTCTCTTCTATATTTATATATTTTACCTATTGTATCTAAAAACAAAAAACTTGTCAACCCATTATTCTTCTTTTTTCAACACACTTTTTGTAAAAATGGCTGCGCACAGAATGCACTTTCCTATAAGGATTAGGGTGTCAAAAGGGAAATTCAGACCTTTTGACACCCTAATCCTATAAGTAAAAAAGTACTCACAAAAATGCAAAACGTAAAGCGCACATTTGTGAGTACAACAATATCATTTTTATGCTATTCTGAATATTCCACAATCTCCGGACATTTCTTATGCATCAGCTCTACCATTCGGGATGTTGGCTCAAAAAGGATTACGACTTTTTCCCTTTGTTCCGATAAACGGGTAGCTATTCCATAAATTGCGGCATCCTCCCTCATAGAAGAATAATCTTTCACCTCTAAATGGCGATACCCGTCCAGACGATGAGACTGAATAGGTGCGACGACATCCGCTTCCTCAATCTCAATGCGCAAAATATTTTTGCGCCGCTCGCCTCCCTGAATCATATCAAAGTCTAATTGTCCATCGCAAAAAACATATTCCCATTCGATTTTAAATCTGGGCCAGTACCAGATAAGAGCAAATATAGCCGCCACACCAATGAACACAATGATGTGGATTCCCGTCTGCATTGCTCCCAAAACAGACGCTGTAAATACAAGTATTACGAGTAAAATCAATGTCATTTTAAGCGCCACACTGGCTCCAGTTACTTTCTTTTTTGCATTTGCTTCTGCATAGGATTGTTCCATGTTTTTCTCCTGTCTGTTGTGGATAATTATTACATCATTCCGCCCATACCGGCGCCGCCTGCAGGCATCGGAGGTACATCTTCTTTAATATTAGCAACTACAGACTCCGTTGTCAACAGGGTTGACGCTACACTAGTTGCATTCTGCAAAGCGCTTCTCGTCACCTTAGCCGGGTCCAGAATTCCGCACTCTACCATATCTACATATTCTTCTGTCAGAGCGTTAAAGCCGTAACCGGCGTCACCGGAAGAAACTTTATCAATGATAACAGAACCTTCTAACCCTGCATTTTCTGCGATACGGCGCAATGGTGATTCCAAGGCTTTCAAAATAATATTAGCGCCTGTCTTTTCATCTCCCTCCAAAGTAGCCGCCAATTTGGCAACCTCTTTGCTCGCGTGGATATAAGCCGAACCGCCACCGGAAATAATTCCCTCTTCTACGGCAGCTCTTGTTGCAGCCAGCGCATCTTCCATGCGAAGTTTCGCCTCCTGCATTTCCGTCTCTGTCGCCGCACCTACACGCACAACAGCAACGCCGCCGGCCAGCTTCGCCAGTCTCTCCTGCAATTTCTCGCGGTCAAAATCAGATGTTGTCTCGTCAATCTGCACTTTAATTTGAGCGACACGTGCTTCAATATCTGCCTTATCACCCTCGCCATCGACGATAATCGTATTCTCCTTCTGAACCTTAACGGACTTGGCACGGCCAAGCATATCCATCGTCGTCTCTTTCAAATCAAGACCGAGCTCTTCTGAAATTACCTGACCGCCTGTCAAGATTGCGATATCTTTCAACATCTCTTTTCTGCGGTCGCCATATCCCGGCGCTTTCACGGCAACGACATTAAATGTTCCGCGCAACTTGTTGATAACCAATGTGCTAAGCGCTTCTCCTTCCACGTCCTCAGCGATGATAAGAAGTCTTGCGCTTGCCTGAACAACCTGCTCAAGAAGAGGCAGTATTTCCTGTATATTGGAAATCTTTTTATCCGTAATCAAAATATATGGATTCTCAAGTTCTGCCTCCATTTTATCCATATTTGTAGCCATATATGCAGACAAATATCCTCTGTCAAACTGCATACCCTCTACCATGTCAAGTTCAGTCATCATTGTCTTTGATTCTTCAATCGTAATAACCCCATCGTTGGAAACCTTTTCCATCGCATCGGCTATCATCTCACCAACCTGCTCATCGCCAGCAGAAATGGCAGCCACTTTGGCAATCTGCTCTTTTCCCGTCAGGGTGGAACTCATTGCCTGAATTGATTCAACGGCGACTTCCGTTGCTTTTTTCATACCCTTACGGAGAATAATCGGGTTTGCCCCTGCGGCAAGGTTTTTCATGCCCTCGTTTATCATTGACTGAGCGAGAACTGTCGCCGTCGTCGTACCGTCACCGGCAACGTCATTCGTCTTTGTCGCAACTTCTTTTACAAGCTGTGCGCCCATGTTTTCAAATGCATCCTCTAACTCAATCTCTTTGGCAATTGTCACTCCGTCGTTTGTAATCAACGGCGCACCAAATGACTTATCAAGAACTACATTTCTTCCCTTTGGCCCTAACGTAACACGTACGGTATCGGATAATTTATTTACACCTGCTTCCAGCGCAGCTCTAGCCTCTGCTCCAAACTTAATCTCTTTCGCCATAATTCTCTAACCTCCTAATATTATTCAACAATTGCTAAAATATCATTTTGACGGACAATCACATATTCGTCACCATCTAATTTCACATCAGTTCCCGCATATTTGGAATAAATAACTTTATCGCCCTCTTTAACTTCCATTTTTACTTCTTTTCCATCTACCATTCCACCGGGGCCGACAGCGACGATTTCAGCCTGCTGTGGTTTCTCCTGCGCCTGTCCCGGCAACACAATACCGGATTTTGTTGTTTCTTCCGCATCTAACTGTTTTAATACAACTCTGTCACCTAAAGGTACTAATTTCATTCTACTTTCCTCCATTTCCTTTTTCTTGTTAGCACTCTTTCTAGTTGAGTGCTAAATGATTATTCTAATAATATGCTTTTTATAGAAGAAATGCAACAGCAATTCCCTAACCAATTTCCACTATTATCCATTATATGCTCATTTTATCTCAATTATACTCTTTTTTTCTTATATTTTTAACTTATTTTCATTTTTTATATTGTATGTTATGATGATGCCAGAGCCAAAAGGTCAAAACATCAGTAAGGCTCAAAAGGTATGCTGCCAACAAAAAGGAGGTTCTGTATGAAAGAAGTTTTATATGATATTCCCGTGAACGACATTTTTGATACTCCCTGTGAATGTGTAATCTGCGCTATGAAGAAAAAACTGGATGAAGATGAGGTTGCTTTTGCTATGGGGCCAAGCTATATGGAAGATGACATCCGGCTTACTACTGACGAAATTGGATTTTGCGCCCACCACATAAAAATGATGTACCATTTCGAAAACCGCCTTGGTCTGGGACTGATTCTACAATCTCATATGAACAAAACGATACAGAACATAGAAAAGTTACAGAAAAAGGGACGTACTTCCGGCGGCAGGCTCTTCTCGAAAAATACCGCTTCCGCCCTGTATCAGTATACCGAAGAACAGACGCGCTCCTGTTTTCTCTGCAACCGCATAAAAAATATTTTCAAACGCTATCTTATCACTACCTTTTATCTCTACGATAAAGATGACAACTTCCGGAAAAAATTCAGAAACTGTCAGGGATGCTGTGTAGAGCATTATGGGCTTCTGTATGAAATGGCGCCAAGTTACTTATCCCATTCCGTTCTGGAAGACTTTACTGCGGATTTAAATAAAATCTTTCTCGATAATTTTAAACGTATGCAGGAAGAGGTCTCATGGTTCGTAGACAAATTTGATTACCGCAACGCAGACAAACCGTGGGGAACATCAAAAGATGCGTTGCAGCGGGCATTAACAAAAACAAACGGCGTTGTTTCCATCGAAACTGAAACTTAACATCTCACTAATTTCAAAACACGCTTCTAAATAGTAAATAGAAAATAACCCAATGGAACAAATTCAAATCCGTTCCATTGGGCCTAAAGCACATTTTCCCATAACTTTTCTTTTATAATTTTTCTTTCAAATCAAATGCTTTATCTTTGATTCTCTTTTGTGCGTCACGTGCTACCAAAACTCTTGAAACATAACGTTTGGCAACGTCTGTATTTCCAATTCTTCTTGCCAACTCAGCAAGCAAATACATCATCGTATATTGGTCCATTCCACACATCGGAAAATCTTCCTTATCAAATGCTGCCTCAAATCCCTCAAAAGCTTTCGTCAACAATTCCTTTTCTTCTTTCTGAAGAGCCTCGACTTCTTCTTTCTTATGCTCGCCCTGCTGCAACATTTCAGCCTTACCACGGAGAAGCCATGCCATCTTCAGACAGGTATATGCTTTCTCACTGTTCTTTCCGTTTTTAACAACGGTATTGAGCAGCGCCATCTTGTGCCGCATGATTGCATCATCATATGTATATATGTTGCCGCTCTCCTGCTGATATTTAAACGTAGAAGAAATCTTTTCGGTTATACTCTTTGCCTGACTTGCCATAACAAAATTGAAGTAGCGATTCAATGCGGCATAACCACATTTTGGGCACAAAATAGCATCATATTTCAACGAATCAACGCCTACATACTTTGGCCGCAAATCAGAATCTGCCCCTGACAAGTGTACCTTGCCGGTACGAACCATTTTACTTTTAAATTCATAATCACATACAGGGCATGTATATGATTTATCAAAAAGCAAATCTTCCTCCGTCGTCTCCGGTTTCTTTTCCTGTTGGGAAGCGGCTGCGCCTTTCCCCTTTTCATTTTCTTGAAATACATCCACTTTTTCTACATCTTTGAAGCCCAGACTCTCCAGGCCGGAAAAAATATTACCCATTGCAATTCTCCATTTCTTTTTTACTATTTATTCGGACGATAGGAACTCTTCAGTGAAACGATACGATTAAATACCTGATGCTCCTTTGTCGTATCCTTTGTATCTACACAAAAGAAGCCCGTGCGCATAAATTGGAACTTATCACCCGGTTGTGCCTCTGCTAATGCAGGTTCCACATAACACTTCTTTCGTATTGTCAATGAATCGGGATTCACATTTATCGTACCATCTTCATTATATACCCCTTTCTCTTCATCGACAATATTTTCATAAAGCCTGACCTCCGCTGTCGCCGCCGTAGGCGCTGCGACCCAGTGAATCGTACCTTTGACTTTGCGTCCATTAAATCCGGAACCGCTTTTTGTCTCCGGGTCATAGGTACAATGAACAACTGTCACGTTACCGTCATCATCTGTCTCATATCCTACACACTTGACAAAATAAGCGCTCATCAACCGCACTTCGTTATCTGGGAAAAGACGAAAATACTTTCTTGGCGGCTCGATTTTAAAGTCCTCGCGCTCAATATACAGCTCTCTGCAAAAAGGAACTTTTCGAGTACCTAATTCAGGGTTTTCCTGATTGTTTGGTACATCTAAATATTCCACTTTACCCTCGTCATAATTATCAATCACCAATTTAATCGGGTCCAAAATTGCCATCATCCGTGAACGGCTCATCTTTAAATCTTCTCTTATGCAATACTCAAGCATAGCATAATCAACGGAACTATTTGATTTGGATACACCGCACAGTTCCATAAATTTACGAATCGAAGAGGCCGTATAACCACGTCGGCGAAGCGCTGTAATAGTAACCAGACGAGGGTCGTCCCAACCATCTACGATACCATCTTCTACTAATTTCTTGATATAGCGCTTTCCTGTTACTACATTCGTTAAATACATTTTCGCAAACTCAATCTGACGCGGAGGAACCTCAAATTCACATTCCCTTACTACCCAATCATATAATGGGCGATGATCTTCAAATTCCAAAGTACATATGGAATGAGTAATCCCCTCAACTGCATCTTCAATCGGATGCGCAAAATCGTACATAGGATAAATACACCATTTATCTCCCGTATTATGATGATATAAATGCGCTACCCGATATATGATGGGATCACGCATGTTTATATTCGGAGAAGACATATCTATTTTGGCACGAAGCACACGGGAACCATCCTCATACTTCCCCTCTTTCATCTCCTCAAACAACTTCAGATTTTCCTCGACGGAGCGTTCACGGTAGGGACTATTTTTCCCCGGCTCTTTCAATGTGCCACGGTATTCACGTATCTCCTCCGGCGTCAAGTCACATACAAATGCTTTTCCTTTTCGAATAAGTTTTACGGCGCATTCATACATCGTATCGAAATAGTCTGACGCAAAATAGACCGGCGGTTCTTCTCCACAAATCCAAGTAACATCATCTTTAATCGAAGTAACAAACTCTTCCTTTTCTTTCTGCGGATTTGTATCGTCAAAACGAAGATTAAAAGTGCCCTTATATTCTTTTGCCAACCCCTGATTCAAGAGAATGGATTTTGCGTGACCGATGTGCAGATAACCGTTTGGCTCGGGCGGAAACCGTGTCACCACCTGCTCATATACTCCGTTCTGCAAATCATTATCTATCTCATTCTGAATAAAATTCCTGCTGTTCACTCCTTCATTCATTTCTGACATACTAACAACTCCTTTTTCACATATCTGTTTCTATCATACCACAAAGTAGAAAGTATGAAAAGAGCGATTTTATAAAAAGATTATGTATGTCGATTGTTTACTTTTTCATAACTGAAAAGGGCAGAGCCTGACATACAGGCGCTGCCGCTTATGCAAAAAATAACTATTTAAAAATCCTTTTCAGAAAATTGTATAGTCCATGCTGGTAAACTGCAGGTTCATGGCCACCGCCGCCTTTGTTCTTGGAATCGCCTCCCATCGTCTCATAGTAAAAGTGCGGTACTTTGTTTTTTTGCAGGGCATTAGCATAACGCTTCGGCTCTGTCTTAACAATATCATCTTTTGGTCCTGCTGCAATGAGAACAAGAGTGTTGTCCATAAATTCTGGCTTCAGTGTAAAGGTATCTTCAGTAAAGAAGCCTTCTTCCGTCACTCCGTAATTTGTATATTTGAAAATGCCAAACGCCGGACAGAAGCCACCGATATAACCAAACTGCTCCTGCCTCATAAAACCAATCTGCAAACTGACACGTCCTCCCATGGAAAAACCGCAAATCGCCGTGTTTTCACGTCCGGTCAGAGTCGAATAATTTTCATTTATATACGGCATCAAACACTGTGTAAGGTCGTTAATGAAATTATTATAGGCGGCGTAGTGCTGCAAGTTAAAGCCCTCGCCTTTTCCCTCCTCAGTCGGTCATTTTTTGCGGACAGTTCATACATGCTATCCTTTTCTGTTCTCTG
>CAPAOV010000033.1 GCA_948579355.1 uncultured Eubacterium sp. | reverse complement strand
TTAGGCATTGATATCCTTGTAAAAAAAGTGTCAACCAATATTGACAATATCATAAGGTAAAATATAAAGCAATAAAAACAACGAAAAAATCATATAACCATACAAAGTTAGAAAAGGGGAAAAAGTACTACTATTATGTAAAAGCTTATAATTCAATGGGTAAGCGTCTCGCTACCAGTAATAAGGTAAAAATCAAAGCCAGTGCACCGGATATTACGGTTGAGGCATTTGATTATAAGCGATTAAAAATTACATGGAAATCGAAAAAGAGTAAACATACAAAGGGAATCAGTGGTTACCGTATTTATCGGAGTAATCGCGCCAAGGGCACCTATAAATGTATAAAACGTATTAATTCAAAAAAGACAACAACTTGGAATAATAACAATTTACCAGCAAATACGACTTTTTATTATAAAGTCTGCGCATTTAAAAAGAAAGGCAAGAAAAGGATAAACGGAGCAATGAGCAATTTTTCATCTGCACAGGTATATCCGGCTACTGTTGATGAAAAGACCAATTGGGATTGTTTTATGCGCAATGCGAACGATTGGAAAGGCGTACATATGGAATGGGGAGAATTTTCTGAGGAAGAATCTACTCAAAAGATGAAAGATTTTTCCCTGTCGAATGATGGGGAAACATACTACCCCTGTATAAAATATCACCTGACGCCGAAAACATTATACATTCATTTGTATGTAGAATTTTGCACCTATGGAGACAACGGCCGCAAAGGCTCCGTTCGCGATGAACAATTTACATATAAAGGAGCACCACAGGGAGGAACATATTGTCACGAATTCAGGGAAGGGGTAGAAGAAGCTTATTCCATACGTGTACAAGGTAATGAAAATGATTTTGCTGCAGGTGTACAGTTTGATACAAAATTAGTATTTCATGAAAAGGGCAATGGTGCCTATAATAAGAACCAGATGTTTATGCTGGTAGGAATAGGTGGAGAGTGTAGGTATTTTAAACAATGCAGCTCCCAATACTGGTTTCATGCTTATGGTTTGCACGGAGGGGATATGTTGTCTAACGATGAGGCTATATTTGTATATATGCCAACGAACACACAGTTGAACGGTGCCGAAGAAAATCGTACTGGTTACAGAGCTTGTGCTGCTCATGAAATGGGTCATGCCTTAGGACTGGACGATGCTTACAAGGCAACGGGTGTCAGCCAATTATATCGAAATCATGAGACCTGTGTTTATTCTATTTTTGAAAAAAAATGGACAAATATAATGGAAGGCAGTAGAAAAGATATATCCATGAATGCTAATGATATTGAGATGTTGCTGCTTGCCTATGGAGAGGCAAATGAACATAAAAATGATCCGTTTCAACATTATCGGGATTATGGTAAACATATAGTATCGGATGCGATTCAAATAAGAAAGGATGAGTATTATTATGAATAGAAAATTAACTTCCATAGCGCTTCTTTTGTGCATACTGTTTACGAGCAGTCCCTATCTGCCTATAGCAAAGGCAAATGACATAGGAAGCGCCCAACTCCGTACACCGACCTTTGTCCGCGCCCGCAGTTACAAAGCAAAGAAAATAAAAATAACATGGAACAAAGTAGATGGCGCCGACGGCTATCAGGTTTATCAAAAGAAAAAACGTAAGTTTGTAAAGGTCGCAGACATAAAAGCGAATAAGAAAAAATGGCTCAGTCCCAAAACAAAATCTTATCAGACCTATATGGTAAGGGCCTGCAAAAAGGTAAACGGTGCAGTACAATACAGCGGTTTCAGCTATACGGTAGGCGCCAAGCCCTACAAAAGGAACGCCAAAAAGGTCAATGCCGGGATGATTTATTCTAAAAAATACCAGTATAATATGGGGGTGTACGAGACTGCCGCACCGGAAATCGTCATAGAGAAAAGCAAGTATTCGAAAAATAAGAAAGCGGTTGTGGTAAATACTTCTCTGCGCTGGTATTCCACAGATGAGAGTATCGTTACCGTAGATGAAAAAGGGATACTTCATTCGCAGAATACTACCGGCCAGTGTCAGGTATATGCAAGGGCACACAATGGCAATTACACGAAGAAAATTGATGTCAACGTTTCCCGCTATGCATATCCGGCAAAGTTTGAATATTTGGAAAATACTCAGCCGGTGATGGAGGATTTTGTTAATAAGTATCAGGAGGACATGAAAGCAATCGCAGAGTATTTTGAAATCCGTGAAAAGAACGGGAATGTGAAAAACGGCATATTTAAGATTAGTGAAGACCGCACCCGAATCGAAACGAATTTACACGAAGAAGAGTATGCACCGGTGAAGCAGAACCTGTGGAATATCCTCAGCGATTATCCGAGGGATTTAGTAATTGGAGTGGGCGGTGGCGTCAGTTTTGATTTATCTTATTATCCGTATCATATACTTTTAGTTTACTTATTGATGGATTATGAACTGGATCCTGAAGGCGCTTTCTTTATGATAGCTCCGCGCTGGGTTTATAGTTTCTGGCAATACAATATTTAGTTTGGATTAGAGGATTAAGTATGAATAGAAAATTAATTTCCATAGCGCTTCTTTTGTGCATACTGTGTACGAGCAGTCCCTATCTGCCTATAGCAAAGGCGAATGAAACAGAAAGCGCTCAACTGAGTACGCCGGCCTTTGTGCGCGCCCGCAGTTACAAAGCAAAGAAAATAAAAATAACATGGAACAAAGTGGACGGCGCCGACGGCTATCAGGTTTATCAAAAGAAAAAGCGTAAGTTTGTAAAGGTCGCAGACATAAATGCGAATAAGAAAAAATGGCTCAGTCCCAAAACAAAATCTTATCAGACCTATATGGTAAGGGCCTGCAAAAAGGTAAACGGTGCAGTACAATACAGCGGTTTCAGCTATACGGTAGGCGCCAAGCCCTACAAAAGGAACGCCAAAAAGGTCAATGCCGGGATGATTTATTCTAAAAAATACCAGTATAATATGGGGGTGTACGAGACTGCCGCACCGGAAATCGTCATAGAGAAAAGCAAGTATTCGAAAAATAAGAAAGCGGTTGTGGTAAATACTTCTCTGCGCTGGTATTCCACAGATGAGAATATCGTTACCGTAGACGAAAAAGGGGTGATACATTCGCAGAATACTACCGGTCAGTGTCAGGTATATGCAAGGGCACACAATGGCAATTATACGAAGAAAATTGATGTAAACGTTTCCCGCTATGCATATCCCGCAAAGTTTGAAAACTTGGAAAGTACCCAGCCGGTGATGGAGGATTTTGTAAATAAGTATCAGGATGACATGAAAGCAATCGCAGAGTATTTTGAATTTCAAATAAAAAAAGGAACTTCCAAATACAGTATATTTAAGATTAGTGAAGACCGCATCCGCATTGAAACAAAGTTGAGCGAAGAAGAGTATGCACCAGTGAAGCAGAACCTGTGGAATATCCTCAGCGATTATCCGAGGGATTTAGTGATTGGAGTAAACAGAGGCGTCAGTTTTGATTTATCCTATTATCCGTATCATATACGTTTAGTTTACATATTGATAGATCATGAATTGGATCCTCATGGCCCTCACTTTATGATAGCTCCGCGCTGGGTTTATGGTTTCTGGCAATATAACATTTAGTTTAAATTAGAGGATTAAGTATGAATAAAAAATTAATCTCCATAGCGCTTCTTTTGTGCATACTGTGTACGAGCAGTCCCTATCTGCATATAGCAAAGGCGAATGAAACAGAAAGCACTCAACTGAGTACGCCGGCCTTTGTGCGCGCCCGCAGTTACAAAGCAAAAAAAATAAAAATAACATGGAACAAAGTAGATGGTGCCGACGGCTATCAGGTTTATCAAAAGAAAAAACGTAAGTTTGTAAAGGTCGCAGAGGTAAAAGCGAATAAGAAAAAATGGTTCAGTCCCAAAACAAAATCTTATCAGACTTATATGGTAAGGGCCTGCAAAAAGGTAAACGGTGCAGTGCAATACAGCGGTTTTAGCTATACGGTAGGTGCCAAGCCGTATAAAAAGAACGCCAAAAAGGTCAATGCTGGAATGATTTATTCTAAAAGATACCAGTATAACATGGGGCTGTACGAAACCGCCTCACCGGAAATCGTCATAGAGAAAAGCAAGTATGCGAAGAATAAGAAAGCTGTTGTGGTAAATACTTCCCTGCGCTGGTATTCCACAGATGAGGGTATCGTTACCGTAGACGAAAAAGGGGTGATACATTCGCAGAATACTACCGGACAATGTCAGGTATATGCAAGGGCACACAATGGCAATTACACGAAGAAAATTGATGTGAACGTTTCCCGCTATGCATATCCGGAAAAATTTGAATATTTGGAAAATACCCAGCCGGTGATGGAAGATTTTGTAAATAAGTATCAGGAAGACATGAAAGCAATCGCAGAATATTTTGAAATCCGTGAAAAGAACGGGAATGTGAAAAACGGTATATTTGAGATTAGTGAAGACCGCACCCGAATCGAAACGAATTTCCGTGAGGAAGAGTATGCGCCGGTAAAGCAGAACCTGTGGAATATCCTCAGCGATTATCCGGGGGATTTGGAGATTGGAGCGGGAAGAGGCGTCAGTTTTGATTTATCTTATTATCCGTATCATATACTTTTAGTTTACTTATTCATAGATCATGAACTGGAGCCTCGAGGCGCTTTCTTTATGATAGCTCCGCGCTGGATTTATAGTTTCTGGCAATACAACATTTAATATTATTTTGGGTAGTATTCATCCTTTTAAAATCCTTGACATATAAAAGCGTATCAAGTTAATATAGTAATAACAGTAAGAGAAAAGACAGCGCATTTGAACTTGATATCAATATACGAATAAAGGAAAAGGAGACTTATAGTATGCGTGGAAAGAAAACACAGGAAAACTGGATGACGCAGTTGTCCGGAGAATTGGATGCACTGGCAGGAAAGTCATTTCAGGTTGGTGTATTTGAGGAAATCAAAAATGAAGCCGTTCAGGAGAAAGCGCCGGAAGTTGTGAAATCCCTGAATAATCTGCTGAATTGTGCGAATTTGCTGCTGAATCATGCCAGAGAAAACATGACGATGCTGAACCGGATGAACCATTCCGGAATGTGGTCGATGTATTTCGGAGAGGGACAACAGATTAATCGGGTTATGTTTAGCGATGAGTTTCGTGAAATTACGGGTTATAAGGACAGCAGTGAATTTGAAGATACGATGGAGGCATGGCTGTCAAAAATTTATGAAGCTGATAAAGAGCAGGTTATGAAAGAGTTTCATGATACGATTGCAGATGTGACGGGAAAAAAGGTTTTTGATGTGGAATACCGTTTTCATACGAAGATGGACGGATTGTGCTGGATGCGCATGGCAGGTGAAGTTGTCAGGCGGGGAGGCAAACCATTTGAATTTATAGGAACGCTTTCCGATATTACGGTAGCCCACAACAATGCCATAGAGCTGGATATGTCCAAAAAGAAGCATGATGCCATTGATTCCATATTGAACGAGGGCTCGTGGAGCATGAATGTCGTGGATGGAGACATAAGAAATCCGGAAAATCAGTTCTGGTATTCCGAGCAGTTTAGAAAGTTATTAGGTTTCCATAACGAGCAGGATTTTCCGAACGTGCCGGACTCCTATTCGAATCTAATCCATGAAAAAGACAAGAAACGGGTGATGGAAGAGATTTTTAACTATGTAAAGGCAGGAACATCACAAGCGCCCCTGAAAGAAGATTTCCGTATTCGCCATGCGGACGGCAATTACCGATGGTTTCACATGACGGTTACTGCTGTGTTTGATTCGGCCAGACGGCCGATTGTTCTGGCAGCGACAGCTCTTGATGTGACGGAGCAGAAACGGAGCCGGGAGATATTCGAGGCAGACATGGAAAAAAGTATTGAGAGTCTGGCGGCGGGGCTCGACGAAATCAGTGCAGTTGTGGCGGAGACAACGACAGATGTACAGGGCTTAAATGAACAGCAGGACAGTATTACAAAAGCGGCGGCTTCCGTGAACGAAAAGGTAAACGAATCACTTGAAATTATCTCTTTGATTCAGGGAATTGCCTCTCAGACCAACTTACTTTCCCTGAATGCTTCGATTGAGGCGGCGCGAGCAGGAGAAGCGGGAAAAGGATTTGCCGTAGTGGCAAATGAAGTCGGTAATCTGGCGGTTTCGTGTAATGAGACGTCGGAACATATTTCTCAGAGCTTAAATGAGATGCAAAAAGTAATCGAACATATTCTTTCTAAAATTGAGGGAATGGACAAAGCAGTCGTATCCCAGTCAGGCAACATGGAGAAAATTCATGGTATGACGCAGAAATTAAACGAATTGTGTGATAAGGAAAAGGAAATTGCACGAACCGTATTTTCAGATTAACAAGAAGCAGGCGCAGCCTGACGTCGAGGTCGAATTGCCACCGTCAGGCTGCGCCGAAATTTTCTTTATTTCTCTTTTCTTCTAACTCTTTTTAGGTTTATTTAAAGTTCGTATATTAATCTGTAATAGGAGAAGATTGCAGTAAATGCATCGCTAACAGCTATTATATCAAGGGGGACGATTCCATGAAAAGAAAGAAGTACATATTTTCTCTGTTTTTGGCGGGGGTGTTGTTGCTCACCAGTGCATTTCAAATGCCTGTGTGCGTCGGGGCAAAAGGGAATGCGAAAAGTACAAAGTATTATACCATTTCCAAAAAGGCAGGTACTTACAGAACGGCTATTAAAGTAAAAGTAAAGGTCAAAAAGGGATATCAGGTTTTTTATAAGACATCAGGAAAGTTTAAGAAAAGTAAAGTGATAAAGAGCGGGAAGAGTAAGACGTTTAAAATCAGGAAAACAACAGTTCTGTCGCTTTGCGCTATAAAAAAATCAGTAAAAGTTACAAACCGGAAATTAAACAAACTGTCGAAACAGAAAAAAAAGGCGTATACAGCCAAATACAAATACACGATTGCTGGTGAGGAAGTGCCTGTGGATACGGCAGGTTCCGCTTCCACAGATAATGTAAAGCCGTCGCCGGATAATAATACAGCCAGTCCGACGCAGACAACATCCGTACCGGTGCAAACGCCGCCGTCTGACGGTTCAGACAAGCTGGAAGATACGCCGACAGGAACGGTTCCACCATCGGGCGGCACGAATCCGCCTGCGTCGGCAACTGCTACTGCCGACTCCGAGGGGAAAGTGGCGGCACAGGAGAAACTGAATGAGGCTGAGAAGCTGTCTGTTGTTGCCATTGACAAACCGGCAGTGAAAGAACCGGCAGTAATCTCCGATAATACGCCTGTCATTACTCTGACAGCCGATGGTATGACTTCAGAAAATGTGAAAGAAGATGAGGTTTCTTATTCGCAAGAGAGCAATTTGAAAACGCTTACGATTGATAAGGCGGGAACTTATGTAATCACGGGGGGAACGGTTTCGGAGCCGATAACAAATACGGAAATTATTGTTGCCGGAAACATTTCGCAAGAAGTAAATCTAATCTGGGACCATCTTGTCATTGATAATCGTGCATTGGGGAAAAATGCCGGAGAGGATGTTCCGGTATGTAACATTAAGAAATCTACTTTGGATGTCCATGTGACGTTGAAAGGAAATTCCGTGTTCACAGGAAACGGCGCATACACGGAAAGTCCGGCGGCTGCGCTTATCTGTGCCGACGATACAGAAACTAAGCTGACATTTTCCGCGTATGAGGGAGATAGTACGGCAGGCCTGACCGTTACAGATGGAATGGATTCCGACACCAATTTCGGAGAAAAGGACTGTTCGGACGGCATTTATTGTAAAGGGACGCTTGTCTTTGAGAGTGGAATATATTCCGTTACCGTGAACGGAGACTGTCTCAAGGGAACGGGCAAGAAAGGTAACGGCGGCATATGGATAAATGACGGTATGTACACGCTGCATTCTGCCCACGGTAATGCGTTAAAATCCAAGAATGGAAATATTGTAATTCAGAATGGAACAGTTCGCAGTACTTATACGGCCGAAGACAGTATCAACGCCAAAAATTACGGCGTTATCATAACAGGGGGAACGATAGAGGTTGAGCGGTGTTACGGTGACGGGATACAGGCAGAAAATGTAAATATTTCCGGAGACGATACGGTTATCGAAATTAAAACGTATTTTGAAAATGCGGGTATCAATTATTACAATTCAGCGTTGGGAAGTGGAAATTATAACACCATGTCCAGTACATTTAATTCTAAGACGGAAGTAGTCAATGTGGACACCGGAAGCCATAAGGGTATCAAAGGCGGTACAAAGGCGTGCTCTTACAGTTATAAGTCCGTGGACGACGGCAGCGATTATGAGGCAGGAACGGTCTATACAAAGGAAGCTTCCGGCGGTATTGTGATATCGGGAGGAAAGATAACGATTGATACGACAAATGCAGGAATTAAGTACAACGGAAGCGGCGGTGGAATGGCGCCCGGAGGAAGACCGGGAAATCAAGGTTCCTCTGGTGGCAATCTGTCGGCGGCAAATTCTGACGGCCAGTATATTATTGGTTCGCCGGATGATGGGGTTCACAGTAATAACACATGTGTGATTTCCGGCGGAACATTGAAAATTTCATCTTCGGATGATGGAATTACCGCTCCCGCAGGAGTGATTCTCATGAACGACTGTGATATTGTAATTGACAAATGCTATGAGGGGATTGAGGGCGGACAAATTATTATTGGTTCCTCTGCGGCAGCAGCCGGCGAGCCGATGATAAAAATATATTCCGACGACGACGGCGTCAATGCCGCCTCGAAGTCAAATATAACCTATGTGTACGAAGACGAATCGGAAGAAAAATACAGGAAAACACAGACTTCATCTGCCAATAATACGTTACAGATGTTGGGCGGTTATCTGAATGTTATGGTTGCCGATGATGTCACCCACAGTTTTGTGTTGCCGAATGCAGATGGAACCGAGACCACGGGCAGTTATACATCGGATGGCGATGGGATTGACTGCAACGGAACTTTCTATGCTTATGGAGGTACGATTATTGTGTATGGACCTGATTCCAATGGAAATTCAGCTATTGATACCGATTCCGGTTATTTTATCAGTCATGGGGTAACATTGCTGGCAGTAGGAAAAAGCGGCATGGCAGAATCGCCATCCGGCAAAGGACAGCCATTCGTAGTATATGGTGGTTCTTCGGGTGGATTTGGAGGTATGAGGCCCGGAGCGGGTGGAAATCAGGGAAGTACTTCCTCCATCAGTGCCGGTACGGCATTTGCCATTATGAAAGATAATGATGTGCTCCTTGCCATCAAACCGACAAAGAATTATAATTATGTTCTGTATACGTCGCCGGAACTGGAAGCGGGAGTTTCGTATACGCTATACCGCGACGGCAGTGTAAGCGGCTCTCCGGTGCAGGAAGATAACAGCGCTTACGATTATCGTTATAGTGGGTATGATGTCTCAGGAGGGACGGTATTAAGCACCGTAAATGCACAAAATTAAGGATAAGGAGCATATTTATGCGGTTATTACTGGCAGAAGATGAGAAAGAACTCTCAAAAGCGCTTGTGGCAATTTTAAAACATAACCATTATTCTGTCGATGCCGTTTATGACGGAAAAGAGGCATTAGCGTATTTGGACGGAGAAAATTATGATGGTGTGATTTTGGACATTATGATGCCTGAGATAGATGGTATTACCGTGCTGAAAAAAATAAGACAGCAGGGAAATCAGGTGCCGGTTCTGATACTTACGGCAAAATCGGAAATTGATGACCGAGTGCTCGGTCTGGACAGCGGTGCCGACGATTATCTCAGCAAACCCTTTGATACAAAAGAACTGCTGGCGAGAATCCGCGCTGTTACCCGAAGAAAGACAGAATCTAACAGCGCCGTTTTGCAAATGGGGAACATTTCTCTGAATTGTACTAATTTTGAGCTGAGTACACCGAAAGGAAGCGTCCGGCTTTCCAATAAAGAATTTCAGATGTTGGAAATGATGATAGCCAATCGGGGGCAGCTTATTTCTACAGAGCGGTTTATGGAGAAAATATGGGGATATGACAGTGACGCCGAAATCAATGTTGTGTGGGTTTATATTTCCTATCTCAGGAAAAAACTAATCTCTCTGGGAGCAGATATTCAGATAAAGGCAGCCCGCAATCAGGGATACTGTCTGGAGGGCGGAAATGATTAAGAATCTGAGGAAAAAATTTACCGTTGTGGCAATGTGCTCAATGTTTCTCGTACTTGCTACGATTATGATTATTTTCAACTTTCTCAATTATTTCCGGTTTACGGATGATGCAGACCGCAAGTTACAGATAATAGCAGAAAATGATGGAAGATTTCCCGCACCGTTTTCCGGTGAAAATAAATTTGAGAACATGGAAAGGAACCCCGATTCGCAAAAAAGGGAAGACATACCGCAGGAAAGGCCGGCACGAGGTCGTAAAGAACAGGGGGAAAAGCCCATTCCTCCGCGCGGCGAATGGGAGAGAATGTCGCCGGAGGATTCTTATCGCACAAGATATTTTTCCGTGCAGATGGACGAGACAGGAAAGGCAGTTTCTGTTGATTTGCAACACATTGCCGCTGTCTCAAAACAAGAGGCAGAACGATATGCACAGGAGATATTTCAAAACCGCAGGCAAAAGGGGTTCTGTGGCAATTACCGTTATAAAAATGTTCAGAAAGGTAAGCGCACGGTAATTATTTTTCTGGACAGCAGTGAGGAACTGGAACTGTTCCAATCGAATCTGCTGACAAGCCTGCTTGTATCGGGAGGCGGTTTGTTGGCGGTATTTATACTCGTTCTGGTTTTTTCGGGAATTGTATTCCGTCCGGTGGCGCAGAGCTATGAAAAGCAAAAGAGGTTTATTACGGATGCCAGCCATGAGCTGAAGACGCCGTTGACAATTATTGATGCCAATGCCGCGGTGATTGAGATGGAGCGCGGTGAAGATGAGTGGACACAAAGCATTCGCAAACAGGTGCGGAGGCTTGCCGGCTTTACAGAGCAGTTAATTACGCTGACAAAATTAGAGGAGAGCGGAATCGGCAGGCAAAAGCAAGAAATTTCTCTTACGAAAGCGGTAGTGGAAAGCGTACAATCTTTTGAAGTAGTTGCAATTAACAGCGGCAAGACGATAGCGCAAAACATACAGGAACAAATCGTAATGTGGGGAGATGAAAAGTCAATCCGGCAGTTAATCGGTATTTTGATGGATAATGCCGTGAAGTATTCGTCGGCGGAAAGCACAATTAAAGTCTCGCTGATAAAAAGAGGGAAAAGAATATATTTTGAGGTATACAATGAAACGGAGATAGTTCCCAAGGGAAATCTGGATATGTTGTTTGAACGTTTTTTTCGTCTGGATGTATCCCGAAATTCGGAAACAGGAGGTTCCGGAATCGGGTTATCAGTCGCTCATGCCATTGCCGAAGCCCATCATGGTAAAATCAGGGCGAGGAGCGATGACGGAAAAAGCGTACGGATCATCGTAGAATTTTAGCAGGAAGACGCTGCCGGATGGAGAGAAAATGGTCAGTGTCTTTCTGCTTTTTTGTGTTCTTTCCGGTAATCGCCGGCAGTAACGCCTGTCAGATGTTTAAAATGGCGGCAAAAATGTTCCGTATTTTGATATCCACATATTCCGGCAATCTGGTGAATCGAGTAGTTGCTGTGAATGATATACTCCTGTGCAAGTTTCATTCGTTGCTGGTACACATCATCCATGCAGGAGTTTCCAAAATTCTTTTTATATAATTTCTGCAAATATCCGGCGCTGATATTCAATCGTCCGGCAATATAAGAAACACTCCACGGAAAGGCGGGGTTACTTGTTATCTCAAAACGAATCTGCTGCAATTTTCCTAAAATAGTGGAATTATTTTCTGTCTTGCAGCATTCGTTCATCTTATAAAATAACAGATGGAAAAGATGAGATATTGATTGGCTCCGATATTCATAGTCAAAAAAATTTTCCGCAGCAATCATATGAAGCAGATGATTGACTAAATCCGGCGTTTTACACTCGATTGGGGTCGCCGAGGGAAACGAAGTATTTAAAATAAAGGCTTCATCTGTGTGAAAAGAAACCCAACTGTTTATGAAGTTAATATTATGGCATGCGCGGTAATCTCCTCCCGTTTTTGGGGGAAAGAGAACTAATTGATTTGCTGGTGTGTGAACCCACGCCTGTTCTTTTTTTATTTCAAATTCAGACAGAACAAATAAAAGAATCCACTCCGTATGCCCGCTGTCAATGTGATATGAAAAAGTAGACGGGTGCTCGGAATTGTATCCGGCATATATCGTTTCAATCATATTTTCGACCTCCCCATTGCTTATATTATGATGTTGGGGTCAAAAGCCGGATAAGTTCGCCAGAACTTATTTATCATACAAGTATGAACGGCATTTTGACCTTTTGACCCTAGTATCATAATTATAACACAATGTTTGCATACATCAATAAATTACTAAGGAAAAGTCATTGAATGAAACGTGCGGAAAGATTAATATAGAAGTAAGGAATTATTATGAACGGAGGGATTTTATGAAAAAGAAAAAAACGAACAAACTTATATCAAAGGGAGTTGCCATTGTGAGTGCGCTGTCTCTCTGCCTTGGCAGTCTGTTTATTCCCCAAAAGGTATCTGCTGAAAACCCGATTATTCAGACTACTTATACGGCAGACCCGTCACCGCTTGTCGTAGGCGACACTTTATATGTTTATACGACCCGCGATGAATTAAAAGAACAGAAGTACAACGACTGGAGTTACATGAATGAATGGCGGTGTTACTCCACAAAAGACATGGTAAACTGGACAGACCACGGACAGATTGCCCATGCACAAACGTTTGACAAGGAAAGTAAATCAAAGGAAAACTGGCGCGCCTGGGCGCAGCATGTTGTTGAAATGCCAATTAAAGAAAACGGCAAGTGGGTAAAGAAATATTTCCTGTTTGCACCTTTTAACGGAACTAAAATTGATGTGGCGGTTTCCGACAGACCGGAAGGACCTTTTCAGGACGCCACACCGGGCAAGTACTTAATTGATGGCGGATGGGACGGTGGAAATATTGACCCGGCTGTTTACATTGAAGACCACGGCAATCCGGAAGACTACGAAAATTATGATGTATATTTGTATTGGGGAAATCCTTATTTAAGATACTGCAAACTCACGAACGATCTCTTGGATGTGGACCCGGATACAAATGGCGACGGCGTCTTATCTGAAGAAGAGAAGAATATCGACCCGCGTTTTCCAAAGAGCGACAACAAGATTTTAGGAGAAGTGCGGCCGGGGCTGCACAGCGAGCAGATGTTTGGCGAGGAATCTTACAAATCGTTCGGCGAACCGTCTCAGGGAAAAGAAAAAACAGGTAAATTTCCTACGCAGAAGAAAGAAGAAGAAGACAAACGCTGCGCCTTTGAAGAAGGGCCGTGGCTGATAAAACATGATGATGGAAATCCGGATACCGACGATTATTTCATGTTCTTTGTCGGCGGGCGTATACCGGGGGAGACTGTCGAATACTCCACGGCGCCGACGCCAACGGGCCCATGGACGTATCGTGCGCTTTTGATGGGGCGTGAAAACGGATACTCCTGTATTCATCCGGGGGTAGTCGAATTTAAGGGAAAAAATTATTTATTCTATCTGAATGAAATGCTGGTCGGAGGGGATGGCTCGAACCGTTCTGTCTGCGTAAAAGAGTTTGAATACGATGAAAATAACTTAATCAAGAAAGAAACGCCGGATGATGTCGTTGCTTATATGGTTCAGGGAATGACAAATAAGACAAAAGGTTCCTCGTATTTCAGCGTGGACCCAATCGGAACATTGAATCCATACGAATTAAATCAGGCGGAGACAATTTGCTGGGAAAGCAATCTGGACGGCCCGAAAGGCGGCTTCAACGGCACCGGACGCGGCGTGAAAACAAAATCAAAGACGCCTTGTACGGAAATTGATGCGGTAACAGGCAAGACGGCCTTTTGGAAATCGGCAGCCCTTGGCGGCGTAGCCGTTTACGACATTGACAACAATGATTTCATTCGGGTCAGAGAGGTCGATTTTGGCAGCGAGGGGGCAAAATCTTTCACCATAAGCGCTGCCTGCGGACTTGGAACACCGTTAGAAAACCCTGTTAAAGACAGCAAAGGAAATGTAATCGCGAATCCGGATGACGATACAGCCGGAGGAACGATAGAAATCTGGCTGGACTATACTGATACGGAAAAGCAAAAACTTGTCGGTACTGTTGAGATTGGGCATACGGGAGGAACAAACGAATATGATGATTTCAGGACAAACCTGAAAGAAACGGTAACAGGTATTCACGACGTCCAGTTTATATTCAAAGGCGAAAACGGCAGAAGGTTGTTTAACCTTGATACATGGATGTTTATGAAAGAAGAGACAACGCCTACTTTGCCGCTCCCTGTACCGACGCCGAGACCGACGGCAACACCAACGCCAACAGCGACGCCGACCCCGACACCTGTACCGGCGGCAACCCCGACTCCGACACCTGCAAATCAGGGAAAGGATACTCCTGTAGTAACAAGTCCCCAGCCGACGCCAGACGTCAGCGTAAACAACCCTGTGAAAGTTGCTAAGGTAAAAGGCGTTAAGGTAAAAGTGACAAAAGCGAAGAAAGCAAAAATTTCATGGAAGAAAGTAAGCGGGGCGGCAGGATATGAAGTTGTCTATTCCACGGACAAAAAATTGAAAAAAGCGGTTAAGAAAATAACTGCGAAGAAAACGAAATGCGTAACCAGAAAATTGAAAAAAGGAAAGAAATATTATGTTAAAGTAAGAGCGTTTAAGAAAGGGAAAAACGGCAAGAAAGTAAGAGGCCGTTACAGTGCAGCGAAAAAGATTACCGTAAAATAGAACTCATGCAAAAAAATACAAAATATTGCGCCTATAATGATTGTAATTTAAGTAATAGTACTTTATAATGTAGATAGCTCTATTATTAAAATCCAAAAGGAGGGATTTCATGGCAACATTCGCGAAAAGCAATGCGAAAGGTTTTGCTGTTGTATTATCAGCCGCTATGGTTCTTAGTGCGACAGTAATGCCGGCAGACGCAAAAGCAAAGAAACCTAAGTTAAGTACGACAAAGGTTTCCCTGCAAGAGGGTGCAAAGAAGAAAGTAACCGTTAAAAACGCCAAAAAAGTTACATGGTCACTAAATAAGGCTGGAAAGAAAGTTGTTTCTTTATCCAAGAAATCGAAAAAAGGTGTAACGATTAAGGCAAAGAAAGCAGGTAAGGCAAAAATTACTGCCAAAATGAAGTATGGTAAGAAGACTTTGAAAAAGAAGATTACGGTTTCTGTTACAAAGAAAACTTCTACTAATACGAACACAAATACGAATACAAACACAACAAAGGCAACGCCAACACCAACACCTACGCCGACAGCTACACCTACGCCGACACCTACGGAAACTCCGAGAACAAAGGAAGTAAAAGACATTGTTATTACTTATGATGATTTCCAAAAAGCAGGGATAGATGCAGACTTTGCAAGTTCCTGTGGGATTAAGCTTGCGGATGAAGAGGCAGAGACACCGTTTAACCTGTTAAAGGACAAAGATGACCGTTTTGATTTGAAGTATTTTGAGTCGGTAACAGTAGAAGTTGAATATGATTTCATAGACGAGGATACTTCTTCCCTCAATGGAGGAAAAATTGCTCTTTGTCTGGAAGCAAAAGATGTAACCGGCTATGAAGACGGAGACAAGTTTACTTATGGCATCGGTCCGGATGAGACAGAATATACGCTTGAGTTTGGAGATGAAGACTTTGAGGGCCAGTGTGCCGGAATTAATTTCCAGACATGGGATACAAATAATGAGTACGCCGCTCCGGAGTGCTTAGGTGGTATTTCGATTAAGAAAGTTACATTTAATGCCAGAAAAGGAGCCGAATATCCTACGGTATAATTCAGTCAAACGATACTTTTGCGATAAATTGTAAATGAAAAGAGACATTGTTTCCCATGAGGGGAGATAATGTCTCTTTGTCTGTTTTGGGGATGATAGAGAGTAGACTTGATCGACTGCTTTTTGAAATATAATATTTGGAGGGGAAGAAATATATTCGAGCGAAAGATTTAAGAAAAGAGGTATTATTCCGCAAGAGAGTTAAGAATGAGTTTGATATGTATCGCCAGATTTCTGAAAACTATAATTAACAACGTAAACGGGAACATGAGTATAGAAATCAAATGATGGTGATTGGAGCCTTAGTAAAAGGCAGAAAGTTGGGAAAGGTGGAGGACTATTCGAGTAAACTGGATAAACAGCCGAAAAACCGAGTTGAATATTTTGATGCAAGCCATGTGATAGTGAACGCTATACTGAATACAAAGTATCAGGAGGCAAGGGATAAGAAGATTGTTTTTGTAGTAAAGATTAATGATTTATCACATACGAAAATTCAGGATGAGGATTTGGTCATAATATGGTCTAATCTGTTGAATAGTTCCTGTGTCATCAGACATAAGGACTACTTATTTCAGGCTGTTATTGTCATTTCTGGGAAATGATTGTTTATAAACATAATAAAGGTTATAGAGGTACGCGATTCGACGACGTACCTTTTTTAGTTGCAGCTTAGGGGGGACTACATTTTGTGTGTGTCGGTGTTTCGGGAGTGGAATAAAATGAGGTAAGAAAGTTCTTAAAGGAATCTTATAATGAAAAACAGAATATCACTTGAACCGGAAGCAGTGGAAGTCGCAAATGCGAATGCGAAACCGCCCTTGATTTTTCAATTGCCGCCATGCAAAGGAAGGAAAGTGCTGGAGGAGGCGCAGAATGCACCGGTGTGTATGTATCCGGCTGACGCTAGAAAGATTGCCGTGAATACGGGGGACTGGGGGAATATACCAGTCTATATTGTTTGTCCAAAGCATATTACTTCTCCAACAAATGTTATTTTTTATATTCACGGCGCGGGGTGGGTGTTTGGAAGTTTTCATACACATGAAAAACTGGTGAGAGAATTAGCGGCAAGAACGGATTCGGTCGTAGTATTTCCGGAATATACCCGCTCGCCAGAGGCACGCTATCCGGTAGCGATTGAACAGTGCTATAGCGTGTTATGCAGGCTCTCATCGATTTTGGACAAGATTGGCATTTGCATGAATCCGTGCACCCTTACCGTGGCAGGAGACAGCGTTGGGGGAAATATGACGATTGCCATGACTATCATGGCTAAAGAGAGGAAAGGGCCGTATATTCAAAAACAACTTTTATTTTATCCGGTCACAAATGCCTGTTTTTGTACAGCCTCCTATCGTCAGTTTGCCAAAGGATATTATCTCTATCGGGAAGGAATGATGTGGTTTTGGGATCAGTATACGATGTCGCCTTGTGACCGGAATGAAATCACGGCCTCTCCTCTCAGGGCGGATATCAGGCAGTTGGAGGGACTTCCAGCGGCGATGATTCTGAATGGTGAAGCGGATGTCCTTCGGGACGAGGGAGAGGCTTATGCCAGAAAATTGCGGGAGGCAGGAGTGGATGTGACGGCTGTAAGGTTCCAAGGGATGCTTCATGATTTTGTCATGTTGAATGCACTCGACCAGACAAAGGCATGCCGTGCAGCAATGGATACTTCTGTTGAATGGCTCAATAGAAAAAATCGTTGTCATGATGCCTTATACCCTATTTGATAGACACATAGAACGAGTGGTATAATGATGTTGTACACTTTTAGTTGACACCTTTTACTCAAGGATTTGGTGTATAA
>CAPAOV010000032.1 GCA_948579355.1 uncultured Eubacterium sp. | reverse complement strand
ATTAGAAGTGATGGATTTAGACGGAGGATTAATCGGGATCGAAGATACAATGGATGATTATTGGGAAGAGGAATATCGGTTTATTGAAAAGCTGAATCATTATGTATGGAAATGGGCAAAACAAATCCGCTTAAATAAGGCATTTCCGCAAAAGACATGTTTTATACAAAATACAGAGGATTATTTTTTGACATTCAATTATACTAGTGTTTTAGAAAGAGTATATCGAATTTCAAGTGATAGGATTTGCCATATACATGGGGGATTGACACCATATTGTAAAGAACCCCCAATTCTTGGACATGGAAATGTGGACATAATTGATGTGTATCGGGAAAAAGCAAAAAGAGCAGATGATGAGTTTGATGAAGGATCAAAAAGCATATATCATGCAATTGCAAAGTTTTATGAACGTATTTTTAAAGATACAAATCAACAGATTAATAAGCATGGAGATTTTTTTCAGAATTTGGCAGATATTACATCTGTAAATATAATTGGCCATTCTATGTCAGAGGTTGATTTACCATATTTTCTAGCAGTACAGTTATATAGCCCAGAAAAAATATCATGGAGTCTATATTATTATAATAAAGGTGAACAAGATAGCATGAAAGAGCGGTTACTGTCAATTGGTGTAATGAAAGAAGAAATTCATATGAGAGATGCAAAAGAATTTTGGGATTAAATATGATGTTGTATTTTTTCTTGTAGTCATGTAAATGGGGGAAGAACCCTCCCCCCCCCAAATGGAAAATGGTTATCCCCCAAATTTGGAAAATCAGAAATCGGAAATTTTAGAGAGAAAATCAATTTTCCCCCAAAAAAATAAAATTTGGGGGATACGGTTGAAAAGCTCTGTCTTAGAACAGTCAAAAATCACTGCAAAGCCAGTAAAATGCATAGTTCCGGGGATATGCGGCCGGGACAAGGAAAAGGGAAAGTTCGCAAAACGGATGGCTGGAAACTAGGTGAATCAAGTCCGTAGGACGTAGATGAACCTTAGGTTGAAAGCTGTGCAGTGTTGCCTGGCGAACCGAGGCTGAAGGGCAAAGGCGGGGCTGGTAACAGTCGCAGGAATCAGTATAAATTTGTTGAAGTGAGACGAATAGAGATAGGAATAAGAACCCTTGCAGGTGGTGTGGATACGCTGCCTGCAGGGGTTTTTGTACGTTATGGAGGATTATGGTGATTGTTTCTTGCTGGCTTTATGTTTCTTTCAACTGCGCCATGAACTTTGCGGATGCTTTAGAAAACACTTGGTATTTTTTCCAGATAATGCTCATTTGGGCTTCTCTGCGTGGGTTGAGTGGACGGAAACAAAGTTTACTGCTGCCGGTAGTATTAATAATTTTGTCAAAACCAACGGCATATCCCAACCCTTCTTCAACCATCAAGGAAGCATTAAAAAGCAAATTATAAGTTGCGACAATTTCCAGTTCTGACAGCTCACGCTGTATCCAGGATGAAAATGCACCGGAAGAATATTCCTGTCTTGACAGGATTAGCGGCTTGTCCCACAAATCTTCCGGGGAAACAGCTGTTTTTTCAGCGAGGGGAGAGTCTTTTTTCATCAGCACACCCCAGACTTCAGTCAGAGGGATTTCGATGCAGTTATATTTCACCTGATCTACGGCTCCAAATATAAGACCAAAATCAATCAGTCCCTTTTCAAGCTGGTCCATTACAAATTCAGCGTTACCGCTTGCTATATGGTAGTGGATTCCCGGATATGTCTGATAGAGCTTCTTGGCAGTTTGGGCAATCAGACGGACAGCATCGGTTTCACCAGTTCCAATATAAACATCCCCCACAACAACCTCATCTGAGAGTGCAATTTCACGTTGCGTTTTGCGGACGAGATTTAAGATCTCTTCCGCCCGTTTTCGGAGGATCATGCCTTCCTCTGTCAATGTTACCTTTCGGGAGCCTTTGGTGCCGCGAATCAAAAGCTGCTTGCCCAATTCCTCTTCCATTGCTTTTATCTGTGTGGAAAGGGTCGGTTGGGAGAGATGGAGGGATTCTGCTGCACGGATAATGCTTTGTTCCCTTGCCACTGCAAGAAAATATTGAAGTACACGTAATTCCATGTGCCGTTCTCCTTTTCAGTTTATATAGTATAGCACGAAAGCAAATAGGTTTCAATTATTGATAATGATATAATATAAGTATTTTTTATCGAAAGTTTTTGCTGCTATAATATAAAGAAAGAAAAAATGAGGGGGCTTATTCATGCAGAAGAACATATGGTTTTCCGGGCTGTTGCTGTTTCTGCTTGTCTTATGGTTGGCAGGATGCGGAAATAGGGAGGTAAAGCAAATAGCAATGGGTGATCAGAATAACGATCGTTCAGTTTTCCGGGGAAATTTGAAAATGGATAACTTAAAAAGCGTGCAACTCACAGATGAAATTAAAGAATTAGAAAATGGGTTTTCTGCCGTACGATATGAGGGGGATTATGGTTTTGATGCGTTTCTTGCTGCTGGCGGCGCTTCCTCTAACAGGGAAGTGGCGGGCTTTCTGACAGAAAATGTGCTGTCCGGAATAAACATCGGGTTTTCACAAAAATGTTTCGGTTGTAGTACGGTTTCTGTGACATCGCAAGAGGGAGATTTCCTGTTTGGACGGAATTTTGACTGGAACAGTTGTGATGCTATGGTGGTTGCATCGTACCCGGAAAGTGGATATGCTTTTACCATTGAGAAAGAGGAGGAAAATGTATGAATTATGCAAAAGTTTTATTGGACTTGTATTCGGGCTATTATTATCGTACGTTTACAGAGGCGGGGATTACGGAAGAGCGGATTTCATAACTTCCGTTGTCGTCTTTTCCAACTATTGATCAGAAAATCCTTATGGAACATTTCGATGAATTGGTGACTGTACCTGGTTTGAAGCAGGCAGAGCTTCGGAAATTCGATGAAGAGGACGCAGTGGAAAGTAAAACCTTTTACATTGCAGCAACGGGTGGGCGATATGGAGGCGCGATGGCCGTTGGAGATGGAATCCGGGGAGTTGGGGCGAGCCAGAAATATCTGGATATCAATACTCCATTAGAAGAATGGGTGAAAATCACATCTTCTTTCCGACCGGATATCATCATTGGGTATCCTTCAGCAATCAAAATATTAGGGGAACTCGTAAACCGTGGCAGAGTGCAGGTGAACGTAAAGAGAGTTATTTTCTGCGGGGAACCTCTTAGCCCGGGACTGCGCCGCTTTCTGAAAAATGTTTTTCGTGCTGAAGTAGTGAATTTTTATGGAGCCAGTGAATCTCTGGCGCTTGGTGTGGAAACAGAAGATGAGGAAGGAATGATTTTATTTGACGACTTGAATCTGATAGAGGTGGTAAACGGCGCTATGTATCTGACATCCCTCTACAATTTTGCGCAGCCGTTGATTCGATACCGGATTTCGGACCATCTGGCGTTAAAGGAGCCGCCTGCAGGAAGTCCGTTTACGAGGGCGGAGATTCTTCTGGGGCGTGATGAAGATATTCTTTGGTTTGCGGATGGAAAAGGAGGCAGAGATTTCCTGCATCCGCTGGCCGTGGAAGGGTTTTGCGTGGAAGGGCTGCGGGATTACCAGTTCCGTCAGATTGATGAAAATGCTTTTGAAATGCTGGCCGAAGTAACGGATGTCGGCAGACAGAGGGATGTGCGTCTTGCGGTTCTGGCAAGGATGAAGGAAATTTTATCGGAAAAGAAATTAACCTATGTGCAGTTTTATGTTCGTTTTGTGGATGAGATTATGCCGGATAGAAATTTACGAGGGGGATTTCACGGTTGTCATGGTAAGGTGGTGTACAGGTGGAAATGAAGATTTTATGAAAAGCGTATACCAGGAGACAGAAAGGCAATCTATTCGGCATTTTTGTAATGTTATTTATGATTTCTCTTTCCCTTGCGGTTGTGCTTACCGTATGGGACAGCTCCACCCGGTATGTAAGGGAAGAAATGGGGCGGCTTTGCTTTGGAGACTTGGCGGTCTGGGTATCGCAGGTTTCGGATATCACACAGTTATCAAATGAGATCGACAGTCTGAACCTTGTGGAGAAAACGGGGGTACAGAAACTTATTTATTCTGCATATGAAACAAGCGGGCAGGAATCGGACAGCGAAGGACAACTTGTGGTTTACGATCCGGAAGAGTATGCTTATCGGATTTTTTCAGATGATTTGCCGGGATATTCTTAAAGGGCAGTGGCGTATTTAGTAAAATTAATAAATAGATTTTTTCTATTGAAATTGATTCAATATAAGTATTTGCTATTGGGAAAAAGAGAGAATAAAATGAAATCAAAGGAAAGGGAAGGAGACCTTTTCCAATAGGAAAAAGAATGGAGGACACATTATGAAAAAGAATGCTTTGACAGCGCTGGGTATGGTCCTTACCATAGGCATATTGCTGGTTGGATGTGGCAATTCTTCAGCATCCGAAGGTTCGGTCACGACAGTAAATGGTTATGCAGAAGAAAGACAGGGGGCCGCTTCGCAGACAGAAACCGTCGGGACAGTATATTATTCTGAACCGAGCCGTATCATCCTTTTTTATGAGGATGCCGAGATTCCGGCTGCATATACTCCGGTAGGATATTTTGATTATTCGGAGGCGTTTTTAGAGGCCGTCCGGAACAATCCGGTACTGGAAGGATGGGGAACAGAATTGTTGTGATCAGTGACAGTGAATAAGCGCAATAAAAGGGATGAGGGAAATGAGGAGGGAACAGACAATAGGATATGATTCCAAAGAAGCCGTGGTTCAGAATTTAAGAGATGCAGGATGCAGCCCGGATATCATTCGGTGTTTCATGGAGTATTTTGACCGGGGCAATTGGAAAGACCAGCTTGGTTTGCTGGAAGAACATAGAAAAAATATTCTCAGGAAGGTACACGAGGAAGAAAGGCAGATTGACTGTCTGGATTATCTGGTTTACCAGATTACAAATAGAATGAAACAGGCACGATGAAATATTAAAAAATTCGGGAGGTAAACAGGAATGAAAATCATTGAAAATCAGACTTTTGATAAGGAAAGGGCTCTTTATGGGAGCGAAGGCGTACTGGTAAAAGATTGTTCTTTTGACGGTCCGGCAGACGGGGAAAGCGCTTTGAAAGAATGTTCCGGTGTAGAGGCGGAAAACTGTTTTTTTAACCTGCGCTATCCGTTTTGGCATGACCATGGACTTAAAATTTCTGGCTGCGAGATGACAGAGTCTTGTCGTGCGTCCCTCTGGTATTCCGACCATATAGAGATTGCGGATACGAAGATGCATGGAATCAAAGCGCTGCGGGAGTGCAGCGATGTGGTCATTCGGGACTGTGATATTATTTCTTCTGAATTTGGCTGGTCGGTGCGGGGTATTCGCATGGAAGACACTGCTGCGGTCAGCGAATACTTTATGCTGCGGTCTGAAAATCTTGTCTTCAGTGGGGTAACTTTCAAAGGTAAGTATTCTTTTCAGTATATTAAAAATGCGGTTTTCGAAAACTGTACCTTTGATACCAAAGATGCATTTTGGCATGGTGAAAATATAATCGTACGCAACAGTACAATGAAGGGGGAGTATCTTGCATGGTATTCGAATGGGCTGACACTGGAAAATTGTAAGATTATGGGAACACAGCCACTTTGTTATTGCAAAAACTTAAAACTGATCCACTGCGAGATGAAAGATACGGATCTGTGCTTCGAAAAGTCTGAGGTGGAGGCTTGTATCACGACACCGGTTGACAGCATTAAAAATCCGCTCTCCGGAAAAATCTATGTACCTTCTGTGAGCGAGGTGATCCGTGATGATGCGTCGTCAAAGGGTGAGATTATTGTCTGTGAGCAGATGCAGAGAAATTCGCCGTCCTGCTGCGGCAAATCAAAATCCGGCAGGGCGATCGCATAAAGGCAAGAACTCTATGAATAAAAATGGCGGTTGGAGAGGTATAAAATTTGAAACGAAAAATAGTAGCAGCGCTGCTTGTTGAAAATCCACTTATATTGGATGTATTTGGAGACGGGGATGTCACGGTTACATTTTCTATTGAAAAACCTGTAGAAAACGAAAAGGAGATGGAATTATGAGTGATTATATTTGTAAATTAGAAAAAAGCGTAGACCGGATTCACGTACGCTACCCAAACCGTTATGGACTGATGCTTGCGGGCGATTTGTATATGGCAAAGGACTTGGATAAAACGCAGAAGTACACGGCGGTTATTATTGGCGCTCCCTATGGAGGCGTAAAGGAGCAGGGACCGTGCGTATATGCAAACGGGCTGGCAGAGCGCGGCTTTATAGCGCTGACTTTCGATCCCTGCTATATGGGGGAAAGTGAGGGAGAACCGCGTCATGTTTCTTCCCCTGAACTGTTCACTGAAAACTTCAGTGCGGGTGTTGATTATCTCGGTCTGCAGTCTTTCGTTGACCGGGAGAAGATAGCAGTTCTTGGCATCTGCGGGAGCGGCGGATTTGCACTGTCGGCCGCGCAGGTGGATACGAGAATCAAGGCGGTGATCACGGCAAGCATGTATGATATGAGCGAGGCGGCGAGAATGATGCAGACACCGGAACAGATTCTGGAGGCCAAAAAAGCGCTTGCTATGCAGCGCTGGGCGGATGCGGAAAATGGATATCTGCCGGAATATGTTCCTGCTTTTCCGGAAACACCGTATGATGAAGTTCCGGCGGGAGTAGAAGAACCCGCTGCCGAATGGCTCCGCTTCTATGCCGTAAAGCGCGGGCATCATGAACGTGCAAGGGGAGGATTTACTACCACGAGCAATATTCCGTTTATCAATTTTGACCTGCTTACTCATCTGGATGAGATTTCTCCCCGTCCGATTCTGTTTATTGTCGGGGACAGGGCGCACTCACGCTTTTTCAGCGACAATGCATATGAAAAGGCTCTTGAGCCGAAGGAGATGTATGTGGTGGAGGACGCCGAGCATATTGACCTTTATGATCGAATAGACAGGATTCCTTTTGACAAAATTGAAGATTTCCTCAATGCAGGTTTGGAATAAGAAGACTGTAGTGGTCAAAGCGAAACAGTTATACAAATAAAGCATAATTTTTCGGGGCAATGTTACAAAAATGTTTGACCACTACAAGCACTTAATTCTTACCGCTTTCTCAATCAGAATTACGAACTTGTTTTGTAATTACCTATATTATTCAAATCATGGCTCAAGTGTATCATGCCTTTGTATAGTCATCAAGGCGTATCTTTTATATATTCCGCGATATCATATAGCCCGCAATCCAGAACGTTGCATAATTTATCAAGCGTATTGGTACTGACACTTTCATTTTTGCGCAGCCGATCAAGCTGGCCGGTACTGATTCCATAGGTGTTTATCAGTTTATATTGTGAGATACCGCGTTTCTTTAAAGTTTCCCAAAGATTTGTATATACGATCATTTTATCTCTCCATCATCCTATTGCAGCTTGTAAAAGTCCTGTTTGTTGTAGGTATGATATAAGGATACGTACGAAAAAAGTCTTGCGTAATGCCCGGTATCGGGCTATACTGAAAAAGAAATGCATATTATGTCGAAAAAGGAAAAGCAGGTGAGAAGGTGGAAACAGTAAATATCTTATGTGAGAAAAAGAATCAGATTATGCTAAATGATCTGTTTGAGGATTTTAGGATTTTATTGCAGGATAGTGATGCCACAGAGGAGAAGGAAAAGGTAAAAAACAGTTTCAAAAAGATGGCTGACAACACTGCATATCTGGTTTTGGGAGAAGAAGGAGCCGGCAAAACCAGTCTTTTGAATGCTCTCTTTCAGGAGATGACATCGTTTTCGGATGAGTTTTCCGGAGAAATATGCGAATATCGCTGGGGAGAACAGGAACTGACAACATCTCCGGTGGACGGTGTCCAGAAGAAGTTTGTCACAATGGAAAATATGAGGGGTATTTCCATTGTGGATACCAAAGGAATCAATCGGTTTACGGAGGAATCCAGAAAGAAGGTAAAAGAACAGATAGAGAGAAGCAGCGCGGTTTTTGTTGTTTTTGCGGCAGAACATATCAGGAGCCCGAAGCTTTGGGATGTTCTGGAAGGTTGTCCGCAGAAAAGAATGATATTTTTTCTCACGAAGTGCGATTTGCTTTCCGAGAAAGACCTACATAGCAATGTAGAGAAACTGAAAAATTATATGGAAGAAAGCGGGATATTCGCGCCACTGTTCCCAATCAGTCATTACAAAGAAACTACCCGCGGGGACATTGTGGCAATCGATGAGGCGCGTGCCTATATCAGGGACAACGTGGTGGGTAAAAATCCGATGTTAAACAGGCAGATGGAGAATGTGGCTGAGATGAAGAGAATCATTGTCCAATTAAAAGAATCCTTTGCTCTCAGGAAACAACAGTATGTGTCTGATTTTGAAATTTTGCAGAAGATTAATTGCTCGCTTGATACCTATATGCTGAACCATAAGAGGTTTTTGGATACCTTTATCGGAAAAGTGGCAGCAGAGATCAATAAGGATATTGACAATTATGAGCGGGAGATAATTTCAAAATTAGACCCCTATAAGATTAAGGAACGATTTCAGAAACGGGAGGATTTTGAAGATTATCTGAATTTGGTCAATGAAAATTACAAAACCATGATGAGTGATTCCATCAACCGTAAGACCATAGAGGCCATCAAGAGCTGCCTGCATGGTCTGGAAAGTGTTTTTAAGGAGGCCACAGGATACTTTAATAAAAGAGAAAATATTTTGGTTTTAAATGACAAGTTCTACGGAACGCTTTCCACCAGCCGTAGGAAGATGTCTGACGAGAGCAGAGAGATGGTGGTTTCCACCGGGGAATTATACCGAACTTTGAACGGGGCGTCGGAGACTCTGTTTATGCAGATCTGGAACGAGCGAAAAAAATATGATGCCAGTATTAGGACGCACAAAACATTATCTGGTGTAGGGGGTGGCATAGCGGGTGGCGCGACAGGTGCGGGTTTAGGATTGGCAGGCCTGCATGCAGCAGGTTTATTGACAGGTAGTGGCGCGGTAGCAGCAGGTAGTGGCGCGGTAGCAGCAGGTAGTGGCGCGGTAGCAGCAGGTAGTAGCGCGGTAGCTGCGGGTAGTGGTGCGGTAGCTGCTGCGGGTACTACGGTTGTGGCAGGTGCAGGCGCATTTGTGGTTGCAGGGCTGGTGGTAATTGGCATGATTGCCGGGGCAGCTTTGTTTAGGTATATTTCCAAGAGTTTTTTTGATCCCAAAACAGCGGACAAGATGGAGGCGAATACCCGGAAATGTATAGAGCAATTCAAGAATGAGGTGGACCATACCAGAATAGAGATGATTGAACAGGTCACCAGACAGATTATCACCATTTTTGAGAATGAACTTGCTAACGTGGATAATTGTTTTGCGGAATTTCGCATGTCTGTCAATATTGATGAAAAAAAGATTCCCCTTTTGGAGCGGCGTATGCAGGAGGCGGAAGATTTACTGATGAAAATAGAAAGTATTTAGAACATAAATCCATACGTTGCGAAAGGAACAGGTTTTCAGAATGAGAATGAAGAAGGACGAAAGACAGATAAAGACCATTGCGTGGATCAAGGAATTGGAGCAATATGCAAAGGAACAAAAACTGCCCATGCGGATTTTGGATGAGCTGGAGGAATGTAAGCAACAGGCATCCTCCAACGATGTGGACTGGGCTAGGATCAATCGCACCATAGAAGAACTGATGGAGAGCATTGAGGGAAAGCTGGTTCCGGCTGAGGTACAACAGGATAATGCCATAGAAGAAGTATCCGTGGAAGAAGTGAAAATGCAGGTCAGGAAAATGGCGCAAAGATGCCATACGGAAAATTTCTCTTCTGTGGAGGGTATGGCAGAACGAAAGAATACTGTTATCCGAAAGATGTATTGGCAGATCTCTGAGATTTGCCATGTGAGGGCGCATCTGGAAGAATTGAAAAATGAGGATCTGTATTTAGCGTTTTTTGAAAAGTGCAGGCTATCCTTTGAAAAAGATGTGCTGGAGATGGTCGAGGAGCTGTTACAAAGTATCCGCAACAATTATGGGTATATGCTGGATCATATGAGGAGTATGTTTCAAAGTATAGGCGGCTACAGGCAGGACGTCGGCAATGAAAAGTTTTGTCTGGAGTATGAAGCACGCCGCAATGGCATCGATCAAAGAGTGCTGGGAGAAGCGCAGACAGCAGATATGGGAGGCGATGACCTGATATCTTTTGGACAGAGAACAAAGGATACAGTGAAGGGAATCGTTGCAAAATTGGTACGTAAAAGAAAACTGCTGGCGTGGGTGCCGCTGGTTGTTTTGATATGCCTGTTTACGGCGACGGTTGTGGTACGGCAGGAGCAGAGTAGGCAGACTTTGGAGAGCGCCGAACAGGTGGAAGAAAATGAAGATTTGTTGTTAAAGGATATGGCGGGGGAACTTGGCAAGAAGGCTGTTAAATCTTTATCCGGAAAAGCTTTAGAATCAGTGATCAGTTACATTCATCTCCTGCTTATCGGTCTTGGATTGTGGCTCATCGTTGTACTACTGGTAATTATTTTGTTATACTTGGGTTATCTTAAAATACTGAAAAAATGGTGCGACCATCAGATTTGTAAAAGGTGCGGAAAATATCTGCAAACGGAGCTGTCACAGTTTCAACAGAATAACAGTTTTTTCCTGAAATCGGATACAGTCATGAAAAATGCGGTAGAGGAATATGAACGGCAGTATATAGAAGTGCTGAACAGTCTGTTTGCAGATACAGGATATGCGGATAAATCGGCACAACAGGAAGAACTTACAAAGTGGGATAGCCTGCGGGAAGAGTGGGAACAGTTAAAATACTGGTAAAGGATGAGAGAAAATGGACAATATCAAAGGTTTCATGAAAATGGTAAAAGTGCCGGAAGGGATACATGGAGGCGCTAAGACTAAGACGGAAGGTGGCACTAATTTAAAAACGGTGAAGAAAACTTTGGAAGAAAAGATGAATGAAAAAGTCAAAATCTATGGCTTTATCGGCATGGAGGTTTATGACCTTTCCAAAGAAAAACGTATTGAGATTGCAGAGATTAAGACCTATCTGGATAAAATGGATGTCTTAAACGGTGAAATAGAAGAATTGGAAAAGCAAAAAGAGGAATTGGAAAGGAAAACCGCCAAAAAGAATATCTGTTCCTGTGGTTATAAATTAAAGCCCCAGGATCGTTTCTGTCCCAATTGTGGGGAAGTGGTGGAAAGAGAAGTTATCATTTGCAGTTGTGGCGCGGAGCTCTCAAAGACAGCTAGATTCTGCGGTATCTGCGGTAAACCAGTGGAGGAGAGCGCAGGCACACAGCAGCCCCGGCAGACCATACAGGCACCTGCCATGAAGGAGTGCATCTGTGGCGCCAAGGTGCCGGTGGGACAATTCATGTGTCTTGAGTGCGGACGTAAGGTGGAAGATTGAAGGATTGGAAATTAGTAAAGAATATAGTTTTTCTTGATTAAAAATGATACAACATCAAAGCGTATTTCACCTGAAAAGCAATTGCGGTATCATAAAGCTATCGACAAATCGGAATAGAGGCATTATCATGGGGAGAGGAGGAGCGGACCAGAAACATTTATGAGCATATGCTGGGTTGCTTTAAGGACAAACCTGAAGATTTATGGAGGCAGGCAGATAATGTTTGAAGATATTTTCCGGCGTCAAAAAGTCATTCCCGGAAAGCTGGAAACCTATGGCTTTCAAGAAGTTCTCGGTACTTACCGTTACGACGCCGATGTATTAAATGGCGAATTCCATTTAGAAGTCTCTATCGGCAAAAATGCTGTGCCTGACACAAGGTTGATGGAAGCCGCCACAGGTGAGGAATATGTCCTTTATAAGACAGATGCCGCCGGAAAATATGTGGGTGAAATCAGAACGGCGGTTGCCGCCGTTTTGCAGGATATTGCCGATCGATGCTATGAATTAACAATTTTCAAAGCGGAGCAGTCTGTTAAGCTCATTGCGTATATCCGTGAGAAATATGGAGATGAGTTGGAATATCTGTGGGGGAAGTTTCCTGGCAACGCCGTATGGCGGCGCCGGGATAACAGGAAATGGTACGGCATTCTCTTGACTGTCTCCAGGCGCAAGCTCGGCATCCGGTCGGACGAAATGGTTGAGATTATCGACCTGCGCAGCCAACCGGAGAAATTGGAAAACCTGATCGACAATGAGCGCTATTACCCTGGCTGGCATATGAACAAGAAGCACTGGTACACTATCATTCTGGACGGCTCTGTCCCATTGGAGGAGATCTGCCGCAGGATTGACGAAAGTTATCTGCTGGCAAAGTAAAAACGAAGGAACCATTATGTAAATCTGCAAAGAATGGAGGTTTAATTTTGACGCCGGGGGTGTCCGGCAGATCATAATTGGGAGGTAAGTGATAATGAATATAGCCAAATTTAAATGGACAAGGGAGCCGCGGGATTATAAAATCGAAAACGGAAGAATTGAAATTACTACAAAACAACATACTGATTTATGGCAGAGGACTTATTATCATTTTCAAAATGATAATGCCCCGGTGTTTCAGATGGAAACGGATGAGAAATATTTTAGTTTTGTTGTAAAAACAGAATTTGCGGAAAGCTGCCACAGGTTTGACCAGTGCGGGATCGTGATGTATCTCGACAGTGAAAACTGGTTAAAAGCATCCGTTGAATACGAAAATGAAAAATACCAGCATTTGGGCAGTGTTGTAACAAATGGGGGCTATTCTGACTGGGCTACCACGGTTATTGATGCTTCGGTAAAATCTATGTGGTACCGTTTCAGCCGCCGGGAGGACGATTATTGTGTCGAGTGCTCTACAGATGGAATTCATTTTGACCAGATGAGAATCTGCCATATGCTGAAGGGAAATGGGAAGATTCAATTTGGCATTTATGCCTGTTCACCGGAAGAGTCTTCTTTCAAAGCAATATTTACGGATATGCAAATAATGGAATGCCAGTGGAATGCCCATGATGGGCAACAACCAGACGCGGATTGAAAATCCCGGTTGATCTGGATGATTGTAAAAATGTGGAAGAGCAAGTAACAGTATCTTGTATTTTGTGTAGTTCTGCGTTATTATATTATCGTCATATGTCGGAAATGGAGGTGCGTGTATGGCGAGGCCGGTTCGGTGCAGGAGGATTTGTCTGGAACCTAAATATGACAGTTTTGCACCTTGCGGTGCGGGGAGTACGGAACAGGTTCTGCTGGCAGTGGATGAATATGAGGCGGTTCGCCTGATCGATTATGAGAAGAGAACCCATGAGCAGTGCGCCAGGCAGATGGGGGTTTCCCGCACTACAGTCACGGAAATGTATGAAAGGGCCAGAACGAAGATTGCAGACTGTATTGTAGGTGGAAAGACTCTTTATATTTCCGGCGGAAATTATGCGCTCTGTGACGGCTCTGCATGGAGATGCTGTGGTAAAAAATGTGACAGAGCAAAGTATGCGGCTGAAACTGCCGGAAAGAGAAAGGAAGACGGGATTATGAAGATTGCGGTTACTTATGAAAATGGAAAGGTGTTCCCACATTTTGGGCATACGGAACAGTTTAAGATTTATGAGATTGCGGATGGGAAAGTTGCCGGGGCGCAGGTCGTGGAGACAAACGGAAGCGGTCATGGCGCTCTGGCAGGTATGCTGTCCGCGTATAAGGTGGATACACTGATCTGCGGAGGGATTGGAGCAGGCGCACAGGCTGCTTTGGCAGAGGCAGGCATCCGTCTTTACGGAGGAGTATCCGGCGGGACGGATGAAGCTGTGGATGCGCTGCTTGCTGGGAGACTTACGTTTGACCCGGATGTTCACTGCGATCATCACGGTCATCATGGCGAAGGTCATCACTGCAGGGAAGATAAGCATGGCTGCTTGGGCAATGGAGGTATTGGTAATGCGTGAAAGTGAAAACTGTTCCCATAACTGCGGGGAATGCGGAAGCGACTGCGCGGAACGAAAAGCGCCGCAGAGTCTGCTGGAAGAACCGAATGCCGCATCTCATGTGAAAAAGGTAATCGGCATTGTCAGTGGAAAAGGCGGCGTGGGAAAATCTCTGGTGACTTCCCTGCTGGCATCCGCCATGCAGAAAAAGGGATACCGGTGCGCCATTTTGGATGCGGATATAACGGGGCCGTCTATTCCGCGTATGTTTGGTATCCGAAAAAAAGCGGTGAGCGATGAGAAGGGGATACTTCCGGCGGAAACGAAAGACGGGGTGAAGATCATGTCCGTCAATCTGCTTTTGGAGCATGACACGGACCCTGTAATATGGCGGGGGCCGCTGATTGCAGGTATGGTAAAACAGTTCTGGTCAGACGTCTGCTGGGGGGATGTGGACTATATGTTTGTGGATATGCCGCCGGGAACCGGAGACGTACCGTTAACGGTATTCCAGTCTCTGCCGGTGGACGGGATCGTTGTAGTGACTTCCCCACAGGAGCTGGTTGGGATGATCGTGGGAAAGGCTGTGAAAATGGCGGAGATGCTGCAAATCCCGGTGCTTGGCATTGTAGAGAATATGGCATATTTTGAATGTCCGTCCTGTCATGAGAAGCATTTTATCTTTGGGGACAGTCATGTAAAGCAGTCAGCGGAAGAATATGGGATTGGTATGACGGCGCAGATTCCTGTCGATTCCGGACTGGCGGCGGCCTGTGACAGAGGCAGTATTGCGGATTTTGAGGCAGATTGGCTGGCGGAACTGGCTGAAGGGATAGAGCCTGGATGCGGCGGAACGTGAAGCTGATGAAATGGGGACGGCATACGCTGACTGTAATCCGCAAGGTTTTTGGAACGTGTGAACGGATGAAAATCCGGGGGCTTTCTTAAAAGGAGCGCATCTGCCTTAGAGCAGGTGCGCTTTTTCCAGTATACTTATGCCGCCATCGTCTTGTGGCATCTTATTTATTAAAGGGCATGTGCAGTAAGCTGCTGCAGAATATCTCCGATGTCATTGTCAATGCAGATAGATTGTTTCCTGATCTCTGCGGGGACATAAGCTTCCGACAGATTGATACAGATATAGGCCGCATTTGGATTGCTATAAGTCATTTGCCAGAACGGATATTTGATAATTCCCGGCGTGTTACCGCCGACACCCAATTCCAGATATAAAATTTTCATTCCTTCATGACGGCGTATAAAATCCTGATACCTGTCTGCCGCAATATGCCAGCCACTGTCTTCAACAAAAGTATTATCTGCCCGTAAATTCATTGCCATAGGCGCGCCGCAAACGGGGCAGTAAGGGATTAACTTAGATGGAATACGCATACTTTCCTGTTCGGCAACCATTTTTTGAATCGTTGTTTCGTTATCATACGTCTTGCTGTGGCAAGGCTTTGCACATTGCCATAATCCGTAATCGCCCTGTGTATAAAAGAGTCTCTTTTTATCAAAACCTGCCTTTTGAAAACAGTGGTCTACATTTGTTGTCAAAACAAAATAGTCCTTGTCCCGAACCAACTTATATAAATCGCTGTAAACGCTTTTAGGGGCATTTTGATAACGGTTAATGAAAATGTAACGGCTCCAATAGGCCCAATACTCTTCTAATGTACCGTATGGGTAAAAGCCTGCCGCATACATATCACGGAAACCATATTTTTCAATAAAGTCTGGGAAGGTATCTTCGAAACGTTTGCCGGAATAAGTAAATCCGGCAGATGTAGACAGTCCTGCTCCTGCACCAATCACGACGGCATCAGCATTCTTCAATTTTTCTTTTATTTTTCTGACAGCATCCCTAGTATTCTTTGTTGATCTCATAGTAACAATCTCTTTTCACACCTTTTTCATGGACGACCGGCCTGCCTACTGCGCTACAACGGAAATTCTTTGTTGTACGTGGTTTCCATGTAACGCTTCGTCAACCATAGCAACCGCATAGTCGGCATAACTGATTACACTTTCTCCTTTTGCATTTAATAGCAACTCTTCACCGCCTAAAATGTATTTACCGGTTCTTACGCCGTCTGCCTGAAAATCTCCGGCAGGACTGAGATAGGTCCATTTCACATCTGCTCTGGTACGAAGCGCATCCAGCGCCCTGCCCATATGGAAAGCAAGCGGCTTAAACGCTTCCGGGAAGTCTGCTCCGTCCATAACCTGTACCGTATGCTCCGCATTCACATACAGGCTGCCCGCACCGCCGACGACAAGAAGCCTTGTTTCCTTACCGCTTACAAGGTCGCAAAGATGCTTCAGAGAGGCACTGTGCTGCGGCAGGGTTTCCGGCGTCCATGCGCCAAAAGCGTCGATTACGACATCAAAACCCTCCAAATCGGCTATAGTCAAGTCAAACAGATCTTTCCTGATGACGTTTGTTGCTGCCGACTGGTTTTCGCCGCGCACAACGGCGGTAACGTCTGCTCCTCTTGTAATCGCTTCGCGGACAATCAATTTACCCGCTTTCCCATTTGCACAAATAACTGCGATTTTCATAGTTTATTCCTCCTGTTTTCTTTTTTTGCGTTCGTTTGCGGCTTGTTTTTCCCGCTTACAGGATTATAATAGATCCATAGGGAAAAAACGTAAAGTACGCACTTTATTGTGCCATAGTTGCCAAAAGGAAACTATTGTGAGAAATGGAGGGTTTTATGGAAAAAAGTTTACCTGCCTGTCCGGTAGAAATTACCTTAATGTTGATCAGCGACCGCTGGAAAGTGTTGATTATCCGTGATTTATTAGACGGTACGAAACGATTTGGGGAAATAAAAAAGTCTGTCGGCAATGTTTCTCAAAAAGTTTTAACGGCAAATCTGCGTTCCATGGAGGATAGTGGTTTACTCACCCGGAAAGTATATGCGGAAGTGCCGCCGCGGGTAGAATATACTTTGACGGAAACAGGGTATAGTTTAAAACCCATTTTGGACGCTATGGTAAAGTGGGGGACGGAATATAAACAGAAAAACGGTGGTTGTCCGAAAGTTAATCAAACAGATTGATTTGGACAGGGCGGTTCTTTTCTTCAAAGCTGCATAGATACGCAAAGATTTTTGCGTTATCATGCAGGATATTTTTGGCCTCGCATATTTGATGAAATACTTTCATAAGTTCGTTGTTCTTTGGGCTGCTGATTTGATATTGCGTACCATAAATACGCATATACTTCTCTTTCATGTGGGGAAACAATCGGTCTAATTGGTTATAAAAATATTGCCTGTTTCCCTCGCGAAGGGTCAGACCCATGCCAAAGCAGATAACGCCATAAACCTTTGCTTCGATGCAGTATTCCAAAATGCCTCTGATGTTTTCTTCGGTATCATTGAGGAAAGGAAGAATAGGACAAAGCCAAACAACCGTGGGAATACCCGCTTCGTTCAGCTTTTTCAGAGCTTCAACCCGTTCTTTTGTGGTACTTACGTTCGGCTCAATTTTTCTGCACAAATCTTCATCATAGGTAGTCAGCGTCATTTGTACAACACATTTTGTTTTTTCGTTGATAGATTTCAATAAATCCAAATCCCGCAATACCCGGGCAGATTTGGTTATCAAAGTGAAGCCAAAACCATATTGATCTGCTAAAGCTAACGCTTTGCGGACATTCCCGATCTTACTTTCAAGCGGGATATAGGGGTCTGTCATAGAGCCTGTACCCAACATACATTTTGCCCGTTTTCGTTTCAGGGCATTTTCTAACAGGTCGATAGCATTTTCTTTAACTTCAATGTCCTCAAAATCATGTTTGATGTGATAGCACCTGCTTCGTGAGTCGCAGTAGATACAACCATGAGAGCAGCCGCGATATAAATTCATTCCGTTTTTGGCTGATAAGATACTTTTCGCATTTACAAAGTGCATAACTCTCTCCTCGTCTTAAGATCCAATGCAGTTTTTGGGATATCTTCACAAATAAAATCCGGCTGTCGTTTCATAATGGTATATTTCAAATGTTCTTTCGAAAAATCAAGGTCGTTTGGATTGCCTTTTCTACTTATCATACTATAATTTTGAGCCGGAACGCTCCCTATGCCGGAGATTTTTTCACCCCGTAAAATGCTTTTTCCATTCCTATTTCCCCCAAGCGCCCCTTACGATAATAGAATATCACAAATAACCTGACACCCTGTGTCATGTTATATATTTTTCTAATCAATACTACGTTTTTGGCTATTGCAGGGGTGATTTTTAGTTTATGCTAAAGGTCTTCCTATTTGCTGGCAGCATGTGTTGTCAGTGTGTTCGCCTTACAATCGCTTAATATTGTGGTTTCTATATTTCCATAGATTATAATAGCATAACTGTACGGTTAAGTTGTTTTCCTATCTTCTGGAATGGATAACATAAACGTATAGAGTTGGAAAGACCGTAATAGCTTAATACATTCAGGGTATTTATGATCTAATTTAGCTGCCGATGATTGGGCAAAGAAAAAATAAACGGGTAAAACTGCATGTGCCAGCGATAGAGCTTTATTCGGAGGAGTATTATTTTTCAATTTTATTTGAAACGGTGGAAAACTGAAAAGGTGACATGATTTGTGGAGAAATATACAGATGCTGTGATAGAGGTCAGAAAGTTAAACTGTCTGCCGAAGTGGCAGTGGAAATTAAAAAAGTCTGCGAATTGCATAGATGTTGGTTAAGGGAATGGATACTGCGTGGGAAAAGGAAACGGATAGTGAAACAGGAGGTATATCACTGCTTTAACAAAACGGGAAAACAGTAATTGAAATTGTAGTCTTAAATGGCAAATGTTTAATAAAAAATGTGACAATATTGGAAATTTATGGTAGGATAATGAATAGATAATTCAAAGTTATCTGTTGGATTTTGGGATAAAGATCGAATGGGTAATCTGG
>CAPAOV010000031.1 GCA_948579355.1 uncultured Eubacterium sp. | reverse complement strand
GTAACAAATGGTGGTGCATAAGGACCGGCGAGCGGTCAATGCTGCAAAAGTCAGGGAAAACGACATTGCAGACAGCGAGTTTTGCGAGGGTCGGCGGAAGATTTCTGTAGACGAAAAAAACAATGTATTTTTCGTTGGGAGCGGCATACCGGATAAAAACAGGATGATACCCGTCGCCTTAGATATCACAAATAATCAAACGATTACCCCAACTTTTCGATTCCCTTGAATTTTTCAATGACATCATCGACAAGAAGTTTATCGACAAGGAAATAATCCATGCCATCCTTATCCACGCGGTAAAAATTGGTTCCGTCGTACGGGAGAAACTTCACGGTCACATCGCGGTTTTCCTCATGGAACACCATCTTCAGCACCGGTGTGGTATCTTTTACCGTCTGCTCCCCATCTTCTGCTTTCCCCGTGTATTCGAGCAAATAAGCCTGCGAGTATGGCGTCAGGAAATCATTTTCATCTTTATCGGAAATCTTTTTGCCATTCAGCTTCCAGATATTCTTTTGACTTTTATCGGCAGCATTTTCCACCGCTGTTCCTTTGTCCTGCGAAGGCGCCGGCGTCTCCTGTTTGGACGCTTCGTCATTTTTTACTGGTGTCCGCGTCACCTGCAGCAATGTCTTATCATAAGCCACATCATATCCTTTAATACTTGTCGCCAGAACCGAATATACACAGTGGTCCATACTTTCGTAGGCATCAAGTTTTGTCATATTTTCCACGACGTCGCCGTTCATCTTATATATATTTGTGCTTCCGTTCTCGCACACATAATAACTGTCTCCCGTCTTATCGCCTACGGACAGAACGAGTGTCTTATACTCCCGCTTATCTTTCGGAATAACATATGCCGTCTCTGCGGAAGAATCTCCCGTGACGACAGTGGACGGCGTGGCAGTTACCGACGGCGTATAGCCCTCCTGCGCCTGATAATATTTTATCGTAATCACAGAGGATGGGTTATCCAATCCGTAAGGCTTCAAATCATTTGCCCTGTATTCGACGAGTTCCGTATACGTCAGCGCATTAAAATAACCGAGAGTCGTATTCCACTTTGACGCGCTTGTTGCCAGAGGACGGGCATACGGTTTGGTAATATTCCAGTTAGAATAAAAATCCACTTTTTCTTTATCCGAAACCCGTTTAGCCTCAAAGTCACTGCCTTTGCGGTTATTAACGCGGATATACGTCATATAATCCGTTTCAATTGACGGCAGGGAATCCATCTGAATCATACTGTTCTTCGGAATATCAACCGAAGAAATCAATGCGTCATTCAGGCAGTAAACCGTATTACCGGCATTCGATTTACTATAGTAACCTTTATTTTCCTTTGGCACTTTGAGGCCGATTTCATACACATATTCCCGCCCGTCCTTTGCCGTAACTGATAATTTCATGGCAGGCGTTTTGAGACCGTAATTTTCCAGTCCGCCGGAAATGGTTTCCATTTTTTCCGTCGCAGTAACGGGATTCAGGGCGTCCGTTATCGCACTTACTTTCTCTTCATTTACCGGAATCGAATCATCTTCCGCCATTTTCCAATTTTCTTTACTGCGTTTCAAAGACCATACCGTTTTCCCATCTTTTTCAAAAGATATCGTCTCAATGGTATCGGCGGCAATCGTATCTACCGTAATCTGCCCGTTATCCTTATCCCCGTCCGCCTCTTCTTTCTTTCTGTCCGGCATTAAAAAATACAGCAAAAGACAGATAAGAAGTACGACAGACAAAATAATAAGCGTAATCGTATTTTTTTTCCTGCTTGTCATTATTTTTTCCTCCTGCGGTTCCAAATCAAAAAGCCAATCAGCAGAAGCGAAAGCGGTACAATCCCCAGCAGCAGGGCCGTCCAGAAACGGATGTCCCCTTGTTCAATAACGGCGCTGTCTACCGTCAGCGAGCGGTTCGGGATATTGAGCACGGCAATCTCTTCTCCGGAATCACCAACTAACCATGTGAGGGCATTGACTAAAATACTGCGGTTTGCATATTGGTTGTTGCCAATAATGCTGACCATGGATTGTGAAGCATAGTCCACGACGCCGGTAAAGGCAACCGAGCCGACAACGAACAGCTTCGTAGCATGCCCTTCTCCTTTTGTATCCTGTGCATGGGTATCCGTTGCCATCATGGCAACGCTGAACGGCCCGCTCTCGTCCTTATCCGTCTTCTCAATTTCCTCCTTTTTAAGCTCTTCCGGCATTTTACAATAGGATTTAGCGGATGTTTCCAATACCGATTCTACTTTCAGCGTACCCCGTACTTTCTTATCGGCAGCCAGACCGCGGCTATACCATGCAAGAGTATCTGCTTTCGTGACATCCGTTGCCAGACTGCTGTCCTCTGAAAGTTTCGGGGTCAGAAGCATATACATACCGGAACCATAGGAAACAGAATATCCGTCTGGGTCCAGTACCATCCCTTTCTTCGCCTCTATTCCGTAATCTTTTAACAATTTATCATAGAATGGCGTCTCCACTGTATAATTGAGGAAAAACAGACCTTTCCCACCCTCTTTTAAATAGTTGGTAATATATTGGTACTCGTTCTCTGTCAAATCTCTGGACGGACTGTTCATAATAAACAAATCACACTCTTCCGGAAGTTTTGTGTTTTTGGCAATAGCGAAATCCTCATATTCCATTCCGTTCTTCGACAATAAATCATAAAAATCATCGGTCAATTTCTGTTCTCCGTGGTCATTCGACACATACACTTTCAAGGTATTTTTTAACGTCACTTTCTGTATCGCCGAAGTCACCGCGGACTCGAGTTTGAGCGTCTGCGGTATCTGCTGGTAACTTCCGCCGCTCGTATCGTATCCGTATTCAATCATTTCCTGTTGAAACGATACATACTCGGATTTTTTCGTAGTATTATTGACAACGATGACGTCATTATCGGAAACTTCCTTATCCGTATAGTCTTTGGCAAAATTCGGATAGAGAACCGGATTTTTCTTCTCTACCGTAATATGTGCAAATGAATCATAGAGACGAATGATATTTTCAATATTAATCACTTTTGTATTCGCCGCCGATACCGCTTCGTTTCCATCCTCTACCAGATAGTATAAGGTAATGTCATCTTTGAGCTTTGATACAAAAGATACCGTATCGTTTGACAGGGAATACAGATAATCTGCATTCATATCTTTGGAAAATCCCAGACGGGTAACAACAATATTGAGAACGACAACGACAATGACTACAAGAATCATAATCAGCGTCTGAAAGCTTCCCATCTTAAATTTGCGGTTGGAAAACGATGCTCTGATTCTGTTTTTTTTCATGACAATTCTCCCTTTCTTCCTTTTTTAGTTATATCGCAGCTTCTTAATTCTCTGAACCGTTAAGAAAAGAAAAAGGAAGCAGACACTGAGATAATAGAATAAGGCGCTGAAATCCAAAATACCGTAAGTAAAATTAGTATAGCGGTCGGTAAAGGATATGGCGCTTAACACCTTGTACAGAAGACCGTCAAATTTCGACGAAAAGAAAATGTATAATACGACAAGCGTAATTTCAGCCAGAATACCCGCGAAAGCGGAAACCCATACATTGTGTATCCACAAGTTCAGGCAAAAGGCCAAAACGGCAATCAAAACGATAAAAAAGGCGAGCATAAACACTTTGTTGGACGGCAGCATATTGGCAATGCCGGACATCATAATCGTAAAAATATTTAAGACGCCAATCGCAACCGCCGCTATCACCTGACTCTCTGTCAGGGAAGAGATAAAAACTCCGATAGCAATATAGGCGCACCCTAGCAGGAAGAAACCGAGCGTACTTCCATAGGAAACCGCATAATTCACCGTGTATGCCGCGCCATCCGCGGAAGACGCATTCGCCAGATTCTGTAGTATAATCGGATATATGGAAATAAACAACATGACAATGGCAAACAAACTGACTAACGCCATATATTTACCCGCCACAATTTTACCGATGGATACCGGCGACGTATAGAGTAACTGGTCTGTCTTCTGGTGTTTCTCTTCCGCCATGCTCTTCATCGTCAGTACCGGAATTAACAACAATACAAAAAAGATTTCGATACCGCTGTATACAACGGAAAAATCCAGACTCCCGCCGGCCAAATTATAACTGAAAAAGAACAATCCCGCTAAAGCAAGAAAAAACGCCATAAATACCCATGCAATCGCATTTGTGAAATAGGAACGTAATTCTTTTTTATAAACCGCTATCATTTTTTACTTCCTCCTTTTTCTTTCTGCGTTTTCTCTCTGCCCGCTGACCGCTGCCATTTCCCGTCAGTTTAATAAATACTTCTTCCAGACTAGGCACGCGGCTGTTCATCTCCAAAATTGGACACTTAATATCGGCAAAAGCAAAAAACAAATCTTCCCTTAAATCCATATCGGCGTCACAGACAACGAGGACTTCGCACTCGCTTTCCTCTTCCGTTTTATTCACAGAAAACTCTTTCACTCTTTCCAACTGCTCTAATGTACTTTTCACTAATTCCCTGTTTCCGCGAACAAGCATCTTGATTTCATTCGTCTGCTCAATATGGGTAGCTATCTTATCCGGCGTATCCGCAACAATCATCTTTCCCTCGTTGATGATAATAATCTGGTTGCAGACCGCGCTCACTTCCTGCATAATATGAGAACTTAACAATATCGTATGTTTCTTACTCAAATCACGAATCAAATCCCTGATTTCCAAAATCTGTTTCGGGTCGAGCCCGACAGTCGGCTCATCCAAAATCAAAATCTCCGGGTCGCCTATCATTGCGCCCGCCAGTCCCACACGCTGCCGGTATCCTTTCGAGAGGTTTTTGATTAAGCGTTCTGCCACATCGTTCGTCTTCGTCCTGCGCATTACTTTGGAAATCGTCTGCTCTTTCTTCTCCTTTTTCACCTTTTTCAAATCACAGACAAAACTGAGATACTCGCGCACGAGCATATCCGGATATACCGGCGGCTGCTCCGGCAGATAACCAATCTTCTTTTTAGCTTTCTCCGGTTCTTCAAAAATATCAATTCCGTCAATTTCAATGTTTCCCTCTGTCGCAGAGATATAACCGGTTATCATGTTCATTGTCGTAGACTTACCGGCACCGTTTGGCCCCAAAAAGCCGACAATCTGTCCTTTCCCCACCGTAAAACTCAGATTGTCAACAACATTACGATTACCGTAACGTTTCACCAAATGTTCTACCTTAATCAAAACAGAACCCCTCCTTATATGTAATCAGAATAGTTATACAAAACAAGAGCGTCATCAGAAATCCAAATAACGCATTTATAACCTATCTAACTATACAATGCAATTGTTACGAAATTATGAACATTTGACACCAATGGGAAAAAGGAGTAAGATATCAACGTATGATATAAAAAGGAGATTTCAAAAATGGCTATTCATTACAAAAAAGAAATAATTTCCCCGGAAGTGTTACAGGAGCTGTATCCACTGACAGCGGAACAAAAAGAACAGAAAAAAGAACGGGATGCCAAGATTAAAGATATTATTACGGGAGATTCGGAGCAGTTTCTTCTTATCATCGGACCATGCTCGGCCGACCATGAAGATTCCGTATGTGAATACATTACCCGCCTTGCTGCGATGCAGGAAAAAGTAAAAGAAAAAATTCTCATCATCCCGCGTATATATACAAATAAGCCTCGTACTACGGGAGAGGGATATAAAGGAATCGTTCATCAGCCTGACCCGGAAAAGGAAGAAGACTTCATGGAAGGTCTGATTGCCATGAGAAAAATGCATTTACGTGCCATTTCCGAAACCGGACTCTTCGCTGCTGACGAGATGCTTTATCCGGAAAACTGGCCGTATATCAGCGACATTTTATCTTATGTAGCGGTGGGCGCTCGCTCGGTGGAAGACCAGCAGCACCGTATGACCGTGAGCGGAATGGATGTTCCCGCCGGAATGAAAAATCCGACAAGCGGTGATTTTTCCGTTATGCTCAATTCCTGCATTGCCGCGCAGAGCAGCCATACATTCCTCTACCGCGGATACGAAGTCTGCACAGACGGTAATCCGCTGGCACACACGATTTTGAGAGGCGCCGTTAATAAACACGGACAAGCCATTCCGAACTATCATTACGAAGATTTGGAACGTCTGCACGAAAAATATTCCCTTCTGGAATTACAAAATCCAGCTTGTATTGTAGATGCCAACCATTCCAACTCCGGCAAAAAATATTACGAACAGCCGCGAATTGTGGATGAAGTGCTGCACAGCCGCATGGTAAATCCGGCCATCTCTTCCTTAGTCAAAGGCGTCATGGTCGAGAGCTACCTGCTCTCCGGCAGCCAGAAAGTAAATGAACATGAATACGGTAAATCCATTACTGACCCGTGTCTCGGCTGGGAAGAAACCGAACGCCTCATTGATAAGATTGCCAATCGGCTATAATAATGCTTCCATCAGCGGAAGATTTACTTTTACTTCCAACAGACAGGCAGCGATAAACACAAAAGCGATACCAAACCATCGTGTCAGCTTGTGTTTCTCCTGTCTGTTTTCCTTTACTATCCGAAACAGGGAAAGGTATAGCGGCACAAACAGCAACGCCTGCGGAAACAGGCTGACAAAATAGATAACGAAACCGAATGCCCCTTTCGCATAGAGAAAAAACAGAAGCAAAAAACCATTGCGCAGGCCGGTATAACAGACGAATACTTTGGGATATACCCCTTTCAGGACACTGAGCGAGAACACGCCAAATAAAAGCAAATACTTCCCATGCTGCCAAAAACTCTTCACAAACATCGAAGAGCCGTCTTTTCCCTCCTGCGACCAAAGCGCCAGATTATCTTCCAGTTGTTTGCGTATCCCCTCAAATGAATGTTGAAAAAAATAATAAAAAACAGCACCAACAAAAAAGCCAATCAGAAAAAACAGAATTATCTTTTGTAGATATTCCGAATTTCCCAATTGGCTGTGACGATGTCTGCGCATATGCCCACTCCTCTCCGGAACAGCCAAACAACGCTATCCCCATTTCCCATCCTATGTGGACAATACGAAAAACATGCTATTTATTTTTTAAAACCTTATATGCCATGATACCGGCAATTGTCTTTCCATCCGTAATCTCTCCACGAGCAATCATGGATACCAGTTCTTCTAACGTATAGCGCTCTATCTGCACAAATTCATTTTCATCGAGATGCTGTTTGGACGGAATCAAGCTCTCCGTATAATAGATTGCGATTTTTTCACTTGTATAGGCGGCGGCAGAATGATAATCGACTAAATGACAAATCTTATCCGAGCGATAGCCGATTTCCTCCTCCAGTTCTCTTGCCGCGCAAATAGCAAAATCTTCTTCTTTGCTATCGCGGCCTCCCGCCGGAATCTCCAACAACAAATCATCAATTGCTCCTCGATATTGACGGACTAAAATTATCTTTCCCTCTTCATCTACCGGAATAATCGCAGCCGCCCCTTTATGCTCTAACACATCCCAATGCGCTATATTTCCATTTGGCACTTGCAAATCATACGTGTAAAAATCTAAAATCCGTCCGCTGTGCTCCAGCTTTTTACTCAAAAATTTGAACTTCTCCATCAATTTAACTCCTTTAGGAACGTTTCTATCTGGTCAATACCCTTGCCAATCTGCTTCATGGAAATGGCATAGGAAAGACGGATGTATCCGGAAAATCCAAAATCCGTACAAGGAACAACGGCGACGCTGTAATCCTCTAATAAAATCGTTGCCAGCGCATTCACATCACCGATTTTCTTCCCCTGATACTCTTTGTCAAAAATGGCGCTCACATCAACAAAAGCATAAAAGGCGCCTTTTGGCTCGATAACATTTACATATGGCAGCACTTTCAGGCGGTCATATATATAATTCTTCCGTTTTCCGAACTCGGCAATCATCTCTTCCACTTTGTCCTGTGGGCCGGTCAGCGCTTCCAAAGCCGCTTTTTGTGCAATTGAATTCGGATTTGACGTCTCGTGGCTCTGAACACTGCTCATTAATTTGGTAATTTCTTTGCTCGCTCCCGTATATCCGATTCGCCACCCCGTCATGGCATAGCTTTTAGAGAGTCCGCTGCACGTAATCGTGCGCTCGTAAATATCCTGCCCCAACGAGCCGATACTCACATGCTCATCGTTACCATAAATCAAATACTCGTACATCTCGTCTGCGACTACATAGATATCCTTTTCCACAATTACCTTTGCCAGCTCTTCCAGCTCTTGTCGGGAATATATCATGCCGGTCGGATTGTTCGGCGTATTTAAAATGAACGCCTTTGTCTTCTCATTGCAGGCAGCCGCCAGCTTCTCCGGCGTTATTTTGAAATTCTCTTCCATCGTCGTCTCAACAATAACCGGAATGCCGCCTGCCAGTTTTACGATTTCCGGATAACTGAGCCAGAATGGCGCCGGAATGATTACCTCATCGCCATCATTAATAATTGCCGTAAAAATATTGGTAAGAGAATGTTTGCCGCCATTGCTTATGACAATCTGGTCCAATCCGTATTCCAAATGATTAAACGTACGGAATTTGTCACTGACCGCCTGTTTCAGCTCATCAATACCAGAAGCCGGCGTATACTTTGTAAATCCACTATGGATTGCCTCAACAGCCACCTGATTAATATTATCCGGTGTATTAAAATCCGGTTCTCCGGCTCCAAATCCAACCACATCGACTCCCTGTGCCCTGAGCGCTTTTGCCTTTGCTGTAATCGCCAATGTAGACGATGGTTTTACCTGACTTGCTTTCTTCGATAATGATAATGACATTGTTTCATCCTCCTAATTCTAATTTTTAAAACTGTGAATCGGCGCCGGAATGCGTCCGGTTCTCGTAACAAAATCGTCGCACGAAAAGGCATTTACCGGCATAATCGGCGCATAACCAAGCAATCCGCCAAATTCGACTTTTTCCCCTACGCCTTTTCCCTGCACCGGAATGAGACGAACCGCCGTCGTCTTCTGGTTCACCATACCAATCGCCATCTCGTCTGCAAGAATACCGGCAATTGTCGTCGCTTTCGTATCGCCGGGGATGGCAATCATATCCAGGCCCACGGAACAGACGCAGGTCATGGCTTCCAGCTTCTCCAGCGTAAGCGCTCCCTCCGTCACCGCGTCAATCATACCCTGATCTTCACTGACAGGGATAAAGGCGCCGCTGAGTCCTCCCACATAAGAAGAAGCCATCACACCACCCTTTTTCACCTGGTCGTTAAGCATGGCAAGCGCCGCCGTCGTTCCCGGAGCGCCGGCGCGCTCCAGACCAAGCGACTCAAAAATCTCCGCAATGCTGTCGCCTACGGCCGGAGTCGGAGCGAGCGATAAATCAATAATTCCGAACGGAACGCCCAGACGTTTCGAGGCCTCGTGGGCAACTAACTGGCCCACACGGGTAATCTTAAACGCCGTCTTTTTAATAGTCTCACAGACAACGCTGAAATCTTTTCCTTTTACCTTATCAAGGGCCGTCTTGACAACTCCCGGGCCGCTGACACCGACATTAATGACCGCGTCCCCCTCGGTCACACCGTGGAAAGCCCCCGCCATAAAGGGGTTGTCGTCCGGTGCATTACAAAATACAACCAATTTGGCGCAGCCAATCGAATCCTTATCTTTTGTTAAGACAGATGTCTCTTGAATGACCTTGCCCATAAGCAGAATAGCGTCCATATCAAGTCCCGTCTTGGTAGAACCGACGTTTACGGAACTACATATATATTCCGTAGTCGACAACGCTTTCGGAATGGAGCATATCAGGTTGCGGTCCGCTTCTGTCATTTTCTTGGAAACTAGCGCCGTATATCCGCCGATAAAATTCACTCCCACTTCTTTTGCGGCTCTGTCCATCGTCTGCGCGATGGCGACAAAATCATCCGCATTTTTGCAGGCCGCCGCTCCTATGAGGGCAATCGGAGTCACCGAGATGCGCTTATTTACGATTGGTATCCCAAACTCCCGGCTGATTTCCTCTCCGGTTGACACTAAATCTTTAGCCGTCTCCGTTATTTTTCTATAGATGTTCTCACATAATCTGTCCAAATCGCTGTCAATACAATCTAACAGGCTGATTCCCAATGTAATCGTGCGCACATCGAGATTTTCTTTTTCTATCATTTTATTCGTCTCATTGACTTCGTGAATATTTATCATCCCGAACCTCCCATCTCACAGACGATGCATGTTATCAAAAATTTCTTCGCGCTGCACACGAATCACGCAGCCAATCCCGTTGCCCAGCTTTTCCAGTTCATCTGATATCTCTACAAAATTCTTATCTACATCCGAAAAATCAACAATCATCATCATATTAAAAAAGCCGTCGACAATCGTCTGCGATATATCCAGAATATTAATCCTGTTATCTGCTAAATAATTGCATACTTTAGCAATTATCCCGACACTGTCCTTTCCTACGACAGTAATAATTATCTTTTTCATTGTTATCCTCCATTCCACAGCGTTCTTCATTGCCGCTTATGTAATATTGTTCCACCTATATTATATGGTAATCAGTTTCGATGGACTTCTCCGGTGTGCAACGAGCAGCTCAATATCCTGCATACTCCAAAACGCATTCTGCTCTAATTCAAACGTTACCGTATTGTATGCTAATTCCGGAAAATTGTTTTCCTCACTCAGATGCCCCAAGACGATATGCTGCAATTTGGGGCTCCACAATTCCTGTAAAAATCGGGCGGAGGCATCGTTGGAAAGATGTCCTTTCTCTCCCAAAATCCTCATTTTCAAAGAATAGGGATACTTGCCGACCTGTAATAAATTAATATCGTGATTGGCCTCTAATAAAAGTGCGTTACATTCTCTGAGATACTCTACCATATCCGCAGTATAACATCCGGTATCGGTAGCAATTCCGATTTTCTGGTTGTCACCCTGCAAAGTATAGCATACCGGATTTGCCGCATCATGGGAAATCGGAACCGGCATCACCTGAATGTCTGCCACCTGAAACGGCTGTTCCGGTACGATGGCATGAAACAAATCCTCATCAACATGAGCCATATTACCCTTTTTCCAAATCGCATCAATCGTCTCCCTCGTGGCATAAACAGGGATTGGTACCTTTCGTAAAATCGGCCCCAATCCACTCACATGGTCGATATGTTCGTGAGTAATAAGAATTGCTTTGATACATTCGAGATTGAAACCCTCCCGCTCCAACCCCTCGCAAATTCTTTTTTTACTAATCCCCACATCAACTAAAATACCTGATTCTTTTGTGCCAACGTAAATGCAGTTCCCGCTGCTTCCGCTGGCAATACTATATAATTGCATAGTCACCTCTTCCGCCGTAATGCCGACGACATTTACATTTTATCTACAATCAAATCACTGTCCACCGTAATCTGGTCGCGTCCATTCCTCTTAGAATGATACATCGCCCAATCGGCTCTTGTCAACAAATCGCTTGGATTCGAACAGGTAGACGGATAACTCGCCACTCCGGCGCTTGCCCTTACCTGAATATGATTATCCCCATACACGACGTCTTCGTTTCGAATCTGCTCGTGAATCTGCTTGACAATTTCATAAGCTTCTTCTAAATTTTTACCGAGAAATGCAACAACAAATTCTTCCCCACCATATCGGCCTGCGATGCCGCCGTGTTTGAGCGCTCCCCTGTTGAGTAAGGCTGCCACATAGCGAATCACCTCGTCGCCGCACTGGTGTCCATAAGTATCATTAATCATCTTAAACTTATCAATATCAAATAACGCCAGAGAAAGCGGCTGTTTCTTTTCCATCGCCTGCGATAAATACTCGTTGATAAGATATGTCAGATATCTTCGATTGTATATTCTCGTCAGCCCATCGCGAATCGCCATATCATTCATCTTGGCGTACAATCTGGCATTGGATATACCAATACCAATCTGATTGGCTATGTTTTCATAAAAGGCGCGTCCGTCCATAAAAACATTCGTGCGGTCTTTGCCGGCAATCAGCGTTCCCAATCTCTCTTCCTGTCTCATAATCGGCAGGCAAATAATAGAAGCCAATTCCTGTTCCTCGAACAAAAATTTGAATAATTGTATGGAATCCGTCTGCGCATTCTTTATATAGGTCTGCGTCAACGACATAAGTTCATTCATATCTGCGCCATATAGTGAAGCAAACAGGTTCTTTTGGAAGTTCTCCCCTAAATTCGTGGAAACGGTAGCATAGCGCCCATTTTCCTCCTCACCGTCCGCTATCAGGTCGGCGTTTTCTTCCAGTATAACAGCTACTAAATCCATATCCAAGCGGATTTGCATAATATGGGTGATTTGGGAAATCATATCCTTTTCTTTCATCGAACCGGCAATTGCAGAAGAAATTTCATTCTGAACGGACAGTTCATCATGAGAACGGTTAATACGTCTGTTGGCCGTCTGCAATTCAATCTTCTGCAATCCCAATTTTTCATTTACTTCATTCATCTTCTCCTGTTGTCTCTTCATCGCTGCGTTCACTTCATTCAAATCTTCCAGAGCACGGTTTTGCCTGAATATCTGCTTTTCAAAATAGCTCGACAATAAGGCCATCGTCTCGCCGATAAATAGTACAAGTAACAACACAACGATAACCGTGGCAATTTCCCGTATGCCAATGAAAAGCGTCACCCGGCTATCCTTAGTCTGGATAAGGGAAACTATCATGGCAACGGATACCACCCCGTACCCTACTGCAAAAAATGTATACATCACAACTCTTTTTACCATTTTATCCAGAGCGGTGTGGAATATCAACTCTGCGAATGTCAGCACAAGCACAAACAGATAAATGTTACTCTCCATTTTGTCTTCCGAAATAAAGTAAAACAAACTTGCAATAACCGGACGCACAATAAAGTAAATATGCCCGAATACATTCTTTTCCAAAAGAGAAGAACCCGCGATTCGATTTATAATTTCAATTAGCGTACAAAGGATAATAAACGCACCAAATATGCCAGACTTAATGAAAAGCATTGTGCTGCCGTCAAACAACTGGGTAAATTCAAATATCAGAAGCGATACGTTCAGAAGCAGATGCGCCAGAAAAACATATTGATTATTCCACAATTTCCAAAATTGCTTTTCCATCTTTTGTCTCTCCTTTCTAAGTCTTCCAAAACAGCTCTATCCGGTCGCCCTCGTGCAGCGGCTCCGTAAAATCCCTGTCTGCCCCATTAATACGTGTAATTAATTTAGTTCCTCCCATTTTGGACATATCAAACGGATAGACATCAAACACATCAACAAAGATTGGATTATCCTTTTCCGGCATCCTCACCGTCTCACCATTGACAGTAACCATAATGGAGGGCGTATACTTCTTCTCTTTTTGAGAGGATGAGGAAAGAACCTTACCGTCCCTGCCTCTCTTTTCCGTATCAAAGGGAATATCTTTCATCCAATCCGGAAGCGGCTTAACCGGCTGCAATAATGGGTCTTCTTCGATTTGTTTCTGCAGCTCTTCTTCCGGACTTATCTCTTCTTTGGGCTCCGGAGGCTTCGGCTTCTCCGTAATGACGTCGCCATCATGGATTTTCGCCGCTTTCCCCGCCTGACGTCCATTTAGTAAAATTTCCGTATCGGTATCAATATCGGCAAATGCAAGCAGATTGGCCACCGATGAATAGTCGGATATCTCCACCTTGTCCCCCTCTTGAATGGAATATAAACTATCCTGCACCTGCCCGTTGACGACAATGATGGGAGGGCATAAAATCTTGCGGCCAAACAGCGTCACCACCAATTCCTTTTTGCACTCCTCTATCTGTCCTAATGCAATCCTGCCCGCTTCCCCTTTGGTAGACGGCCGTATCTCAATTTCATCATTTTCCGCCGCCACATCGTTCAGACTAACCTCTTTGCCATTTTTGCGCACAAGCGCTACCTCACCGACACGCCCTTTTACCGTACGCTCCTCGCCGTTCACATAAAACGTAAGCGTATCTCCTCGCAGCGGGAATAAATTATTTTTAGAAAAACCGGAACTAACACAGGCATCCAATACCGTAACCTTTCCGTTATCATATAGTTTAACGCGCTGTCCATTAACTTGAACATGGATGAAATTATTGCGCTGCTCATAATAATTCATACATATCCCAAGCGGTGTCACCAGTGTTGAGTCTTTCTTCACACCCGGCTGTTCAAATACAACCTGACCTAACACCTCCGCTCCGCGAATCGCCACGCGCTCCTGTGGAAGCTGCAAAAATTCCGCCAGCTTTTCCGTAAAGCCATCATGCTTTCCGCCACCGCCAACGACAAACACCGCACTGACTGTCTGGCCTCCGTTCAGCTCTATAATGCGGGTAGCGATGTTATGCGTAATTTCCTCTATCGCAGACTGGGAAATGTTCGTGATATCTTCCTTTGTAACTGTCGTCTTATTTCCGAAAATGTCCCGAAAGGACACCGATTTACGATTCTCGCACTGGCGTTTTATTCTCTCTGCCGTGGCAAAATCAATTAAATAATTTTTGGCAATCGCTTCCGTCACCTCGTCGCCCGCAAGGGGAATCATGCCAAAAGCAATGATACTGCCGTCTTTTACAATGGAAATATCCGAAGTTCCCGCTCCCACGTCCACAAGAGCGATATTTAGCAGACGAAACTTTTCCGGTATCGCGATATTGATTGCCGCAATCGGCTCAAGCGTCAGATTGGCCACATGCAGGCCGGCAGACTCCACAGCGGAATACAAACCGTCTACAACTTCTTCCGGCAGGAACGTGGCAATCAAATCAACCTCGATATAATTGGCCATATGCATCTCTATCATTTCCATCGGATAACCATTCAGATAATATTTGACCGTAGAATAGCCGACGCAGAAAAAATGTTTTTTCTTATCTTCTTCATCGCTGCGTATCTCTTCATATGCCTTTTCAACACCGAGCATGTCCAAAGAGCGGATATGTTCCTCCGTCACTTTCGTCTCGGTAGAAAACTCATATCTGGCCCTCACCTGCTTTGTTTTCAGAACACGGCCGGCCGCCGCAATGCATACTTCAGTGAGCGGCTGCTGAATTTGATTCTCCAGACGGTCTTTAATCATGCTAATCGTTCGCGCGACCGTCGGAATATCATGGATTTGACCGTCAATGACAGCACGCGTAGAATGTTCCACACTCTCCTGCGCCACGACAACAAAACGGTCCGTGCCAACACGATATCCAACCGTTCCCACGATGCTTCTCGTCCCGATATCCAAGCCAAAAACATATCCTTCGTTTCTTGTATCCATATCATTCCCTCAACTTTCGCAGAGCAAAGAACGGCAAGCCGCACTTTTTTATATCATACCACACATTTTATCATATGCCTAGTAATTCTTGTAATCGGTTTGTCAGTTTTTCCAGTGAATCGCTGTTGTCGATACAAACGTCACAGCGCCGGCATATATCCTCTTCTTTCATCTGTGCCGCCATAATGGCTTCCGTCTTCTCTCTCGTATATCCTCTGGATTCTGTCAGCCTCTTTATCCGCTGTTCCCTGTCCACCCCAATATACCATATTTTATCGCACAGTTTATGGCAGCCGCTCTCAAACATGAGCGCCGTCTCAATCACCACCAACGGCTCTTCTTTCCAACTCTCGAGATACTCCCGTATCCGGCGCATGACATACGGATGAATAATATCGTCCAGCTCTTTCCTCTTGTTCTCATCCGCATAAATGATTTGCGCTAAAAGAGTTCGGTTTAATTGTCCGTCGGCGCATACAACTGATTCTCCAAAAAGAGTACGAATTTCTTCATATGTCTCCGACTCCGGCTGCAGCGCCTCATGCCCTAACTCGTCCGCTAACAGCGTTTTGGCTCCAAACTTCTCCCGCAGCACTGTCATGGCGGCGGACTTTCCACAGCCGACGCCTCCCGTAATTCCAATTACCATGAACTTCTCATCCTTTTTCCCCGTATTTTTATTTCGCTTCGTACCATGAATTGCCTTTCTTGACCTCTGCGATTAACGGCACGGCCAGCTCGCATGCATGCACCATCTCTTCTTCTAAAAGCTGCGTCACCTCTTCTATCTCATCCTTGTGCGTCTCAATAAGCAGTTCATCATGGATTTGCAGAATAAGCCGGGATTGCATTTGATTCTCTTTCAATCGTTTTGCAACCCGTATCATCGCAATCTTTATAATGTCTGCCGCCGTTCCCTGTATCGGAGAATTCATGGCAATCCGCTCGCCAAACTGCCGCTGCATAAAGTTTTTAGCGGACAATTCCGGTATCGGACGCCGTCTGCCAAACAAAGAGGTAACATATCCTTTACTCTTGCCCTCGGCAACAAGACTATCCATAAACTCTTTTACTCCCGGATAAGTGGCAAAATAATCTTCAATATACTCTTCCGCCTGTTTTTTGGAAATATTCAAATCACGAGACAGACCAAAGCCGCTGATTCCGTACACAATGCCGAAATTGACTGCCTTGGCATTTCTCCGCTGCAGTTCCGTCACCTCTTCGTACGGGGTGTGGAAAACGAGCGCCGCCGTTGTGCGGTGGATATCTGCATTTTCCCGATAGGCTTCAATCAGACGCTCATCCCCGGACATATGAGCCAGAACACGGAGCTCTATCTGAGAATAATCAGCGTCCAGAAATACATACCCGTCTTCCGGCACAAAAACTTTGCGAATTTGTCTCCCCAGTTCCATGCGGATAGGAATGTTCTGCAAGTTCGGCTCCGTCGAACTCAGTCTTCCGGTAGCGGTTATATTCTGATTAAATGTCGTATGAATGCGCCCATCTTTTTCCTCAATATAAGAATCGAGACCGTCGGCATAAGTCGATTTCAGCTTTGCTAACTGTCGGTACTCCAGAATCAATTCCACAATCGGGTCTTCAAAGCGCAGTTTTTCCAATACTTCTGCCGAAGTGGAATATCCGGTCTTTGTCTTTTTTCCATAAGGCATACGCATCTTTTCAAAAAGAATCGTTCCTAATTGCTTGGGCGAATTTATATTAAATGTTTCACCAGCACGCTCATAGATTTCCTGCTCTACTCCAGCAATACGTTCCCCCAGTTTCAGGGCATATTCGTGCAGCGCCTCCCGCTTCACCAAAATCCCTTGTTTTTCCATATCGTATAACGTAAACAAAAGAGGCATCTCGATATCTTCAAACAGATGAAACGACTTCATCCGCTTCAATTCCTGCAAAAGGTTCGGGTAGGCGCGCACATTTACGAGCGCGCAGTAACAGGCGTATTGAAGCAATTCCTCTTCTTTGTCCGCAAACGCCGACTCCATAGAAGCTTTCCCAAACATCTGCGAATACGGATACATGGTAACTCCGGCATATGTTTCGGCAATATCCTCTTCCATAAAACTGTTTTGCACGGGATTGATGACATAGGCAGCTAAATTGGTGTCAAAACAATTTTCCGGCTTTGCTCCGGCAAGGAAATCCAACTGTGCCTTTAAATCATTTCCCACCAGTGTATGCCGTGCAGTCAATTCTGCCACTCCGGCAATAATATCATGCTCTAAAAGCTCTTTACCGACTTTACAAAAGGCAACCTTTTCCTCATTAAAAGCAATAGCCAGTCCCAGTAAACGCCCTTGTTGTTCCGACATAAACAACGTCATCTGACCGGTTTCATTTGCCGCCATTTCGGCATCTTTGCGAAAAACAGCCTTTATGGCAGCGGGTTCTTTTTCCTTTACGGACGAGCGGAACTTATCCCATTCCTCTTTCGTCGTCAACGTAACAAACCTTTTTTCCCACTTGGAATCCATTGTCTTTTCCCTGTCAAACCGTTTTTGCAGCGACTTAATGTCCAGCGACTGAATGATACGGAACGCCTTGGCATTAAACATATCCTGCACCAGACAATCTTCCATTGATATCCCCAGTTTGCAGTCTGTCTTTATCGTTGCCAGTTGTTTGCTTAGTTTCGCCAAATCTATATTATTTTTAATTGCCTCTTTCGCTCGGTTAGGCGTAATCTCTTCTCTGTGGGCGATGGCGTTCTCGACCGTACCGAACAATGTGAGAATTTTTACCGCCGTCTTTTCTCCTATCCCCGGCACGCCCGGGATATTATCGGACGTATCTCCCATTAACCCTTTCAAATCAATAATCTGGGAGGGAGTAACATGATATTTTTCAATTACCTGTGCCGTATGATAATCTTCTACTTCTGTCCTGCCGCCCCTTGTTTTTGGAATTCGCACCATGACAGTATCGGATGCCAGCTGAAGCAAGTCACGGTCTCCCGATACAACGGTTACTGCATACCCGTCCTTTTCCCCTTTCTTCGCCATCGTCCCCAATATATCATCCGCTTCTATCCCCTCTCGGGAAAAGATACAGAGGTTCATCGCCTGCAGAATATCCTTGAGTACCGGTACTTGCTCCCGCAGTTCTTCCGGCATCGGCTTTCTCGTACCTTTATACTCTTCATACATTTCATGGCGAAACGTCGGCGCTTTCTCGTCAAAAGCAACCATCATATGTGTCGGCTCTTCCTCGTCCATTAACTTAAACATGATGTTCAGGAAACCGTAAATGGCATTCGTGTGCAATCCGTCTTTGTTTGTCAAATCCGGCACCCCGTAAAAAGCTCGGTTTATAATACTATTTCCATCTATCAGCACAAGTTTCTTTTCCACTTTCCTTACCTCATTATTTCTTTATTTTCACTTTCTTTACCTTACTGTAGCCGCTTGCATAAGCTTTCCCCTTTTTCATGCCGTATCCCCGAATCCGAATATAGTACGTTCCTTTTCCCATACTCTTTATCTTGAAGCGGTTGCCCGACAAAGTATATTCCGAGGTCTTCTTTTTGCTAAAATTACGGGCGGTGGAAATATAGACATGATATCCCGTAATCAGTGTATTCCCTGAAAACTTCAAATCCAGTGTCTTTCCTTTTTTTCCTGCCTTTAACAATTTAGGTTTTGACGGTATTATGGAAAAATGAAGTACTTTCTTCCCATAATAGTACCCTTTCCCTTTTATGGTAATGCCTGCTTTTCCCATTTCTTTATTGTTTTTATATGCAATTGTGTAATCTCTGTCTTTCACAAGACGAACCTTGCCATTTTTAATAACTACACCTGCTGTCCGTGTCTTACCATTATATACTTTTGTCTTACTGAACTTATACGTGAGTCCCTTTACAGAGCGCTTTTTAATTTTATAAGTTACTTTAACGGTTCCTTTATAATTCCCTTTCCCCCGAAACGTAATCGTCGCTTTTCCCGGTTTCTTATTGTTCTTGTATTTTACTGAAAAATCGCTTCCCGCCGTCAGTTCATCATCCATATCTTCAACATAAAAATTGTCTTTGATTGCCGTTCCCGCATAGGCACGGGTTTTTGGTACCTGAATCATACTCTTTTTCAACTGACGCTTATTTACCGGAATCTTAATGCGGACAATAATTGTCTTATAAGTCGTTGTATCTTCCGGTATATATTTGGCACGATAACCGGAATTTCCGTATACCGGTGTTATTGTATTATCTACCCAGCTCCAGCGTTCCGGCAGAGTTATGGACGACAGTTTAAATTTGGGAGAATACGGAATCGCAGCTATTGATGGCAGCGTATATTCCGGAAGCAATTTCGGGATATATGTTGTCGTCTCCCCTGCTATATAACCGGAATACTTTTCTGCGCTGACACAGCAAATCAGACGGTGTCCGATATCTTCTCTCGTTGTCTTGTAAGTTGACTGGGTAGCATCTTTAATCAGCGTCGCCCCCTCAATGGATGCGGCGTCATCTTTGTCTCCGGCATCATCGCTGTTAGCAGCGAATTTATGCCGTGCATCCAGTTCAACCAAATCGTCATCTTCGTCGTCCTCGTCATCATCATCTTCCGCTTCCAAATCATCCTCGTCGGCGCCTCCGGTCTCATCCCACACTTCATCCAGCGAAGATTCATCTTCTTTATTCTTAATACGATACCACTGATAGGTCAGTTCTCCCGCCGCAACCGAATCCAGATTGACCTTTGCCGTTAAAACCTGTTCTACTGCCATCGTGCCGGTAACTTCTACCGTTCCTGCCAGCGCCATCCTGTCTGTCGTAAAAATTTCACTCTTTTGTACCGGCGATACATTTCCCGCGTCATCTTCCACATAGGCATATATAACATAGTTTTTGCTTGCTGCCAAACCCTGAAAAGAAAACTCCGTCGCCTTTTGTGTTCCGTCCACACGTCCCTGTCCTACAATACCATAATGTGCCCCTACATTCGTCTCGATATCCTCTCTTGTCAATTCCGCATGCGTTTCCGGAACAACGGCATAATAAAAAGTTCCCTGTTCACTCGCGGTAATCTGTCCGTCCGCCCATACATCCGTACTGTTTCCGCCTCCGGATAAGGAGACAATGGCCGGTGCTGTCCAGTCTGCCTTTAACGTAATCGTCTTTGGCGTCTGGTCAATGGCTTTGCGGGTTGCGTCATTGAGATTTGAGCGCAGATAATAAGTAAAGGTATTGTCACCCTCTTTTATCTCTGCTTCCATACTCTGTTTCCATTGGCTTTCTTCTCCCTCCAGTGAAGGAGCAATGAGAAAATCTTTTGGCGCCTGTATCTGCACTTTCATCGTATCGCTGCCGCCGGAAACTGCCGAACCAGAAACAACCGTGTCTCCGCTCTCTTCCTCTGCTTTTTTCTTATCTTCCCCATTGTAAATATGTTTTGTATCTTCTGCTTTCTCCGCCGTTATGTACTCTTTAATCTCATAAAGCGGCGAATCCTTTTCCAGTTCATAGGTAACTTCCTTTTTCTCATCTTCGGAGCGCAAGTCCTCAATACAAAATTTTTGCTTGCCGATTCTCTCCTCCTCAAGTTTAAGAGATACCCCTTTACTTAATGGCTCATCGTTTGAAGTAGCATAATTGATATCATATTGAAACTCTCTTTTTTGTCCGTAATATTTCCACTGTTCGGGAAACGGCACTACTGTGACAATTTCTTTTGATTCTGATGCGTTATTGCCGCCTGCGCCGTCGGCCGCCTTGACATAATTACCAGCAAATACCATTTGGAATAATATAGCAAAAGACAGAAACAACGCTTCCGCTTTTTTCCCTCTCTTATTCATAAGCTCCTCCTCTTTTCAAAACAAATGTATGGCTGCTCTCTCATTATTGTAATACAATTTACTTTATTAGGATACCCTTTTTTGTCTCTTATTTCAACAAAAAAGAAAGACCAAATTCGTCTTTCGATTATTTGACCTTTCTTTTTTTGTTTTTATGAGTGCGGATGGCGGGACTTGAACCCGCACGATGTCACCACCGCAAGATTTTGAGTCTTGTGCGTCTGCCAATTCCGCCACATCCGCTCACAACGATATTTACTATACCATCCTTTTCATTCTATGTCAACCTGTTTTTAAAAAAATCCCCCTACTCATATTTTTTACTCGTACATTTCGGATATTTTGACTTCTTCCATTTATGAGACTTTTTCATCGTCGAAGAAGATTTCAAAAAGTAAGTATAACGCGGTGTTGTATTTTTATTGCTTTCATTTACAATCGGGTCGTCAAAGGTAACGTCGACATGATACCATTTACCGCCTATTTTGACCATATTCCAGCCGTGGCCGACACCCTGACTGCTGCCGACTACAAATTTGCACGGAATCTTCAGCTTTTTCATAATCATCTGAAAGGCATGGGCATAACCGTCGCAGACGGCAACTTTTTTAATCAGCGCCCCCTTTGCCGTGTGGGAAACACGCGGAATAGACCACGTCTGATAGCGGTAATAATCGTACTTGACATTCCGTATCAGCCAGTTATGGACTTCCCTTACTTTTTCGTAGCGGCTCATATCCTTTTTAATGCACGATTTCGTAATCTGTTGCAGCCGCTTCTTTATTGATTTATTGTAAACCGTAACTTTATAACGATAACTCTTTCCGTTTACGGTTGCGGTTATCGTTGCTTTTCCCTTTTTCTTTGCCTGAATCGTTCCACCCTTGCTAACGGACACAATCTTCTTTTTGCTGCTCTTCCAACTGACACCCTGAAGATTATTGAGTATAACATTCTTTTCTTTGTCACCAACCAAAAGGTAACTGTGAGAGACGCTGCAACACGGCGCTTCCGTTGTCGTCACCACAATATCATTCTTTTTTGCGTATTCGTATGCTTTGCTTCCTTTTGGCGCCACGACATTTGTCAGCTTCCCGCAATCATAGATGATGTTATTTTCCAGCGTCGTATTTTCCCTGTCAAAAACAATATATTTCAGCGATGTACAGCGGTAAAAAGCATATTTTCTAATCGTTTTCACACTGGACGGAATCCTGACAGACTTTATCTTAGGACTGCAAAAAGCCAGTGCGGAAATGGTTGTAACTCCGTCCGGCACAGTAACTTCCAGCGCCTCGCCACGATAGGAAATAAGGACGCCGTCGCGGATGAGAAAATCCGAATCATCTTCCTGCGTATTATCATCACTGGTAACCGGAAGTTCCTCATTGGTTGTGATAACCCTGCCGGAGATAACAGAACATTTATCCGGCATACGCTCTCCCAAAATCTCACGCAGATAGCGAACCAGTTCTTTCTTGTCATACTGCCGGCTGAGGGCGCCCTGATATTGTTCTGCCGTCACTTCATAAGTATAGTTATCCACATAAATATAATAATGCGGCACTGCGGCGGCCAGACACGGAGTCGCCGGCGCAGTCCATCCAGACAAGGCGCTGCCGGAAAGAACCAGACTAAGTGTTACCGCTAAAATAATTTTTCTCAACTTTCTCATACTAATCTCCATTCCGAAGCGCAGCGGAGGAAGTATGAGCAAAAAACAGCGTAGCTGTTTTTGCTCTGTACATCAATACTATTTGTGACGCTTCGGCACAAATAGTGGTGTGAAAAATAAGCTATCGAGCTTATTTTTCACACTAATCTCCCTAATCTCCGTTCCAGTGCTTCCACTACAATTTCCAATACTTTGATTCTTGCATACAATTTTGAATTGGCCTCAATGATGTGCCACGGCGCCTGCTTTGTCGAAGTACGCAGCACCATCTCATCCACCGCTTTCTCATAGTCATCCCATTTCTCGCGGTTGCGCCAGTCCTCTTCGGTAATTTTCCACTGCTTTTCCGGTATCATCTGACGCTGCTCAAAGCGTTTTGCCTGTTCCGCCGGGTCAATGTGCAGCCAAAATTTGAGAACGATTACGCCCGACTTCACAAGGTGGGCTTCCATATCATTAATTTCCTTATACGCCCGCCGCCACTCTTCTTCCGTGGCAAATCCCTCCACACGTTCTACAAGAACGCGCCCGTACCATGTGCGGTCAAAAATTGCCAGATGTCCCCTCTTCGGGAACTTCTGCCAGAATCGCCACAAATAATGATGGGATTTCTCAACGTCATTCGGGGATGCTATCGGTATTACTTCGTACCCGCGCGGGTCAATGCACTGTGTCAGTCTCTTGATGGCGCCGCCCTTTCCGGCAGCGTCCCATCCCTCGAAAGCAAGTACGACCGGCACCCGTTCCAAATACATCTTATTGTGCAGCGCCGCCAGCCTCTTCTGCAAATCTTTGCGCTTTTTCTTATATATCTCCGGCTCCAGCGTAAGCGACAAATCCACGCCCCGCAATACGCCGCTGCGCAAATCTTCTTCTAATATATCGCTTCCGGCGCCGGACGGAGAAGCTTTTTCTTCTCTGGCTTTGACTGCCATTTCCAAACGCCTGACAATCGTTGTCATGATTTTGCAGAGCGCATATTTTTTATCCATTGCTTCCACAACTGTCCACGGCGCATTAGAAGTATCCGTCTGCACAAGCATCGTGTCGTACTTCTGTAAACAGTCGTCAAAATCCTTATTTTCCTGCCAGTCCTTTTTTGTCACGCGCCAGCGCGTATTTTCATCTTCCTCCAACGCAGTCAGACGTTTTTTCTGCTCCTTTTTTGTAATCGCCAGAAAAAATTTTATGATTACTACTTTGTCGTCGGTATACTGCTGCTCAAAGCGGTTAATCTCCTCTGCCGTCAATTCCTTTTCATAGCCCCGATACCAGCAGCAGTCAAAAATATGAATCCGGCCTTTCTCCGGCATCCTTGTCGCATAACGCCAGAGATAAGGGCGCATACGCTCCTCTTCAGTTTCTTTTTCCATCGTAAAAACCTGAAATCCTCTCGGGTCTAAGGGCTGAATCATCTTCCCTATCATCGTTCCCTTGCCGGACGCCTCAAACCCCTCAAAAACAATGGCAATCGGAACACCCATTTTCCTGCACTGCCGCTGCAATTCCCCCATGCGGATTTCCAAATGAGCCATACGGTCATCATAATCCGGCCAATCCGCTCTCTTTTTTACATCCATGTTTTCGAGCATAAAAACCTCCATTCCGAGAACGTTTTCGTTCGAGGAACCGCAAGAGAAATCTGCAACGCAGTTTCTCTTGTCGGATAAGGGATATTTGTGACGTTCTCGGCACAAATATCCCTGTGAAAAATTGGCATATCAATGCAATTTTTCACAGTAATCACCCCTTACACATCGTCTCATTTTTTATTCTTCCATACTTTGCATTTGCGCAGTTCCTGGTATTCTTCATATGCCTGTTCCAGTATCTTTCTCTCATTGGCAAATTTCAACAGATGATATGCCTCGTGATACTTGTAATAGCCGCTGTCCAGAAAAAATTCCTCCCGCTGCGGTTTTGAGAAAAAACTGTCCGCCTGCATCAAATACCAATAAACATCTTTTGATACGATGCCCTCCGCACCATCAAAAGTGTAATGGCTCTTACCGACATATTTCATAATCTCACATTGGGCGCCCGCCTCTTCCTGTACTTCGCGCAGCGCCGTCTCCTTATGACTCTCGCCCTCTTCTACCGTTCCTTTCGGTAACACCCATCCCTCGTATTTATGCCTGAAATTTTTATACAACAACAAAATCTTACCACGGAAAATCACTACTCCTCCACAGCTCGTTGCTTCGATCATTGCAATCCCTCCTGTGTGATAGTCAGCGGTGATGTTTTCTACCGCCGATTAATATGAATATTTCTTTTAGTATACCCCAATTCACCAATAAGCGTCAAATATCTTTTTTGCAATCGGCACGGCATGAGCGCCTCCCGTACCTGCGCCCTCCACAACAATACTTACGACCAGCTTTTTTCCTCCCTTTTCGGCAAAGCCGACAAACCATGCATGGGAGGCGCTGGAAGAATCCTCAAATTCTGCCGAACCCGTTTTTCCTCCGGCCTTATATGGCGTACCGTAATACAACGAAGTTGCCGTACCGCGCTTTACGGTCTCCCTCATCAATGATTTTAGCAGCTTCGCCTCCTCTTCGGATAACGGCTTTCCCAGAGACACCGGTTCATACTGCTCCACAGAGTTTCCCTCACTGTCTTCAATCCTGTCGACGACATAAGGGCGCATCAGTTCCCCGCCATGAACGGACGCACATACGAGAAGTGCATTTTGCAGAGGTGTGACGAGTGTGTCTCCCTGTCCAATGGATACCTGCCGGATATCTCCCTGCGCCGACTGCGAGTTGATTGAAAAACGCGAAGACTTCTGCTCCATTCCCGCGAGCGGAATATTTTTGTTGTAGTAAAAAGATTCGCACAGTTTTTTCCACGCGCTGGTATCCAGCTCTTCCCCGATGGAGCAGAACGCCGTATTACATGATTTGGCAAAGGCTTTCGCCAAATCAACCTTTCCGTGGACTTCGCCGCCGTAGCAGCGAATCAAATCCCTGCCCTTTCCTATCTTCCCCTTACAGGTATAATGAAATTTATCATATTCTTCATTTTCACGAATATACTGCAGGGCGGTATACAGTTTAAAACTTGAGCCGGGCGGATACAATCCCTGTGTGGCGCGATTATATAATGCCGACTTTTCCCTGCTGTCTGTCGTCAGACGCTTCCAACGGCTTTCGGTCAAATTATTGGGGTCATAACTCGGTTTGCTCACCATACTCAGTATTTTCCCGGTTTCCGGCTCTAAGACGACGACGGCGCCGCGGTGGGAGCCGAGCGCCTCACTCGCTGTCTTCGATAATTTGACATCGAGAGTCGTCACCACATTATTTCCCGGATTTTTCTTCCCCTGTAATTCATTCCACATACCGAGCAGCGGATTGATTCCCGTCGTCAGCATCGTATATCCCTCCGATGCCTCCAGTCCGGTTTTTCCGTGCGAAGAACGCCCTACCACATGCGCAAACAAACTGTCATACGGATAGTCTCTTCTTTCATTCCCTTTTTTATCCGTCACTGTTTTTGCCAGTACCGTACCATTATCTGACAGTATGCTCCCCTTTTTTACCCGTTTAGCCAGCAGCTCCTGTCTTTTATTATAAGAATTATTTACCACGTCATCCGAATCATGTAAAATAAAATAAACCAGATACCCTGCCATGACAAAAAAGAGAACCATAACAATGTATGTCACAACCGCCATCTCGCGATTCTGACGTTTTCCGCTATGAATTTCTCCGCCTGCGGGTTCTTCTCTGCCTGTCGTTTTCCTGCGGATTTTCATTCAGCCCATCCTCCTCTCTGCCATTCAGGACATACATTCCCTGTATAATGCTGAAAATTATTATTGTCGTCATAACGGAACTTCCTCCGTAACTAATGAGCGGCAGCGTGACACCGGTAGACGGTATAAATTTCGTCGCTCCTCCCACACATAAAAACACCTGAAAAATAAATACAACACTGAGACCAAAAGCGGTCAGCTT
>CAPAOV010000030.1 GCA_948579355.1 uncultured Eubacterium sp. | reverse complement strand
TCAAAACTGTGCGGACTGAACGAATCCTCACTGTAACCGACTTCTTTGCCATTTACATAGACATAATAACAGGACTCCACTCCCTGAAAGGACAGATAGACACGTCCGTTTTCGCGAAGCATCGAATCCTTAACGTCAAATGTCTTCCGATATAACCCAACCGGATTATAATTTTCCGGCGCTTTCGGCGCCGTAACATTTTTGTCATAGGCGCTCTGCCATGGCATCTGCACATTTGCATAAATCGGTTTGTCAAACCCATAGTGCGTCCAGCTTGCCGGTAATGTCAGGTTCTTCTTCCAGTTTTTCGCAGCATCGGCCGCATACTCTTTTTTATAAAAATTCTGATATTCGGCAGCCTGCGCCTCTTCCTGATTTTGCAGGACAACCAAATCCCAGTCCGCTTCCTTGTCTCCGGTCAGATATTGTACATAATCGGAAACTTCTTTTTTATAATTCACCGCCCCCTCAACGGCCTTTTCCAGAGAATGATACGGAACGGCATGCGTTGTAGAAGACGAAGCGTCCTGTACGTTAATGCGATACACATCAGCGGCATTCACCGTCTCTCCATCCGCATCCTTAATATTTTGCTTTCCCGTCCACTCCTCATGCGTGAACTTCTTCGTATTGGCCGTACTGCCATCTTTCACCGCCTGCAATTCCGGCAACTGTTCCGACGTCCACGGAACACTGTCCGTCACCTTATTTTCCTTTGCACTTACCGCTTTTGTCTGTCTTATTGGCATCGTCCCCACAACGGAAGTCATGCATAAAATGACAGTGAGAACCCCTGCTGTTATTCTTTTCCCCACTTGAACTCTCCTTTCCCGTCCGTCAAAAATCGACGATTGGTATGTTTTATATTTCAATATCAGGTTCAAAAAAATTTCGCCCAATATCAGCATAAAAAGCAACGTCCATTTTTACAATAGGGAATGGTGTAGTTTTTTTATAAAATAGCTACTTTTTTCTTTTGGGATTCATAAGACTGTGCTATACTAATTAGCAGAGGGGAGGTTGTTCGATGTATGTTGCCAAAATAAAACCGTTTGTATTTCCACAGGTAGAATTATTTGATTTCATAGCGGTCGATAAATGTATTCACTTTCAGAGGATACCGGAAGAATATATCGCCTTTTTTATCGTAAAAGGAGATATGTATCTGATGGAAGATGATATTGCCTATCATTTAGAAGAGGGTGATTGGTTTTTATTAGAGCCGAGAAAAGAACATCACGGATATAAAATTAGCGAACATTGTACTTATTTTTATATCCATTTTCACATGGATGAGATTCAATTTTCAGAGGAAGACGAGGAAACATTGCGCACGCATCTTAACAAAAACAAAATGGAGGCGTTACAGGGCAAACGACTGGACGGCCCCATTCTGCTGCCTAAATGGTATCATTCCCAAGACCATACCGCCTATGACAGCACTCTCCATCTGCTCAATCAGGGACGGCACTATTTTAACGGCTATAAAGAATTTTTTGACATCCGCACATCGTGTCTGTTAGTGGATTTATTTATTCATCTCTCCCACCTGTTCACGAAACAACTGTTATCCCATCAGGAAAAAAGCATCAAACGCTCAACGTTTATCGTTTACCGATTATTAAAAGAACTCAATAACAATTATACCCGGAAATTTTCCAGCAGCATGATTGAACGACAGTTTGAATGTAACTTCGACTACCTCAACCGTATTTTTAAAAAGCAGACCGGACAGACGATTTTTGCCTATTTGACAAAAGTTCGCATTGCAAAGGCAAAAATGCTTTTGACTTCCGGTAATTTACCAATCTGCACGATTGCCTGCAAAGTCGGTTATGAAGACATCTATTATTTTTCCAATGTCTTCAAAAAACAGACCGGATACTCCCCGACCCAATACCGCAAAATGGTACTGGAAAGTTAATCTGTGCATTATTCTTTCCAATTTTTGCACGAAACCGCCATCCCTGTTCCCAGCAGGCACCAGAATATCGGCGCCACACAAATCGTTGAATCATTGGCGATTCCTGCCGTCATGTATCCGGCGCTGCCACAGAAAACAGCTATCTGTATCTTTTGTGCATACGTCAGCGTTCCTTTTTTAAAACATCTACGAAATGTCCGGATGGCAAAAATAACAAAAATGGCAAGAAAAGCGAGACACGCCGGCATACCATCCTGTACCCAAATCTGCATATACATATTATGAGGTTTGGTAATCGTCTGGCTTCCGAATCCACAATTAATTTTCCCCACGTAATCATCATTCGGGAACGCATAGACAAAATTATCCGCTCCCTTTCCAAGCAGCATATTTTCCTGTAATAACGGCAATGTCCTCGACCAGATATATCCCCGGTTCGTTGCCAAATCATAGCGGTGTTCAAATCCCAGAGACTTCACTTTGCGAAGAGTGTCTAATTTGCCAACACCGTTGATATAATACAGTTTATCGTTTCGTTTTAACAGTTCCCACGAGTAATTTTCTCCGGCAGAGATGCGTAATATATCATAATTGATTGTCTTGTCACCCTCCGAAAACTGCTTGCTGTCTGAAAAAAATGCAATTCCTTTATATTCTTCTTTCGGTATCGTAAGTCCGGCTGCCAAAGTTCCCGCCGTCGGCAAAGGACTTCCGGCAGTATCATATAGCGTACATTCATGAATACCTTTTCCCTGTGCAATTCTTCCCTCTATCCTTTTTCCATTGTCTAATAAAATCTGAAATGCATCGTTTGACGTCTCAATGGAAGAGACGGTATAGTTACAGGAAGAAATGGTTGTTTGCGTAAATTGCCGGAGCAAATCCGGCTTGCCGACCAGCACGCCTGCTATCGCGAGCAGCGCAACACCGCCTATGCCAAAGAGCAGACGGCGGTTCTTTCGTAAATCGGCAAAGAGAAAGAGAATTGCAACTAAAGCTCCTCCGGCCACTCCGATTAGTCCGGTCATTGATTGGGCGCCAAACAACATAATTATTTGAAACAGCGCCGAAATGCCGGCCAGAATACGAAAAATGAGCTTACGCCCCCAAAGCCCGAGTGCAACCGTCACCGGCAGCACCAATGCCACATAAGTGCCCACATAGTTAGGATTGTAAAGCGTTGCATATGACACGCCTTCGCCAAAACTGGCCGATATAGAAAAGTTCTCCGGCACATTTTTCAAAAACATCGTAAGAAAGGGAAGCATTTTCTTATTTGTCATATAATCCAAATGAAAGGCCTGCATGGCGCCTGTAAAACTTAAAATCAAGGAACCAATCAGTAACGTATACAAAAGTAAATCCAGCCATTTCCTGTCCGTCACATAAATATACGCAAACACAAAACAAAAGACGTAACACAAGATAACAAAAAGTCCCTCAAACTGCTCATATCCACCAAATAGAGCATCTGCCCTGTGTTCTGAAACCATTGCGGATACAAAAGAGAACAGGGCAAATATACCTACCGGAATCAAAGCATAATAGCTGTTCTTTCCGTACAGATTGCCATGATATCCCCGCAGCAGGGAAACCGCTGTCGCAATCCCCAGAATAAGCCCTGTCAGCATCAACAGTTGTGATTTATAATATAAAAAGAAATCATAAAACGCCGTTCCGGCAATCCATGTATTGTTGCCGATATCCGTATGATATACGGTGACGAATGTCACCAATGGAATAACGGCCAGCACAAACATCAGCGGCAGCGCATAAATAGAATCCAATCTCTTTTCTTTCATTTTTGTCCTCCATTCAACAGCAAAAGCGAAGACATCACCATTCCACTGATATCTCCGCTCTCCTTTTCATATAGATTTGCCTATATTTCCTCATCAGAAATCGCATCAACAGAACCTGCAACTGCAGATACTACTGCTACGACCGTAATAATAACTGCTAAGATGGCAATCGCCCCTAAAATTCCCAATGCGGTTACTGCACTCATTCTCTACACCTGCTTTCTCAAATTGTTCCAAGTGTCTCGTCTCGTTGATATTTAATAAAATCAACGGGACAAGACACTAGTTACATTATAATTAGTATACCATATAAATCTGATTTTGCACGCCTTTTCAGAAAAAATCTGTGTTTCTTTGAAATTATGTCAGATTTGACATACCTGTTCCCATCTGTTATAATGATTTTCACTTGCGGATGTGGCGGAATTGGCAGACGCGCTAGATTTAGGTTCTAGTGGGCAACCCCCGTGCAGGTTCAAGTCCTGTCATCCGCATATTACGAAAAACCGTTAGTTTTATGGACTTAGTTTAAAATGACTAAGTCCTTTTTTATGGGAGTCCCCTCCTTGATACAATCATAAAATTGTATTTTGCAACGCCTATTCATAATTTCTTCCTTTTCGCTATGTCCCTCTGTGAGTGGACGCCTGAAAGGCGCCCCTCATAAAGTTGCAATTTTTATTTATTCATATTTTGATTTGTCAACATATGACATGGCGGTATTAAATATATCTATTTCAGCCTTAAAGATTTCCCTTTGATAATCATTTAAGCAATATTTTTTACACCCCGCTCCTTGATATTTAATGTCAAAATATACTTTTGGGGAATCAAATATTTTCTTAAGTTTATCATACCTATCTGTAGTATCAGGCATAACTCCATCTATTGTTTCCCCTGGTCTGTATGTGATGAGATCATCGCAAAATTTTTCGTATAGCTCAACCTCAGAAGAAAAATTATTAGATGTAACTTTAACCGAAATACCATTTTCGTTATAAAATTTATACCATGCAACATCGTCATAATTACCCACTTCTTTTGATGCTATTTGTAATGTTATAGTATTATTCAAACTATTTTCATCGTAAATTCTGCAACTTAACAAGGGAATGATAGTTATTCCATTTTTCGTAGATTTCTTTACTGAATCTGGTTGATACCATGTTGAATACATAAGTGGTATACCATCATCAATCTTTTTGTCAATATAATCTTTTATACTTTTATTTTTTTCTTCTGTAGAATATTTTGTTATATCAGTATCTTTGATATTTGTACTAGCGCTTGCTCCACTCACATTTTTATCTTGTACAGGTACGGGACTAGAATTATCGCCACTTTCCTGCAAATTACTATTACCGGTACACCCTATAAATATTGTCATTATAACAATTAAACATAATATAAATTTACCTTTGTTCATTTATTTCATCTCCTTATCCATTGAACAAACATTGCACTTCATTTTATCATGTTTTTATTTTTTCAACATCGTCATCCGCATTGTACGAAAAGCCAACGAAAAATCCCCTTTTTAGATGACTTTAATCGGTTTCTTAATCGCCTTGATATGAAAATCTCCCGTATCACAGTGCAATTCTACCGTTCGTCCGTAGTTTAATCCCGTATCTTCTGCGACTAATTTTATATTTAATTCATTTAAAATCTGTTTGGCAGCGGCAGCATTCCTTTCTCCTATGCTTCCTATGTTTGACATTTGATTGACACCAAACATTTTTGCACCGCCGGCAATCTTGGCAATCAGGCGGCTCCGATTCGCACCTGCTAACGTAATCCGTTTCAATAATTCCGGTATACCCGTATCTGCAAATTTAGCAATATTACCGTTATTTGCTGTTATATGACTGTCCGGCAGCATATAGTGAACCATTCCTCCTATTTTGTTTACCGGATCATATAAAGTTAATCCAATGCATGAGCCAAGTCCTACTGTAATAAGTACATCCGGGGCCCTGCAAATATTCAAATCTGCCATTCCTACTGTTATATTACTCATTTCCACTACCTCTAAATCTCAAATCCTAAACCTTTTAGTATTTTGTCGTAAGATTCCTGCTCCGGCATAAGGATAAAATAGCCATTAATCATAAAATCATCGCCAAACTCCGTTTCAATCAGCAATGCATGGTCGCCGTATTGCCCAAATTCGATAGCCGGCACACTAAGCACCGAGGCAGCCATATCAACCGCCAGATATGGAATAGACGGTGAAATAACAAGATTCGTCATTGCTGACAATGCCGAGAGATAAGAACCGGCAATAATATTGCCAATCTCTTTCAGAGCAGACAAATCCATCTCATCAAACTCCGCTTTATATTCGCTGTCCCGCATCATAAGTTTATTCACAAGATATTGAGCGGAATCCAATCGCATTAAAAACATCATACTTCCTTCTATGTCCATCTTAATCTCCATTAGAATACCAACGATGATTTCATCTTCTGGACAGATGGAAGCACCCAATTTGGAAACCTCTAGCAGTTCCACTTTCGGCACGTTCATGTTGACCCGAATTGACAACATCGATGCTATCGCAGTCGTCGCATTTCCCGCTCCGATGTTTCCCAATTCCCGAAGAACATCCACGTACCTGTCATTGATTTCTACTAATGAATATTTACTCATTAAACCCTCCACTCATATAAAGTTATATGTAAGTTATTTCAGTTGTGTATCTATTTTAATACATTTTTTCCTACTTGACAAGGATTTCGATACAATTCTTCAAAATCCTGTTTCATTTTCAGGAAATTTTTCTTCTGGTCAATCAGATAATGGTTCTTGCGTTTTGCATAATGCGGCAGCCAGTCATCCAAATCTTTATCTTCTTTGTACGAATAAGCGACCATTGCCAGAAGTGACATACGATTCTCTTTCTCCAGCAGTTTGGATTCGGCACAAATCGCTTTTTCCGTCAAATTGTCCAGCGTCTCCTTATATAGCTCCATATCTTCTCTTGCCATATCCCTGTCTATACCAACCATTTCAGAAATAAAAAGACACTCGTCCATATATCCAGCCGCGCTTTCTTTTGAAATATGTAAAAACTGCTTCATCATCGTCTCGAGCATATCCAGCTTGGCGCCGACGACAGCCTTGTCCTTTGTTGATTTCTCTTTATCAATTTCATCAAAAAGCAATCCCTCCGCATTTTTTCGCGTGTGACGCAAATGATATTTAAACTCGGACAGAAAACGGGCAAATTCAATATCTCTCAATCCTAATTTTGTAAATCGGTCAAACAGAGTAAGAAACAAAAAAGAGTCCTTACTATTAAATATATCTTTTATATCGTCTGTAATGATGCTTTCCAATCTGTGCAAATTATTTTCCAACCGCTTAAAAACTTCTTTGTCCGCATTACTGTTTAAGTATTTGCAGGCGGCTTTGCACTGCTTTTTCCAATTTTGAAAGTAATTGCAGCACATTACCGTTTCCACAACTACCCGTTCTGTAACCCCCTTTTTCTTTTCCGTCTCCGTAAAAATACTATAATCAAGAAAGAATTTGCTGCTCACTATTTTCCGAATACAACCGGCATAGTTATTTAACAGCGTAAACGCCTTTTGATTCGCATTCATGGACGTATGATTATTGTACCGTTTAATATATTTTGAAATCGTATGCCGGTCACAATGTTCATGGATAATCGTATCAATCTGATACTCGTTAAACTTCTTCTTTAACTCGTTTGGCAGTTTTTCATACGTTGTGTTTTTAATATCAAAGGTGGTATCTTTCCATACGACACTGCCATCCTTTGCTTTCACCTTCTCTTTATAGGGAATAACAGAGTTTTCCACAGAAGATGTTATTTTATAATTGCCATATCGGAACTGATTTAATGCGGAACTGCGCTGTCCGCCATCCGCAATATGCAGTTGGGAGCTATCCTCCTCACCAAGTATAATCGGAGGAATATATTCATCCATAAGAACGGTAACAACGAGTTCGTTTATCTGCTCTCTTGTCCAGATAAAATGTCTTTGTACATCGGCGTCATTACAAATATCGCCATCTTTAATCTTATTTAAGTACATATCTAACGTATACGTTTGTTTTCTTGGCCTTGCCATGATACCCCTCATTTCTGAGCGATTTGTCGCGAAGAACCGCACGGGAAACCTCGAAGAGCCTCTCGTGTCGGAACAAAGCTATTTGCTTTCGCTCAGAAACAAATAGCCATACTCCTTGCTTTATCATTAAAATAATACGCATACATTTCTGTATGAATGGATTGCTTCATAACAGTCGGCATACTGTGCTTTATTGATTTTTAATTTTTCTCTTATCTCCTCCGGCAGATAGCCATCAATTACAAGTTTCAGTACGCTTTTCTGTAATCGCGATAGTTTGTCCATATACTTTGCTATCCTGAGACTGCCCGTTTCCTGTCCTTTCCCGATAACTTCTTTTTCCATATCAAAATCGTCCGCAATCACATCGGCAATCGTAATATCTTCCTCATCGCTGAGCGGCGTATCAATCGATATCGACAGTTTATCTGCCTTGCGCTTTTCCCGATTCCTCTTTGTTATCTCTGTCTTGATACGGTTGGACAAACAGGAATACAAAAACACTTCGAATGACTGCGAGTTGTCATATTTTCTCATAACGTCAACAAATACTTCATTAGCTAATGAATAGAAATCATCAACATCTTTATTCGACCATCCCGAAAATCCGGCTAAAATCCCATCCACTAATTTGCGGAGCTTTCTTGCGTTATTATTATAATATTGAACTAATATTTGCTTCATCATAATAAGTCCTCCCTGTCTTTTCTTTAAATATAGTATAGAACATTTGTTCGTGTTTTGTCAATACCTTATTTCGAACATCTGTTCTTTTTTGTTTGTTGCGTTTTTTAAAAATTTGAAAAGCAAAAAGAGAAATAAATACTATGACGCTTTTTTCACACAAGCATTAATCGAAGAAAGGAGACTTAAAGAAAATGACAATGGAAGAAATGAAAAAGAAGAAAATTCTTTCCAATACGAACGGAAGACCATCTTCTACTTTAACCGACGAGCAATGGCAAAAAGAATTTACTATCCGCAAACTATTTATAACACCATACAAAAGAGGAAAATCAAAAAAATTTTGCGGCAAATATATTCGCGAAGAAAAAACATGGAGAGAAGAAACGCAGGGAACCTATGAGGGATATACAAACTGGCAGTCATACTCCTCCTTTATAAACGACATTCTATCTAACATACGTGCCGGACAGGTGGATTATTGCTACTATATATACCAGATTTCAGACCTTGTGAGATTTCATTATAACGACTTAAGAACAAAGTATTGCGATGGCTACTGGGAAGTCTGGCTAGAGCAGGAAGACAATGCGGGCAGATAACGATACGCCGAATTGGCATTTATCATTATAAACGAAAGGGAGCGATAACTTGTTAGACAGACAATATTATATGTATTCCACTGACACCTCACATTTCTATAGCAGCCGCGAACAGTATCTACACAATATGAATGTCAGATATCGCAGCGAGTACAAGGATGTACAACAGAAATTACGGGAGATAAAAGAAAAATTAAAACAGTCCGGCTATTCAGCGGACGACATAAAACTTTTGACGTGCGGAAAGACAAACGAAATTGATATTCCTGAACATTCACATGAGAATATCGCACAATATTTGCGATGGCATAAAATAGGGAAACACAAAAGAGAGAAAGAAAAGGATGTAAAAGAAAAACTGTTGACCCTCCTATCCAATAAAGTGAGAGCCAATGAGTTGTCAAACGGCAAAAACCACATCCGTTCCATCCATGAAGATAGGTTAAACATTACAAACATTATTTCTGTCTTTGATTCCGCTCTGAGCAGGACAATCGGAATCACACAGGATGAGTTGACAAATGATTTGATTGTCGTGCAGATTTATCATTTTGATGTATTTAAGGATATATTGTTTCATGGTTTTACTTTTCAAGGTGAAAAATACAGATACTTCACCTCCTCTGCCGGACAAATCCGCAAGAAAAAGGCCCTTTTCATCAAGGAAGCCGTATGGAATAAAATCGAGAAAACCATTATGTGCGGACTTACTATCGAAAGCATTAATGCAAAGGGCGGCAATAATGTAAATAAGCATTTGGCCTATATGGCTTTAACAAACTCCGCTACGGATGAATGGAAAGAATTTGATATTGATAAGACCATTGTCATAGATGATTTTGAAACAAGGGTGTCCGGCACGTTTGATTTTGTGGACGAAACAGACTACTCGATTACGAGAAAAACGGATGATGTACCAATCCCACATACCGACGGAGCGGGAATGATACTGCCTTGCGCCTCCACGAAAAATTTTATGTTCCGCTCCCCATGGATAAAGGGATTGCTAGGCGTGTTTGATTTCCGGAAGTTTATTGAGGTAAATAACTGTTCCCCCATTATTACGGATATCTATAACAAAAAACATGACATCTTAAAAGAAGATATTCAGATTATCTTTACAAAAAGCCAGTTCAAAATGCATAACTATTATGACTCATGGGAGGAATACAAAAGAGCATTTAAAACCTATCACTGTACTGCCGGAAAATGCAATGTGGAGGAAGAGCATATCCCCAATGCCAGATTGAACTACCAGATGCTTCAAACTCTTACTGATATAACAGACGACGAAGTTGATTTATTAACCCGCAAATCGGCAGAGCGCATTAATAATATTTGTACTTCCATGGAAACGATGATGGAAATTTTCGGAGTTACGCCATATAACAAAAATATGACCCCATTTCAAAAGGCGCTCAAACTATATCCGGCGCTTCTCAACGACACATACACCAAAGATATACTTCGCGATATAAAAAATAGTCTTGTAAAGAAATATCGCAGCGGGAAATTGGAAGTGAACGGAAAGTATACTTTTTTGCTTCCCGACTTTTATGCCGCCTGTGAATATTGGTTTGAACATATAAAAAATCCGAAAGGACTGCTGGACAATCAGGAAGTGTTCTGCCAGCTATACCGGAAGTACGACAAACTGGACTGCCTGAGAAGTCCTCATTTGTACAAAGAACATGCCATAAGACGCAATACCGCACATAACTCATATGGGGGACGGGCTGCCAAAATTCGCGAATGGTTTCCTACGAATGGCATTTATGCGAGCACGCACGACCTCATTTCCAAACTTTTAATGTATGATGTGGACGGCGATAAATCGCTTGTCGTCGCGGATAAAGATTTTATCAAAATTGCAGAGCGCAATATGAAAGGTATTGTTCCGCTCTACTATAATATGCGCAAAGCGGAGCCTGTCACACTGAATAATGCGAATATTTACAGCGGACTGTATGCGGCTTTTACCGGCGGCAATATCGGAACATATAGTAACCGTATCGCCAAAATCTGGAATGACGATGTTTTTATATCCGGCTCGGAAAAAGAGAAACAGGCGGCAATGGATTGTGTAAAACGACTGTGCTGCCAAAATAACTTTGTCATTGATTTTGCCAAAACCTTATACAAACCCGAATTTCCGGATGACATAAAAGAAACAATTGCCACCTATTCAAAAGGAAAACTTCCGGCGTTCTTTGTCTATGCCAAAGACAAGGAAAAATCACAGGTAAGGAAGAGAAATGAAAGTCTCGTAAATAAAATATATGACCGCATTCCGGATAAACGGATTAATACCCGCGCCTTAAAATTGGAAACTGCCGACTACCGGAAGATGATGTCGGATAAGACAACGATTTGTGTAAAAGAAGTCTCGGATTTATACAACAAGCGAAACCGGCAATACCGTTACATGATTAATATGAAAGATGAGGACAAAGACAACCTCACGTATGTTGCCTGCACAATACGAGAGGAATTTAACCGTCTCGGATACGCAGAAGAAACCATTGCCGATATGTTGGTGGAATACTTATATGGAAGAGAAAAGCGGTATAAACAGCTTCTCTGGTTTTGCTACGGCCAGTACATAGTAAAAAACCTGAAGAAAAATAATCCGTAAATAACGCAATAACTTTTGTGTATATAAGGGAAAAACGTTTTAACCATTCATTTTGATATTGGATTGGAGGTAATTCGATATAAAAATCTCTCAAAATACGCTAATTGAACAAATAGCCGATAGTGAAGATATCAATGTTGCGACAGTCCGCAGAATATTTCATTCAGCAGAAAATATTATTTTCAACTACTTATCTTCTACAACTCCATCGGAAGAAATCAGTATTAAGCCATTTCGTGGTATAAGCATTAGAAGAAGTTATATAAAAGAGAAGAAGTATTCAAAAGGAATGTTTCAAAATATAACAAGTCCGGCGCATGTAAATACAAAAGCATGTTTATCCAAATATTATAACGGACAAATTAACGAAAAACTTTTTTAAGGGGGTGCCGCCTATCTCGAACTTATATGCAGCAGAAGAATACAAAAATGAAATTATCAATCTTCTGTGTCAAAGCCAAAATTTCATAAAACTGATAAATCCAACATCAGACCTATATAAATATGTATTCGATTACGATTTTACCGATGATTCATTGGCAGAAGAAAAGACATTTGTCTTTGTCGATACGGATATTGATACAATCCGTGACAATATGTTTACTGATTTTACTTTATGCGTTTATGTTTTTACAAACAAAAATCTCGTAAATCTCAATTCCTCTTCTGTGCCAACATCAAAAGAGGTGAAAGATATGGGCTATTTTTCTACTGATACACGGGGAAACCGAATCGGAGCGCTGTGCGAATGTATCGACCGGATTCTGAACGGGAGTAACCTGCTATGGGGAATCGGTGATTTGAGACCGGCAGCCGAGAACCATCTGTCAGCCTATGCCCCGAATAAAAACTATTATGGAAAATGCTTAAAATATACGATTACTAATTATAATTCGGGTGGTGATGAATTTGGAAATTAGCAAACAGGCGTTACAGCCATTTATCATGTTTAATGAGGGAATCCCCTATCACCCATCGATAACTCTGTATCCTGTAAAAATGAAAAACATCATTGAATTTCAGCAGTATCAGATGGCTCTTACTCTTCGAAAAAATTCGATTTTCCATGATAAAGATATTCTCAAAGCAGATTATTGGGACTTTATCAAATATGCGTGCCGAAATGGAGAATTAGCCACGAAATACGATATGCCGCTGCTTCCATTTTATTACGACTTTATCTTGGGAATGTTACAGCTATGCTGTGGAAGCGACGCGGTCATACAGCACAACGCCGTTACCCTTGACATTTCCATTAACGATGTTCCGATAACCAATAAAAGATTTGATGATATACGGAAAATTATAATCATGCAAAATGACATCGACTTTGATATTGACGAGTTTATAAACATCGACACGATTCGGGCGTTGGAGCACGCCAAAGAATTTGAGGCAAAGAAGCACAAAGAAAAATCAGAAATTGAAGATTATATCGATTCCCTGATTATCAGCATGAACGTCACGGAAGAATATGTATCCAATATGACGATAAGAAAATTCTGGAGATACATAAAACGAATCAACAAACACGAAGAATATACGGCATGCCGCTCCGGAGAAATGAGTGGCATGGTTACATTTAAAGAGCCTGTTCAACATTGGATGACAAGCATTGAGTCCATAGATGAATACGAAAATCTCAAAACCGACGAGGATGAATTAAGAAGTAAAATCGAATAGCGGTTTGCTTCTTTTTTTATAAAAAATTTATTACATGAAAGTGAGGAAATCATATGAAACACTCAAAAGACTTTATTGTATCAACCGCCGACGTTGCATTTTTTGTAAATGATATGTTGGCATTCACAGGTACGACTTCCCTGAATACTTCTATTGCCGTATCCATGGAAGATCAGGAAATCACAGGCGGTAAAGGAAATAAGGTGCTGTACAAATATAAGTACGGCAGAAAACTGGCGCCGTCCATTGAAATGGCAGAATGGAATCTCGGATACCTTGCCGCAAATGTTGGTTCTACTATCTTCGAGGGCCTTAAAGATGTATTCTCCGTTGCCGAATGCGTCACCCTGAAAAACGGTACGGGCAGCCTGAAGAAAGTTCCTGTCGGAAAGGTGTATGTGGAGAAGCCGGACGGCTCTACCGTTGAGGTTACACCGGATGGTTCCACCATCACGATAGGGGAGAGCAACGATAGTGTTCTCGCTACCTATCAGTATAGCACGAATGTTAAGAGGGTTACCGTCGATACCCAGTCGACGCCATTTATCGGCCGCTTAGTATTGAGCGCTGACAAGCACAACAATAAGAAAGGCAAAGTCGGTGAAGTTCAAATTGAAGTTCCATCTTTCCAGTTAAACGGTACCTTTGATATCAGTCTTGAATCAGGCGGCAATACAACAACGAAACTGGACGGTGACGCCTTGGCTGTCGAGGGAGCCTGCTGCTCGGATGGAAGCGTTTACGCATATATCTCCGAAATCCCAAGCGCAGAATCTTCAATTGCCATTACTGAAATTGCGGCCACACCGGCAGTACTCAATTTGAAAGCGAATGAAACACAGCCTATCGCTATTATCGGTATCAAGGGTGGCCTATACAGCAACGTCAGCATTGATGCTTCCGACTGTGTTATCACTGCCAAAGATACTGCTATCGCCACAGTGGAAAACGGCGTCGTAACCGGCGTTGCCAGCGGTACTACATATGTTAATGTAGCCTATGGCGACATCAAAGACGTGATTCAGGTAAACGTTGAATAACCTTGCCGGTTAGCTAACCGGTATCATTGTTTGGGGCTGCGGTTCTCCGTCAGCCCCCTTTTCACACGAAACCAAGGGGGATAGAAATTGCAAACGAATAAAATCAACCTGAAAGGTATGACGAAAAAAACAGCAGCCGGCATTTTAGTTCTGCTTCTTGCACTCATCAATGCCGCGTTACAAATATTTGACCTGAATATCATTCCCGTTCAAAGTGAAGAACTGGCAAATATTATTTCTACTTTCTTTCTCATTGCCATGACTCTGCGAAACACTTGGAAAAACTGCAATATTACGACAATTTCCCAAAAAGTCCAGCAGATTGCAGACGCGATTCGCTGCGGCGAACTGCCGGAAGAAGTTATCGAAGAGCTCATCGACAAAAAGGAAGTAACAAAAAGGAGGAATTGATTTGAACATCGCATTAACAGTCGGACACTCACAGCTCAAAAACGGTTCGTATACAAGCGCAGACGGCAGAAAATACGGAGGGTGTAATGAGTACAAATGGAATCGGGCATTTTCCAAACAGGTTGCGTCTGCCCTGAAAAAGAATGGCCATAAAGTTACACGTATCATCTGTCCGGAAAAGAAATTTTTATCTTCGGTGCAGGAGCGGCGCTACAAACTCGATATTATCGAGCGTGGGGCGTATGATTTAGTGATGGAATTACATCTGAACGCCGCATCGCCAAGCGCTAAAGGTACGGAAGTTCTCTACCAATCTTCTGCCGGGAAAAAATACGCACAAAAAGTACAGACGCAACTATCCACGGTATTTGCCAACCGCGGAATCAAACAGCGCAACGATTTGTATATTCTCAATAGCACGAAGCCTCCAGCAATCCTTCTGGAGACCTTTTTCTGCACGAATAAAAGCGATTATAAAAAGGCAAAAGGACTCGCCAAAAGGACGAAACTTGCCAAATTGGTCGCCAAAGGGATTGGCAAAGCAAGGTAAGAAAGGCAATGGTGACTATGGATATGGAAGAAATACGCGCATTGACAACTATTGATTTAAACTCCGTATTTGTTTCTGTCTTCATCATCCTGCTTAGCTTCAAAGCGGTTGTGTCTGTCTTAGAATGGACGATTCATAAACTGGGACTTGAAACTAAGTGGATGAGAAAAAAACGGGAAGAACATGATTTAATCATCCAGACTTCCCAAAATCTGTCCGCCCTGCAGCAAAAACACAATTACGACGTCAGACAATCTGTCAAAATGCAGGAGCAATTAGCGGATTCAATGAAGAAGATAACAGAAAATGAGTTGATTCGAGATAAACAAATTCACGCATTGCTGCGCGGAAATAAGGAATTGCTCGGCGCAGAAATTGATAAACGATACCGCCAATATATTGCCTTGGATGGTATTCCGGAATCGGATGTGGAAGAATTTGATGATATATATACCGCCTATAAAGATTTGGGCGGAAACCATAGCAGGGATACAAAATATTTTTATGTCAAAAATCATCTTTCCGTCATCCCCGTAAAAACAAAATTGGTTATGGACTAAGGGATGAGCGGAATGAAACAAGGAAAGGAGGAATCTTTTTTGTCAGACGAAAAAAATTTGCCAGTTGAAGTTAAGGCAAAAGTTACGGAACAAATACATATAGATGATACCCAACTGGAAAAACAGCTAAGCAATGAAAAAATAAAGATAAAAGGCTCAATGGATACAAGTGATATTACCCAATCCCTGCAACAGGTCTCAAAAAAATCCGATACGATTGGCGGTAAATTAACCGGACTATTTAAAAACATTGGTTCCAATTTTTTATCTGCTGGCATTGATTTAGCAATTGACGCGGCTTGGAATGGGATTATCTCCGTTGTTGATAACTTTATCCATCGTGTAGAAAAAACTCGCGAAAAAGCTGCACAAATGAAAAAGTCTTTTCAGGAAATAAACAGTACTTTTGAAAAGCATAAGAGTACTGTGAGCAACTTAGCTGACAAGTATGAGCAATTGCGTAAAGGTGTCGATATCTCAAATAATAAGATTGAAAACAAGTCGCTATCTCCTGAAAAATATAAAGAATTTTTAGATATTAATAAACAACTTCATGAAGATTTCCCTTCTCTTGCTGTTTTTTATGACCAAAATAGTAACCCTATTCTCAATGTTGAGACAAAGGATACTTCCACAAAACAGAAGCTAAACGAAGTTATAAAAGAGGAAGAGAAACAAAAAAATTATAAAACCTCGACAGGTATTAAAACCGCTTTTGACGGTGTCATGACATATATTAACGAGGCCAATGAAGCAGCGCTGGAAAGTGATTCACAAGAACACGTTCTTAATGATTTTATCGAAAATGGTGTCCATCTGAGAAAAGACCACTATTTATTATTTAAAGGCAATTTAACCGAAAAAGAAAAAACAGACTACGCTTATGCAATGCAATCCGCAGCTCAAGACTTTATAAATAGTCTGGATTCTAACAGACGTACTTACTTAGCCGGTAATGAGTTAGATGCTTTCGGTCTGCTTCCCATGAACACAGACACGGCAAACAGTAATTTTGAATTTTATGCTAACCTGCTGAAATTAACACCAGAGGAAATAGAGAAACTGGAGAAACTGATTAACAAAAATATTCAAAATCTTGACGCTCCTCTAATTGATAAACTTTCTGAGCAATCACAAGAAACAGAGGATATAATTGCGACAGCAAAAAATGAATGGTATGACTTTCTGCCAAATTTCATCAACTCAATGAAATCAAAAGGAACTTTTCAAAAACTAGATACTGATCTGCAAGAACAGGCAATTCAGATTGTACAGGGCTTAGACTATCATGTCGCCACTGAAATGGATAAATACAATTCACAAGACCCGTATGCATATATTAGAGACAAGTTAATTGTTCCCATGAGTGAGCTTTCTGATGAAAAAAAAAAGGAACTAAATAAAAAATTCCAAGATTTATTTGCATTAGATAAGAATAATTTATCGCAATTTAATCAAAATGCAATAAAGCAACTAATAAATGATATTTCAAAGATTTTAAACAAAGACCCTGTTGAAATTCGTTCTATATTAAATTTTGATGTTTCAGAAACTTCCAATGCATTATCTGAAGCAAAGAAAGAACTCAAAATAAAAAAATACGATGAACGGGGTTTCTTAAAAAAAGACGATGACGAAAAGATTTTTGATAAATTCTGGGAAGAAAATATAAAGGATTCTAATGATATAGATATTTGGAATGAAGCAAAACGCGGAGAGACAAATCTTGATGATATCATTAAAAAATTTCATAAAATAAAATCAAATGTTAAAACATTTGATAACGCTTGGGATTCAATTGGAACTTCCGGAAACGTGTCAACAGATAATGAAGCGAATGCGGCAAAAGAAAAATTATTGAAACTTGCGGAAACCGGAAAATTAACGGTAAAGAAATTCGAAAACTCGTTTATTGCCGACGATTTAATGAAAGACACCCATCTAAATGCGGAAGAAATAACACAAAAAATTAACGAGCTTGTCTCTTCTCCTGAACCGCTTGCGGCTATGAAAACAGGCATTTCGTCTATTACATCCGTTCTCAGTAAAAAGAAGCAAAATCTTTCCTCCAAAGAAACATACTACGATGGAATTGCCGCGGACACACTGGCCGGATTACCCGATGACGTAAAACAACATACACAAGAATATGAACATTTTGTTAATGTTCTTGGTGATGGCTCCTCTAAAATGAGTGATTGCGAGGAAGCTGCCAATAAACTGGCGACCGCTTATATGAATAGTCATAATTTTTTATCTAAACTAACTCCGGAAACCGTTGACTATTATACGTCTCTGTTAAAACAAATGGGAATAGAAAATGCTTCCGAAATTGTAACAAATATGTTAGCAGAAAAAACATATGCACTACGTTTAGAAAAACTGATTAATGCAGGTGCCAGTCAAAAAGAAATCTCGGCATTACAAGATGAAGCCAAACAATATGGAATTAATAATTCCGTTTTGACAAACTATGTGTTAAAAAAGAAAATTTCAAATAACAATGCTCTTGACACTTCAAAAAGTATCCGTGGTCTGATATCTCTCGCAAAGCAATGTGGCACCACTTCTGATGTCATTGTGGCGTTGCAAAATTTGTTAAAATCCCAAAAAAAATTGGAGAATTTGTACAAAAAGGATTTGGAAGAATTTTCAGCGGATGGCGCCGTAGATTTACAACATGCTCCTGATGCTGCCGCAAACGAAAAAAGCGAACAAATTGGCAAGGCATCAAAAAAAGTAAGCGCTGATAGAAAGAAACTTCTAAAATTAATCAAAAAAGCAGCAAAAATTTCACTTTTTCCTAAAGATGATGACAAGGGTGATAAAAACAAATATAAAAATACCAAACAGCAATTCGACTGGATTGAGCGCAGAGTAAACCGACTTACATCCTCTATCAACCTGCTCAACGCCAAAAAGGAAAATCTCTTTTCTGTAAAAAAGAAGAATTCAAATCTGAACAAGCAGATTAAAGAGACGACAAAGCTGATTAACACCTACAGTTCTGCTATTAAAAAGTACGATAAGAAAGCGGACAGCGTTAAAATTTTCAAAGACAAGAAAAAAGATAAGAATATTAAAAAACTAATTCGCAACGGTAAGATACAAATAGAAGATTACGATGAAGGTACGGCAAAAAAGATACAAGCCTACCAGAACTGGTATGACAAATCGAAATCAGCGGAACAGTCTCTCGCAGAGGCAAAAAAACAAAAGAGGGAAAAAGAGATTGAAAAGTTCACCGGCTTACAGGAGGAACAGGATAAAGAGGCTGCTCTCGCTAATGTAAAACAGCAAACTGCCAAATTAAGCAATAAAAATAAGGCAATTAATGATGAAGCAAACGCAACAAAGAAATCTTACAATTATCAAATCAAAATCGCCGAGGCACAAGGTGATAAGCTTCTTATTTCCAAATTGAAAGAGGAGAAAAAGCAGAAAGAACTTGAATTTCAACAACAGCGGGTGGATAACATAAAAGCTCTCTATGATTCAAGGAGAAATATCTTAGACACAGGCAGCATAAATAATAATAGTTCCCGCAAGACATATGGCGGACAGTATTATAAAAATCAGGTAGAACTTGCCGAAACCCGCGGTCTTGTTGTCGATGCTTCATGGTATCAGCAGCAAAACAGGATTGAACAAAGTAAGATTGCCGAAAGCGAACAGGAGCGCGCGCAATTAATATCAAAATTGTCTGCATTTGAGGAGGGTACTCAGGAATGGTATAATCTGCAAGCGGATATTGCGGAATGCGACAAAGATATTGTTGAAAGCAGGAAAGCAATCAATGAAAACTCCTCCTCTATCCGCAGTTTAAAAGATTCTATTGATAATAAAATAGATGAAAACTTAAAATCCTATGCCAGTGAACTCGATTTTGTTTCGGGATTAAAGTATGAAAACGAACTGGATTCCGATACCGGCAGTTTTACCGATACCGGCAATCTGCATATTTTATCCGAAGACCTGAAAATAACTGTTGGCAGGGAGGCCGCAAAGAATTTTTCCCAAAGTCTCAAAATGATAGAACAATTGTATTCAGGAAATGCTTCCCGTGAACAATGGGAACTTGCAGGCTTTTCCGGCTATTTTAATGATGACGGAAGCATAAACAAAAAAGCTGTGGAAGAGAAAATAAAAAATCTCCGGAACAGCGTTCAGTCTTTCATCAACATGCAGATTGAGGGTGAAAAGAGACTCATTGAGTTGGGAAAACAAAAATATGAGGCGCAAAAAAATTACCTTAATGATATTATTAATGCCAAAAAAAATGCTCTTTCCATTGAAAAGGATTTATACGATTACGAGCGAAGCATTGCAGAAAAGACGCAGGCTGTCGCCAATATACAGAAACAAATCCACTCCCTGCAGGGGGACGATTCGGAAGAAGGGCGCGCACGGCTGGCAAAGCTTCAGGTATCTCTGGATACTGCCCAAAAAGATTTGCAGGATACGGAATACAGTCGCTACATATCCGACCAGCAGAGTATGTTAGATAATTTAATGACAGAATATGAAGACTTAATTACCAATCTTATGAATGACACGGATAAAATTCTGTTAGATATGTACGACTACATCAAAAACAATGAGGGTGGTTTGGGAGACCTGTTTATTCAGTCTGCTGAGAAGTACGGTTACGTGACATCGCAGGATTTAATTGATATTGTGAACGCATTTAAGGGAATAAATGATAATAAAATTGAAGAAGTGATTTACGATAAAATAAAGGCTGAACAAATATCCCAATCGGCAAACGATGATGACAGGGCCGCAAAAGAAGCACGGGCGGAAAAAGAGGCCAGAGCCGCAGCAGAAGCAGCAACAAAGAAAGCAGAAGCAGCAAAAAGGAACAACGTGGATATTATTTCCCGCGCTACTGACAAGGCTTTACGTGGAGAGCTTACAGATAGAGTAAACCCGTACCAAAAAACTAAAAACAAAATATCTTCCAATCTCAAGGGAATTTTTCAGGCAGCTTCCTTTGCCTCGGGTGGTATCGTTGATTATAAACCGTCTGGAGAAGACGGGCTCGTATGGGCAAGAAACGGAGAAGGATTTGTCCAGCCGGAAGATGTCCCACCTATCAAAGAGCTTATCCGCACGGCGCCAAAACTAAATGAATTTACAAACCCACTGCTGCACTTATCAAAAACTCCTGATATCACACCGAACCGGCCGATGAATACAACATCCATTGAGAATGTGCAATTTACATTTGATTTACCAAACGTACAAGACAGCCGCACATTATTATCGGAAATCCAATCGAACTCCAAAATACAAAGGGCGATACTGGAAGTTGGTCTTGGACAGGAACATGGGAACGGCAAACTGGCGGTAAGACGTATCCGATAAATCACGCTAACAATTTTTGCAGCAGCTATCCGATTGCGTTAGCCGGACGATGGCTGCTGCCTTTCTATTGGAGGAGGAAACAAATGCTATTTTTAAACAAAGACAAAGAAACCGTTGCTTTCTACAAAAAAGAAAATGAAAAACTCAGGAAAGATTTGAATAGGACACAGAGAGAATTACATGCCATACATGATTTTAAAGAGAAGTATGCACAACTCATCCAACAGGTCAAACAACAAGTTAAGCATTACAACAACTTAAATTGCAAATATGAACAATTAATTGCCGATTGTAAATCACAATTAGACAGTATCACACACTCATAATAATAAAAATAAGTATAAACGGAAAGGGGCTGAGCTGTTATGTATTGTACCAATTTTACTTATGCAGATGATTCATCGCTGGAGCATGGCGTTATGATTTGTTCCTTTAACGGCGGCGGTGGGGAGAATATAAATGGAGGAAAGGCGGAGATTACAACAGTAAAAGCTCCCAATTCTAATCAATGGTTAAAAATTAATGCCGTTTACAACGAACCGCTGTCTTTTTCTTTTGAAATATGTAAAAACCCGCATGAGACAATCCACGCAAATGCTGATTTTGCTTTTTCTCCGGAAGAACAAGTAGATATCAGACGATGGCTGGAAAGAAAAGAATTCCACTATCTTTCGTTTGACGCCGACGGAATGGAAGATATTTATTTCTTCTCTCAGATAAAAGTAACCGAACAAATAAGTGGAAGCCGGATTGTCGGTTATCGTCTGGAAGTACTGTGTGACGCCCCTTGGGGATGGTCGGAAGAACGGGTAGCCGAGCTGTTTAGCGAGAAGCAAAACGGCATAGAGACAGGCGTGGTGCAAATATTTGACGCCGCGGACGAAATCGGCGCTGTCGTTCCTACGGTAGAGCTGACTGCGCTTTCCGATGGAAAGGTAGAAATTTACAATGACAGCACATCCGATTCTACCATCATTAAAAACTGCAGCGCTGGCGAAATAATCACCCTGAAAAAACCATTTCGCATTGAGAGCAGTATGCCGCATGAACATCTGGCGGATGATTTTAACTGGGTGTTCCCGAGGATTCAAAATACAAATCTCTCGAATCAGAACATATTTGAATTAGAGAATTGCACCGCAAGATTAAAATGGCGCGAGCCAAGAAAGGCAGTGATGTAAAAAGTGAAGCATAATAATCCGTTTAACAGATATTCTTATACTTTAAATGAGGACACCGGCGAGATAGAAACTCCCGATGTTTTTTTATTAGACAAAAAATTACATAAGCAGGGAATACTTTATCCTGTGACAGATTTCAGAGTTCTCGTCAACGTTGTAGATGCGGATGAAATCAGTTTTTCTTTTCACAAATATTATAATGGTGAGAAACAGGAACTATATCATTCCCTTATTACAAACAGTGTCGTCTATGTCCGCGGATTCGGCTGTTTTCAAATGACCGTATCGGAAATTGACAGCAAAGAGGGCGTACTAAAGACCGCAACCGGCATCTCCCTTGCAAACTGTGAACTGTCGGATATTAACGCCACCGTTGAGATTAATACAGAAGATGACACACAAAGAGATGATTACCTAAAAGATTTCCCGACTGTCTTCTACCGTCCTTTAGATGACGAGAAGCTATTGCGGGATAAAGATTACTGGAAAGATTATCCTGATTTGACCGACACGGAAAAGAAAAAAATATGGAAAGAGAGTTCCCTGCTGCACCGCATTCTCTCATATGCACCTCATTATAAAATCGGACATGTAGATGAAACTCTTCATTTTGTACAGCGTCAGTTTAGTTTTAATACAGATATCCATAGCTGCCTGCAGGAAATCGCCCAGGAGGTCGGCTGTATTTTTATCTATCGTACCACTTTGGACGAGAATAATGAAACAGTGAGAGAAATCAACGCTTATGAAACTTGCTATTGTACTAATTGCTATAAAAATTTGTTAGACAATAAAGCTCACTCGAAAACTCTTTCTGTCGGTAAATACCGCTCTGTTACAAATGGGATTTGCAATAATTGTGGAAGTTCTGATTACATTTATGATTATGGTGATGATACCGATGTGCTGATTACAACAGAGAATTTAACAGATGAAATAACAGTGGAGCCGGAAAATAAGGTAAAAAACTGTTTTAAAATTTCCGGTGGTGATGAACTTATTACATCTGCCGTACGCACCCTTTCCATGTCTTCTTCCAATCGCATATTTATGTTTTCGGAAGCGGATAAGGCACAGATGTCGGACGAATTAAGGGAAAATCTTAACCAATACGACAAAGAGTACGCTGAAAATGAAGAACTTTTTTCAGATATTGTCGAAACGGAATATAATGTCATTGACATGATACAATATCTGCAGTCGGGAAAAATGCCGCTTCTGGAAGAGGCCGTGAAAGGAATTCAGGATGAGATTTCTTATCTTCTTCATTCGATTCAGCGTGATTATGACTGTAAGTTCTATGTTTCCTCCTATGAGAGAAAGGGCGAGACAGGATATGTAAACCATGCCTATACTTCGGCTGCCAATGCTATTCGAAATCTGTTTACTCTGTATCTGGATAAAGGATACTCCGTAAAAGTTACAAACGGTGATGAGATAGCGACAAAAAAAGCAGATGGCCAATCTTATATAAACTGGAACGGTGTCATTACCGTATATGAAACGGATGACCGATACAATAATTATGCGGATATCCATATTTTAAAAGACGGTGAATCTTACACTGCTCCGGACGGTACGGTCTATTCCGGAACTTATGTTGAATATGGGGCAATCAGTTCATTTGATTCTAATAGCAACCTGATTGAAAATTATAATCAATTCCATGTCAGTCTCGGTTTTGGCGATACAGACAACTTGACATTCAAAAAATATATCGAGCAATTCTGCGAGAGCAAACTGGCCTCTTATAAAAACGTGGAGTATACAAATCGGGAAGAAAAAGACTGGTCACAATATTCTTATGAACGACTGCTGAGTTTTCATGACGCCTATGAGGAGTGCCTCAATGCATTGACACAGATTCGTGACAAAAGCACAGAAAAAGAAGCTGCCATAGTAAATGAAATGTATAATGCCTATGCTGAAATACAGGCGGATATTGAGCAGCAGATGGTTGTCATACGCAATCAGTTAAATGCTCTGTATGAATTTTACGGCATCTATCCGGAAACGGATGATATAAATGCCAAGAGTTACATAAAACACGATTATTCTTATGATTTAGAAGCTCTCGGGCTGGAACATAGCGCCGATGATGACTTTATTGCTGTTCTAAAAGATATGGCAGATAATACAAGCCGTCATTATATCGGAGATAAGCCAATCGCCTGCCGCGCCTGCGGAAGTTCCAATGTTGCTCTGGCAAAACGGGACGACAGCGGCGGTAACATAGCGGGTACTTATCCTTATTGTAAAAGTTGTTCTACATCCAACCCACATGACTTCATGACATATGGAAAAATTGCCGGACAGATTGTTGATTTTATTGACAAGCGCGGTACACGAAAATATGGAAATAACTATTATCTTGATGTTATTGGAGAAAGTGTGTATGGCAGCTATCTCTCGCCTTCCGCTCTCTCTTATGATATCTCTCTGAAAGATGACAGTAAACCATATGGGTATATCTTGTCTTCTCCCCGCAGTAATTCTGTCGAGCCGTTCTTATCCTTCGGAAGAAGCGGCGGCTACTTTATTACAACAAACGAGCCTAATTATTTCTATTTAATTGAAAATCAGGAAAGCCCAGTGACGGTGGAACTAAGATATCATTCCGGTGGGAAATTAATCAAGTCATACACAATACCATCTTACGGAATACTGCGCCTTGATACCGGAAAACTTTTATCGTTGTCCGGTGAGAGCTATGAATTACTCATCAATATCATCCCTTTATACGGTGCATCGTGTACCGTGTTCAAATGTTTTGATGCTAAAGGTGATTCCGTATTTTATCATCCGGTAACAGAAGATATCAACTATCGGGGGATGTATGTATGGTGCTCGGCAAAGACTTACCGGAATATTAATTTCAGGCGCGAAGTAAACAGCATTGAGTCTGTCCATGCGGAACGTGAAAAAATTTCCAAATATTTTTCTCTTGAGCGATATCTGGGCGATGAACTGTACCGGGAACTGCTGCTCTATATCCGTGAAGATACTTATGACAACCCCAATTACACTTCGGACGGATGTCTTACGAATGCCGATTTGATAGCGAGGGCAAAAGAACTTTTGACAAAGGCAAAACAGGAGCTTGCTAAAGCGTGTCATCAGCAATTTTCTATCTCCTCGAATTTATATTCCATAGTTGCAATGAAATATAGAAACCATTCGGATGGGTCTATACGAGAAAAAATTTATGATGAATATGATTGTTTCCGGCTCGGCAACTGGCTGCGGGCAAGACTTGACAACGTAAATTATCACGGCGATGAAACGGACGACGACAGATATAAACTGCGGCTTATGAGTATTCAGTTTGATTTTACAAACTTTGACAAAACGAGTGTTACTTATTCCAATGTGGAAAGAAATACTTCGGCTCTTGTAAGCGATATCAGGGAAACTCTGGAAACGGCAAAATCCATCGCCTCCTCTTATGATTATGTCGCCTCACAGGCGGAACAGGGAGAGGCCGCCGGAAAAAGAATTGACAATATACTAAAAAACGGTTATGACTCCTCTCTCGCCGCTATTAACGCAGGGGAAAATCAGGATATTACCATGGATAGACACGGCCTGTTATTCCGTCACTATCTTCCGGAAACAGACAACTACAGCGACTATCAGATGAAGATGATTAACCGCAATATTGTTATGACAAAGGATAACTGGAAAAATGCCTCGCTGGCAATCGGACTTGGCAGGCTGCCCGATGGAACCGAGGGATACGGAGTTTGGGCAGATAATATAATAGGCAGCCTTTTTGCCGGAAACCAATTAAAAATCTATGGCGGGCAGGGAGAAGATGGAAAAGAAGAGCCAAAGGTTGTTATTGATGAGAATGGAATCACACTTGATGGCGGTGCGATTAGGTGGACGAAGAAACTTTCCTCCTCCGACGTAGACGGCTTGGATGATACATTGGAAACTTTTGTTGAACAAACCGTCTACAATCAGGATATAGAAAAACTGAAAGGGCAGATAGACGGCAATATCACGACATGGTTTGATACCCATACACCGTCTGCGGAGAATGAGCCTGCCATCAATTGGACAACCGATGAGAAAAAGATTGCTCACGAAGGAGATTTATTTTACTGTACGGATGAAGACAACGCCCACGCTTACCGTTATGTTTATGACAGTGCAGATAACAAACACAAGTGGATTCTCATAAAAGATACGGATGTAACAAAGGCACTTGCTGACGCAGCAAAAGCACAAGATACGGCCGATGGAAAACGGAGGGTGTTTGTAACAGAACCTGTTCCGCCGTATGATGAGGGCGATTTGTGGACGCAGGGAGATGGCGGCGATATCCTTATGTGTATAATACCGAAAGGAGCTGATGAACAGTACGAAGAAGCAGACTGGGAAAAGGCAAGTAAATATACGGATGATACAAAGGCAAAGCAAGTTGAAAATAGTCTTAAGGATTATAAAGCTGAAATTGAAGAGTTTAGGACGAAGATAAATAATAGCCTTTTCACTGAAATTGGTGATGATTATGTTATCTCACCTAAAATCGGTGGGGAGTATCTGTGCATTACTAATAATAAATATTCAGTGGAAATAGACCCAAATCGTTTATCAAATGATGATGAAACGAAAGATGGATATTTATTCTGTATAAGAGATAAAACAGGTGGTCTCGAAGATGTGATTATGGGTGTTGACACAAAAGGTAACGGATATTTTAGTGGAACGGTCAAAACGAACGAAGGAAATATTGGTGGTTGGAATATATCTGAAACTAAACTGGAAACAATGAACAACTCTTCTATTTATCAATATAGTTCTGATATTGATAACTCTCCCGCAATGAGAATTATGGAAGGTAAGGCTGTGTTTGGTTCTTACCATGATGGGGAATTTAGCGATAACACTTATGCAGATGTGTCTAGAGATGGAATATATATATGTGTTGATGGACATGGAACAGATTATCTGTTTGCTGCTAAAACTGAAAATAATGAAATTTCATTCGGTTCTTTTTCGTCTGCTAAATTTTATAATACGCCTCACTTTTATGGTGGCTTTCGAATGTACTCTGGCACGCATGACTATGTGGAACTTAGTACAACAACTTTAGACTCTTCCGCCCCTAATGCTTATTTGCGTGTACACAATTCAATGGCAGTTAAAAATCGGTTACAGGTAGGAGCTCCTGTTGACAGCTTTTGGAAACAATACACATTCTATCTTAGTGGCGATTCTTATACCACTGGCACTTCCTATACAAACAACGGCACTGTTGTCACTTCTGACCGGAATAAGAAAAACAGTATTGTTTCACCAGCGGATGATTATGTGTCTCTATTTGACAATATTAATTTCCGAAAATTCAAATATAATGACGGAACTTCTGACCGATATCATCTTGGCGTGATTGCACAGGAACTAGAAGAATCAATGGATAAAACAGGCATATCATCGCAGGATTTTGCCGGTCTTGTTATTGATGAGAATGGTGATTACTTTGTACGATATGATGAAATCAACATCCTTACGGCATTAAAGGTAAAACAGTTGGAAAACAAAATAAAGCAACTCGAAGAAAAACTGAATAACTTAACATGTGAATAGTGTAATAAATTAGTAATTATTGGAAATTTTATATGGCTTTGCAGAAATATATGGTATATAATATAAGTATAAATTTTTATGGGGAGGAATTGACATTATGATAAAAAGGAACAAATGGATAGCAACCGTTGTTACCATAACACTTATGCTCGGATTAATACCATATGCAGGCCATATAAAACCAATATCAAAAGCAGCAGAACACGGATTATCAAATCCAAGAGTAGCGCAGGATGATACGGTAACATGGGATTGCATATATTTCGGTAACTATTGGCAGAACGACACTAACGGCGATGGGAAAGCAGACCAGAATGATGAGAAAGAGCCGATTAAATGGCGTGTTCTCTCTGTAGATGGTAATGATGCTTTCCTGTTGTCGGATAAAGGGTTGGATACAAAGCCATATAATGAAGAAAAGAAATTTATAAGATGGGAAAACTGCACCCTGCGAACATGGTTAAATGATTCGTTTTATAATATAGCGTTTACTGATAAAGAAAAGAGTGTAATTACAGAAACAAAAGCCACCAATAACAGGGCAGATAGTGTATTAGATAAAGTTAGCATATTATCAAATACGGATGCTTGTAATGCCTCTTATGGTTTTAATTATACAAGCTTTGACACAGAGACAAGATTAGCTAAAAATACAGCATATGCCAATACAAACGGAGCATTCTCGTATAAAGAAAATGGATGCTGGTGGCTCCGCCCTTACAATGAGCGGCTTCAATATATTTATTGGGTTGATGCAAGTGGAGCTTTTAGAGAACATTCCAATGAATATATCAATGGTAAAGGTAATATTATTCGCCCATGTATACACATAAACCTATCATCTAATACATGGAGCAAGGCAGACACGGTAACAGCCACAGGTGGTTCATTTGTAACGCCTACACCTACTGCCACACCTACTCCAACCTCTTCAGGCGGTGATTTACCGCCCATTTTTCGTACGCAAACTCCGA
>CAPAOV010000029.1 GCA_948579355.1 uncultured Eubacterium sp. | reverse complement strand
TTATTAAGATACTCCGTAAATGACGCTAAAAAAGCCTGTGGAACTTTCATAATAAGGGAAGATGTTTCTTCATATAACTGCGGTGCTCTCAAACCGATAGATAAATTTACAAAATCTGGAGTCATCCTATCCATATATGCCCTCATAAACATCTCTATGTCTGCCTGCAAGTCCCATTGTACATTTTCAAAAATCTCTGGCGTGACATTTGCCCTCCACCCAGCTTGGTTTACACCCTGCAGCACAATATCTTTTTTATTTTTAAATTTCCGAAACAGGGTACATTCATTCACACCCGCGGCTTTTGCAATCGCTTTTGTAGTAGTAGCAACGTACCCTTTATCTCGCACCAGCATCATTGTTGCATCAATGATGCTTTGACTTGTTTCATCCAAGTTATCACCTCCATGCAAGTGAACACTTTCATATTAACAAAATAGTACTTTAAAGTCAATAAAAATGTATTGTTATATTATATTGGACAAACATGTCAAGTATTGCTATAATACTAACCGATGGTATCAATAATATTAGTAACCATACGGTTCTCGCGAGAGATTAATAGGGAAGGCGGTGTGAGTCCGCCACAGCCCCCGCTGCCGTATTACGGGAGGAATAAGATAATATGCCACTGGCGCAAGCCGGGAAGGTTTCTTATTCTGTTGATTGTCAAGTCGGAAGACCTGCCCTATGGTGTGAAATATGACCTTTCGGAGGGAGAGGGAATGTTTTGACTATCTATTTTAGTCATCACAGGCCTTTCTATGCCCATTTTTAAACCATACAGGAGAGCAATGGTTACTTGGGAAGAAAGGCTTTTCTTGTATTACCTTTATACCACAAAAAATAAAAATACTGGAAAGAAGGTTTTTTACATGAAAACAAAAAAAATGTTGACGGCGCTGCTAATTATTATGATGACAATTTCCACGACCGATGGTTTTGTCGCAAAGGCAGCCAAAACGATTACGGTAACACTTCGCATGGAACAGGATAATGCCACCTTGACAAAGCCTGTCTCCGTCACTATGACAGAGAATGATATCAAAGCTTATGGCAACATGGGATTTTCCACTGATGTAATGACTCCATATCATGTGCTGGCAAAATATCTGATAACAGAAAAAGGCGCAACCGAAGAAACTTTAGCCGATTATTTACTCGTCTCTTCCGGCTTCCTGAATGGAATTTCTCCGAATGGAAACATAAAAAAGGATTCCGGCTCTCCATCCGCTAATCCAAATACCAGCGACTGCTACTGGATGTTCGCAGTAAACGACGCCTCTCCTGTCAATCCGGCTACCGGATTTTCCTATAGCTTAAACGAGTATCCGGTACAGGATAACGACGAACTCGTCTTCTACGGCTTGTGGGGCGGCGATTGGGAAAACTCCATCAGCCCCTATTACACAACGTTTGACAAAAAAGAATATACGGCAAAGACAAATGAGAAAATAGACGTCTCCCTGCTCGGTCTTGACATTTTTAACGACTATGGAGTGAAAGCAAACCGCGCAATTAATGGCGCCAATGTAACCGTTACCAGAGCAAACGGAGAAACAATGCCCGGCCAGTATGTTACCGGCAAAGACGGTAAAGCTTCTCTCTGCTTTTCGGAAAAAGGCACATACATACTCTCTGCCTACCGCAAAACAGCAGACGGATTACACTATGACATCTCCCGTCCTTTTGCCACTGTAACCGTTACCGACGCGGAAATAAAACCGGATTCGCCAATTACAACGCCGCCGGATTCAGCAAAAACTGTAAAACCGTCCAAAGTAAAAGGGGTAAAAGCAAGCGTAAAGAAAACAAAGAAAAAGAAGAAAAAAGTTGCGATTACGTGGAAGAAAGCGGCTAACGCTTCCGGCTATGAAATCTACCTCTCAAAAAAGAAAAAGACGGGATACAAAAAGGCAGGAAATGTAACAGGTACAAAGAAGACAATAAAAAGAAAAAAAGGAACCTATTTTATAAAAATCCGCGCTTATAACAAACAAGCGTCCACTACGAAAAAGATTTACGGCGCCTTTAGCAAAGTAAAAAAAATCAGGGTAAAATAGAACCGGATAGGAGGAACATTTGAAAAGCAATAACAAATTAAAACTCATTTTTTTCTGCATACTGCTGACTACCGTTATTAGTTGTTGCGGTTTCTCTACCTTTCGCGGCGAAACAGGAACGGGAAATGCCAATGTTGTAACTATTAAAACACCGTCTGATAAAAGCAAAACCGGCCTGAAGTGGTCGCGCTGCTTTAAAAAAACCGGAACAACATCCGCCAACTCCATTCCTGTTTTGACGAAAGATTCCATCTATCTGGTCAATACCAACATTCTTTATGAACTGGATTATAGCGGTAATATAAAACGGCAGGCAACTCTGTGTGCAAAAATGAATTCTATCAGTAACATGCTTCTTGAGGGGAATCATCTCTTTATTCCCCTCAGCGGAGGTATTATGGAATGCATAAATATCCAGTCAATGTCTGCCGTATGGCAGAGTGAAGCATTTGGCGGCCAGTCCTTGTCTACTGTATTTTATCACGAGGGATATCTCTATGCCGGCTCTACAACTGTCACCAATGGCGGAACGAGCGGAACCTTTTATTGTCTCAATTCGGCTGACGGCTCTACGGTATGGACGTATGAAGACGCCGAACACAAAGGCGGCTACTATTGGAGCGGCGGCATTGTATATAAGGATACCCTATACTTTGCAGGTGACAACGGTTATCTTGTTTCCCACAGTCTGCTGACGCCGGAAGTATACGATACCTGTGCGCTCACGGATACGGCCAAAATACGTGCCGGAATTACTTTTGATGAAGAAACAGACGCTCTCTACACGGTAAGTAACGACGGTATTCTCTATCAGATAACGACGGAGGGCAGGCAAATCCAACAGGTAAAAAAGACTCCCATTGCCGAAAATGCCCGCAACATGAATTGTACCAGTACGCCAACTATCTGTCAGGGCCGCATCTATGTCGGGGGAATCGCAGATAATACAGGTATCGTGTCGATAATGGACGCCGGACAGATGAAAGTAATCCGCACAATACGTGGAGCCGGACATGCCGAAATAAAATCCTCTCCTCTCCTGTCTACCGGAGGGAATGCGGATGGCACTATCTCTGTCTATGTTACGGCAAATTCCCTGCCGGGTGGAATATACTATTTTACTGATAACAAAAAAACAACTGCCGATACTTTGCAGACTCTATTTGAACCGGATTCGGCAAAGCAGTTCTGTATGTCAAGTGTTACGGCAGGAAGCGACGGCACATTATATTATTCAAATGACAGCGGCACTCTCTTTGCTATACACGAAACAACACAAACGACAAACGAGGCAAATAACGACGGACAAAAAACGACTCTGGTTCCACCGTCTGGCAAAAGACAGGAAGCAAAAACAAGCCGCCTTATAAAAAAGCCATCGAAAATAACCATTCGCAAAAGAAAACGGCTGGTAACTATAAAATGGAAAAAACTATCGGCAAAATATCAGACAATTGTTTATAGAAAATACGGCTCCGGAAAATGGAAAAAGAAAGTGCTGAAAAAGAAGAAAACCATTACGTGGAAGAAAAAAAAGGGAAAAACTCTTCACTTCCGCTTACGAACCAGATTAAAAGTAGACGGCAGATGGCGCTATTCCGGCTATACAAAAATCTTTCATTTGAAGTGAAACTGTGATAACATGATGCTAGGGTCGAAAGGTCAAAGCAGCAGTTAGAGGAAAAGTACCTTTTATCCCAACATAATAACATAAGAGTAGGAACTTGGAATGGAGAATGGAGGATTAGTATGACAGAGCAGGAACAATTAAAACAATGGATTGACGAATCTGAAAACATCGTTTTTTTCGGCGGAGCAGGCGTATCTACGGAAAGTAATATACCGGATTTCCGCAGTGTGGACGGCTTATATAATCAGGAATACGATTACCCGCCGGAGACTATTTTATCCCATAGCTTTTATTTGCGCAATACCGATGAATTTTACCGCTTTTACCGCAATAAAATGCTCTTTCCGGACGCCGAGCCAAATAATGCCCACAAAGCACTGGCTCATTTAGAACAAATGGGAAAATTAAAAGCAGTCATCACGCAAAATATTGACGGTCTCCACCAAAAAGCAGGGAGCAAGGAAGTATATGAACTTCACGGTTCTGTTTTGAGAAACTACTGCAGCCATTGCCACGCATTCTATTCTCTCGATGATATTCTGGCGGCGACAGGTGTTCCACATTGCCACTGTGGCGGTATAATAAAACCGGATGTTGTGCTTTACGAAGAGGGGTTGGATTCCTATGTATTGGAACGTGCTGTCTCTTATATAAAAAATGCCGATATGCTCATTATCGGAGGTACTTCCCTCGCCGTTTATCCCGCCGCAGGACTGATTGACTATTATGAGGGAAACAAATTAGTACTCATCAACAGGGATAAAACCACGCGGGACAGTCAGGCTGACCTTATTATTCACGATGCTATCGGTCAGGTTTTAGCTCCTTGGGCGTAACCTGACAACAGCAAATCGGATTTAGAGTCTGAATACAAAAACAATTAAGAAAAGCGCATTTTTGCCAATTGAATCTGCCTCGGCAGTATCCAGCTTTTTTTATTCGCTGATGCCTGCAAAAATAAATCAAAGTCTGCTATTTGTCTTTCTTCTTTTGATAAATCTTCATAGGAACAGACAATGGCAGGCTTGCTTTTATCTAATAGCGAAAGTGTATATGCCACATCTTTTCTCTTATCATCTTGTCGGTTTCTCAGACCTGCGAATTGTATTCCCTCGGACAATTCTATCATTTCATCTTCCAGAAAACGAACGCCAATCTCCCGAATGGCCTCTATATTTTCCTCCGTTTCCCCACATTCATTTGGCCCCTCCACAAGATATACCGGCATCTTCGCAAGCAGACGTTCCAACTGCCGGCCCGTAAATTCCCGCATGGAAGCAGTTGCTTTTGGCGAGAAAAGATTCCCTGTAAAAACAACGATATCCGGCTGTAAGCTTTCTAATTTTTCAAAAAATGCCTGAACTTCCCTGTATGCCATATGTTGTCCGATATATAAATCCGAGACCGAGACTACGGAAAACTCATCGATATTTGCGCTCTTCTCACTCGTTATCGTCTGCTCCGACACTTGGGGGATTTGTGAGTACACAAATACATACCCCCCGAAAACAGCCGTAATAACGAGTACAATCCAGCTTATCTTGGTCGGGTGATTAAAGAAACGATAGATGCGGTTATTCCATTTTCTTCGTTTGCCAAGCATACGGACAGCGCCGCGCAGGAAACTAAAGACAGGCGTAATAAGCATTACCGCTAAATAGATATCACAACACAACTGAACGCCCCATAGCAAATAATCGTTTGTTATGTATTGAGAGAAAAAGAAGCATACAAATAGTGTTCCAAGTAATACTACCTGGAACACATAATAGAATACATTTGGTATTCTTCCCCGCTGCCAGAGAAACCGATACCGCAGGAAAGAATATCCAAATAACAAAATACTGATAACAAATAGAACAAGTGTTACTGCCATGCTTACACCCTTTTCTAATAAACTACTACCGGAGTTCCAATGCTCACATAATCGTAAAGTTTAGCCGCATTATTTAACGGCATATTCACGCACCCGTGGGAACCGCCCCGTATATATAAATTTTTACCAAACTTACGCCGCCATGTTGCATCATGTAACCCCTGTCCGTCCCAGTTAAACGGCATCCAGTAGTTTACGTGGCTGCGATAACCCTGAACGGCAATCGTGCCCAGATAGCGGTCTTTTTGTTTTCCATAAATCCGATGTACACCTGTAACCGTTCTTCTCTCTTTTGTCGGAAGTCCGGTGACGATATCGGATTCCATCTTTAATTTACCATCTTTGTAAAACCACAAATGTTGTCTTGCTATGCTGATTTCGACATATGTTTTTCCGATATCATCTTTCCCATGCTGTGCCGCCTGATTTCGATAAACAGGCTCTATCGTAGAGCTCTTCTTCTTTTTCAACAGTTTATTTACTTTTTTAACGGTTTCATCTTCATTAATCCACCAGCCCATAATACCGCCGTGAATTTTTTTCACTCCGTCTTTTGTCGTCTTAAATTTTCGTGTCTTTCCATAAGTATTGTATTTCTTTGCCAGTCCCCTTACAAATGAGGGAACCCATTTATTGGATAATTTCAGCTTACCCTTTTTATATGTGAGATGCTCGCTAATCATTGCGCCGTCTATTACCTCAGTGTCATCGCCAAAGGTAAATGTAATCTTCATATTGCGATATGCTGCAATATCTTTCTGCTGCGATACAATTAATTTATCGCTTGACTTTACTTTCGGCTGATTATAATAATCGGACAATTGATAACGGATTTCATTTCCGTTTTTAATATCCTGCTCCATAGCGGACATCAGCTTCTGCATATCTACGTCGTCACCCTGCACTTCATTTACCAGATTCAAATCTTTATCAAAGTAGGCGTCGGCAGTAAATTTCGTAGATTGAGGCAACTGTCTCTGCAAAATGGCTAACAGCATTTCCATGTTTACTTCTACCGAATTTGGCTGTAAAGAAAGAACTACATCGCGGTGAAAAAGATAATCTGAAAAAGATATATCTTCCTTTTTGCTCTGCACCTGTTCCTGATTAAATTCACGTGAAACTGCCTGTGAAATATCAATCTTATACTCCTGCTTTTCTTTTATCAGCGTTATCGTAAATCCCTCCGCAGCATTCATCTTCTCTACTGCTTCTTCCACCGACATGGCGCTGACATCCGTGTTACTCACTATGGCATGCGGGGCAAAGTCACCGCTGAAATATTCTTTGCTAGAGACAAAAAAAGTGATGAGTAAGCATATAAATACACACGCACCAACAATACAAGCTATTAAAATTTTTTTGTTCTCTTTCATCTTTCTATCTCCTCCCAGAAAAACCATTAAAAATGGTTTTGAAATAACAAGAAAACGGAGACGGTGGGATTCGAACCCACGTGCCCGTTAAGGCAAAACGATTTCGAGTCGTTCTCGTTATGACCACTTCGATACGTCTCCATTACCAAACAATATAGATTAAAACATTAAATTAAGAATTTGTCAATGCCTGAATCAAAAAGAGTTCAACCGATAACTGGTCTGTCATCTGTCCGGTCTTACACATTTCCTCGTATTCTACACGGTTTTTCAGCATTTTCAGCAAATCATTGCGGGCAAATAATTGCGCCTGTCTGGTATATTTTGCTACTGTAAAAGGTGGTATTCCGCACTTCCCCGCCAATTCATTTTTATTCATGCCCCTCCCCATACATTCCAACATCTGTAAAAGAATATTGATATGACGGGAAAACAAATACAAAATTGACATCGGCGACTCTTTATTTGCCAGCAGGTCATGGTACAGACGTAATGCCGTTTCTTTTTGTCCGGTGGCGACGGCATCTATCATATCAAAAATTTTCGATACCGTAAGCCCCGACGAAACCGCCAGAATATCCTCTTCTTCTATTATACTGCGCTCTCCCGCATAACCGATAAGTTTATCGAGTTCATGGCTCAATAATTCCATATCCGTACCGGCACGCTCCAACAGACGCTCCGTATTTGAGACAGAAATCGCTTTTCCCGCCTTTTTTACATATCCCGCCACCCATTCTTTGAGCATCTTCTCCGGCTGTCTCGCACATTCCGTCACGCAGCCGTTCTTATGAAACCACTTGAACAGACGGTTTCTCCGGTCCACCTCCTGCTCCACAAAAATCAGGTACGTTGTATCCGGAAAAGATTCTAAGTAATCTGTCATCTCATTGCTTTTCGAAAAAAAACGGCTGTCCTCTACGATAAGAAGACGTCTCTCGGCAAAAAAGGGAAGCACCTGTGCGGCTTCTGCAATCTGCGTTTCCGCGATGTCCTGATTGCGGAAAAAAGTGCGGTTCATCTCATCTTCCGGCTGTGTCAGACGCTTAATCAAGGCATTCTTATAATAGCGCACCATATATCGCTCTTCTCCATATATCAGATGAAAATGAGAAAACTGATTCTTCTTTAACTCACTCTCCAATTGCAGCATGTGGCACCTCCTCTTCTATCTCAAACAGTTTCATTAAAACATCAATTCTTTCTTATGTAGTTTAACAAATCCGGAGTTGCCGTTGTATCAACTAAAGCAACCGTCTCAATATAAGTCTCCGCAGTTTTCTCTCTCAATAAAACTATGCTGCTGGCAAACCATCCATACTCTTGTTTCACCTCACCCAATACAGAAATATATTTAGGTGATTTTTTCACCTTATAAACGGTAGCATAGTCATTACTGGTTTGTTTCTTTTTCGTAACAATATATAATTTATCGCTTTGCTGCTGATACTTAATTGCGACCTCTGTATCAGCAAGAAAGCCATTACCCCGGGAATAATATACATCCGTTATAGAAGCATTCTTTAATCCAAATTTAGAAGTCACAGATTTGGAATACGATAAAATCAAATCAGCATCATCTAAAATCTCCTCTAATTTGCTAATTTTATCTTGAGCCTTTTGATAATATATTTCATCATTGCGCGAAACATTATTATATTCTTTTACTGCTTTTTTATAATCGTAGTTTGCTTCAAACCGTTCCGCATTTTTCATATACTTCTGAGAGTCTTTATTGATTTTACACTTTGACAGCATTATATCTTTTCTCTTATAATTTTCCTCATCCCATTTATGTACAAGACTATACTCTGTCATCGCTTTATCATACTGTTCCGCTTTATAATAGTTCTCACCGTCAAGAAAATGTTGCTTTGATTCTTGTATTACCCTGTTTTTATAGTTTAAAAAGCCAAATATCCCACCCAAAATAAGAACTATGCAAGCAATTATCACAATAATTATGCAAATCTTTTTTCTGTTCGTACCTCTAAGTTTATACCCACAATCTGGACATTTGGAAACAGAATCCAATATCTCTTTATTACACTCCGGACATTTTTTCATTATCATTAAAGCCTCCTAATGCAGCCACAGCCAGTTCCTGTCATAATTTTATACAGCCTGTCACATTTAATATTTAGCAGTTTTTTTATGTAAAATCATTTTCGTAGAATATGTATAATTAAAATATATATCCTCATTTGTTGTCACTTTTTTATATGAAACAGTTATCCCTGATTTCGATAATGTTAATGTAGTATAGTTATTGATTCTCACTGTTCCCATATCTGACATTTTCTTAGAAGTTACTATACTTTTTATGTCAGCATCAACTCCCTCTGAAACAGTAGAATAACTAGTATAAACCGGCACACCGCCATCAATCAGTACCTTAACAGTTCCATCGTCATTGATTCTGCATCTGATATCTATTGAATAATCACCTTTTTTAAAATCGAGATACCACCAGGTAGAATCCCCATAATCTTTACTAGTCTGGCCCACCCTCATTTGTCCCCCTGTAGTTTCCCAGCGCCCACACACGGCCATCCATTTTCTGTTTTTCTTCAATCGTTTTTTCAAAACAGATGCTTTGGTGCCATTATAGGAAAAACTATCAGGTAATTTTTTTAACAATTTATCTGCTTTATTAAGATTACCCTTTTTTAATTCAGACCTTGCATCTTCCAATCTTATCCTCTTGGCGTTGAGTTTATCATATTCCTTTTCTTTCGTTAGTAAATTTGAATAATTCGATACCTTTTCCCGATAAGCAACCGGCAAATCATCATATGCATTCCTTGCGTCATTAATTTTAGAATATCCGTTGTCAGAAAGAGTAACTTTCCCAATGCTGTTAATTTTAGAAATGGTATCATCTACAGATAAAGTATAGTATCTATCTTTCGCCTTTTCTATCTGGTCAGCATTCGTAACACGCTTTTTTAGTTCCTTTGTCAAAGCATTATATTTATCTTCTGCCACCAATATACTCTTTTCTTTATAGAGAGAAACCTCTCCAATGTCATCTATTGATTTAATAACTGCGTCTACTTGTGATTTTTCGATTTCCTGAATCCTGTTTTGTGTCTCTTCTTTCTTTTCATCAATTTTTTTATAATCAGCCACTCTAAACTTTTGCTTCCAAGTTAGTTCATCATATTCTGCTGATACAGAATCATACTCTTTTATATACCCTGATAATTTTGACAAACTATCAGTACTTATGTCATATGAAATTCTCTTCGCTATCTTTGTATTAATCAAGTCAACCTGTTTTTGTTCCTCACCAGAAAGTTGCACGGCATAAATCAATATACCAGCTATCACAAACAAACTAATCACCGAAATTCCAACGGCAATTATCCATTTAGGAATAGGTTTTCGTTCCTTTTTCTGTTTCATCTTCCTGAGTCTGTAGCCACAATGCGGGCAATCTTTCACCGTATCTGAAATTTCTTTATTACATTCAGGACATGTTATTAGCGCCATAATTTTTCCTCCTCTTAGACGAACTTATGTTACATATTATATTATTTTCAGACAACTTTTTCAATGTTTTTGTATGGTTTTTGATTGTTTTCTCCCGTTGGGAGCGGTACACCGGACAAGCTATCATATGATACCCTCTAATCCTCGGTTCCACAGAACGTACTAACGGAGTAATCCGTTCCATCGGAGCAGATACGGACAGCCCCCTGCCTGAAAGTACAAAGCTGTTCTGCTCCGGCTTTCTTCATCCGCTGTTTGGTCTCTTGGGCGGGGTGTCCATAGCGGTTATTGCGTCCGGCAGAGTAGACGGCTATTCGGGGAGATAACTTCTCCAAAAAACTTTCGCTGCTGGAACTTTTTGAACCGTGATGGCCGGCTTTTAAATATTGCACGGGGCGCAGTAATTCAGCGATTGCTTCCTCCCCCTCTTCCTCCAAATCACCCGTCAGCAATCCGCGAAACCTGCCAAATTGTAATTCCAGAACAAGCGAGTAATCATTTTCACTTTTCCAGTCGTATTCATAAAAGGGATGAAAGCAGGTCAGCTTTATTTCTCCAATCGAAAGCGAATCTCCCTTCTCCATATAGAGTAAAGAAACACCGGCGCGCCGGCACCGCCTCTCAAATTTTATATAATTGTCATCCTTTTTGTGGATGCGGGGCAGCACAACTTTGCCGATAGTAAATCCCATATGAGCGCTATCTTCAATGATTTCCAAGAGGCCGTTCGTATGGTCGCCGTCACTGTGTGTGACAAACAGATAATCAATGGTTCTTATTCCCTTGTATTTTAAAAACGGGGCAATGCGGTACTTACCAGCCTTATCGACATCCGAACTGCCGCCATCAACGAGCACCGTTTTATCGTCTGTGCGGATACAGGTACAATCCCCCTGTCCTACATCCAGATTCGTCATTTCCAGTCCGGATACTTTTGTCGACGGACAATAACAAAGAATACCGACAGCGAAAACAAAAATCAGATAATGCCAATGAGCAGAACATTTCTTGTGTATTAAGAGCCACGCCCCCAGAAGAATGTAATAGATAAGGATTTGTATATTAGAGGGCTTTCCCAAAATCAAAGTATGACAGGGCAGGCATTTCAAAAAATAGCAGACACTTTCGTAGAAAAAGAGAATATAGTGGGTGATTCCCAGACAGAATCGCCCGATGGCAACAGAGTACAGAGCAATCACTCCCCCCGCCAGTCCGGAGCAGAGCAGCATACCTAAAAAGGGAAGCAAAATCAGATTGGCAAATAAACCATATAACGGCAATTCATAATAAGTGGCAAGGAGAATCGGCATGGTGATAAGCTGCACACCGAGAGAGCCCGCAAACAGAGCACAGCCTTTCCTGTCCTGCCACTGTTCCGCAAAAACCCTGCCAAATATCAGGATACCGAAAACTGTACCGTATGATAGAATGAAGCCAGTTTGAAAGAGCGCAAGTGGCTGCAACAGAAGCTGAAGCCATGCACTGAGAGCCAACGCGCACAGTGCGTCATAACATCTGCCGCAAAGACGCGCTCCCAGCATGCAGAGCATCATAATGACAGCGCGCACAGTAGAGACGGAAAACCCCGTAAATATACCATATAGAATAAGCAGTATGCCGGATACAAGAGCGGCTGCCTGCATTGGCATAATATATTTGCGGAGCAAATAAAATAAGCCCGCTCCCAAAAGCGATATATGCAAGCCAGAGATTGCCAGAATATGTGCAATCCCGTTTTCCTGATACAGTTTTTTTATTTCTTCATCCATGCCCCCTTTCTCACCTGCTACCATAGCCGCTAAAATTCCCGCGTCGCGCTCACCGCAGCAAACATTCAGACTCCGGATTAGCCGCATGCGGAGCTGGCGCAGATATTCCCGTAGTTTTTTATAGCTCTGATTGATAACAGACACATTGTCTGCTAATGCCTTGTATTGGATTCCCTGTTGCTGATAATATTGGAACTCATTGAATTGTCCCGGATTTCCCGGTTCTAAAAAAGAATAAACAGACCCCTGAACACGGATTATCTGACCAATCCGTAAAGAATGAAACAACTTTTTATTTTTTCCCAGCCACACTTTCATGCGCTTACAAATACGACCCTTACCATCTGTCACGTTTTTTACAATAAGAGACGTCTTTTCATCCATTCCGGTAATATCTTCAACCTGACCCGTCATCGTCAGGTTTTCACCCGCGCGCTGCCTTGGTTCTTCTTGCCAGTATGCGCGAAATAAGAGAATAAATACAATCCACACAATCAAAGCCATACATAATGGCCTTTTTGACAAATATATTCCCCCTCTTTTATTTTACAAAATCCAACTTCCTCTCTAATACAAGATGAAAACCATCCATCTCGCCATACTTTTCCTGTGATTCTCCCTCCACGGTAATCTGCACCCGATTTACATTGGGAAGTTCACACAGCGTATTGACGATGGAGTATACAACTACCTCGCTCTGGATTCCTTTCATCAGATGGTTGATATCCTTACTAAAATCCAAATAGCAGACGTTATCCCGTATCGTCAAATTACGCAGTACCGTCGAAGAGGGTACGGTAGGAATGACCTCATTCTTTTTATTTGTATAAGGTATCGTCTCCTCCGCATGAATCAAATGCTCAATCAGTAATTTGGCAAGAGGAGCCGCCGTGTCGTAATTTACCATTGTCTGAGCGGCAACAAGAGAAGTTCCCTGCTTATTGGCAAAATACACCGTCACCACTTTCGTTTTGTCTTTTCCTCTCTCGTCCAGTCCTGTCAAAAATGAATCCGCATTCATCATCCCGACTACATTGCCGGATATCATCAGCGGATGGTCTTCCACAAAAAATTCTACAAAATTTACGCCATCTATGCCACATAACGTCTTGACAATGGCAGCCCTTGATAAGATTTCTTCCGTACCGCTGCGGCTATTGTACGCTGCTGAAAAATATAACGAGAGCTGTGATTCTTTGTACTGCACGTCAATGACATCCACCTCTTCTCCCATAGCGCTCTTGAAATTGGCGTCCTCACCTGTCCGCATGACTTTTAATAATTCATGCACTAAGGCCACCGTATCTTTTCCCTCCGGCATTTCATATTCTTCCCTCACAAGTTCGCATGTATCCGAATCCAGATAATAGACGGTATACAAATGCATTAATGCATCTTCTTGCATATTCCCGCACGAAATCATACTTATACTAAGCGAAATGATAAGTAGCATTACTATTAAACGACGCATGAATCCTCCATTCCGAAGCCTCTGCCTGACGGACAACAAACTTTGCATTTTACATTTGTCATCAAGTACAGCTTCTATTCCAAATACATCAGGGGAATACGAACGGCAAAGGTCGTACCCTGCTGTTCCACACTGTGCACTTTAATGGAACCGCGGTGCAATAAAACGGCATTGCGGGCAATGGCAAGTCCCAATCCGTTGCCTCCGGTCTCTCTTGACCTCGCCTTATCCACCCGATAGAAACGCTCAAAGATACTGTCCTGCAATTCCTGAGGTATGCCTACTCCAGAATCAGAAACCTTTAAGTAAAAAAACTTGTGGTCCGCATTTAACGACACACGAACCCAGCCGCTTTCATAATTATATTTTATCGCATTTTCAATCAGATTGCGAAAAGCCATCCCCAGCTTGACTTCATCAATCTGTGCTGTCACCGGACGAACGCTCTCAAATATAATCTCAATGTTCCGTTGGTCGGCAATCGGCCTAAGCTGTTTCAAAATACTTTCCACAAACTCGTTAATATTGACTTCGTCAATCGTCAAATCCTCCGCATTTTTATCCATCTTCACTAGGGAGAGCAAATCGTTAATGATTTTATTCATCCGCTCCAGTTCATCGTTTATGTCTACCATAAATTCCTGATAAATTTCAACCGGCAGCCCCTCCTGCCCGAGCAGTGATTCCGCCAGCACTTTTACAGAAGTAATCGGCGTCTTCAATTCATGAGAGACATTCGACACAAATTCCTGCCGCACATCCTCGAGATTTTGCAGCACGCTCAACATGGAGTTAAAATTATCGGCGATATCTTCTACTTCGCTATATCCCTTTATCTGCATTGTCTCGTTAAAATCTCCGGAAGAAATCATGGCAATGGAACCGGCCACTTCTTTCATCGGCGACACGATACGGCCCGAGTACAGGACAGAAATAACAATAATAACAAGGCAGAGAATCAAAATAACCGTAATGGCAATCGTGCGGATTGTTTCATACAATTTGTTGACATACTGCAGCGAAAAGGTCATCAAAAGAGCCCCGTCAATCGAGTCCATATCCGTATTGTTGACTGCCAAAACCAGACGGACGTTATCCTTGTCCTGTGAAATGATTTTACTTTCTTCCCCGCGGACACAACGGACCAAATCGCGCATCAACAAAGTCTTCCCCTCTTCCAGTCCATATGTATCCCGCTTCACAACAAGATGGGAATCAACAATCAATATTCTTCCGTGATAAATATCTGACACCTGCGTCAGTTCCGAATCTACGTCCTCAGAAGAATCATTGCTGAAAAAAGCAGACGAAATAACGAGGTTACATATAACGGAACCTCGCGCCTGCAGCTCATTAATACGTTGAGAGATTGCCTTCGAGCGATAAGTATTGATAAAGATTAATGTAAAAATGAAAAGCGGAATCGTTCCCAATAAGATTAATACTACCATACTCTGGGTTCGAAGGCTCTTGAGTGATTTTATCTTATTCCTGATTTTCAAAATAATAACCAACACCCCATTTAGTATGTATGAAAATTGGTTCGCTTGGCTTTTTTTCAATTTTTTCGCGGAGACGGCGAATATGCACATCTACCGTACGCGCATCCCCCGGATAGTCCGCGCCCCATACCTGATGAAGAAGCTGTTCCCGGCTGTAAATATGGCGGGGATTGCTAATCAGCAGATTTAACAGTTCATATTCTTTTGTCGTCAACCCAATTTCCTGTTCGTCAATGTATACACGATGTGAATCGGCATCTACTTTTAAATTGCCGTGTACCTGCATATTTTCGTTTTTGTATTCCCGCGTCTGTTTGGAACTGCGGCGGATAATCGCTTTGATACGCGCTTTTACTTCGAGTATATTAAATGGTTTCGTAATGTAATCATCGGCGCCGTACTCCAAACCGAGGATTTTGTCCATGTCGTCTCCTTTGGCTGTCAACATGATGATTGGTACATCGGAAAAATCACGCATCTGCTGGCACACTTCAAAACCAGTCATCTTCGGCAGCATTACGTCCAATAAGACGGCGTCATATTGCTTTTGACGGGCCATCTCCAGTGCTTTTTCCCCGTCATAGGCATAATCTACTATCATGCCGTCCTGCTCTAAACTGAAGCGGATTCCTTTAACAATCAATTTTTCATCATCTACAACCAATACTTTTCTTGCCATACCAACATGCCTCCACTACATACGTTATACCGTAATATAATCCTTAATTTTACTAAAGACGCCATCCTTAATACCCGATATGTTTTTAATATCTTCGATTTTTGCAAATCTTCCGATAGTCTCCCGATATGTAAGAATCTGCGCCGCTTTGGATTCCCCTATCCCACTTAATGTCATCAATTCTTCTTTCGAAGCGGTATTGATATTAACTTTGCCGGAATCTAACTCTTCCTTTGCTTCCTGTTCCCGTTGTTGGGAAACTTTTTCTTTTCCCGCGATAAAAAGCTGTGTTCCATCCGCAACAAGCTGCGCCATATTGACGCAATCCTGTTTTGCTTTCTTTGTAAATCCGCCCGCTTTTTCTACTACATCAATTACGCGGGGTTCCTTTTCAAAAGTATAGACGCCGGGTTTTTTTATCTCACCGCATATGTGGACATAGATTCCCGTATGTGCGGATGGTGATAAGGCCGCGGCAGTACTCTCCGCTTTTTCGCTTCTTTGTGAAAGTTCTCCATCCGAAAAATCTTCCGTCACTACGATTTCACCGCCCGACGAATGATTGTACAGAACATACATACTTCCAAAAACAAGAAACAAAATAACTCCAATAATAATCCGTATCGTTTTCTTTTTATCCATTCACTTCATCCTTTTGGGTCAGAAAAGGATATATGTGTACAAAAATATTTTACCAATGAAATGGAACTTTGACAACTAAAAATTTTTTATTTCCATTTAAAAGTAACAATGCCGGCAATAATCACCGCCACGCCGATACATTTCCGCCATTCAAAGGGCTGCTTATCGACGCCGAAGAGACCAAATAACTCAATGAGATAGGATACGAGCATCTGTACCGATACAATAAACATCGCCGACCTCGCCGGCCCAATCGCATTGATACTCAAAATAACAGTATAGGTAATAAAGGCGCCAATCGCTCCGCCAAGCAGCATATACCGCGGCGATACCTGCCACAAACTGCCGACTGTGCCGTCCCTTCCAGTAATGAACCATGCAGCCACGCAGACGACAAAAGCGGTAATCTGCACAAAAGACGCCGCCAGCCAGACACTTGTCTGCTTTGTTACCTCTGAATTGAAAACCCCCTGTATACTCATCAGGGCTCCCGATACTGCCGCAATGATAATTCCCCACATAAAAAAGCACCTCATTTCCATAACTAAGACGTTGAGGCCAAAAGGCATTTTGACCCTGACGTCTAATCCTACAATAAGTATGAGAAATATCCGGTGCTTTTATACAATTCTCTTTTAACCTGACGATTGCTATCACAAAATCTCTTCCAAAATGGCAATCATCTCATCTATCTGCGCTCTCTCAATAATCAGAGGTGGAATAAAACGAATGACGTGTGTGCCGGCGCTCATAAGAATGAGTCCTTTTTCCAACGCTTTCAAAATATAAGGATTCGCCGGTTCTGTCAGCTCCAAACCGCGCATCAGACCGAGTCCCCGCGTTTCTTTCGCCACATCTTTTGTCTCAACTAGGTATTGCAGGCGTTCTGCCAGATACTCTCCCATCTCCGTCACATGTGCGGGAATGTCTTTTTCCGCAAATTCGTCTAACGTAGCTGTTACTGCCGCACACGCCAGAGGATTGCCTCCGAATGTCGTTCCATGGTCTCCCGGCACAAGCGCCGCCGCAATCTTTTCCGTCGTGGCAATTGCCCCTGCTGTCATACCGTTGCCAATGCCTTTGGCCATCGTTACAATATCCGGTTTGACGCCATAATGCTCATAGGCAAACATCTTTCCGGTGCGTCCCATACCGCACTGTATTTCATCGCATATCATCATACAGTCATGGGAATCACAAAGACTGCGTATCCCGCGTAAAAACTCCGGCTCCGCCGGATAAATACCGCCCTCTCCCTGTACGGCCTCGACGATAACCGCATATGTCTTGTCCGTCATACTTTTCTCTACGCTTTCCAGATTATTGTATTGCGCAAAAGTGACGCCGCCAATCAACGGATTAAACGGCTCGCGGTATTTTTCCGTACCGGTAACCGATAAGGCTCCCATTGTTCTTCCATGAAATGCCTTTTCCATAGAAATAATCTCATGCCTCTCTTCATAGCCATGCATAATGGCATATTTGCGGGCCAGTTTCAACGCTCCCTCATTCGCTTCCGTTCCCGTGTTCGCCATGAAAACTTTATCCATTCCGGCAGCTTCTGCCAACCCTTTGGCCGCACGCATTAACGGCTCCGAATAAAAATAGTTGGAAAAATGGATACCCTTATCTATCTGCTCTTTGAGAGCTCTCTCAAATCTTTCATTTCCATACCCGAGAGCACAAACTGCTATACCTGCGCCAAAATCCAGATATTTTTTCCCGTCCGTATCATAGAGGTACACTCCCTTTCCATAATCCAGTACGACCGGATAACGGTTATAGGAATGCACGAGGTATTGTTCGGATTTTTCTATCATCTGCTTCATCGCACGCATCCTCCTGCTATATTTCCCGCTTTTCATGCGGATACAAACCTACGCGGTTATTGATAATTGCCGTACCGATTCCCTTATGGGTATAAAACTCCAATAACAGGCAGTGCTCCCTCCGTCCGTCCAGTATATGGACGCGGTTCACGCCCTGTTCTACCGCCTCGATACAATTGCGGATTTTCGGTATCATGCCACCGCCTATCGTGCCGTCTTCAATGAGGCGCTTTGCCTCACAGACCGGCAATACCGAAATGAGCGTCTCCGGGTCCTGCGGGTCCAGACATACCCCTTCAATATCCGTCATAAAGGCTAACTTCTCCGCACGAATACATTTTGCCACGGCGCTTGCCGCCTCGTCGGCATTAATATTATAAGCCTGAAAATTTTCATCCATGCCGATAGGCGCTATAATCGGAACAAAATTCTGTGCAATGAGCGTATCAATCAAATCGGAATTTACGGAAGTTACTTCTCCCACAAATCCGATATCTTTGCCGTTCACCGTCTTCTTTTTACAGAGCATGGTAGCGCCGTCTTTTCCACTAATTCCCGCCGCTTTTACTCCGAGTTTCTCCATCATCTGGACAAGGTGCTTATTGACCTTGCCAAGAACCATCTCCGCAACTTCCATCGTCTCCTCATCTGTCACACGAAGCCCCTCGACAAACTCGCTCTTCTTCCCCATATAGCCAAGCCACTTATTGATTTCCTTTCCTCCACCGTGTACAATAATCGGCTCCATCCCGACCAGCTTTAACAGCGCCACATCTTTAATCAGCGACTCCTGCAATTGTTCGTCAATCATTGCGCTTCCACCGTATTTGACAACCACTCGTTTACCATTAAAATCCCGTATGTAAGGCAAGGCCTCAATCAATGTCTCCGCCTTAATCAGTACATCGTCCATCGTCTGTTCCATTTCTTATGTCTCTCCTTTTCCTTAACTTCTATAATCTCCATTAATTGTCACATATTCGTGCGTCAAATCACACCCCCATGCGACAGCCTCTGCTGTTCCCTCTTTCATGTCGCAAATAAAAGTTACCTTTTCCTGACGGAGTAATTGTGTTGCCGCTTCCTCACTGTAAGCCGCCGCTACACCATCTTTGACTAAAACCATCTCCCTGTCACCGGCACAAATCGTTACTGTGATATCCTCCGGCTGAAACTCTGCTCCAGAATATCCAAGAGCACATAGAATACGGCCCCAATTGGCGTCGCTCCCATATAAGGCAGTTTTCACGAGATTCGAAGTAATAACAGATTTGGCAAGAAGTCTGGCATTTACTTTCGAGCGGCAGTTAATCACCCGTACTTCCAGCAGTTTTGTAGCCCCCTCGCCGTCTGCTGCCATTTGCTTTGCGAGTTCGGTAGAAACAAAAACTACTGCCTCCTTAAAGGCATCGTACTCTTTTGTACCCCTCTCAACCGTTATTCCGGATTCCCCGTTGGCAAGTACGAGATAGGTATCGTTCGTCGACGTATCCCTGTCTACGGAAATCATATTGAAACTATCCTCTACCGCCTCGCTCACAATTTCCTGCAGCAAATCCGGAGCAATCGCCACATCTGTCGTTGTCACACTGAGCATCGTCGCCATATTGGGATGTATCATTCCCGAACCTTTGCTCATGCCGCCGACATAAAATGTTCTGCCGCCAACTTCTACCATTACCGCGGACTGCTTGGACACGGTATCCGTTGTCATAATCGCCTCTGCCGCTTTCAATCCTGCCGCTGTATCATCAGAAAGGCCTTTGGCTAAAAGCTTTGCTCCTTTTTGCAGCGCCTCTTTCACGAGCAGCATACCAATTACTCCTGTCGAGGCAGTCAGCACCTCTTCCGCCTTAATGCCAAGCTGTCCGGCAACCTCTTCCGCCATCACATAATTAAGCTTCTTTCCCTCTTCTCCAGTACAGGCATTGGCAATGCCGCTGTTTAAGACAACGGCATGAACGGCGCCTCCTTTGTCAACAAGCTCTTTATCCCAAAGTACCGGAGCCGCCTTTACTACGTTTGTTGTAAAAGTTCCCGCACAAACTGCCGGTTTCTCCGTATATACAAGCGCCATGTCCGTGCGCCCCTGATATTTCATTTCCGTAGCTGCACTCGCAGCCTGAAATCCCTTTGCCGCCGTTACACCGCCCTCTATCTGTTTCATCATTTCCTTATCCTCCATTTCCAAGCAATTTATCGCGAAGAACCGCACGCCGCCATAGGCAGCTCCAATCGCCTTACGGTACTATCGGTATCAGACGAAGCCCTTCCGTTTCTTCCAGACCAAATAAAAGATTCATGTTCTGGACAGCCTGTCCGGCAGCGCCTTTTGTTATATTATCCATCGCCCCCATCATAATTACCCGTTCGGTTCTCTCATCCATTTTGACGCCGATATCAACAAAATTACTGCCCTTTACCCATCTTGTTTCCGGACATACACCATCTTCCAACACGCGGACAAAATACTCGTCTTTATATGCTTCTTCGTAAGCTGTGCGAATCTGTTCTTTCGTCGTACCCTCTTTATATTTGGCATAAGCCGTTATCAAAATCCCGCGGCTCATCGGTATCAAATGCGGCGTAAAACTGAGCGTGACACCGGTTCCGGCAGCATACGATAACTGTTCTTCAATTTCCGGTGTATGGCGGTGGGAAGCCACGCCATACGACTTGCAGCTCTCATTTACCTCACAATATAAATTTGGCACCTTGGCTCCGCGGCCGGCGCCGGAGACGCCGGATTTGGCATCAATAATGAGTGTAGTCATATCTATCAGTCCCGCTTTTGCCAGCGGATATACCGCCAGCGTCGAACAGGTCGGATAACATCCCGGATTCGCTATCAGTCTCGCTTTCCTTACTTTCTCACGGTTTATCTCACAGAGACCGTAAACCGCTTCTTCGATATACTGCGGGCTTTTGTGCTCAATGCCATACCACTTCTCATAAACGGCTACATCTTTAATGCGGTAATCCGCACTCAAATCAATCACCTTGGCATTTGATAATATTTCATCGTCAAGCACTCCCGCCAGATAACCCTGCGGCGTGGCAGTAAATATCACATCGGCCTGTCTTGCCAGTTCATGTAAATCATCCGGTTTACATAAATCTTCTACAATTTCAAAAACATTGCCAAATACGGCGCTGAATTTTTCATCTACATAACTTCTTGAGCCATACCAAACAATCTCCGCCTCTTTATGCTGTAGGAGCAGACGAACTAATTCCTGACCGGCATATCCGGTTGCGCCAATAATTCCAACCTTAATCATACTTCCCCTCATTTCCTTATGTTTTATACATAAATACTGAATATTTATTCACTTTATTCAGAAACTTTATTTATTATACATCCTTTCCGATAAATATGCAATACTTTAATTAAATTTTGTATGCGCAAAAACAAATTTTATTTATTTTTCTCTTGCATATTATGCATAAGTGGTGTATATTTAATAGCAGTTGGATTTTACCCTGACAATTGTCCCGGTATCCTAATCAATAATTATATGGAGGTTTTACTATGAAAGAAAAAGTTATCTTGGCTTATTCCGGCGGTCTGGATACAACGGCAATCATTCCATGGCTGAAGGAAAACTTTGATTATGAAGTAATCTGCGTCTGCATTGACTGCGGGCAGGGAGAAGAATTAGATGGTTTGGAAGAGAGAGCTAAACTGTGCGGCGCTTCCAAGTTATACATCGAAGATGTCATTGACGAATTTTGTGATGAATATGTTATACCATGCGTACAGGCGCATGCTGTCTATGAGAACAAATATCTGCTCGGTACATCCATGGCGCGTCCGGTAATCGCAAAGCGCCTCGTTGAGATTGCCCGCAAGGAAAATGCTACGGCTATCTGCCATGGCGCAACAGGAAAAGGAAACGACCAGATTCGTTTTGAACTCGGAATCAAGGCGTTAGCTCCCGACCTTAAAATAATCGCTGCATGGAGAAATGACAAGTGGACGTTGGATTCCCGCGAGTCAGAGATTGCCTACTGTAAAGAGCACGGCATTAATCTCCCATTCTCTGCCGATAGCAGCTACAGCCGTGACCGCAACTTATGGCACATCAGCCATGAGGGTCTGGAATTGGAAGAGCCGGACAAGGAGCCTAATTATGAACATCTTCTTGTTCTCGGAACAACACCGGAAAAAGCTCCGGAAGACGGGGAATATGTTACTATGACATTTGAAGCTGGCATTCCAAAGAGTGTAAACGGAAAAGAAATGAAAGTTTCCGATATCATCCGTACCTTAAATGAACTCGGCGGCAAACATGGAATTGGCATCGTAGATATCGTAGAAAACCGCGTAGTCGGCATGAAATCACGCGGCGTTTATGAGACACCGGGCGGAACTATTTTGTACGAGGCACATCAACAGTTAGAGGAGTTAATTCTTGACCGTGATACTTATGCCGTTAAAATGGATATGGGAAATAAACTTGCCCAAATCTGTTACGAGGGAAAATGGTTCTCTCCTCTGCGCGAGGCAGTTCAGGCATTTATTGAATCTACACAACGCTATATAACCGGAGAAGTGAAATTTAAACTGTACAAAGGCAACATCATTAAAGCAGGCACAACTTCACCTTATAGTTTGTACAACGAAAGCATTGCCTCGTTTACTACGGGAGATTTGTATGACCACCATGATGCAGAAGGATTTATTAACCTGTTTGGTCTTTCCACGAAAGTCCGCGCCATGAAAATGGCTGAAGCAGACAACAACTAAAAACTGTCTTATTTAAGATTTACTGAAAAAACAGACCCAGCATCAAGGCTGGGTCTGTTTTCGTTTAAACTCATTAATTAATAAATTTTATAGTAATCAAAATCTACATATCCACCGGTTTCCTTTGTCGCGTAATTGTACAAGTAGGTACGATATCCCATAAATACGGTTAAATCATATACCATAGAAAGATTTCCGCCAATCGTTGTCCATTCAGTGCCATCTAATGAATAGGCAAAAGATGCCTTGCTCTTCGTAAAGTCATATGAAATCTTTAACTTCACTTCCGACTGCTTCAACTCAACTTTATTGGCGTCACTGACAGTCATTTCCTTGTTTCCGGTAGCCGTTCCGTAATACAAATATGTCTTGCCGCCCTCTTTCATAACGCCAACCTGTCCATAAAGATTAGCAAATGCACATATACCGGCATAGTCGCCATCTTTCATATTACTTACATCAATGCCAACCTCACTTGTGCACGTCGGGCCATAAGTTCTCTGTGTAAGGGAATTGCGCGCATTCATAATCGTGTCCGCTTTCGTTCCCGTCTTCAGACGAAGATATCCCTCGCGCTCCGTTACTGACCAGTTCGCATTGTCCGGATTATGATTCCACTGCCATACAAGCTGCAGTTTATTTTCCGTATAATTAAAATCATCATCGGCATAAATATAGGATTTGCCATTGCTCGTCAGATTTACTTCCATTCCGTCCATGGCACTGGCTTTACCGCCGTTGCTTCCCATTACCGGCCATCCGTCAACCCAGTAAACTTCGAGAAGTACAGGAGTACGTCCTACGGCGCCATTGTCCTTAAAGAGCAAGCCGTACCAATCACCGTACTTTGTATCCAGTATACCGCCCTGCGCAATACCCTCGCTGCAGAACACAACGCGGCCTTCCCATTCGTCTGTCAGCGATTTTGTCCGGTAACACCATTCCATTCTCTGACCATTCTTTGGCCACTCGATGAAGAACAGATAGTAATACTCTCCAATCTTGTAAGCATGCGCTCCCTCAATGCTGACAATGTTAGAAGTAGAAGCTTTTTTGATAACCGTTTTTGCCGAGCCGATATTTTTTATCCCATCTTCCGTCAATGTAAACTCCTGCATACTGATATTTCCATTTCCGGAGAAGATATACTTCTTGTCGCCATCAAACAACAGACCCGGGTCATGCCTTGAACCGTTGGACGTATGCTTTTTCCAATTACCGCTCGTAATATCGTCTGTTGTATAGATGTAAAATTTCGACTGGTCGTTACTGGAAAAGCATACATAATACAACTTCTCATTCTCATTATAGCGGAGACTGGCCGCCCATGACCCTTTTCCATAACATTGTTTGCCATTGAGCAGATTCGTCGTATCATTGTCTTCCATCGTATCATAAACATAAGAGATAATTTCCCAATGTACTAAATCAGTAGAGTGCATAATCGGCACGCCCGGATTCAAAAACATCGTCGTACTTACCATATAGTAATCATCCCCGACACGTATGTAATCCAAATCCGGTATATCGGAATACATCAACGGCTTATCTGCTACCGCTAACGTTCCCGGCGCTATCGTTGCCTTTGGCGATACCAGTTCCGCAGGCAAATCTGTCGGCAATGGAACTTTGGTCGGCTTTTGTGTTCCCTGCGTCGCTGTTGCCGTTGCTGTAGCTGTTGCCGTAGCCGGTGGCGTATCCGGAACATTTGTCGGAGTCGGAGTCGCCGTAGCTGTATTTCCCACATTCGAGTTACCTGTATTGCTTGTGCTCGGTGTCTCCTGTTCTTTCGTAATTGTTTTAACGGTAACTTTAACCTTACCTAATTTTCTCTTTTTACCTTTTTTGCTAATTTCCTTAACGGTGATTTTTGCTGTTCCTTTTTTCTTTCCCTTAACAACACCTTTTTTGGAAACCGTAGCTATCTTTTTTTTGTTGCTCGTAAAAGTATAACGACATTTTTTATTTTTGTTTTTTATCACAATACGTTTACTTTTACCCTTTTGTACTTTAATCGTTTTTGTTTTCAGGGAAGCTTTCTTCTTCGCCTCCGCCTGCTCCGGCGCTCCCGACAAACCACATATACATAATGCGGCTACTAAAACACCGGATATTGCCTTTTTCCATGTTTTTTTCATAGTTACCTCCATTCTAAAGTGTCATAAACAAGCTTCACTTCTTTTTTATAACACTTCTATTATAAGCCTCACATATAACAAAAACTATGATATTTTTCGTGGATAAATTGACATTTTCAGCAAATGTATCTAATCAAATTCTTTTAAAGTTTTTTCTGATAACTTATCTTTTGGAGATAAATTAAATTCTGTCCCATTAATCGTTATGGCTTTGCCATCATCATGAATAACACAAATCATCTCTTTCTGACCGGATAAAGTCAATGTTAATTTTCTATTATTCACCTCGTATACACCATAATATTTTTTTCTACTATCCTTTTCTCTTCCAAGTCCACAATCTATCCACTGAACTACTCCATCTTTATCAAATTTAATTACATGTGCCGAATAATTAATACTTCCCACGTAATATTTATCTACAAGTATATTATTTACCTCTGTTTTTTCATCTTCTTTTGATGTATCTGAACATCCTATAATTCCTACGGAACAACAAAACAGAAGTATGATTAACACTTTTTTCATTTCTTTCCCTCCTACATTTGTAACTATTTTTCATACAAAGTGAAAAACAAAGCTTTATAGCAATATTATATAGATGCATGAATCCTTTTATTCAATTTCCCTTTCTGGGCAAATCGACTCATTCTGCTCATTCTTATCACTCACTGTAACCCCGCACTTCAATGTTTTACCATAAACCTTAGCTGCAATGACAGTTTCTCCTGCTTTTTTAGCAGTTACCCTGCCATTCTCGTCAACGGTGGCAACACTCTCATCCTTACTGCTCCATTCTACATCAGCTCTGATTCCTTTCACTTTTAATTTTACGGTAGAATCCATTTCCATTTGTACAGAAGATTTATTCAGAGAAAGACTCTTTTGAACTTCTCTGGCATTCTTTTTACAGGCGGAAATCATCTTCCTCGCGTCCTGAAAACGTTTACCATCTCCGGAACTTCCCAATGTCACAATCGCATAATTATGTCCCTTATATGTATACGCTCCGGCAAAGCAATACTTTGCAGTCCAGCCACTGCCAGTCTTACCAAGGCAATAGTAAGCCTCGCTGCCCAACAGATGATTCGTGCTGGTGACAGAATGATATCTGCCTTTTATGCTTTTGAAAGAATATCTCTTCTTTTTGAGAATTTTCCGGATTGTATCATTATTATAAGCATATCGCATAATCAATGCCAGATCATATGCCGTGGTATAATGGGTTTTGCTGGAGCGCAACCCATTCGGTGTTCCGAAATGTGTATTTTTGCAGCCAATCTTTTTCGCTTTTTTATTCACCTCTTTCATAAATTTATTCACACTGCCGCTGGTTCCCTCTGCCACTGCTATTGCACAGTCGTTAGCGGAAGGAAGCAGCATTGCATATAAGAGATCCCGAAGATAATAGCGGTCACCGGTATTCATCCCAATCCTGCCCCAGTTTACGCTATTTGCCTTTGAAGAAATCCTTATCTTTTTTTCCAATGACTTATTTTTCTCCACTGCCACAATAGCAGTCATCAGCTTTGTGGTACTGGCGTTATGACATTTTGTCTTTGGATTTTTACTGTATATTACCTTACCGCTGTCCATGTCCATGATAACTGCCCGTTTGCCGCTTAAAGACAAGGATATCTTTGATGTCTTTGCATATACAGGACATGAGCTTGCAATTATCATCACTGCGATTAAAATGATTGCTAAAAATGTTTTTCCGTGTTTTTTCTCAACTGCACGCTGGCTTCGGATATGGTTCCGAATAATCATTTCATCATTAAATATTGTCATCATTATGTCTATACCTCATATTATCATAACGCTCTTTACGTGCCTCCTCCAATTCCTTATCTGGGTTAAATCCTGAAAAGTGTAGAATGGCATAAAACATGCAAATGCCCGTTCTTATCCTCTATTTTTAAATTCCGCACATTACTTTCCCCCTGCGGCAGGGCAATATTGAGTTTATGGTTCTTATCATCAATCTCATAGATTAAACCTTGGAACATCGTAGCACTTAAAATGAGATTATACGACAATTCCAACTCATCATTAGCGATTATGTGCATATTGGGAAATATCAGTCCGCCGACTTCTAGCGTCACCTGATAAAGATTGCCATAAGCAGTACCCCCAAAACCAATGAATGGTACGTGCTTTCGCACCAGTGTACCTCCCATCCCCGACACCAGCACTTCCTCTGAGTCAGTCCATACAGGAAAGTATGCCCCGGTGTCCAGAAGTGCAGACAAACCATTCTTTAACGCTACTACAGGTCTCTGCTGTCTGGCGTCTAATCTCAACGTAAATTGTTTCATCCATGTACCTCCACCATACCCATCTGGAACACATTGTCCGGCGTCGTATATCTTGAAATAATCTCTCCATCCAGCATCCGTTTTGTCAGTTCGCCTTTTGACAAATCTGTATATTTCACAACCGCTGATTCGATTGATACCCCATCATCATTTAAATACTTAACTTCCACCAGACCAACCCACTGGTCAGGATACTGCGTCTGAATCTCCTGCCATGTCAATCGTTCTGTCATGGTATCACCGCCTTTCAAAGTTTTCTTATTTATATAATAACACAACAAGAAAAATATTTCAGTATGAAATCAAAAATAATGTCCCGACAGCCCAGATATCAGCCTGAAAAATCCACCGTAAGACCTAATGATTTTCATCTGGTCTTATAGCAGGTCTTACAGCGTCTTATAGCACAAAAAAAGAGAGCAAACCAGACAAAACCAAATCCGATTTGCTCCCCAATTAAACTGTTTCTTTGAAACAGTTAGAGGGTTCTAAGCCATTTTACTAGAACTTCCCATTATCAGCCGCTTCCTGGATCGAAACTGCTACTGCTACTGTCATACCAACCATTGGGTTATTACCTGCACCAATCAAGCCCATCATCTCAACATGAGCCGGTACGGATGAAGAACCGGCAAACTGAGCGTCGCTGTGCATACGGCCTAATGTATCCGTCATACCGTAAGAAGCCGGGCCGGCAGCCATATTATCCGGATGAAGCGTACGTCCCGTACCACCGCCGGATGCTACGGAGAAGTATTTCTTTCCCTGCTCGAGGCATTCTTTTTTATAAGTACCTGCTACCGGATGCTGGAAACGTGTAGGGTTAGTAGAATTACCGGTAATGGATACATCTACCCCCTCTTTATGCATAATCGCAACACCCTCCTGCACATCGTTGGCGCCATAACAATTAACTTTAGCGCGAAGTCCCTCGGAATAAGATTTGCGGAACACTTCTTTTACTTCATTTTTATATGGGTCATATTCCGTCTCTACAAAAGTAAAACCATTGATACGGGAGATAATCTGTGCAGCGTCTTTGCCAAGACCATTCAAAATAACACGAAGAGGCTTTTTACGAACTTTGTTTGCTTTCTCCGCAATACCGATTGCTCCCTCTGCCGCTGCAAAAGACTCATGTCCTGCCAAAAAGCAGAAACACTCGGTCTCCTCTTCCAAAAGCATTTTTCCAAGATTACCGTGTCCAAGACCTACTTTACGGGTATCTGCTACCGAGCCGGGAATACAGAATGCCTGAAGTCCCTCGCCGATTGCAGCCGCTGCGTCGGCAGCTCTCTTGCAGCCCTTTTTAATTGCAATGGCAGCGCCTACTGTATAGGCCCAGCATGCATTTTCAAAACAAATCGGCTGGATGCCCTTAATTTGGTCGTATACATTCAAGCCGGCGTCTTTCGTAATCTTCTCTGCTTCTTCAATAGAGGAGATACCATACTCAGCCAATACGCCATTGATTTTATCAATTCTTCTTTCATATGATTCAAATAATGCCATGATTTCTTTCCTCCTCTATTTATTTAAGTACTTCATCAGTTCTCGGGTCGATGATTTTAACAGCATCGTCTACACGGCCATACTGTCCGCATGCCTTTTCATATGCGGTGTTCGGGTCGTCGCCTTTTTTAATGAAATCTGTCATCTTGCCAAGACTTACAAACTTATAACCAATTATCATATCTTCTTCATCAAGGGCAATTCCCGTCACATACCCCTCTGCCATTTCCAGATAACGGGGACCCTTTTTCAATGTACCGTACATCGTACCAACCTGAGAACGAAGTCCTTTTCCCAAGTCCTCCAGACCTGCTCCTACCGGCAAACCATCCTCGGAGAATGCACTCTGTGTTCTACCATATACAATCTGCAAAAACAACTCTCTCATTGCCGTATTAATAGCATCACAAACAAGGTCTGTATTCAATGCTTCCATAACCGTTCTTCCCGGAAGAATCTCCGACGCCATAGCTGCGGAATGAGTCATGCCGGAACAGCCAATCGTCTCTACCAACGCTTCCTGAATGATACCCTCTTTTACGTTCAAGGTAAGCTTGCAGGCGCCCTGCT
>CAPAOV010000028.1 GCA_948579355.1 uncultured Eubacterium sp. | reverse complement strand
GTGGTGCATAAGAACCGGCGAGCGGTCAATGCTGCAAAAGTCAGGAAAAACGACAGCAGACAGGGAGTTTTGTGAGGGGCGGCGAAAGCTTTCTGTAAACAAAAGAAATAATGTATTTTTCGTTGGGAGTGGATACCGGACGAGATACAACATGATACCCGCTGCCCTGAAAATGACAAATAATTAAGCGATTTTTGTAAAGGTTGACGAAAATAGGAAGATAATGGTATAATTAACTGATTAAATCAGAGAAAAAAGGATGGGTTACAGAATGGTTCAATTTGTAGACAATTTCCGCAAATATAAATATTTGCTTGGACAGCTTGTAAAAAAGAATATAAAATTGCGATACCGACGCTCTTATCTGGGCATGCTATGGACGTTAATCGAACCGTTGCTGACGATGATTGTTCTGTCTGTTGTATTCGGCAGTTTGTTAGGCCGTAACAGTACGGACCCTGCCTTTGCGGGAGTGCCTTTTCCCGTTTATGTATTGACGGGGCGTCTGTTATATTCGTTCTTTTCTTCTGCGACCAACAGCGCTATGCGCTCAATCCGCACAAACGGGGCGATGATTAAAAAAGTATATGTGCCAAAATATATTTATCCGTTTTCGGGGATTCTGGCGAATTTCATAATTTTCCTTATTTCCTTAGTAGTGCTGCTCGGCGTGATGATATTCTTTCTGGCGACGGGAAAGTATATGGCGCCGCTCAATGGCTATATGTTTTTATCGGTAATCCCTCTGCTGAACCTGTTTGTGCTGGCGATGGGAGTCGGGATGATTTTGGCTACGCTCTGTGTGTTTTTCCGTGATATCGAGTATTTGTGGAGCGTTATGCTGATGCTCATTATGTATTGCAGCGCCATTTTCTATTTTGTCAGTAACATGAGTGGAGATACGCAGAGACTTGTAAAGCTCAATCCGCTGTTTGGCATTATTGACAATTTCCGCCGTGCTTTCTTTGGACAGTCGTTTGACATGATTTTGTTGTCATATACCTCGGTTTTTGCTATAGGCACGTTGGTGGTGGGAATGTTTGTTTTCTACAAAAAGCAGGATTCCTTTATTTTGAATATTTAGGAGGGGCAGAACATGGCAAAGAAGTCGTTGGCGATGAAAGTAGATAATGTAAGCATGAAGTTTAACCTGAGTGCGGAAAAAGTTGATAATATAAAAGAATATGTGATTAAGATGCTCAAGAAAGAATTGATGTATCAGGAGTTTTGGGCGCTGCGCGATGTCAGTTTTGAAGTTGAAAAGGGCGACCGTCTCGGGATTATGGGACTGAACGGCGCCGGCAAAAGTACGCTGCTCAAAGTGGTAGCGGGCGTATTAAAGGCGACGGAGGGAACCGTGACGACACATGGCAAGATTGCTCCGTTGCTCGAACTTGGTGCGGGTTTTGACCGACAGTATACCGGCGCGGAAAATATTTTTCTCTATGGCGCCATGTTAGGTTACAGCAAAGAGTTTCTGGAAGAAAAATATAATGAGATTGTCGAGTTTTCCGAGTTGGGAAGTTTTATCAATGTGCCGGTAAAAAATTACTCTTCCGGTATGAGGGCGAGACTCGGTTTCTCCGTGGCGACGATTGTCGAGCCGGATATTTTGATTTTGGATGAGGTGCTCAGCGTCGGCGACGCCAAGTTCCGCAAAAAATGTGAAGAACGGGTGCAGAGCATGTTTGACCAGGGGGTCACGGTTATTTTTGTATCGCACTCGACACAACAGGTGCTTCGCATGTGCAATAAAGGGATTCTATTGGAACAGGGACGCCTGATAGCTTATGGGGATGTGGAGGAAGTAGTTAGTTTTTACGAGGCAAAGATGGATATGGCGGACAAATAGTTTCCTATCCGGCAAGAGAAACTGCTACGCAGGTTTCTCGAACAAAAAACGTTTTCGGAATGGAGGAATAAAATGAAAAAGGTAATTACTTATGGTACTTTCGACTTGCTCCACGTAGGGCATATCAATTTGCTGCGGCGTGCCAAAGCGCTGGGCGATTATTTAATTGTTGTTGTCTCTTCGGACGAGTTTAATGCGGGAAAGGGCAAGAAAGCGTATCATTCGTTTGAAGACCGGAAAATCATACTGGAATCGATTAAATATGTGGACGAAGTATTACCGGAATATACATGGGAGCAGAAAATCGACGACGTCAGAAACAACGATGTTGATGTTTTTGTCATGGGAGACGACTGGACAGGTAAGTTTGATTTTCTCAAAGAATATTGTGAGGTCGTTTATCTGCCGCGTACAGAGGGGATTTCCACGACAAAGATTAAACAGGATTTGAATATGAAAGACGGAGAAGATGATTAAGAAGTTAGGATATTATCTCTTTGCCTCATTTTTTTGTCTGTTCCGGCTGGCGCCGGTAAAGAAACAGAAAATATTTATGGTGGCGACACACGACGACAGCGACGAGGGAAATATCGGCATAGTGGCGAAGAGGATAAAGGAAAAAATGCCGGATGCCAAACTTATTTTTTTGACAAAAAGAGATGGAATCCGCAGGCCGTTCTCTTTTTTCTTAATTAAGGCATACCATATGGCGACAGCGGGAACGATATTTCTTGATAATGAGTTTATGCCGATGGCTTTCACGCCAATTTCCGCCAAAGTAAAAGTAGTGCAGTTGTGGCATGGAACCGGAACGATTAAGAAATTTGGACAGGATAGCGATACCGGAGAGGTGGCGGAGCTTGCCCGCCGCGCCAATGAGCGGTTGACACATTTGATTGTCAATTCCGAGATGACAAAAAGGCAGTATGCATCCGCCTTTAATCAGCCGCTGGAGAATATACACATACTGGGACTGCCGCGCACGGATTTGCTTCTTGATAAAAAAAGAATAAATGCGATGAAAAAGGAATTTTGGCGTCGGTATCCGGAATTGGAAAACAAGCGCTGTATTTTATATGCGCCTACGTTTCGTGACTATGAAGTGGAACACCCGCGTATTGCGCTGGATTTGGCTTCGTTTGTGGGGCAGATGGAAGAGAGTGAAGTCCTGCTGCTGCGCTTACACCCGCATGTGGCGGCCAATTGCCCGGCGGCTCTATTGTCGAAGTATGAGGGGCGTGTGTACAACATGTCGGACTATGCCGGAGTTACTACCCTGCTTGCCGTGGCGGATTGTCTGATTACCGATTATTCCTCAATTATATTTGAATATTGTCTGTTAGATAAAAAGATGATTTTTTATGCCTATGACTTAGAGAGGTTTCAGGGCGACGGGCGGGGCTTTTATGAAGAGTACGACGGATTTGTTCCTGGGCCGGTTGTTCAGAGCCAGCAGGCTTTGGAGAGGGAATGCCATAAAGATGATTCGGATAGAGAGCGTCTTCAGAAGTTTCGGGAGGAAATGTTTGCTTACCGGGACGGAAACGCCGTAAATCGACTTTTGGAATTGATTTTTAATATAAAATAGTATATAATGTTATGAGCGTGTAAATAGGCTAATAAGAAACGGAGGTTTGTAATGAAAACAATATTTAAGAGAAAAATAAGCCTGATAGTCATTTTACTTCAACTGGTTGTATCGGTTCTGTTCTGCATCTATGTAGGTACGCTGGGGGCTATTCCAACGAAGTATCTGGTGGCTTTAGTGATTGTATCGGTGTTACTGCTTGTTTATCAGATTATGAGTCAGGCGACCAATTCGAGTTACATTTTCGGACGAGTGCTGGCATTGGTCTTTGGCATGATTTTCTTTGTGGGAGCGAAATATATAAACGAGAGTATGGCTGCCTTGCAGGATGTGGGCGGCGCGACCGTAAAAGTGGATATCATTTCATTTTATGTGTTGAATGACGACCCGGCAAAGACGATTGCAGACGCCAAAGATTATACTTACGGAATCCTTTCAATGCAGGACCGCGAAAATACCGATAAGGCGTTGGCAGAGGCTAAGAGTAAGGCGGGTAAGGATTTGAAAATCATGGAATTTGACGATTCCCTTACTTTAGTAGATGCTTTATATGCAAAGGAAATACAGGTTGCTGTTATCAATCAGAGTTTTCTCAACCCGATTAAAGATAAATATGTGAGTTTCACGAAAGATACACGCGAATTAGAGAATAGTGAGATTCAGACGGAAGTTGAGGAAGAGATTATTGATACTGATGTGACGACAAAGCCGTTTAATGTTTATATCAGCGGTATTGACGTCTACGGAAAGATTGGCCAGACGAGCCGCAGCGACGTTAATATTATTGCTACGGTAAATCCGGTGACGAAGAAGATTCTTCTTACGTCTACGCCGAGAGATTATTATGTGCCGCTCTATACAAAAGGCGGCAAGTCATATTCGGGCGGTATGCCGGATAAACTGACGCATGCCGGTATATATGGCGTGGATTGTTCGATGAATACGCTGGAGAAACTGTATGATATTGATATTGACTACTATGTAAGAGTCAACTTTACCAGTCTGAAAAAGATTGTAGATTTGCTTGGCGGCGTGGAAGTTTATTCGGATTACGATTTCATTTCCGACTGGGGGCCTCATGGCGCCGGAACCCACTACAAGTTTAAGAAAGGGTATAACAAGGTGAATGGCAAGAAAGCGCTGGCATTCTGCCGTGAGCGTCACCATTTTGCAAACGGGGATTATCAGAGAGGACGCGACCATCAGCATATGATTGAGGCGATTTTAAATAAGGTGATGTCGCCGTCCATACTTCGTAATTTTTCGAAATTGCTGAAAGAATCGAAGCATATGTTCCAGACGAGTATGTCAAAGGACAGAATTGTTTCTCTTTGTAAAATGCAGCTTAACGATATGGCAAAATGGAAAGTGGCGTTTGCCAATGCCGAAGGTTATGGGGCGAAGAAGACGACGTTTTCCATTCGTTCTACTCCTCTGTATGTCTGCGAGCCAAATCACAGCTCCGTACAGAAGATTACCAAGCGTATCAATAAGGTAATGAAAGAGACGCCGGAGGATGCTGAGGATACGAAAGAGAAAGACGATAAGATTGAATAGGTGTAAAACGCTGTGCGTTTTTCAGGGGTGCGGCTTCACAGTCGCACCTTTTTGGCTGCGGAGGAAGAATGTTGATACGGAAATTGCAGGATTTATTTATTTTATTATTAAAACCATGGATTCCGATTGTGGGGCGGTTGCGTGATAAAACGAAATATTATTTGATTACCGCATGTTTTATGGTTGATTTGGTTCTATTTTGTATCGTGCGTTATGGGCTGCACAAGGAAAGTTATTTTTATAATACGGTGTGTGGTATTTTTCTTATGTTTGCCATTGCCATATTGTCGCTAGACCGCAGTTTGGTGCATATCCGCTGGCGGCGTTCTCTTTGGCTGGCTTGGTTTGGTATGTGTATTATGTTTACCGTATCGGACATATTAGTGCCGAAGAAGATGTGTGGTTTGGGTTTGATTTTGGCATTTGTGTTTACCGGCGTATTTTTTGTCTGGCAAAACCACACGAGAAAGGATTTGCTCTGGAAATGTCTGAAAGACGCGGTAAAACTTGCGTTTTGGGCGATGACCGTAATCGCTTTTTTGTTTCGGCCCCAGTATGCGGGTGTCCGCTATGCCGGTATTTTTACCAATCCCAATACGTTTGCGCTCTATCTGTTTATTATAATATCGGTTTTTTTGTCCGATTTGGATTGGATTGTGGAGACGGGGCGTTCGTGGAAAAAGAATGTTTCCACTTATTTGGGATTGGGGGTATGTGCTTTCTATCTGGAGAAGACACAGGCGAGAACATCCATTGCTGCCATAGCGGTTATCGTTCTCATGTGGCTTGGCTTGCGGGTTTATCTCTCAAAGAAAAATCATATGTGGCAGTCTTTCCTCAAAAACGTAGTCTTAGCGGGTGTTGTGTGCATCGCGGTCTTTCCGGTCTGTACGGTTGCGCTGAAGACAATACCTGATTTTGTAGGCCATCCGATTGAGTTTGTCGGAGAGACTCATTTTGGGAATGAGATTCCCGACCCTGAAAAAGACCCCGGCGAGGTAGTTGTACCAGAATATGAGTATGTGGAAAATACGGAGACGAAAAATCCGGAAGTCGTAGTTCCGCGCAATGCATGGGAGCGCATCTGGTATAATATCAAATATTCTAAAGGCTTGAATGCGCTTACGAATGGACGAATTGATATTTATTTGGCGTATTTGGATAAAATGAATTATAAAGGACACCGCACGACTTCTATGGTGGTGGATGGAGAGAAGAAGAATCATTCTCATAATAACTGGATACAGTTCGGATACACATATGGAGTTTTCAGTATGTTTTTCTATGCGGTTATAACCGTACTGGGAGTTGGTTTCTCTCTAAAGTTCTATCTGACACAGCGGCGGAAAAATGCCACTTATGCTTTTTTAATACCTGCGATATGTGTCGGCTTTGTTGTGGCGACGCTGACGGAATGCCTGTTTTTGCCATTTGAGGTATTTCCGGCATTTGCTTATTGGTTTGCATTTGGAGATTTGTTTGTAAAGAAAGTGCCAAAGAACAAATTCCTGCAGGAATTGGAGGATGGAGAAAGGGATTGTTTATGAAAAATATGGAGAAAATCCGGGGAGGAGAACAAGAGTGAAAGTTTCGGTAATTGTTGCTGCTTACAATGCGGAAAAATATGTGACGGAGACGATGGAAAGTCTTGCCAATCAGAGCATTGATGATTATGAAATTATTGTAGTGAATGACGGTTCGACGGATAATACACTGAATATTTTGAGAGAGTATGAAGAACATTACGAACACATAACAGTTATAGATAAAGAAAACGGGGGGCCATCTTCTGCCAGAAACTGCGGACTTGATTTGGCAAAGGGAGAGTATGTTTACTTTTTTGATGCAGATGACGTGCTGGAACCGGATGCGCTGCAGGCGTTATATGAACGCGCAAAAGAAAAACGTGCCGACCTTGTCATTGCCAAATATGATATTTTTAACCGGTTTCAGACATTCCCGGTGAATGGCATTAATGATTTGGTGCAGATGGAAAGAATTGATAAATATGATTCACAGATTTTGTGGACGTTTTCTTTATGTAATAAACTGTTTCGCCGTTCTGTTATTGAGCAGCATGGTCTGCGTCTGCCGCCGATTTCGTATTCAGAGGATGGCGCCTTCTTAATGCGCTATGTTTATCGGACAAACTGTATTACCGGACTGGACAGAGTAATTTTTCATTACCGGAGAATGTATGACGGGGAGGCAGAATCCATCACGGCCTCCATTTCTTCATGGAAGATTAAAGATTATATCGAAGCGCACCGTATTATCATTAAATCAGCAGAAGAGAGCATACTGCTTGATTATCCGCAGTATGAAGATATAGAAGAAGTAAAAGAGAAAAAAGACGAAATCCACAAATATCTGAATGAAATATGCCGTAAGGAAGTGCAGATTTTGTTAGACCAGTTTTATGCAAAATACTGGACGCTGCCAGAGGAGACGGCAAAACATCTGGTTCAGGAAATAAACGACAAGATGGCGTCGTTAGATATGTGCGATATTTCCATGCTCAAAGATTCCCATCCGGAATTTGCGCTGGATAATCTGCCGGTGGAGAAAGAAGAACTGCTTTCCCATGCATGGTTTACTATTGCTTTGTATGGTGAGAAAAAGGATAAAGAAAAATTTCTCCTCAGTGTTCAGAGCCTGACGCTGCAAAATCTCATTGCCATTCGTATTCTAATCCCGAGTGAATGGAAACAGGAGATTGAAGAGGCGGGATATTTACAGAACAATATGGAATTTCTGGATGTTTCATCGAGGGACGAGTTGTATTATCGGGCACTGGAACAGGCAGAAACACCTTATATTACGTTTGCGGACGCCAAAGTCAGTTATGCCAATAATGCGTTCAAGTATGTGATTAAAAACTTTATCAAATCAGCGGCTGATTTTTCGTCACAGTTGATTTATCACCGCAATTTTGAAGATATGCAGGCGGTTCTTTTAAGTTCGACGGCGCTCAATTCCGTAAAGACGGGATATGAAAATAATCCCTATCTTGCCATGGATTATACGCTTGCCAACAAATTTTTTAAAACGGACTTTTTGAAAAAGCAGAAGCCTGATAAATCCAAAAGCTTATTATCCCATTTACCGCAATGGTACAGCAAGGGCTACTTTACTTTTATGAACGACCGGATTGTCTTCTATGAGGATTTGGAAGAGACTTTCATTGATTATGTAGGTACAAAAGAAACGATTCCGATGATGAAAGAATATTTAGTTGACCGGAAAGCCGATTTGAATAGTCCGGAAATTGTTCCGGATTTGAATGAAATAATGCCGAAGATGCTCCGTTTTCCATCGGATAAATTTGGGCAGATACTGTTTCGCAAGATTGTAAATTTCCTGCGCCGTTATCCGGTAAAGAATCGGGTTCTGTTCTTTACCGTACGCAAAGACGGCGAGCTGGAGGGGAACGCCAAAGCGCTGTACCCATATGTCAAGGGGAAAAAAGTGATTTGTGCGAAACGTCTTCCGCACAATCCGTTTACGAAACTTTATATGTATTATATGAATATTACGAGCCGTGTCATTGTAACGGACGATTATAATCGTTACCTGCGGCATTTTCAGTTGCGCCAGAGCCAGCGTGTCGTGCAGTTATGGCACGCCTGCGGGGCTTTCAAGAAATTTGGACAGCGGGGAACGAATATGTCGATTGCGGCAGACCATGCCTACCATGTGCAGTATAATATGGTGATGGTCAGCAGCGACTGGATTCGCGGCATTTATGCGGATGCTTTTGACATTGATGTGCACAAAGTAAAGGCGCTGGGATGTCCCCGTACCGACGCCTTTTATGATGAAAAACAGATGCAGCAGACAAAAGAAACGGTATATCAGGCGCATCCGGAGTTCCGTGACCGCTATGTGATTTTATATGCTCCGACATTCCGCGATATCGGAGATGACCGAACACAATTTAAGCCGGATTTAGATTTTGACAGGCTGTCCGAAGAATTGCTGCCAAATCAGATGTTTGTAATCTGCCCGCATCCGGTCATGAAAAATAAGATTGTCGAAAAGTCATATGACAATATTAAAGTGATACGGGATTTTTCCACGAACGATATGATGTTAGTATCCGACTTGCTGGTGACGGATTATTCTTCAGTTATTTTTGAATATGTTCTACTCCGCAAGCCGATTGCCTTTTATTGTTATGATTTGTTGAATTATAATCGTGGTTTTTATCTGAACTATCCCGATGATTTGCCCGGTGACATTTACGAGAATCAGACGGATTTGACGGCGTATCTGCGTTCGTCTGTTAAGGATAACCTGTCGGATAAATATGATGCGTTTATTGAAAAATATATGGCTGCATGTGACGGGCACAGCAGTGAACGAATCGCCAAAGTGATTAATCAGTATATGGAGGAAGCGGAACATGAGTGAGAAAGTGATTACATTCCTGAGTAGTCTGGGACGCGGATTGAGCAATGACCTTGCGCTCATCAAAGATTATTTTGCGGCACGGCCGTCGCTGGATTATACGTTTCGGTATTATGTGAACAATGAAAAACACAAGAATCCGCTGGCTGCACATGGTTATCGCCGGGCGAAAAAAGATTTTTGCGAGGGGATGACAAATGTCCTCTGTGTAGACGGGTCTCTGACTCATCAAATTAACAATATGGCGCCGGAGGGCCAGAGAATTTTGCTGGCGGCTCCGTATGATTACCAGTTTAAAAATATGTATCTGATGGAGAAGAGGGGCAGGAAATTCCATTTGAAGACTTTTTCAAGATTTACCCATATTATTCCGGGTTCGCCTTTTTCGGCGGATTTATTGAGACGGGCTTACCGTATTGATGGCAAAGAGTTAATTGAGAATGTTTCGCTGCCGCTTGCCTATGATATTTGTTTGCCGGAGAGGCAGAATGAGGTCAGGGAACGTATTTTTTACTATTTCCCACAGGCGAGAGGGAAAAAACTTCTTTCTGTCATTGTGTTTGGAGACGCGGAGATGAAACGGAAAGACTGGGAAACTCTTGATATCAGACAGTGGGTAAAAGACCTTGGCGATGAATGGTTTTTATTTACCAACAGTGAGATTCTCATGGAAAATACGTTTTCCATGGGAAATCACTATAAAGAAAATTTTGGCTATTTGAATAAAATACTTCCGATACCGGAGCTTTTATATGTATCGGATGTACTGGTGACAAACAATGGACGACTGGCGTCGGTGTTTTCCATTCTGGACAAGCCGGTCTATGCCTGCAGCTATAATAAAAATTATTTTGAAAAATATATGAGTTTCAAATATCCGGAAATGTATTTCCAGAATGCGGAAGAAATGAGTAATCACCGGTTTATTACGGAAGAGCAGACAGAAATACAGAAGAAATTTTCACAATATATGTCTTATGGCCCGGAGCTTAATCCATGTCAAAAGGTTGCCGAGCTTTTTGGATTATCCTGAAGTTTGAAGCGTATACAGTAATTGACGCTAAATATTATTATGTGATACAATTTAACTTAGGCTTTTAGAGAGGGGAATTGAAATGATTCTGTTTGTATTGATTTTAGGAATGATACTTGTGAGAGGTGCAGTGATTGCAGATTCTCACAGCTTTTCAAAAGATTATATGTCTATAGCCGGCACGAATCTGATAAAAGGGGTTTTTGTACTTCTTGTTCTGCTGGGACATGCCGTCACTTATGTCAAAATGGGTGGGGCATTGGATGAGACTTATATTACATTAAAAGAGCATTTGCATCAGATGGTGGTCTCGGTATTCTTTTTCTATTCCGGATATGGTATGATGAAATCCATTTTAAAAAAGGGATACGGTTATATAAAACAGATTCCTCTCAAACGCTTTTTGATTTTACTTTTGAATTTTGATATTGCAGTCTGCCTCTATTTGATTGTCGGAGTTATTATGGGGCAGAAATTTACTCTTAATACAATTCTCTTTTCACTAATCGGCTGGAAATCCGTGGGAAATTCAAATTGGTATATGTTTGCCATTTTTGGACTCTATATTTTAATGTTCTTTTCCTTTATTCTTTTGCGTTGGTTTGGGAAAAAGGGTTTTATCTATGTGGGAACAGTGATTTTCACCATATTGACTATGTTGTTTGTGCTGTGGGAGATTCGCATGGGTCTGCCAAACTGGTACTATAACACAATGATTCTTATGCCAGCCGGATGTTGGTTTGCACTTCTTCAAAAGCCGGTTGAGAAAGTTGTGATGAGAAACGATTATGTATATGCACTGGCCGGTGTTTTTCTCTTTGTCGGGTATTGGCTCAGTTATGGCAGCCGCTGGTCGGGAGGTATTGAAAGATATACGATATGGGCGCTTTTCTTTGTGGCTGTTGTCGTGTTTATCACCATGAAGATTTCTTTTCAGAGCAAGGTGCTTTCATGGTTTGGCGAGCATGTTTTCAGTATCTATATATTACAGAGAATCCCCATGCTTGTATTGAGCCGGTGTGGTCTTGCCGCACAGAACCGCTATGGCTTTATCATTGGCGTTATTGTTATTACTATATTTCTGGCATTAATTTTTGATTATCTGACAGGAAAATTGGATAAATGTATATTAAAATTACTGAAAGTTAAATGATTCAGGTTTTTGGGAAAATGGATTGGAGAGAAAAATGAAAGTTTTAGTCATTGTACCGGCTTATAATGAGAGCGGGAGTATTGAAAAAGTCGTGGATTCGTTACAAAATTTAGGGGATGGCATTGACTATCTTGTAGTGAATGATTGTTCCACCGATTGCGAGGAAGAAATACTATTAAAGATTTCGGCAAATCATATTGTCCTCCCCGTTAATCTGGGGATAGGGGGGGCCGTGCAGGCAGGATACCAGTACGCGGTTGCCCATGATTATGATGTTGCGATTCAGATTGACGGAGACGGACAGCATGACCCGGCATATATTTCAAAATTAGTTGAACAGGTGGCCTGTGGTGAGGCGGATATGGTAATTGGTTCACGTTTCATCACCAAAGAGGGATTTCAATCTTCCGGTCTTAGACGAACAGGAATAACGATGCTCAGCGCGTTGATTCGTCTGATGTGCGGAGTGAAAGTATATGATGTAACTAGTGGTTTCCGGGCGACAAACCGTTATATGACAAAGGTGTTTGCCGACGATTACGCGCAGGATTTTCCAGAACCAGAGGCGATTGTCACCTGCGTCATGCATGGCGGAAAGGTCAAAGAAGTTCCGGTTGTTATGAGGGAGCGTGAGACAGGAACGAGTTCTATTCACAGCTTCAAATCAATTTACTATATGATTAAGGTTTCGCTTGCCGTAATTTTGAAGCGGTTTACGATGAAAAAGGGAGGTAAGAAGAGTGAATGAGTATTTGCGGATAGCGTTATTGGTTGGAATCGCAGTTTATTTTGTCTGTATCTTTTTCCTTTTAAAGAAAAACAGCCTCAATTTGAAATATACCCTGCTGTGGATTTTTTTGGGGGTTGTCTTTCTGCTTGTTGTAATCTTTCCGGTGATTCTTCAGGCGCCTATGCGTATGATTGGCGTAGTGGAATGGACGAACGGATTATTTGCTCTGTTACTGTTAATTTTGATGATTATTGATATGTCTGTTACCGCAATTGTATCAAAGCTGAATGAACGCATGAGAAAACTGGTGCAAAAGTGTGCGATGTATGAGGAACGGATTCGCAAATTGGAGGAGAGACTGGCAAATGAAGAAACTATTTCTTAAATATAAAGAAATTATTATGTATTTGATTATGGGAGGACTGACGACATTAGTCAGCTGGGGAACATATACGCTGTTTGCCTTTGTACTTCCCATCCGCAATCAGGATATGCTTGTATTGACGGCAAATGTCCTCTCGTGGATTTTTGCGATGACATTTGCGTATATTACAAATAAAATCTGGGTGTTTGAGAGCAAATCGTGGGAGAAACATTTTCTGCTGAAAGAATTTGGCATGTTTGCGTCCGCCCGCCTTTTGACCGGCATTTTCGAAGTGATTGCCGTACCGGCGCTTGTCTGGCTGGGATGTGACCAGAAAATTTTTGGCGTTCCCGGAATGCTCAGTAAAATAATTGTAAGCATTATTGTCGTGCTTCTCAATTATGTATTTAGTAAACTTTTCATTTTCCGGAAACAGGTGGGAGAGTAGATGGGAGGAAGAAATTACTATGTTTGAAGTAAAGAATCAAATCCATACTAAAATGTGTGTGAAGGCAGTTATATTCGCAATATTTTCTGTGTTTTGTTTTACGGTGAAAAACGGAACCTATCGTCTTGCAGAAGAAAAAATTGCACAAGCCGGCGGCTGGCTGCCGGCGCAGTTAAGTCGAATCGGGGCGGTTTTTGTCAATCCCTCGTCTGTTTATTTTATTTTGTTTTGTCTTTTTGTCTGCGCTTTTCTTTTTCTTATGCAGCGGATTTCTTTTTCGTATTGCAGGGTTTCGATAGTTCTTTCCATTTGCTATGCTTTACTGCTGTTGTTAAGTGATAGTTATTTTCGCTATAACAATTGGAATTGTGTATTTGGAAATGGTTTTGCCGTTCTCACTTCCCTGATGCGGGGAGCCGGAATCGGGATTCTCTTTTTCTTTGTGATGCAGTTTGTACTGAATATTCGGCTACAGACAGAGAAAGGAGCGTTTTCCTTTGGCAGGACATTTTTAATCATAGGCGGCCTCTTTGTTTTGTGCTGGCTCCCCTATATGATTATTATGTTCCCCGGGGCAATGAATGCGGATACGCGCGACCAGGTGGCGCAGATTACGGGAACGGAGCAGTTCTGTTTTACGGCCCGAATGATACAGCAAAACACGCCGGATTTTTTGTGGAACAATAACCATCCGGTTCTTTTTACGCTGATTCTCAAGTGTTTTGTTATGTTGGGCGGGGCGCTGGGCTCTTATTCATGGGGCTTTGAAATCTATAGTATTTTGCAAAGCCTTGCATTTGCGGCGGCAATTGCTTATCTGCTCACGAAATTGAGAAGCTATGGATTTTCACGGCGGATAATCGGCGGTTTTGTGGCATTTTTCGCCCTAAATCCGTTGTTCCCATTATATGGAATGACGATTATGAAAGATATTCCGTTTACGATTGCCTTAGTATTTGTCAGCGTCTGGCTGTACGAAATTCTTTGCGGCAAAAGACAGGCGGGAGTAAAGGAGTGCTCTCTGCTTGGCGGAGTTCTTTTAGTGATGATGCTCTTTCGCAATAATGGATTTTTCATGGCGGTACTGGCGATTCCTTTTCTTCTCTTTTTGCTCTGGAAAGAAAAGAAGAAAATGTTTCGTCTTGTCGGCACGTTTTTGATTTCCATTTTTGTCTGTAAAATAGCGATAAGCGGGCTTCTTTTTTCTGCACTGGGCATAGGAGGCGGGAGTTCGGGCGAGATGTTCTCCGTTCCGTTTCAGCAGACGGCCCGTTATATTAAGGAGTACCGCAAGGAAATTACGGAAGAGGAGGAAGAAATCATTCTCAGCGTTTTGAATACGGGGGGGACGTTAGATGAAATCGCGGATTTGTATGTACCTTATCGTGCGGACCAGGTTAAGCAAAAATACAATCCCAAATCTACCGGTACGGATTTGAAGCGGTATGCATCTGTCTGGGTAAAACAGTTTTTGAAGCATCCGACTGTTTATGTGCAGGCATATTTGAATCTGGCTTACTGCTGGTTTGGCATGGAGGGACCGGCAGATAATATTTATTATATGAATGTCGATATTTATATACAAAAGATGCTGGATGGCGTGAAAGAGCCGGAGGCTCTTTTGCCGGCGCGGAATGCGGTAAACGGCTATACGAAAATTTTAGATAATTGCCCAATCACTTCATGGCTGTTAGAGTTTTCGGTGTATACATGGATTTATTTAATTCTTTTGGTTGTTATGGTGTTAAGAAGAAAACGCGAGGCTTTTTTGACTGCCGTTATGTTGTATGCCAATTATCTAATCTGTCTGGCAGGACCGGTTGGCTATATGCGGTATGCAATACCAATGATTGTCTGTCTTCCCCTTGTCACAGTATTGACATTTTATGGTGATAGCGTTAAGACTGAAATTTCTCAAGATGAAGAACAGGAAGGAGATTGATGTTTCAATGAAAAAGGTAGCTTTACTATTTGCTGCCATTTTGTGTAGTGGGATGGCCGTATCACAGGCAAAGGCAGCACAGATACAAGAGGCGCCGTCTGCTGTTTCGGGATTAAAAGCGGTTAAGGTTACGGAAAAATCCGTTAAGCTAAAGTGGAAGAAGTCGAAACATGCGTCGGGATATCAGGTGTTGCAGTATAATACAAAGACGAAAAAGTTTAAGAAAGTTAAATCGACGACAAAGAAGACGTATACCGTGAGAAAGGGGCTGAAAAAGAATAAAGCAGCCAGATTCATGGTACAGGCTTATCAGAAACAGGGGGCCGTTAAAAAATATGCTCCTTATAGTGATGTGGTTTCGGTTTATACATTGGGAAGTAAGAAACAGAATGTAAAGGAAATCAAATTTACGCAGTCAACGCTTACGGTTGAGGAGGGAGCGTTTTTTAAACTAAAAACAAAAATTACGCCGAATAAAAAGGCCGCCTCAAAGGCAGTCCGCTTTTTCAGCAACAATTCCAAAGTGGCAGAGGTATCGTCAAACGGCTTAATTACCGCCAAAAAAGAGGGGAAAGTAATCGTTACTGCGAGAGCTCATAATGGTGTTTCTGCTAAAATTAACCTCTTTATTCTGGCAAAGGAATACAAGCCGGAAGTCCATAAAATTAAAAGGGTCGAAAATACGCAGGTGATAGCGCGCAGTAGTAATTCCGTGAAAATCAAATGGAAAAAACGCGGGCATGTCGACGGATATAAAATATATAAGTATAATAATACGAAGAAGAAATACCTCTTGTATAAAAATGTAAAAGGAAAAAGCAAAACATCCGCAGTGATTCCCAAATTAAGTAAGGATGTTAATTATTCTTTTATGGTGCAGGGATATCGGGAGCGGGCAGGATTTAGTGTCTATGGAATTAAGAGCAGGGTGGTATCCGGTTGTGTCGGCGGCGGCAGCTATACAAATGCCACATCCATCCGCTTTGGCAAAAGCGAATATACGGTCATGGAAGATGAGAAGTTAAAGCTCGACTGCCTGATTGAACCGGCCAATGTCATTTCCCGTGCCATTACTTATGAGAGCAGTAAGGAAGAGATTGCAACCGTTGCCCCGGATGGAACGGTAACGGGACATGAAATAGGAAAGACTTATATCAAGGCGTATTCACACAATGGTCTGTCAGTCCGTGTGCCGGTACGTGTTGTGGAAAATACAAAGTATGCAGACAAAATTCCGGTGCTTTGTTTCCACCGTGTGGTGTCGGATTCCCTGAAAAAAACAAAGTTTCCGAAGAATCAGTGGGTAGCGTCTGTCAGTGATTTTGAGCAGCAGATGAAATATCTGTACGATAATCATTTTACCACGCTGACACTGGATGAATTTTACACATGGTATAAGGGGAAGAAAAAACTGCCGGCGAATACAGTTGTTTTGACGTTTGACGATGGGGATTACGAATTTTATCATCTCGCATATCCGATTCTGAAAAAATATAATTTAAAAGCGACTATGTTTATCGTGGGTTCCCAAACCAAAGAGACGACGGAAGAATATAAAGATGTGGAAACCAGTTATTATCTGGGTTGGGATAAAATTAATGAGATGAAAAAGAACTATCCGAATATATCGTTTCAGAGCCACTCGTTTAATATGCACTATGCGCGTAAGCAACTGGCTGTATATGAATTGACGCTGGCACAGATTTATGAGGATTTTGAGTCGAACCGGCTCAATGGAATTGCAAATAAGAATACCTACCAATATATGGCGTATCCGTTTGGCGGCTTCAACGAGGATGTTGTGTATTGTGCAAAGAAATACAAATACAAACTTGCCTTTGACTTTGGACCGTTCCGGAAAGCTACACGGAATGACAGCGTCTATCACATTCCGCGAATCGCGATTACCGGACAGCTTTCTATGGAGGATTTTAAAAAGCGGATTTTAAAATGGAGGTGAAAGAAGTGGAGCGGATATCAAAATGGGACAATACAAAGCTGGTATTGATTACACTTGTGGTAATCTGCCACTTTTATGAAAATTATTTAGGGAGTTCACGTTTAGTGAATTCCCTGTTCTTCTCGGTGTATTCCTTTCATATGCCCGCCTTTTTTCTAATATCCGGTTTGTTTTCAAAAAGAACGGTGAATGAGAAGCGGATTGAGAAAGTGACGCCGTATTTGCTGCTCTACCTCTTTATTAAGATTCTGGGCTGGTTCGTACTTCGTGTTATTCAGGGGGATGGCTTTGTTCCGATTGACTTATTCCGTGAATCCGGTGTGGCATGGTTTGTTCTGGCATTGTTTTTTATGTATATCATTACCTTTTATACAAAACGGTTCCGTCCCGCTTATGTATTTACGGTATCCATCTTCATTGCGCTGCTGGCAGGGTATACAAATGCGGATATTAACTTGTTTAGCTGGCTGCGGGTCGTTGTTTTCTACCCATTCTTTTATGCCGGATATGTGCTGTCCTTAGAAGATTTGGCAAAATGGATGGAATCCACAGTACTGAAAATCGTTTCCGTGATTGGATTAGCTGGATATTTTATTGTCTGCTATATAGGTATTGACAAAATCTTTTGGATGCGCTTTCTGATGACGGGAAGAAATTATATTCTTTTAGAGCATGGCGCCTTATATGGGGGGATTCTCAAATTTGGCGCTTATGTGGTTTCCTTTGTGTTGGTATTTATGTTTTTGTGTATTATCCCTAAAAGAAGATTTGCTATCTCGGCATTAGGAGAGAGAAGTTTAGGTGTATATGTATTCCATTATGTTTTTATCAATGTTTACATACATTCTTTTTTGTACAAGTACCTGTTTCACAATTTCCCGAATACATGGCTGCTTCTTGTCAGTCTGTTGGGGGTTGCCCTTACGCTGTTTTGCAGTCTGAAACCTTTTGACCGTTTTTGCAGGTTTGTGATAGCAAATAAATGGAAACTCCGGGAGTAGACACGGCTTGTACTGAATGAAAGGAAGAGGAGAATGAACCATGTTGGGAACAAAAGAAGCAAAAGAGAATCTATGTTTCGGTAAATGGTCTGTATGTTATTCGGTTATCGCTTTTTTACTTGCACTTCTTTCGGCAACAGCCGTCAGTATAGATTATTCTATTGTTACGGACACAAGCGTGCTGGAGATTACAAATCCTATTGTCCGTTTCATAGAATCATTTACATATTCCTTAAAAAATAATTATCTTTCCGGAATCATTCTGTGTTTTGCCATATTCCGGCTGCTTTTGTCTTTGCAGAATTTGAAAATAGCGCGCAGAGCTTATATAATCGCTTTCATTATTTCTTTTTTGATGGCAGTGGCTGTACTTGTAGGACAGAGTTATGCAAAGACAAATTCGGCCAATCTTCTTTGGAGCGATGGAGTTCAGATAGCAAAGACAATTATTGGACTATTTGGCTATTGGGGAATATTTGTGGGAGCATCCCTCTGGCTTTTTCACAGGATGGATGAATCTGATATCAAAGAGCATGTTTGTGCTTGCAATAAGCTGGTCTTTGTAAAGAAGCACATATTCGTGCTCAGCGCGGTAATTCTTATTATTTGCTGGCTTCCTAGAATAATTTCTGTTTATCCGGGTATCTTTATGGGGGATACGAGATACCAGCTCAGGCAGATTTATGGAGAGGCGCCGCTTAGTATTCTGCATCCGATTGTTCATACATTTCTATTTGGCGTTATCATAAGACCCATAGAGTATTTGACCGGTTCTCCTAATGCAGGAGTATATGTATATACTTTATTACAGTGTAGTTTCACAATTGCCGTTCTTGCCAGAATTGTGCAGCGGACAGCGGCTTATGTAAAAAAGATAACGATTCCATGTATTATGCTGGCATGTTTTTGTGTTATTCCCATTTTTTCATCCTATGCGGTGACACTCACTAAAGATTCTTTATATGCGCCTATTGTTGCATTATGGATGATGGAGTTAATGGATTTATTGACAGACAGGGAAAACTACAAAAAGTTCGTAAGGTTCTTTTTGATGGCATTATTGGTGGTGCTATTTCGAAATAATGGAATTTATATAATTGCAGGAACTTTGCTAATTGCCATGGTTTTTCTGAAAGAACACAGAAAAAAATCATACTGGGAGTATTGGGAATTTTATTGTTGTGGAATGGCTTGAATCAAATTTGTGTAAACATATTAGGTTTACAGGGCGGGAGTACCGGAGAAATGCTGTCGGTTCCTTTTCAACAGACAGCGCGTTATCTCAAAGAGTATCCGAAAGAAGTAACAGAGGAAGAAAAAAGTGCGATTGATAAAGTATTGGATTATGGCAGTTTGGCTGAAAAATATAATCCTGTGCGAGCAGACCCGGTGAAATACACATATAAGCAAGATTGTACCGGCGGGGAACTGGCAGGGTATATGAAAACATGGTGGTCGATGTTTTGGAAGCATCCGGGTGTTTATGTAGAAGCGTTTCTAAACCAAACATATGGGTATTTTTATTTTAGCGAGACGCCCATTATCTATTCAAGCAAATTGAGTGAATCTGCCATATATGATTTGAATTATATGATGCCTGTATATAATTTTAGCTATTCCCATAATGAGCAATTCAAACCTGTCTTTCATTATAGCCATTCCCATTTTGGCTGGATGGATGAATTGAGGGAATTGTATGATAAGTATTACTATTTTGTTGGCGCTGTTCCTTTACTGGGAATATTGCTGACTACGGCATTGTGGCAGTGGGTAATTATTTTTATGGTTTCATATCTGATACTAAAAAGGAAACAATATTATATATTAGCGTATGTCCCGCTGCTTATACTGCTGCTGACCAATATAGCAGGACCGGTAAACGGCTCATGTTATTTTCGATATGAGTATCCGATTGCCTTTTGTGTTCCCTATATGGTCTTTTGGACAATCGCTATGTGCAAGAAAAATTATGGTAGCTCTTTGTAGCTATATATGATATAATATATCGACAATGGAAAAATGTGGCAATAGCAGCCACCAATGAAAGATGTCGTGTACAAATGTTGTGCAGAAATGGAGGAATATATGGTATTTGGAGTATTGTTGGCAGGCGGTGTTGGAAGCAGAATGGGAAATATGGAGAAACCGAAACAGTATCTCAATATTGCTGACCGCCCGATTATTATTCATACGATAGAAAAGTTTTTTGTCAATCAAACGTTCGAAAAAATTATCGTATTGTGTCCGGAACAATGGATTAGCCATACGAAAAATCTGGTGAAAAAGTATATAGGACAGACGGAACGAATTGCCGTGATTGCCGGCGGTGAGACAAGAAATGAAACAATTATGAATGCAATCCGCCATATTGAGGGAGAATATGAGGTAGATGAGGAGACGATTATCGTAACACATGATTCTGTCCGTCCATTTGTGACACATCGTATTATTGAGGAAAATATTCAATATGCGAGAAAGTATGGGGCATGTGATACGGCAGTACCATCTACGGATACGATTGTCGAGAGTGAGGATGGCAGCATTATTTCTGTCGTACCGGACAGGAGTAAAATGTATCAGGGGCAGACGCCGCAGACATTCCGGCTCAAGAAGTTAAAAGAGCTGTACGAATCGTTGTCGGAGGCGGAGAAAGAAACGCTTACCGATGCGGCTAAGATTTTTGTTATGAAAGGGGAAAAGGTATATCTCGTTGAGGGCGAGGTATCTAATATTAAGATTACCTATCCCTATGATTTGCGAGTGGCAGAAACGTTGATACAATCACAAAAAGAGGAGTAAAAGCGAATGCTGAATACAGTATATCAGTTAGTGGCGCCTCGCAAGTTTGAGGTGACTTATGAAAATATAGGTTTGCAGGATACAGATGTCATCGTGCGGCCGACACACCTGTCTATTTGTAATGCCGACCAACGCTATTATCAGGGGCTTCGGGAAGCTCATGTCTTACAGGAGAAGCTTCCGATGGCACTTATCCATGAGGCGGTCGGCGTGGTTCTTCGGGATTCGACGGGGGCGTTCAGTCCGGGCGAAGAGGTCGTGATGATACCGAATACGCCAACGGAAGAGGATGAATTTATTGCTGAAAATTATTTGCGTTCCAGTAAGTTCCGTGCGAGTGGTTTTAACGGCTTTATGCAGGAGTATGTGAAAATCCGGCAGGACCGTCTGGTGCGTCTCCCGCAGGGAATTGATAAGGAAGTAGCTGCTTTTACAGAGATTGTCAGCGTCAGTGTCCATGCGATTACGCGCTTTGACAAGATTGCCCATGCCAGAAGAAATGCCATCGGTATTTGGGGCGACGGTAATTTAGGATATATTACGGCGCTTTTATTTAAGACGATGTTTCCGGAAACAAAATTATATATTTTTGGTATCAGCAGGGAGAAGTTGTCCGATTTTACATTTGCGGATTCAACTTATACGGTCAGCCATATACCGAAGGATTTGAAACTTGACCACGCGTTTGAGTGTGTGGGAGGAGCAGGTTCCGGTAAAGCAATTGACCAAATAATAGATTATATTAATCCGGAGGGTACGCTTTCTATTTTGGGAGTATCAGAATACCCGGTACCGATTAATACACGTATGGTGTTAGAAAAGGGTCTGCGTATTTTCGGCAGCAGCCGGAGTGGGAGAAAAGATTTTGAAAAAACCGTAGCTCTCTACGAGGAACATCCGGAAGTTGTCAACTATTTGTCGAACATTGTGGGAGCCGTTATTCCGGTACATTCTATTTCGGATATGAAGAAAGCGTTTGAGACAGATATTCAAAAGAGTTTTGGAAAAACAATTATGCTGTGGGAGAAGTGATGAATAATGATAGCGGTGATTATGCCAGTATACAATACAGAAGAGTATTTAAGGGCGGCCATTGATAGTGTAATTTGCCAAACACTGCCGTTTGAGGAGAATATCCGGCTGTATCTCATTGATGACGCCAGCACGGATGGTTCACTAAAGATTTGTCAGGAATATCAGAAGAAGTATCCGGACAATATTATCGTAAAACATTTTGAGGAAAATCAGGGAGTATCGGCGATAAGAAATTATGGAATACGTCAGTGCCGTGAATGCGGTGATGTGATTGTGAGTTTTCTCGATTCGGATGACAAGTTTGGTGAAGACGTCTTTGAGCGGGTCGTGGAATTTTTTGACAAACATCCGGATATTAATATGGCTACGGTGGAGATTATGCTTTTTGGAGCGATGACGAAAGACCATAAAATCAATTGGCGTTTTCGTGACAAAGAGGTTGTCAATATACAAAAAGACTACACGAATCCACACTATTATATTGGCGGCGCTTTTGTGCGGCGAACAGCCTTACAGAAGCTTGAATTTGATGAGACAATGCAGTTTTGGGAAGATGCGCTGGCGATTAATCAGGTGATTCTAGATGAGGGGCAGTACGGTCTGGTTTCGGGCGTATATTATTATTACCGCAAGCGCAGTGATGAGTCCTCTCTTGTGGATGTGGCGTGGAAGAGTAAGGAGAGGTATACTTCTTTTTTAGAATCCGGATATGGGAAGATTATGGCCTATTCTAAAAAGACAAAGCGCCGGATAATTCCGTATGTCCAGTTTCTTGTCGCCTATCATATGAGACTTTTTATGGTGCGCAAACGGCAGCAGGATGTCAGCGATACGCTGACGGAAGAGGAGATTATCGAACTTCGCAGGAAACTGCAAAAAATACTAAAAAAGATAAAAGTAAGTATTATTCTTCAGGTGCCGACGTCGCTTCCCATCATTGAAGCGATGTTGTCAATCCGTGCGGGGAGGCAAATTCGCGCCAAAAGAGTGTATCGTGAAAAGGAGTGCCTGTTTGTCTATAAGGGAGTGGAGCTTGCCAGAATTTCGGAACGGAGAGTGCAGTTATATGCGCCGATAGATAAACCGGATTCTGAATTTGACGGCATGTGGAAAGCAACGTTTTACACTCCGGTCTATGCCATGAAAAAGCAGGACAAGCTGTTTGTTGAATATCACGGCCAGCGGATTGAGGCCAGAGAGTATCGCTGCCGTAAGCAGCTCTTTATTTTAGGCAAGAGGATGCGTTGTTTTTACCATGCGAGATTTGCCATTGATTTGCCGGCGGATTGGGATGAGTTGACGTTTGGTATCTATCTGGCGGAGGGCGATACGGAAGTTCTGCTTAACCGAATCGAACGTCAGGAGTGGGAAATGCGGCAAAAGGGCCTTGCCTCCGCAGAAGAGACGGAGCCGGCAGACGAAGATGCTGCCGACAAATTGTTATAGCTCCTCGATATCTTCAGCGGTAATGCGGTTTTCCAAAATCATATCAATGGCTTCCCGCACCGGCGCCTCTCCGGCTTGTTTCGTTAAGAGGATGTCGATATAGGGGCGTATCTGCTTGGCACAGTCGGCCGGAGCAAAAGAGACTCCCGCGGTTTTCATTGCCCCCAAATCATTCAAATCATCGCCTATGTAGCAAACTTCTTCCGGCTGCAAATCATATGTTTTCATTAATTCTTTTACCTTGGCCGCCTTTTTTGTGATTCCCTGAAAAAGGATTTGGATACCGATTTCCTGACAGCGGCGGCGGACGATTTCAGAAGTGCGTCCCGTAATAATAACGGGCATGATATCATGTTTGATTAGGAGCTTAATTCCCAAGCCGTCTTTGGGGTTAAAGGCTTTCATGGCTTCTCCGTCATTGCCGATGTAGATTTTGCCATCGGTCAAAGTTCCGTCCACATCCATGATAAACATTTTTATTTTTCTTAAATCAATACTCATCTCATTGGTTCTCCTTTTTTACACTAATACGCTCTCGAAATGCGAAGGGGTAATAAACTTGATGGAGCACTGCGAGTTTCTTGTGTTCATATAGTCTTCCAGCATGCTGCGGATGTTGCGGTTTGCCTCTTCGGCATTTAATTTGTTTCGTGTCTTTTCCATGGCTTTCTGAACATAGTTCTGATTCGTCGTATTATGGCTGTAGCCGTCGAATCCGGCGATAGCGATACTATTTACGTCCATCAAATCAAGAAGACGGAGAAGGAGGATTCCGGAATTGTCAAGCTGCTCCCATCCGCACTTTACCAAACGGGTAAAATCAATAATATACTGGTCTTTTTCCTTTACGGTTGTCACGTTGGAGGTGACAATTTTTTTGTAGTCGCCAAAATGGGTTGCACTCTTCCAATAGCGATAGCGGTTTTTATTGCTAAAGTATGCAAAATGAATCGGAAAATCGGCCGAGAGCAGATTGACGCTTATGACTATGGGGTTCTTGCTCTCGCAGTAATTATCTATCTTTTCTTTGTGCATGACAAGGGAATGTCCCGGCAGCAGGATAAGGATGTCCTGTCCGCAGAGAGTTTTCTTCAACTGCTCAATCGCTTCCAAATCATCGCATTGCGTGTTCAGATATTCCAAATATGTTTTCTCTAATAAATCATAATCGTAATGCTTGCGGTCGGATGCGTCCAGACGATTTAAGAGGAAATTAATGTCGCGGCTGGCGATACCGGCCTTTGTTGACAGATAGGAAATGTTATTGACGTGGGCGCTGTGTGAACCTGCCAGAAAATAAGGAATGGAGTAGCCCCATTCATACTGGTTGTGGAATCCGTCAATGTAATTGTCGATTAAGTCTAAGATAGTATCAATATCGTAACCGCTGTTAAACTTACGGTTCATATACTGCATGACGAGTTCGGTATTCGTGTTGCCGGCGCCACGCCCCATGCCGGCCATGGAAGTGTCGATGACAATATCGCGCAGACCTTGACTCATTTCAATAAAATCCTGTGAAAGAGAAAAGGACATCTGCAGATTGTTATGGGAATGAAAACCGATTTTGGCATTCGTCCATAAGTTGTGGTGGATTAGATAGAACACCCGCTGCAAATCTTCGCGGTACATAGAGCCGAACGTATCTACAATCGAAAACGCATATGGCTCCAAATCGTTGACTGACTCAATCAGCTCTAGCAGTTCTGTATCTGTATAGCCGAGAATATCAACCGGCTGCACATACAGTTTATACCCCTTTTCGACGATACTGCGGCAAAAAGGAATGACGTCATACCGCTCTTTCTTAAAAAAGCAGGCGCGTACGCCGTCAATTGACCTTCCGTCATAGGCTTCCAGTTTATCAATATGATAGCGGCTGTAGTCGGCGAGGCAGACATACGATGCCTGCTTGCGGTCTTCCGGTAAAAAAGGACGTATCTGAGCCGCATTGTTAAATATTGTGCTGCCGTTTTGATGTGGTTCATCTTTTAAAAATCCGCACTCAATGACGTCGACGCCGCTCTCGGTCAGGCCGCGAATGCTTCCTTTGATGGCTGTATTGCCAAACTGGCTGTCGATGAGATAGCCGCCGTCACGTAAGGTGCAGTCTAAAATGTTTACTCGTTTCATAACTTCCTCCCTTTGTCAGGGGAAGATGTTTTATGCATTCTCTTCCCCTCGTATAATCCGCTCTACTTTTTCTACATGTTCCGGTAAATCAACGCCAATTGAAGAATATTCGGTTTCTTTCAGGCGCATTTTATAGCCTTTCTGCATGGCCCGCAAAGGCTCGATTCCCTCTCCAAGCTCCAGCTCGCTCTGCGCCAGTTCGGAAAAGGTTTTAAGAAAATCCCGCTTATATGCATATATCCCCACATGACGGAAGACGCGTGCGAGCTGTCCGTCTTTGCAGTTGGACGGAATGACGGAGCGTGAAAAATACATCGCGTCGCCGTTGTCGTCGGTTACTACCTTTACCGTGCTGTATGCCTTGATTTCTTCGGGGTCAGTTATCTCTTTCTTTAAACTTCCGAAATATACGCTGTCATCTTCGAGAAAGATGGAGATTACCTGACGAATCATCTCCGGATGAATGACCGGCTCGTCGCCCTGAACGTTGACAAATAAATCTCCGTCCACTTTTGCTGCCACTTCCGCTACGCGGTCGGAACCGGTTTTGTGTGTATCTGAAGTCATAATGACTTTCATATTATGCTCTTCACAGACGGATTTGATACGCTCGTCGTCGGTTGCAATGTATACCGAATCAAATTCTTTTACTTTTTCTGCCTGTTGGTAAACCCAATATATCATCGGCTTGCCGCAGATAGGGACAAGCGGTTTGCCGGGAAAGCGGGTGGACTTGTAACGGGCAGGAATAACGCCAATAATTTTCATGGTGTACCTCCGAATCATGTTTTAATGTTGAGAACATCCTCCAGCTTTACCCGTGGGAAAATTTCGAGGTTTCCGCCGCGGGTTGCATTGTAAATGCGGATGCCGTGTTTTTTACTGTATTCATCAAGCAGGGCATACACTTCCATGGAGCGGTCGATGATATGCTCGCCAATCTGTTTTGTTGTCAGAGTATTTGCTTTCATTCTCGTTTTAATGCGGTTAATATCTGTCTCCGCTACTTCTTTCGTAGTGTAATTATCCGTAAAATGTCCTTTTTTATCATGGGGATTGGTGCAGTCGACACCGAGGAGATAAATCTCTTTAAAACCCATGTGAAAAGCCATCTCGGCAGCCAGTGACAAAACGGTGGCCTTTATCATACAGTAGGCAAATATATTGCCGCGCACTTTGTAGCGCTCGCTCTGAATGGTGTGGATATAAGTAGTATCGACCGGTTTTTTGCGCATGCGCCGATATGTTCTCTCTGTAGTAAAGAGAGGAGCTTTAATCATATCGGAGAGCTCTAGTCCCAACTTGGAGCCGTAAATCGTATCGGAAACACAGTGAAAGGAGGGACGCCAGTTCGTCTTGTCAAAAATTTTGTAGACCATATTCGTGCCGAACGTGTATTCATCCTGCAACAGATTGAGGTCATCCCCATTCAGGCTCGGCCCGTTTCCGATGAGGAAGCAGCGCTCGCCCTGATGGCTGTTTTTTAATTCGAGCAGGCGCAGGCTGTTATTGTTGTGCATCATACCGTGCGAGCGGAAGAAGCCGAGTACATTGTAATTTAGCAGTTGAAGCAGGATGCGGATGCGGTTGAGTGTTTTCCGGCTGTACCGCACTATATTTTCCCGGAAACTGCGTTTGTGTAAAACCTGTGTAAAGCACTGTTCTATTACCCGATGCGCCGAATTGCCATCTTCTAATGGGTTGAATTTGGCATTGAAGTTTTTGTATGTTTCCCCATATGTGAAATGCTGTAATTGGTTCCGGATGGCGTCTGCCAGTTCGTCAATCGTCGCAGTAACCGGCCCCGGCAGCTCTTCCAGAGGAAGATAGAAGCCGCGGATATCTTCATCATAGCGTTCCCTGTCAAACATATGAAAAACCATCGGACGCTTTAGATTCGCATAATCAAACATAGTCGAGGAGTAGTCGGTAATCATTAAGTCGCTCATAAGATAGAGCTCATTAATATCCTCTGCCTGACTGACGTCAATAATCTGCGGACAATCCAATATGTTTGCCAGATTGCGGATTTGATGATGGGAGCGGAACAAAAGAACATAGTCGTTTCCCAAAGCATCCATCAGGGCGGGCAAATCAACATCATTGTGCCAAATGAAACGCCCCTGCTCATCGACATAAGAATCGCGCCATGTCGGAGTGTATAAGAGAACTTTTTTGTCGGCCGGAATATTCCATTTTTCTTTCCACGCCGCCACTTCTTCTTCGGTGCAGTGAAACAACTTGTCGTTACGCGGATATCCGGTTGCTGCGATGGCGTTCTGCTGTTTGTCGGAAAGGCAGAATGCGGACGTTATTTTTTCCGTATAGTACGGTGACGGGGAAAGGAAGCAGGTTGCTTTTTTTCCCTTTTTCCGATAGCGCCTGTGCATATATTTCTTCGTCTGACGCGGGTCTGAATCCGTAGTAATATCACAACCGAGGCGTTTGAGGGGAGTGCCGTGCCATGTCTCAATATAAATTTGTGCTTTTGCCGGTTTCAGATAATCGGCAACGGTTACGTTGTTAATCCAATATCTGGCAGAGGCGTAGTAGCGGAGACATTCGGAACTGCCTTTGCGCACTAAAATCGTGTGGTGGTTTTCTAAAAGAAAAAGGTATTTTTCCGGTTCTTCAAAAACCCATATAAAATAGTAAGAGCGAAATTCTTCATCCTGAATCAGCTCTTCGTATATAGCCCTGACACTATCTGAGTACTGTCTGCCCGCATAGGCTTCGAATACAATATAATTATCAGAAATCGTGGATGTCAGGCGGATAAAATGATAGCGCAAACGATTTTTATAAAAAGATAAAGTCTGTTTTAACATATATCGGTAACGCTGCTCCATAATAAACGAATCCTTTCTGCTCAATTGTAAAACTATCCTGATACCTTTCTACTATACCGATAAAATAGGGAAAAGTCAAATATTCCCGCATAAAAGTTAGGGCAATCGCTTAATCATTTGTCATTTTCAGGGCGGCGGGTATCATGCGGTATCTTATCCGGTATCCACTCCCAGCGAAAAATACATTATTTCTTTTGTTTACAGAAATCTTACGCCGCCCCTCGCAAAACTCGATGTCTACTGCATTGTCGTTTTTCCTGACTTTTGCAGCATTGACCGCTCGCCGGTTCTTACGCACCGCTGCGTAGCGGTCTAGTGCAAACGGGCTGTCAAAAGTCAGGAAAAAACGACAGCAGACATCTCAGACAATGCTCGGGCGGCGTTCTGTAAACAAAAGAAATAATAATTTTTCGGGGAGTGATACAAGGACAGCGATACCGCATGATACCCGCGCAGTACGCAGATTTGGGGCGGCAAATGATTAAGCGATTAGGCGATTGCCCTACTTAAAAGTTGACAAACAGGCAGGGAATAGGATAAAGTAATAAGATAACAGACACAGGAGGATACTGGAATGTCAGATAAGAAAACGATATATATGGTAGTTCCATGTTATAATGAAGAAGAAGTACTGGACGAGACGACGAAACGTCTGTCAGCAAAAATACAAAATTTGATAGATTCGGGAAAGATTAGTGAGAGGAGCCGGATTTTATATGTCAACGACGGCTCGAAAGACCAGACATGGCCGATTATTTCCCGTTTACATGAAGAATACGCATTGGTAAGCGGTTTAAATTTATCCCGTAACCGGGGGCATCAGAATGCGGTGCTGGCGGGATTGATGTATGCTAAAAACCATTGTGACGCCGCAATTTCCATGGATGCGGATTTGCAGGATGATATCAATGCCATTGATGAGATGGTGGACAAGTTTAACGGTGGTTGTGATGTTGTGTATGGAGTCCGCAGCAGCCGGAAAAAGGATTCGTTTTTTAAGAAATTTACGGCCGAGGGGTTTTATAAGATAATGAAATGGATGGGCGTGGATATTGTATTTAACCATGCGGATTTCCGGCTTATGAGTAATCGCGTGCTGCGCCAGTTGGAAAATTATAAAGAAGTAAACCTCTTTCTTCGGGGGATGGTTCCGCTTATCGGATATCCGGCGGATAATGTCTATTATGAGAGAGAGGAGCGTTTTGCCGGAGAGAGCAAATACCCGTTGAAGAAAATGCTTTCGTTTGCCTTTGATGGGATTACTTCTTTTAGTGTAAAACCGATTCGCTTTATTCTCAGTTCGGGAATGCTCATTTTTCTCATCAGTATCGCGATACTGATTTATTCCATCGTGCGCTATTTTATGGGGGCTACCGTTCTCGGCTGGAGCAGTCTGATGGTTTCCATTTGGGCGCTGGGCGGTTTGCAATTGTTGGCGATTGGTGTTGTCGGCGAGTACATTGGCAAGATGTATCTGGAGACGAAAGGGCGGCCGCGCTTTGCGATTAAGGACGTGCTCAATGATGTGGAAGAAACGGAAGAAGTTTTTGATTATACAAGATAGTGACAGAGAAAAAAGTGCGGTTTTTCAGCCGCACTTTTTGAATACCCACTCGCGCTGAATTTGAAAACTGATGGCGAACAGAATCGTATCAATGATACATTTGCGCAAGGTGGAGTATGTAATAAAGGTCAGAAGATGATTGACAAGAAGTGCGGACAGCAATAACTGTACCACACAGAGAATGTAATATTTTACAATAATCATCGGGGAGCGGGAATCATTTTTAAATACTTGATGTTTGTTGATAAAGAAGTTATACAGGGAGCTGAGCATGCGGGAAATGACAGTCCGCATTAAAATAAGCGCGGACATACCAAAAAAAGGTATGACAAGGCTGTCCGGCAGGATGGGGCGGAGCGCATAGCCGAGTATCCAGTACAAAAATATATCAATCAGGAAACTGGACAGGGAACTGAGCATGAATTTCAAAAACACTTTATAGATGCGGATGGAATCCCGAAAGGGATTGAAATGTGAACTCTCGTTATTTTCTAAATAAATTGTCTCGATTGGGAACTCCTCAATGGGAATCTGATACTCTCTGGCCGTAATCAACATATTCATCTCATATTCAAAACGCTCGCCTTTTGTTCCGGCAAAATAGTTGCGGATGAGAGGTGTCGGGAGTCCGCGCAATCCCGTCTGGGTATCGGAAACATTTATACCGCAGAGCAGACGGATTACCTGCTTTGTGATGTTATTACCAAAGCGGCTGCGCAGGGGAATTTCTTTGTCCACGAACCGGCGGCAGCCTAAGACCAGTTTGTCCGGATTTTGCGAAGTGAGTCTGGCGCAGGTATCAATATCCTTTACGATATGCTGGCCGTCGCAGTCGACCGTGACGACGCCGGTAATTTGCGGACAATTTTCCAGAATATGGTTAAAAGCGGATTTCAGCGCCATTCCTTTGCCAAAATTGACAACATGGCGGATAATTTTGCAGCCATATTCTTCTTTACATGTTTTAAAAAATCTGCGGTTACTGATTTGGCTGCCATCATCGACAAGAATGATGTTTTTGTAGCCGGACTGACGCAAATCGCACACTAAAGTAACCATTCGCTCGTCCGGGTCGAGAGCCGGAATGATGATAGCGGTAGTCTCTTTGAAATTCTCCATGACGGATGCCTCCTTTCACTGTGATATATGCCGTATCGTGTATTTTTCCTCTAGACGAACAGGGCGGTAGGAGAGTTTTGCCTGACGGAGGTTTTCCTGACCTAAGTCATCTTCGCGGTTGACAATGACTGCCTCGGGAAATTCGTGTATGATAAATTGCTGATTAATGTAATTATAAAGTCCTTTGTAATTTACATCTGCTTTTTCGATATGGACGATTGCACATTGAATGGAGGGAATGTACGAGCCGATGGCATAGGCTTTCAGTTCGCCGTCTATGCGCACGCCGCCCATTTTGCAGCGGATGGAACGGCAGTTGCCGAACAGGCGGTAAATACCATCCTCCTCATCGTCAATGCAGTTGTATTTATCATAAATCCGTCTCTCATCCATCCATTTCTGATGGAATTGTTCGATTTCCTCTATGTTGTTTATGCCGAGAGTCTCGTATTGAAAGCGGCCCTCGTATTCGCGCATAAAGCCATTGAGAAGATTTTTCTTTTTATGCATCGCCTTGCCGCTCAGGGTGCGCAGTTTTTCGGCGTCGTAAAGGTAATCAAAACTGTCGCGGTCTTCTTTTACCGTGTAATCGGCAAGACAGCCCTGACTGTCCAAAATCTCAACCATGCGGGCGTCGGCGTTATAGACGACGAGTTCCTCGTCCCATGCCTCGCGGAAATAATTTTCCAGCCGGTGAAACGCTTCCGGCAAATCTTTTTCGCTGCACAGGGGAGCAAAAGCTCCGTGATGTCCGTGGACTCTTAGTATGAGATATAGCGCCAGTTCATCTGCGGCGTATCTCGTATGATAATAATTTTCCCACAAAAACTGATTGAGAAAGTGCCCCTCGCTAATATACATGGGACGGCGTTTTTCGTATTCTGCAAATTTGTCCTGTACAAAAGGGGAAATTGGCTGTAACTGTAACATACATACTCCGTTTCTTTTATTAATTTTGACTTTTGGCGGCATTGGCAGCGTTGCGTTTGGAGCGGTAGCGCTCGGTGCCGTCCAAGATTTTTTTGCGGATTCGCAGGCTCTTAGGCGTTACTTCCAGCAATTCGTCGGTGTCAATGTAATCCAACGCCTGTTCGAGACTCAATTCTCTTGGCGGCGACAGGCGGAGAGCCTCGTCAGCGCCGGAAGAGCGGGTGTTCGTCAGATTTTTCTTCTTGCAGACGTTCACTTCGATATCGTCGGATTTTGCGTGTTCTCCGACAATCATGCCGCCGTATACCCGTTCACCCGGGCCAATAAACAGTGTTCCCCGTTCCTGCGCATTATATAAACCGTAAGTAATGGTTTCACCGTCTTCATAGGCAATGAGCGAACCTTTTTTGCGATATGGGATTTCTCCTTTAAACGGCCCGTAGCCTTCCCATTCCGTGTTAATGACGCCGTTGCCTTTCGTGTCGGTCATAAATTCCCCGCGGTAGCCGATGAGGCCGCGCGACGGGATTAGAAACTCCAGCCTTGTCGTACCGGCGTTCAGTGGTTTCATCGCCTGTAACTCTCCCTTTCGCTGGCTGAGGCGGTCAATGACATTACCGCTGAATTCATCTGGTATATCAATAAAAGCCCGCTCCATTGGCTCGAGCTTATGGCCGTTTTCATCTTCTTTATAGAGAACTTCCGCCTTGCTTACGGCAAACTCGTATCCCTCCCGGCGCATATTTTCAATAAGAACCGACAGGTGTAATTCACCGCGGCCGGATACTTTATAGGCTTCCGTTGTTTCCGTGTCTTCGACGCGAAGCGATACATCCGTGTTGAGCATGCGGTAAAGACGGTCGCGCAAATGGCGGGATGTGACATATTCGCCCTCCTGACCGGCAAGCGGACTGTCGTTTACGATAAAATGCATGGCAATCGTCGGCTCGGAAATTTTCTGAAACGGTATTGCCTGCGGATTTTCCGGACTACAGAGAGTATCCCCGATATGGATATCAGAAATACCTGAAATGGCAACAATGGAGCCGACGCCTGCTTCGTCTACCTCCACGCGGTTGAGGCCCTCAAATTCATATAATTTTGATATTTTTACCCGCTCACACTTGTCCGGATTATGGTGATTGACGATAACTGCTTCCTGATTTACTTTTATGCTGCCGTTATCCACCTTTCCAATGCCGATTCTTCCCACATATTCATTATAGTCAATGGTGCTGATGAGAACCTGAGTAGCGGCGTCGGCATCACCCTGCGGCGCCGGAATGTAATCAATAATGGCATCAAAAAGCGGTTTCATGTCTGTTCCTGTGACAGCGGCGTCGGTCGACGCCACGCCCTCTTTGGCAGAGGCAAAGACAAAAGGGCAGTCAAGCTGCTCTTCGTCGGCGTCCAAATCAATAAAGAGCTCTAAAATTTCATCGACGACTTCATCCGGTCTGGCTTCCGGGCGGTCAATTTTATTTACGCATACAACAACCGGAAGAGAAAGTTCCAGCGCTTTTTTTAAGACAAATTTCGTCTGCGGCATGGCGCCCTCAAAAGCGTCGACTACAAGGATTACCCCGTCTACCATTTTCAGGACGCGCTCTACTTCTCCGCCGAAGTCGGCATGGCCTGGAGTATCAATAATATTTATTTTGATTCCGTTATAAGAGATGGCAGTATTTTTAGATAAAATGGTGATACCGCGTTCCCGCTCCAAATCGTTGGAATCCATGACGCGTTCCGCCACTTCCTGATTTGAACGAAAGACGCCGCTCTGTTTCAGCAGTTCGTCGACCAGTGTCGTCTTGCCGTGGTCAACATGGGCGATAATAGCTATATTACGAATATTTTCCTGTCTTGTTTTCATAAAAATCCTTCTTTCCCTTTTGTCAAAAAAATGACATCTAAAATAACAAATCTATATTATAACAGGTCTTGACTGCGGAGGCAAGGAAAAATCCGCCTTTCATAGGACAACCGCTTAATCAAATTAATTATTTGTTATTTTTAGGGGAGCGCGGGTATCATGCGGTATCTCATCCGGTATCCACTCCCAACGAAAAATACATTATTTCTTTTGTTTACAGAAATCGTACGCCGCCCCTCGCAAAACTCGTTGTCTGCTGTCGTTTTTTTCCTGACTTTTGCAGCATTGACCGCTCGCCGGTTCTTATGCACCACCATTTGTTACTAATTACTGCGGGTGGCACCAAAGGTGCCGCTTCGTGGAAGCAGGAGGCTAAAAAACAAATT
>CAPAOV010000027.1 GCA_948579355.1 uncultured Eubacterium sp. | reverse complement strand
AGGAAAAGCCGATAAATCAAGGAAATACAGTAAATACAAGGAGTTTTTGAGATATGATTAAGATACTATTCGTCTGCCATGGCAATATTTGCAGATCCCCTATGGCTCAGTTTGTTTTTCAGGATATGGTGAACAAACGGGGACTTGCGGAGCAGTTTACCATTGATTCCAAAGCGACCAGTACGGAAGAGTTGGGGAACACCCCACACCGTGGAACTGTACGCAAAATGAATGAAATAGGGATTCCAGTAATACCCCACCGCGCCAGCCAGATTACCCGACGGGATTATGCTGAATATGATTATATAATCGGCATGGATACATGGAATATAAGAAACATGAACAGTATATTTGGCGGTGATCCGGACAGCAAAATATATAAACTGCTCGCTTTTGGCGGCGATGGCAGAGACATAGCAGACCCGTGGTATACGGGTAATTTTGATGAGACATATGAGGATGTATGCGGGGGGTGCGAAGATTTTTTGCGTTATCTCGAAGAAAACAATATAATTTGAAGATGGAGGTCACTATGAAAAAGGCTGCGGCAATGTTTTTGGTGCTTTCCCTTGTATTGTCATCCACGCATATGGCAGACGCAAGGATAAGGGTTGTAAAGAAAGGACTTAAAAAGAGAGATTTTACATATTCCATTTATAAAAAAGGGGACTGTGCCATACGGACAGTTGCCCATCTTGACGCTTATAATGGTTCGGCAGCTCATGTAAAAATACCAGCAAAGATTGGCCATCTGTGGGTAGAGGCGTTACCCTCTCGTTTTAAGCATCCCAAAAAGATTAAAAAGATTACGTTGAAAGAGTATTTTGGATATGGGGGAGAGTTTGCCTCTCTGCCTAATTTGAAATCGGTGCAGATGAAAAAGAATACCCGCGACAGTTACAGTGAAAAGGGAATCCTGTTCCACGACTATATGGGTGGTCTCTGGCTCAACGTTTATCCTCGGGGGAAGAAAGCGAAAAGATATCGTGTTCCCAATAAAGTAGCGGTTATTGACTCCTATGCTTTTGCGAACTGTAAAAATCTCAAGTCAGTTACCCTGCCTGAAAAGCTGATGGAAATTAATGACCATGCCTTTGAGGGATGTAAGTCAATAAAGAAATTGAAAATTCCTAAGTGGGTAAATTATATTGGAGCAGGGGCGTTTAAAAAGTGTAAAGCGCGAGTTGTTATGTTACCGTATATGAAGAAAGTAAAGGATCCGTCAGAGAAAGAGGCACATTATGAACTCTTTGTTGACAGCCGCTTGAAAGATGAGCCGGACGCTGGGAAACAGCAGATACCGTACCGTGCGATTGATGAAATTCAGCCGGATACAAAACAGATAGAGATTTTAAAAGGAAATCGCCATACGCTTGTCACACATTTTAAAACGGAACAGGTATGGTATACTCTTTTGTCAGACGGGTTACAGTACCGTTCCTCTAATCCTGAAGTGGCAGCGGTAGATGATTATGGTGTTGTTACGGCAAAGAAAAAAGGCACGGCAAAAATCACAGTCACGCATTTATATTTGTATAACTATCATAATTATGTGGCAGGAAAATATAATGTAAGTGTTACAGTGCAGTAAAAATTCTGCCCCGTCCGGGGAGTCAGGATTTACGGAATAAAAACAGCAGGAGGTTATGGAAATGAAAGTATTATTAGTGAATGGCAGTCCGCACAAAGAGGGGTGTACATATACGGCACTTCGGGAAGTAGCGGGAGCGCTTGAGAAAAATGGTATCGATACAGAAATTATCTGGCTAGGTGTCGGAGAGATAGCCGGATGTATCGGCTGTGGCGCATGTGCGAAGAAAGGAGAGGGGTGTTTCCGCAAGGATATTGTCAATGACTTTGTAGAAAAAGCGGCGCAGGCGGACGGTTATATCTTTGGAACTCCAGTGCATTATGCGGCAGCGTCGGGAGCGCTTACGTCCTTTATGGACCGTGCCTTTTATTCCGGCGGCGCCAAGATGGCAGGTAAACCGGCGGCGACTGTTGTCAGCTGCCGGCGCGGGGGAGCCAGTGCAACGTTCGACCAGATAAATAAGTATTATACGATTAATAATATGCCGGTTGTGTCCTCTCAATATTGGAATCAGGTTCATGGAAGCAATGCCGAAGAGGTTGTAAAGGATGAGGAGGGAATGCAGACGATGCGTACTCTTGGAAACAATATGGCATGGCTGCTGCGGTGCATAGAAGCCGGTAAGGAAAAGGGCATCCTCTTTCCGGAGAGAGAGCCGGTGATTCGCACGAATTATATACGGTAGTTCTTCTTTCCCTTTCTCAGGGGAGAAAAAACGGCGGGGATATGGAGCATAAGAAATCCATATCCCCGCCGTTTTTTAACTTTCCTGCAAATATTTTTCATTGATGGCAATTACTTGTGCCATGGCGTCTTTTCCGGGAGCGCCTATCGTATTGCGTTTTTCCACGCAGGTCTTCATCGAAATAGCCTCATAAATATCTTCGTTGAACACGGGAGATATCTTTTTGTATTCTTCCAGAGGCAGTTCATCTAAAGAAATATCTTTATCGATACAGAGCAGTACGAGCTGTCCGATAATTCCGTGGGCGTCACGGAACGGTACGCCGTGGTTGACAAGATAGTCGGCGGCGTCGGTGGCGTTCGTAAATCCGCGTTTGGCGCTGGCCGCCATGACGGCTTCGTTGAATTTCATCGTGTCAATCATTCCGGTAAAGAGAGCGAGACATCCCTTAACGGTATCAATGGCGTCAAAGGTTAATTCCTTGTCTTCCTGCATATCCTTATTATAGGCAAGCGGAATACCTTTCATCGTAGTGAGAAGGGAAATCAGTGCGCCGTACACACGTCCTGTCTTTCCGCGGACAAGTTCGGCGATATCCGGATTTTTCTTTTGCGGCATAATACTGGAGCCGGTAGAGTAGGAATCGTCTATTTCCACAAAACGATATTCGTTTGAATTCCATAAAATAATCTCTTCGCAGAAGCGGCTCATGTGCATCATAATCGTGGAAAGAGCGCTGAGCAATTCGATTAAGTAGTCGCGGTCGGAGACGGAGTCCATACTATTCCATGTCGGGCCGTCAAATTTTAACAGGGAAGCGCTGTAGTCTCTATCCAAAGGATATGTTGTGCCGGCAAGAGCGCCCGCGCCGAGGGGGCAGTAGTTCATCCGGTCATAAATATCGCGCAGCCGGCTGCGGTCGCGGCGGAACATTTCAAAATAGGCGCCGAGATGGTGGGCCAGCGTAACCGGCTGGGCTTTCTGCAGATGCGTAAAGCCCGGCATAAATGTTTCTATATGCTCCGACATCAGACGGTGAATAACAGACAATAAATCTTTTAAAAGGTCGTTCAGGGCCGCAATCTCATCTCGGGTGTACAATTTCATATCCAGCGCCACCTGATCGTTGCGGCTGCGTCCGGTGTGCAGTTTCTTGCCTGCGTCGCCAATGCGTTCAATGAGCGTCGCCTCCACAAAACTGTGAATATCTTCGTGTTCCGGCGTAATTAACAGGGTGCCGTTCTCAATATCCCGCAAAATGTTTTGCAAACCGTCGACAATAGCGTCTCTTTCTTCTTCCGTCAATATGTTTTGCTTCTCCAGCATAGTTACATGTGCAATGCTGCCGAGTATATCCTGTTTATAAAATTTCTGGTCGTAGGAGATGGATGCATTAAAATTATGCACCAACTGATTAGTCTCTTTCGTGAACCGTCCTCCCCAAAGCTTCATAAGAATCCTCCATTTGTAAATATTTTCTCTGTTATGCTTCTTATATACTATCATTTTCAAATATAAACCGCAACTGTAAATTATTTGCTTCCAAGTCAGCTGCATGGTAAAATAGGGAAAATGAGAAGAGAGGTGGATGACATGAAGAAATGGTTGCCGGTAATCGGTTATACGGTATTAGCTGTAGTTGTATATTATATTATTGACGTATTGTTATCTATGGTGTTTGGTTTGTGGATTTTGTCCGCATCCTCAAAAGAACAGTATTACCGATACACCTTATTTGCCAATATTATACAAAAGGCAGCGACGCTTCTTGTGTTTGGGCTTTGGTACAAAAAGAAGACAGCCAAATCAAAACCTGTAAAAAGGTTGAGAGGGAAAATTTCCGTAAAAAACGGTATTTGTCTGCTAGGTATCGGACTGTTTGGCCAATATGCCATGTCGTTTCTGTTGACGCTGATTTATCTGGCGTTTCCCGCTGCCTTTGCGCGATATGAGGAGCTGACCAGTTCCGTCAGTCTGAGTAATTCGTATCCGCTTCTGATTCTCTTCCTCGTTGTGATTTTGGGGCCGGTTGCGGAAGAAGTTTTCTTTCGGGGAGTAATTTACGGGCAGTTGAGAGAGGGCTTCTCTGCCGTACCTGCGGCATGCGTTTCGGGGGTCATGTTCGGTATTTACCACAGAAATCTTGTTCAGGGAATATATGCTACTATCTGTGGTATTGTACTTGCATGTCTGTTTGAAAAAACGCACACCATTTGGGGTTCGATTATAACGCATGTGATGTTCAATTTGAGTTCTTATCTTATCACGGCGGTCAGATATATATTGAACCATTTTCATTGGCGGCTTCCTGCGGTTTATCTGTTTGTTATCCAAATTCTATGTTTTGTTGTTGTCTGTTTGTTAATACACGCCATTAGGCGGGAACCGGAGGAAAATGAACTTCTAAATCCGAAAAGTGAACTATTTTAATAAAATTATTGACATTCCGGATAAGAAAGCATAAAATGATAAACAAAGAAAAATGAACTTTGAACTTTTTGGAGAGGGAGGGAATTTTTTGCAGACAGATATTTTTTCCAAAAGATTAAATGAGGTAATGAAAACGAAAAAAATAAAACAAATTGATTTAATCCGGCAGGCGGCGGAACGGGGGATAAAGCTCGGCAAGAGCCAGATAAGCCAGTATGTCAGTGGGAAAACGCTTCCACGGCACAACGTTATGGCGGTGTTGGCCGAGATACTTGGGGTAGAAGCAGCATGGCTGCGCGGAGAAGCGGCGCAGACGGCGGCCGCAGACGCAGACGGGCAAGTGGAACAGGAGCATAAGGGAAAACAGAAAAGAGGGTCAGATATGCGTGAATTTGGTAAGTCAACGAAATTAGATAATGTGTTATATGATGTGAGGGGACCGGTTGTGGATGAGGCAATGAGGATGGAAAGGGCCGGAACTCATATTTTGAAATTGAACATTGGCAATCCGGCGCCGTTTGGTTTCCGGACGCCCGACGAGGTTATTTATGACATGAGCCAGCAATTGACGGAATGTCAGGGATATTCCGATTCCAAGGGGTTGTTTTCCGCAAGAAAAGCAATCATGCAGTATGCGCAGATAAAAAACATTCCCAATGTATCCATTGATGATATTTATACGGGCAATGGCGTCAGTGAACTTATTAACTTATGTATGTCGGCGTTGCTGGATGATGGGGACGAAGTACTTATTCCATCGCCGGATTATCCGCTGTGGACGGCGTGCGTGACGCTGGCCGGAGGGAAAGCGGTACACTATATATGTGACGAGCAGGCAGAATGGTATCCGGATATCGCGGATATGAGGGCGAAGATTACTGACAGGACAAAAGCGATTGTCATTATCAATCCCAACAATCCTACCGGAGCCCTTTATCCGAAAGAAATTTTGCAGCAAATAGTTGATTTGGCGAGGGAACGCCAGTTGATTATTTTTTCCGATGAAATATACGACCGTCTGGTTATGGATGGGGCCGAGCATGTGTCTATTGCCTCCATGGCGCCGGACTTGTTCTGTATTACATTCAGCGGCCTGTCTAAATCTCATATGGTTGCCGGATATCGCATCGGCTGGATGATTTTGAGCGGGAATAAAAATTGTGCCAGAGGTTACATTGAGGGACTTAATATGTTGTCCAACATGCGTCTCTGTTCCAACGTACCTGCGCAATCTATCGTTCAGACCGCTCTCGGTGGATACCAGAGTGTGCAAAATTATGTGAAACCGGGGGGACGGGTCTATGAACAGCGGGAGTTTATTTATAATCAGTTAAAAGATATTCCGGGGATTACGGTTGTGAAACCAAAGGCGGCATTTTATATTTTCCCTAAATTGGATGTAAAGAAGTTCCATATAAAAGACGATGAAAAATTTGCGCTCGATTTGCTGCGTGATAAAAAAATATTATTAATTCACGGCGGCGGTTTTAACTGGCAGCAGCCGGACCATTTCCGCGTTGTATACCTGCCGCGAATCGAGGTGTTGGAGACGGCGGCTGAGAAATTGGCGGACTTCTTTGAATATTATCGTCAGTGAAATTGTAGGGCAATCGCTTAATCATTTGTCTCCCCGAATTTGTGTACTGCGCGGATATCATGCGGTATCGTTGTCCTTGTATCACTCCCCGAAAAATTATTATTTCTTTTGTTTACAGAGCGCCGCCCGAGCATTGTCTGAGATGTCTGCTGTCGTTTTTCTTGACTTTTGACAGCCCGTTTGCACTAGACCGCTACGCAGCGGTTCTAATGCACCACTTTCTGTTACTAATTACTGCGGGTGGCACCAAAGGTGCCACTTCATGGAAGAAAGAGGATAAAAAACAAATTTATTTATTTTTTGCCTCTTTCTTCCATGAACAGATGCTGCGCATCTGCTCGCAGTAAAACATAATTGTTTCAGTGGTGTATAAGAACCGGCGAGCGGTCAATGCTGCAAAAGTCAGGAAAAACGACAATGCAGTAGACAGCGAGTTTTGCGAGGAGGCGGCGAAAGATTTCTGTAAACAAAAGAAACAATGTATTTTTCGCTGGGAGTGGATACCGGATGAGATACCGCATGATACCCGCTGTCCTGAAAATGACAAATGATTAAGCGATTGCCCTAGTAAAATTGAAAATGGAGTTGCGTTATACGAATTTTTTCGGTATAATATTCAGCGAGACAGAATAGAGGAGGAACAGAATATGGCTATGGTAGTCAATGATGTGACTTTAGCAGCTCATACAGTTTTACAGAAAGACAATAAAAAAGAGAGGGAAACGAAATCCAGTATTACGCCCTTTCGGAAAATTTTAGATAAAGAAGAGAAAAACCTTGCATATCAGGCAGACAAGTCATCCGCAGCGGCACAGACAGCCAAAAGCGCCAATACGGACACGATATCAAAGTCTGCTTCGTCTGCGAAAAGCGGGACGGTTCAATTAAAGGATATTTTTCAGCGGGCGGCAGAAAAGTATGATATTTCTTATGATTTTTTAGTTGCTGTTGCCAAGGCGGAATCGGATTTTAATCCGAAGTGCGTATCTTCGGCAGGCGCGCAGGGAATTATGCAGGTGATGCCAGAAGAACAAAAAGGTTTGGGGATAAAAGACCCATTTGATGCCGAGCAAAATATTATGGGGGCGGCAAAGCTCCTAAAGGCGCATTTGAAAAAATTTAACGGGGATTATACGCTGGCGGCAGCCGCATATAATGCGGGAAGCGGGCGTGTGCAGAAATATGGCGGCGTACCGCCTTTCAAGGAAACGCAGAATTATGTGAAAAAAATTCAAAAGTTTATGAAAGAGGGCGTAACGGTTCCGGACAAAAAAGTAAAGACAAGCGTTGCGGCGGCCGTGAAAGAGAGTTCTTCCACGGCGGAGAAAGAAAGTACAGCCGCATCGGGAAAGACAATTCCAACGGGAGTTGCGGCAACACAGGCTGATTTCGATAAAATAACGGTTGCCGTCGGAACGGGTGACAGCACTGTTACCATGAGTTATGGTGCCTATTTGAGATATTTGGAAGTCGGAAGTACCGGAGTGGGATGATACAATTAAATGTTAAATTTGTTACAAAATTTATTCGACACTTGCAGAATGGTAAATTTTAGTATATACTATATTCTGTCGTGTCGAATTTTTTTGTAATTTTATGTAAAAAGGGAAAATAAGGAAAGAGAAAATGAATGTACGAAGAATGAAAAAAAGAGCAGGTTACGTTTTATTGTTGGCAATGATACTTCCGTTATGGACGCCGGCGATTACCGCTTCGGCGGAGACGGTGCAAAAGAATGAGGATTCCGTATGCGGAAATGCCGTCAGCGGAAACGCAGTCGTTGTTCCGGTTTGTACGCCGGAAGCAACGCCAGAGGTACAGCCGCCGACGCCTGTGCCGACAGATAATTGGAGAGTGACTTTGAAGAAAGTAAGCCATCCGAAAAAAATCAGCAAAGGAACCGGTTTTGACGTGAAAGGAACGCTGATTTCCGCCCGCAAAATAAAATATGTGCAGGCCGAAATTAAGGATGACGACGGCGAGACATTATACAAAAAGAAAGTAAAGGTAAATAAGAAGAAATTCAATTTAAAAAAAGTAGACCGTGCCCTGAAGTTTTCGAAACTGAGAAAGGGAAGCTATGTATATGAGGTTACGGTAACAGACAAAAAGAAAAATGAAAAAGAAGTTATAGATGATGACTTTTCCGTAAAACAGCAGAAATGGATGGTGCCGGTGCAAAATCCCCGTTGGGGCGACGGATGGCACTGCCACTGTGGAACACACCATGGGCGCCATTATGGGTGGGACATTTTAGGAGGAAAGCGGAATATTCGGGCAGCTTCTTCCGGCGTCGTAGTGTATGCCAAGTACCATGGAGGCAGTAGTTTGGGCTCCTTTGGCAAGCTCATTATACTATATCATGGAAACGGTGTGTATTCCTATTATGCGCACTGCTCCAAAATAAAAGTAAAGATTGGGCAGAAAGTAAATACCGGTGATTGTATTGGTAAGACCGGCTCGACAGGTATGGCGTTTGGCGCACATTTGCACTTTGAGCTTCGCAAAGGGCCAGAATTTAATGAAGATTATAATGCGGCAAAATTAGTGGACAAGTATACATATAAGCAATTCAATCCATCGAAAAAAATCAAGCGGAATCGGGCGTAAATCGCTCCTTTCTCCAGTTATACAAGTAAAGTGGTAATGGCAGACTGATAGAGTTTCTCACTATTGGCCTGCCAGTTTTCGCATACTTTCAAAGCATCCGATTCGGTTGCCACTTCCAGCTCAAGCCGGAAGAGGATTCGCTTTCTCTCCCTCATTGTGCAGGAGGCAAGATAAGTTCCCTCTGACGTGAGGTGATAATCGCTGACAAAGGAAGTTTCATCAATAATCTGAAATTTATTTTCCTGTAAATAATCATCAATTTCCTTGCGGATATCCAGTGACAGGGGAGTGCCAAAGAGAGCCAGCGTCTGGCGTCCGGCGTCTGTAACTGTATAATAAGAAAGATGATAAGTGCTATCCTCCTGAATCAAATCTGCCTGAAGCAGTTCTCCAAAAGCATTTTGTAACGTAAAATAGTTGGTATAACCGTGTTTTGTTATGTAATCGGAAATGATTCCGGAGGGAAGCGGGGCGTCCACCTTGCTAAGCGTATAAAGTATAATGAGTTTATAAATTGTTATGGAACCGTTTGTCATAATGTCCTCCGTGTGCGTTAAACTGCATGATGAATTAGTGATGAATGTGTGCCTTAACAGCAGCGCTAACAGCGTCGGCAACCCGAGAATCAAAAGCCTCCGGCATAATATTATTTTCATTGAGTTCCGCTTCCGGAACAAGGGAAGCGATTGCCAGCGCGGCCGCTAACTTCATCTCTTCCGTAATCTGATTTGCGCGCCCCTCTAAAGCGCCTTTGAAAATGCCAGGGAAAGCAATTACGTTGTTGACCTGATTCGGAAAGTCGGAGCGTCCGGTACCGACTACTTTGGCGCCTGCCTTTTTTGCCAAATCCGGCATGATTTCCGGAACCGGGTTTGCCATTGCAAATAGAATCCCGTCTGGATTCATAGAGGCAACCATTTCTTCACTGACGATTCCGGGTGCGGATACGCCGACGAAAATATCGGCGCCGACAAAAGCGTCGGCTAACGTCCCCTCCCGTTCTTCCAGATTTGTGACGTCCATCATTTCTTTCTGCATCCAGTTTAAATTTTCACTCTGTTTGTTTAAAATACCGGATTTATCGCATAAAATCAAATGTTTGAATCCATAGTTCAGAAGAAGCTTGCTGATGGCGATACCGGCTGAACCGGCGCCGTTTATGACAACCCGGCATTCTTCCTTTGTTTTGCCGACCACTTTTAAGGCGTTGATAATACCGGACAGAACGACGATGGCAGTACCGTGCTGGTCGTCGTGAAAAACAGGGATATCTAATATTTCTTTTAGGCGGGTTTCTATTTCAAAACAGCGAGGCGCAGAAATATCTTCTAGATTGATACCGCCAAAAGCAGGTGCAATATGAGTAACAGTCTGGATAATTTCTTCCGTATCCTGTGTATCTAGACAGATGGGAAATGCGTTTACGCCGCCAAACTCCTTAAATAATACGGCTTTGCCCTCCATGACCGGCAAAGCGGCTTCTGCGCCGATATTGCCAAGCCCTAAAACAGCGCTGCCGTCCGATACAATAGCGACTGTGTTTGATTTAATCGTATAACGATAAGCAGCTTCTCTATTTTCAGCAATTACTTTGCATGGTTCCGCCACTCCCGGAGTATATGCCATAGCCAAATCTTCACGGGATGTAATGTGGCACTTGGATGTCGTATTAATCTTGCCATTCCATTGTTCATGTAATTGTAATGCTTTTTCACTTTGTGTCATGTAAATCGCTCCTTTCTCATGTTTGGCTAGTATTAATATCATACCATTTTTAATAAGTAAACACAATATTTTTCTCTTGTGCTTTAATTTTAGAATTGCTATAATGAAAACAATATGAGAAGATGGAAAGGGGCTATTGCATGACATACGAAGAGGCTTACCAGAAGTTATCTCCTGTGGGGCAGGAGCATTTATTAAAGTATTATGAGGAATTAAGCGGGCAGGAGAAGAAAAGTCTTCTTCAGCAGATTGAAGAGTTAGATATTTCTTTATTAGATTTGACGAAAGATGGCGTGAAAGAAGTGCCGAAAGGGAAGCTCGCTCCGCTGGGTGCGCTTACGTTAGAAGAGATTGACAATAGAAAAGAAGAATTTGAAGCAATCGGCATGGAAGCGATAAGAGCGTGTAAAGTAGGGGCCGTATTGCTGGCGGGAGGACAGGGAACCCGTCTGGGACTGGATAAGCCGAAAGGGATGTTGCAAATTGGCATTAATAAGGAATTGTTTCTGTTTGGCCAGTTGATTAACAATTTACTGGAAGTCGTAAGAAAAGCAGACGCATGGATACCACTGCTGATTATGACAAGTGAAAAAAACAACGAAGACACCGTTTCCTTTTTTAAGGAGCACGATTATTTTGGATATAATAAGGACTATGTGTTCTTCTTTCAACAGGAAATGGCGCCGTCCGTAAGTTATGACGGGAAAATATATATGGAAGAAAAATATAAATTATCCACTTCACCGAACGGTAACGGCGGCTGGTTTTCTTCTTTGGTAAAAGCAGGTTTGACAGAGACGTTGGAAAAGATGGGTGTAGAATGGCTCAATATTTTTTCCGTGGACAATGTGCTGCAAAAGATGGCTGACCCTGTATTTGTAGGAGCTACATTGCAGGCCGATTGTGTCTGTGGCGCAAAAGTAGTAGCTAAGGCAGACTCGAATGAGAGAGTCGGCGTGCTGTGTTTAGAAGACGGCAAGCCGTCGATTGTAGAATATTACGAGATGACGGACGAGATGATTCATTCCCGCACAAAAGAGGGAAGATTGTCATACAATTACGGCGTCATACTGAACTATCTGTTCGAGTTAGAGACGCTGAAAAGGATTATGAATGAAAATATGCCGATGCATGTTGTGGAAAAGAAAATTCCTTATATTGACGAACAGGCGTCGCCGGTGAAGCCGGAGGAGCCGAACGGATACAAGTTTGAAACTCTTGTTCTGGACATGATTCGCCTGATGGATAACTGCCTTTCTTTTGAAGTCGACCGCAGTAAGGAGTTTGCGCCGATTAAGAATCGCACCGGCGTTGACTCGCTGGAAAGCGCCAGAGAGTTGATGAAGTTGAATAAAATAGACTTTTAGTGAGGCAGGTATCATGCGGTATCGTTGTCCTTGTATCACTCCCCGAAAAATTATTATTTCTTTTCGTTTACAGAGCGCCGCCCGAGCACTTGTCTGAGATGTCTGCTGTCGTTTTTCCTGACTTTTGGCAGCCCGTTTGCACTAGACCGCTACGCAACGGTGCTAATGCACCACTTTTTGTCACTAATTACTGCGGGTGGCACCAAAGGTGCCACTTCGTGGAAGAAGAGGCTAAAAATAAATAAATTTGTTTTTTATCCTCTTTCTTCCACGAACAGATGCTTCGCATCTGTCCGCAGTAAAACACAATCGTTCCGGTGGTGCATAAGAACCGGCGAGCGGTCAATGCTGCAAAAGTCAGGAAAAACGACATTGCAGACAGCGAGTTTTGCGAGGGGCGGCGAAAGATTTCTGTAAACGAAAGAAATAATTTATTTTTCGTTGGGAGTGTATACCGGACGAGATACCGTATGATACCCGCCGCCCGAAAACTGGCAAATGATTAAGCGATTGCCGTTAGTGAGGAAAAGGGGCTTGCAAGAGCTCCTTTTATACGTTATAATACAGTACAATAGTTCGCATCTCTATACAGAAGAATCTGTTATTATCTTTAATCGAACGAGTATAATCCGATTTTCCCACAGGTGTGATTACAGGATATAAGAGGTTTTATTTAGAAAGGAAGAAAACGATGGATTTGACAAAAATGACATTGGCAGAATTGCGTGAATTTGCCAAAGAAAAAGGTATAAAAGGAATTACAGCTTTGAGGAAACCGGAATTAGCGGCCAGAATTGCGGAAGTCGTGCAGGCGGAAAATAAAAAAGAGAATGAGAAGAGCAGCGATTGGAAAAAAGATAATGAGAAAGCGAGACAACGAGAAAAGAGCTGGGATAGTGAGCGTACAAAAAATCGGGAAACCGAGCGGGTAAGAGAAAAGCCGCGCAATATGGAAAGAGGAAAAGAAAGAGAAAGAAAACGGGACTATGAGGCTCCCGCGCATGCGAATAATGTAGCGCAGAATACGAATTATTACTATAATCTGAATCATAAACAGAGATATCACGATGGCAGCGATGGTCTGATTTCGATTGTCAAAGACCGTCAGATTGCCGATGTACATCCAAAAGAAATCAAGGACATTGACAGCGGAGTGACAAAGAAAGGAATTTTGGAAATCATGCAGGAGGGCTTTGGCTTTATCCGCTGTGACAACTTTCTTCCGGGGGAGAACGACGTCTATGTGGCGCCGCAGTTTATACGGCGTTTCGGACTGCGCTCCGGTGATATCGTAGAGGGAAATCTGCGAATAAAGACAGCCAATGAAAAGTTCAGCGCATTGCTGTATATGAAAAAAGTCAACGGGCGTTCGCCGTCCTATTTATATTCCCGAAAACGGTTTGAGGATTTGACTCCGGTATTTCCGGACAGCAGACTGCACTTGGAGACCCCCGGCGCGGGAGTGTCCATGCGTATGCTGGATTTGATATCGCCAATCGGCAAGGGGCAGCGTGGAATGATTGTGTCGCAGCCGAAGACCGGCAAGACGACTTTGCTGAAGCAGGTGGCAAAGGCCATCACACAAAATTATCCGAAGATGAACCTAATTATTCTTCTGATTGACGAACGTCCGGAGGAAGTGACGGATATCAAAGAATCGATTGAGGGGAAAAAAGTAGAAGTTATCTATTCTACGTTCGATGAATTGCCGGAGAATCACAAGCGTGTTTCGGAAATGGTGATTGAGCGCGCAAAGCGTCTGGTAGAGAGCGGAGAGGATGTCACGATATTGCTGGACAGCATTACCCGTCTGGCCCGCGCCTATAATTTAACGGTGACGCCAAGCGGCAGGACTCTTTCCGGAGGCTTAGACCCGGCAGCATTACACATGCCGAAAAAGTTTTTTGGCGCCGCACGGAATATGCGGGAGGGCGGCAGCCTGACAATTTTGGCGACGGCTCTTGTTGATACCGGAAGCCGTATGGATGATGTGGTTTTTGAAGAATTTAAAGGAACCGGCAATATGGAATTGGTACTGGACCGGAGTTTGTCGGAGAGGCGGATTTTTCCGGCGATGGATATTCAAAAATCAAGCACAAGGCGAGAGGACCTTCTGTTGAACGAAGAGGAGCAGGAGGCGGTGCTTAAAGTGCGCCGGGCCTTGGGCGGAATGAAATCAGAACAGGCATTAGAGCAGATACTAAATCTGTTTAAGCGGACGAAGTCAAATAAAGAATTTATTGAAACGGTAAAAAAGATGCATTTGTAAATTATAAAAAAGTGCTTGCATTTGAGAGGATTACATGATACAATGAGCAAGCAGTTTTTGAGCAAGAGACTTGTTTCTCATTTATAGATAAGAGATAAGGAAAATATAAGTAGTGAGGTGAAAGAAACATGAGAGAGGGAATTCATCCGGAATATTATCAGGCAAAAGTTGTCTGCAACTGTGGTAACACATTTACGACAGGGTCAACGAAAGAGGAAATTCACGTTGAGGTTTGTTCCAAGTGTCATCCATTCTATACGGGACAGCAGAAATCGGTTGCAGCCCGTGGTGCGATTGATAAGTTCAATCGTAAATATGGCTTAAAATAATTTGTTGAGAACATGGGCAGAGCCAACGTGGTTCTGCCCTTTTTTCGCAGGAGTCGTCGCAGTAACGCTCCGGAATGGGGGATAGTGTGAAAAATCATGCTGATGCGCTGATTTTTCACACGGCAATTTGTGTCTGCGCGCTGCTCGACACAAATTGCTTTAATGCGCATAGTCTCAGCAGAGCTGAGACATTAAACGCAGCGCAGAAAAGGGGATTAGTATGAAATATTCAGGAATTGGTGGCCAGGCCGTACTGGAAGGCATAATGATGAAAAATCAAAAAGAATATTCCGTAGCTGTGCGTAAACCGGATGGAGAGATAGAAGTCAAAAAGGAAACGTGCAGGAGTCTCCGCGACCACAGCAAGGTAGCAAATCTGCCGGTTATCCGCGGTGTCGTGACGTTTGCCGAATCGTTAAAGACCGGTATGAAGACATTGAATTATTCAACTTCCTTTTATGAGGACGAAGAGGAACAAAAAAAGGAAGAACAAAAGAATAACGAAAAGAAAGAAGATGTGAAAGACAGCCTGATAATGGGACTCGTTTTGATGCTGGCAATCATATTGGCAATCGGCATTTTTGTAGTAGGGCCTTTCCTGCTCTCGGAAGCATTAAAAAAGCCGATTCCCTCTCCGCAGTTAAGAGGACTCATAGAGGGCGTCCTGCGTGTCATTCTGTTTGTTGTATACGTGAAACTCATTTCTCTTATGAAAGATATAAAAAGAGTTTTTATGTATCACGGTGCGGAGCATAAATGCATTAATTGTGTAGAGAACGGGGAAGATTTAACGGTAGCGAATGTGAGGAAACAGACGACGGTACATAAGCGTTGTGGAACCAGTTTTCTGCTTATTGTAATGTTTGTCAGTATATTGTTCTTTATGTTTATTGTTGTCGGAAACGTATGGCTGCGCATGCTGCTGCGTATTCTTCTCATTCCGGTCATAGCCGGATTGGCGTATGAGTTTATCCGCTTTGCGGGAAGCCATGACAACGCTGTCATAAACGTTCTCAGTAAGCCAGGGCTTATGCTGCAGGGGCTGACAACGGCAGAGCCGACGGACGATATGATAGAAGTTGCGATTGCGTCGGTAGAGGCGGTGTTTGACTGGAAAGAATTTATTGCTCATATGGATGACGAACCGGAGAAACCGGTAACGGATGAGGAGGCGCCGGCAGAGGAGAACGGCGAAGATATAGAAATTCTCGATATTGACGAAATTGAGGAAGAAGAGAAAGAAATTCTTGAAAAAATTGATGAGTATTTTGAGGATGGAGAACAATGACAATACGGGAAATGCTTGTTGATGGCGAAAGGCGGCTGCAGCAGGCGGATATACCGGAGGCAAAAGTCAATGCGTGGTATCTGTTTGCCCATGTTACGGGAATGACGAAGAGCTCGTTTTTTTTGCGGGCGGAGGAAGAAGCAGAAGACGGCTGGCTGACGGAATACGGGCATATGCTGAATTTGCGTATGACACGCAGGCCTTTGGAGTACATTACCAATGAAACGGAATTTATGGGGCTGCCGTTCTATGTGGACGAGAATGTACTGATTCCGAGGCAGGACACCGAGTGTCTGGTGGAAGAAGCGCTTTCGTACGTGAGAGGAAAAGACGTGTTGGATTTGTGCACGGGTTCCGGCTGTATCGGCATTAGTCTGGCAGTATTGGGCGGCTGCCGCTCAGTAACGCTGGCGGATTTGTCGGAAGCGGCATTGCGAGTTGCGCGGGAAAATGCACATAAAAATCAGGCGGATGTTTTGTTTGTACAGGGTGATTTGTTTGAAAATATAGAGGATACATATGATGTAATCGTTGCCAATCCACCGTATATTCCAACTTCGGAAATCGAGCGGTTAATGCCGGAAGTCAGAGACTATGAGCCGCGTCCGGCTCTGGATGGCGCAGAAGACGGATTACATTTTTATTATCGCATTATCGGGGAGAGCAGCCGGTATCTGCGGTTCGGAGGACTGCTTTGTTTTGAGACGGGGTATAATCAGGGGAAAGCTGTCTGTTCTTATATGAAAAAATCAGGATATACGAATGTGCAGATAAAAAAAGATTTGGCAGGACTGGATAGAATCGTCACAGGCCGCAGAATGGAGGAATAAGATGTTTGATAAGCTGGAAGATACACTGCTTCGCTATGAAGAGGTATTAAATGAATTAAGTGAGCCGGATGTATTGAACGACCAGATAAAATATCAGCGTTTGATGAGAGAACAATCGGAACTGGAGCCGATTGTGGAAAAATATAAAGAATATAAAGAGAAAAAAGCGGGCATAGAAGACAGTCTGTCAATGTTGGAAGAAGAGACGGACGAGGAGATGCGCGAGCTGGCAAAGGAGGAGTTGAACGAGTGCAGAAGCAGTGTGGAGTTGATTGAACAGGAGCTGCGAATACTCTTACTGCCGAAAGACCCGAACGACGATAAAAATGTAATTGTGGAAATCCGTGCGGGAGCGGGGGGCGACGAGGCCGCTCTGTTTGCTGCGGACTTGTACCGCATGTACTGCAAATTTGCCGAGAGCAACCGCTGGAAGATTGATACGATGAATTCCAATGAAAATGGAATTGGCGGATTTAAGGAAATTGTATTTATGATAAACGGCCTTGGGGCTTACTCCAAATTGAAATATGAGAGTGGCGTTCACCGGGTACAGCGGATTCCGGCGACAGAATCCGGCGGCCGCATTCACACTTCGACGGCTACGGTTGCCATTATGCCCGAAGTGGAAGATGTGGAAGTTGATATTGATATGAACGATTGTAAGTTTGACGTGTTCCGGGCGTCCGGAAATGGCGGGCAATGTGTCAATACGACCGATTCGGCAGTCCGGCTGACTCATATACCGACCGGTATTGTCATTTCCTGTCAGGACGAGAAATCCCAATTAAAAAATAAGGATAAGGCGCTGAAAGTGCTGCGTGCCCGTCTGTATGAACTGGAGTGCGCCAAGGCGCATGATGCGGAAGCGGAGGCGCGGCGCAGCCAGATAGGAACAGGAGACCGTTCCGAGAAGATACGGACGTATAATTATCCGCAGGGGAGGGTAACTGACCATCGAATCAAACTGACGCTGCACAAGCTGGATTCAATTATTGATGGAGATTTGAATGAAGTGTTAGACAGTCTGATTGCCGCTGATCAGGCGGCGAAACTGGCAAAGATGTCTGACTAATGGAGGATACAAGAATAAGATGAGTAAGAATAGTGAAAAAACAGTAGAGATATTTGAAAATGCGCCTATTCCCAAAGCGGTATTTGTCAATATCGTTCCCTCAGTTATTAGTATGCTGATGGTATTGGTATACAATCTGGCAGATACGTTTTTTATCGGACAGACGAATAATGACGCCATGGTGGCAGCGGTTTCACTGGCGACGCCGGCATTCCTGTTTTTTATGGCTGTGGGTATGCTTTTTGGTATCGGTGGTACTTCCCTGATTTCCCGTCTGCTCGGGCAGGGGAGGGAAAAAGACGCCAAATATACCTGTTCGTTCTGTTTTTGGACGGGAGCGGTCATCGGTGTGATTGGTATGCTGATTATTTTGTTTGCCGTGGGCCCTGTCAGTGTAATGATTGGTGCAAGACCGGAAAAGGTAGGAGCCGAGACTGTAGGTTATGTAAAAGAATATTTGCGGATTGTGGCAATCGGCGTACCATTTCTAATCGTAAGCAATTCGTTTAGTAATATTTTGCGCGCAGAGGGAAAAGCGAATAAGGCGATGATGGGAATGATTTTAGGTAATGTCGCCAATATCATTCTTGACCCGATTATGATTTTGGGATTTGGCTGGAACGTAGCCGGCGCGGCAGTGGCAACGGTGATTGGTAATATATTGAGCGCTTTGTTCTATCTGTGGCATTATCTGTCAGGGAAATCAATGCTTTCCGTCAATCCCCAATATTACCGTATACGGGGCGGAATCGCCAGAGGAGTTATGGCAATCGGTATTCCGGCGTCCCTGAATAGTATTTTGATGAGTACATCCAACGTTATTATAAATAATCTGATGTCCGGTTATGGCAAATTGGCAGTTGCCGGGTTAGGCGTGGCAATGAAAGTCAATATGGTTGCCGTTATGCTGTTAATTGGAGTGGGAACCGGTATTCAGCCGCTTCTCGGATACAATTTCGGGGCCGGCAATAAAAAACGGTTTTTCGGTGTGCTGCGTTTTTCACTCATATTGGCAGTCTCGCTCAGCGTAGTGATGACGGTGATTTGCTATGCCGGAGCAGGCCCGATGGTAAACGCCTTTCTGACGGATGAGGAGGCTTTTGGTTACGGTATGCAGTTTGCCCGTATGTTTATTCTTTCGGGGCCAGTTTTGGGTGTTTTGTTTGTTATGATTAATGCAATCCAGTCGATGGGAGCAGCGATACCGTCTCTTATTTTATCTATCAGCCGGCAGGGACTTCTTTTTATTCCGGTGCTGTTTCTCTTCCATCAGTTATTTCATACGGCACAGACGTTGGTTTTGGCACAGCCGGTTACGGATTATTTTGCCGTTGCCCTGTCCATCCTGCTGATGATTGTCTCGTACCGGAAATATTTTGCGCAGAAATGAGGAATAATATGCTGATAAATTTGAGAAAAGCAGAAGAGATATTTCGTCAATTCAATCAGGAAAGGCGGCAGTATTTCGAAGACGCCAAAGATGAAAATGCAAGATTAAATTTGCGTTTACTGAAGAAAATTAACATATTTTTAATCCCGTTTTTATTTTTCTCGTTTATAATAACGCCTTTGATAATTACGGGATGGTGTATTTCTGTTCCCTATTTTCTGTTTATTCCGGTCATTTGCGGTTTTTCCCTTTTTTCTGTTTTTTATGCCAAAAAGCCGGATATAAGCGTACATGTCGTAAGTACTGCCTGTGTTATATTTGTGGTAGTTACCGCCTTTTTGGTAATGATTATAGATGTATACATGGCGAGAGACGTGCCGGCCAATTTTATGCCGTTGATTTTTATTATGGTTCCCGCCATCTTTGTCTTCCGGTTTCGCATTCTTGTTCCCCTGCTTGCGGGAACGGAAATCGTATATGTGATGGCGCTGCTGCATTTTAAGACGCCCCGCATGGCGGAGAGTGATATTTTTTCATCCGTTATCGGACTGTTTTTCGGTTATCTGATGGCTCTGACGATAGTACAGCTCCGCATTAAAGACAATAATGCAAAGCGTGAGTATATGCGCAGAAGTATGGTCGACCCGGTGACGGGCATTCTCAATAAATTTTCCTTTGAAAATTCCGTTCGCGAAGTATTGAAAGCGAGAGAGCAGCATTCCCAATCGGCTCTTCTTATTCTGGATGTGGATAATTTAAAGAGAATGAACGATGGTTTCGGAGCGAAGACCGTAGATTCTTTTTTAGAAAATATTGCGGATTTTCTCATTCATACGTTTCGGGGGTCAGATATTATCGGGCGGGTCGGCGGCGACGAGTTTATGGTTTATGTGCGCAGCATGGAGGACGAAGAGTGGCTGACAAACCAGTGTTTCCGTGTACAGCAGGAAGCAAGGGAGATGTCGAACCGATATGGCAACATTAATATGACAATTAGTATTGGGGCGGTAATCATCGGGGATGAGCCGGTTCATTTTGATGAAATATATCAGATGGCAGACGATACGATATATCAGGCAAAAACTCATGGACGCGGCAAATATGTCATGCAGCATTTTGGCAGAGAAAGGGATGAGCAGATACGATGAGGCGTCATCGCAGGAAAAAAGAATTTACAACGACACGCATTATTGCGCTTGGTTTTCTGGGGACGATTGTATTCGGAACCCTGCTTTTAATGTTGCCTGTTTCCGCGGCGTCGGGCGAGATGACGAATTTCATTGATTCGCTTTTTACGGCGACTACTTCCGTTTGCGTGACGGGGCTTGTAACCGTTCCGACGTATGCCCACTGGTCTGTATTCGGGCAGATTGTCATAGCGTTGTTGGCGCAGGTAGGAGGGCTTGGCGTCATTACGTTTACGATGCTTTTTTTGATGGCGCTCGGCAAAAGAATTGGCCTAAAGCAGCGGCTTCTCATTCAGGACGCCTACAATCTGGATACGATACAGGGAATGGTTATTCTGATAAAAAAGATTCTCAAAGGAACTCTCATCGTAGAGGGTGTGGGGGCTCTTCTTTATATGACGGTGTTTATTCCCGAATTTGGCTGGATTGGGATTTGGAAATCGGTCTTTAATGCCATATCTGCGTTTTGTAATGCCGGAATGGACGTACTCGGGCCGGACAGTCTGGCGCCCTATGTGGCCAATCCTATTGTTAATATAACGACGATGCTTCTGATTATACTCGGCGGTATCGGTTTCCCCGTGTGGTGGAGTGTGCTGGATATGTTCTGCCGGCGCCGGAGAAAGCGCCGCACGCTGTTTACGGGAGCGCATCATCTTCCGCTCCATACGAAAATGGTTCTGTTTATGACACTGTCTCTGATTGCAGGCGGGGCGCTATTGATTTTCTTACTGGAATACAACAATCCCGAAACATTAGGCAATCTGCCGTGGTGGCAGAAAATACAGGCGGCTCTGTTTCAATCCGTGACGACAAGAACTGCCGGATTTCTCACGATATCGCAGGCGGGGCTGCGCAAGGCGACGGCGATGATTTGCTGTCTGCTCATGTTTATCGGCGGCTCGCCGTCAGGAACTGCAGGAGGCGTTAAGACGACGACGGTTGCCATACTGGTACTGACGGTAATTAGTATTATCAAAGGGCGGAATGATACGGAGATGTTTGGCCGCAAGATAAATGGAAATCTGGTTCGCCGTGCACTGTCTATCTTTATGGTAAGTTTTGGCGTTATGCTGTTGGCAGTTATCGCGCTGGCAATCGTGCAGCCGGGGGATTTTATTGACTGCCTGTTTGAAGTAATATCGGCAATAGCAACGGTTGGCCTGACGCGTGATTTTACGACAGAGCTGACGGTGGCAGGCCGGATAATAATAATAGTGACGATGTATATCGGCCGTATCGGCCCGATTTCTCTGGCCTTATTTTTCAATTCCAGACGTTTTGTGAATCTGAAAACATATCCGGAGGAAAAGGTTGGTGTGGGATGATTCTTAATACGCTACAAATGGTTTTAGGAGGGATTTTTATTGATTAGAAGAGAGTTTGTAATTTTCGGAGTCGGTGAATTTGGCACCAATGTCGCTAAAACGCTGGCGAATTCCGGAGCTACCGTTATGGTTGTTGATAAGGATGACAAGCAGTTGGAGACAATTGCCAATGACGTGACTCATTCCGTTTGTGCGGATGCGACCAATCCGGAAGCTATGAGACAGTTGGGGATTCGCAACTACGATGGGGCGATTGTGGGAATCGGTCATAATTTACAGACAAGCGTATTGATTACAATGCAGCTAAAGGAGATGGGCGTGCCTTTTATTATGGTGAAAGCTTCAACCGATATCGAGGGTCGTATCCTTGCTAAAGTGGGGGCGGATAAGGTCATTTTCCCCGATAGGGAAATGGGAATCCGAATCGGAAACGAGATAATGAACGGCAATTATTTTGAGGCGCTTGAGCTGTCGGAAGAATACAGTATTGTCGACATTTCCGTTCCCAAAAGCTGGGTTGGCAAGACGTTGCGGGAAGCAAATATCCGTTCCCGCTATGGCGTCAGCGTAATCGGGATTCGCGGAGTGGACGAAATCAATATCAACCCGCCGGCCAATCACACGCTGACAGGACAGGATGTGCTGATTATTTTAGGCCATAATACAGATATTCAGGATTTGCGGGAGGTTAAGTAATGATTACCTCAATGGCGAATACACAGATGAAAAAGATAAATAAATTAAAAAAACAAATTCATGCGAGACGGCAGGAGGGGCTGTTTGTCGTGGAGGGATGGAAGATGGTGAGCGAGGCGCTTTCGCATGGTTTGGTGGCTAATCTGTTTGTTCGGGAACAGGAGAGAGAGAGCTATGAAAGCCGCCTGTGCGAGGCGGGCTGTCAGGCAATTCCTAAAGATATTCCGGTTGCCTTTGCCGCAGATTCGGTGTTCCGCCAGCTTTCCGATACCGTAGCCCCGCAGGGAATACTGGCGGTGGTGCGAATGCCCCGATACGACAGGGAAAAAATCGTACAGGCGCAGGCGGGAGGGATATATGAACAGGCCAAGCTCCTTGTGCTGGAAAATATTCAGGACCCCGGCAATATGGGAACGATTCTGCGGACGGCAGAGGGGGCGGGAATATCCGGAATTGTTTTGGGAAAGGGATGTGTCGATTTGTTCAATCCCAAAGTCGTGCGCGCTACGATGGGTTCCCTGTTCCGTGTTCCCTATTATTTTTGCGGGGATATTATCTTTGAAGTGGCTGCCTTGAAAGAACGGGGCTTCACTTTTTATGCGGCTCATCTGCAGGGGGAAAAAGCGTATTGCGAGCCGGATTATCAAGGCAGACTGGGAATATTAATCGGAAACGAAGCCAATGGTTTAAGCGCCGAACTATCGGCATTGGCGGATGTAAAGGTAAAGATTCCCATGGAGGGCCGGTTAGAGTCACTCAATGCGGCAATATCGGCGGCGCTGTTTGCCTACGAGGTACATCGGAAAGCTCCGGACAGATAGGCGGCACAGACGCAAGAAACAGGAATTTGTGCTCTTTTTTTGACAAACGGAGGTTTTTCTAGTATGATAAAAGGAAACGAAGAATAAACTGATAGAGAGAGGAAGTGAATACTATGATGACAATTTTATGGCTTGTTATTGTAGCTGTTATGCTTATCATTGAGATATTTACTTTGGGTTTAACGACGATATGGTTTAGTCTTGGCGCGGTATCGGCGGCGATTGCTGCGGGACTTGGTGCGCCGTTATGGATACAATTTGTATTGTTTACATGTGTTTCTGTTATTATTATGGTGCTGGTACGTCCTTTTGCAATGAAATGTATTGATAAAAACAGGACAAAGACTAATATTGAGGAAGTGGTTGGAGAACAGGCCGAAGTAATCGAAAACATTAAAAACCAAAAGGAACAGGGAAAAGTTCGTTTCCGCGGCGTGGAATGGATGGCGCGAAGCGTAGACGGAACGGAAATTCCGATTGGAGAAATGGTTACGGTGGAGTCTGTATCCGGAGTAAAACTGATTGTCAGAAGTGCGGCAGAGTAATGTGTTGATGACAAAAATACTTCCATGGAGCTGACAATAATGTACCGCGTTCTTATGTGACGCAGAATGGAGGGAACAGAGTATGAAAGAAGTAAGTATTAGTATTACGCCGATTATTGTAATTATTATTATAATAATTTTATTGTGTGTGCTGGCATCCTGCATAAAGATTGTACCGCAGGCGCATGCCTATATCGTGGAGCGGCTGGGCGGTTATCAGGCTACTTGGTCGGTGGGGCTGCATTTTAAAGTGCCGATTATTGATAAAGTAGCGCGCAAGGTTCGCTTAAAGGAGCAGGTGATGGATTTTCCTCCGCAGCCTGTTATTACAAAGGACAATGTTACGATGCAGATTGATACCGTAGTCTTTTTCCAGATTACGGACCCGAAACTGTTTACCTACGGTGTGGAAAATCCGATTATGGCGATTGAGAACCTGACAGCGACGACACTCCGTAACATTATCGGTGATTTGGAATTAGACCAGACACTGACGTCCCGTGAAACGATTAATACGCATATGCGTTCCAATCTGGATATTGCAACAGACCCTTGGGGCATAAAAGTAAACCGTGTTGAGTTGAAAAACATCATTCCGCCGCGTGAGATTCAGGATTCCATGGAGAAGCAGATGAAAGCGGAGCGCGAGAGGCGCGAATCAATTTTGCGCGCAGAGGGAGAGAAAAAATCGACCGTTCTTGTTGCCGAGGGTAAGAAAGAATCTGCGATTCTGGAAGCGGAAGCCGAAAAAGAGGCGGCAATTTTAAGGGCAGAGGCGAAGAAAGAGGCTATGATTCGCGAAGCAGAAGGTAAAGCACAGGCAATTGAAGCTGTGCAGAAAGCGACGGCAGAGGGACTTCGTTATCTCAACGAGGCGGCGCCGACGGAAAAAGTTCTGACATTAAAGAGTCTGGAAGCTTTTGAAAAGGCGGCGGACGGTCAGGCGACCAAAATTATTATTCCATCTGAAATACAGGGAATTGCCGGTTTGGCAAAATCGGTTGTGGAAACCGTAGCGAAATAAGGATAAGTAAGAGAGGGGAAGAAACATGAATTTACAAGGGAGAAATTTTCTGACATTAAAGGATTTTACTCCGGAAGAGATACGCTATTTTCTTGATATATCCAAAGAATTGAAAGAGAAAAAGAAAAAAGGAGTGGTAGAGAAGCCTTTAGAGGGGAAAAATATCGCCCTTATCTTTGAAAAGACCAGTACCCGTACCCGCTGTTCCTTTGAAGTGGCAGCGCATGACCTCGGGATGGGTGTGACCTATCTTGACCCCTCCGGTTCCCAAATAGGAAAAAAGGAAAGTATTGCCGATACTGCCCGCGTGCTGGGCAGGATGTTTGACGGCATTGAATATCGTGGATACGGTCAGGAAATCGTAGAAAATTTAGCGAAATATGCAGGAGTACCCGTTTGGAATGGTTTGACAAACGAGTACCATCCGACACAGATGTTAGCCGACCTGCTTACAATAGAGGAGCAATTTGGTAAATTAAAAGGAATTACGCTGACTTATATGGGGGATGCCCGTTACAATATGGGAAATTCCCTGATGATTGCCTGCAGCAAGATGGGAATGCATTTTGTTGCCTGTGCTCCTAAGGAATACTTCCCGAATGAAGAATTGGTGAAACAATGTCAGCAGTATGCAAAAGAAAGCGGTGGAACGATTACGCTAACAGAAGATGTGTCAGAGGGAACAAAAAATGCAGATGTTCTCTATACGGATGTATGGGTATCAATGGGGGAACCCGATGAAGTTTGGGAAGAGCGCATAAAGGCTCTCCACCCATATCAGATTAATCATCAGGCGATGGCAAATGCAAAAGATACGGCAGTACTTATGCATTGCCTGCCTGCTTTTCATGATTTGGAGACGACAATCGGAAAGCAGATTTATGAGAAATATGGATTAAAGGAAATGGAAGTGACGGATGAGATTTTTGAAAAGTATGCCGACGTGGTATTCCGTGAGGCGGAGAACCGTATGCATACTATCAAGGCAGTTATGTACGCTACGCTTCCTCGTTAGAGAATCAGGATATAGAAAGGAGCCAATATGAACAATAACCTAGACGCCGGCTATAGAAATGACTGGTTACATAAGATGGCATCGGTGTGCGAAGCAAGCAGTACAATTGACTCTACGTTGTTTGAACGCTATGAAGTGAAGCGGGGACTCCGTGACCTCAACGGGCGGGGAGTCTTGACTGGACTTACAGAAATATCGGAAATACAGTCTTCTACTATTGTAGATGGAGTGAGTGTTCCCTGTGATGGTAAGTTATATTATCAGGGAATTGATATTGAAGAAATTGTGGGAGGATTTTTATCGGAGAAACGGTTTGGCTATGAAGAAGTAGTCTACCTGCTTATATTTGGGAAACTGCCCAATGAAAAGGAACTGGAAGAACTGAAAGACATGCTGGCAACTTATCGCCAGAGCCTGCCGACCAGTTTTGTCCGTGATATCATTATGAAAGCGCCGAGCGTGGACTTGATGAATACACTGGGCCGTAGTGTTTTGACGCTGTATTCATATGATGACAGGGCTGATGATACAACGACAGAAAATGTATTGCGGCAGTGTCTGCAGTTAGTGGCGCTCTTTCCTATGTTTGCCGTATACGGCTATCAGGCGGCAAGCTATTTTCACGAGGGCAGCAGTTTCTTTTTACACCCGCCAAAGCCGGAATACAGTACGGCGGAAAATATTTTGCATATGCTGCGGCAGGACAGTGAGTTTACGCCGCTGGAAGCAAAAATTTTAGATATCGCTTTAGTTCTTCATGCTGAGCATGGCGGCGGTAATAATTCTACCTTTACCGACCATGTAGTGACGTCTTCCGGTACAGATACCTATGCGGCGATATCGGCAGCGCTCGGTTCACTCAAGGGGCCGCGCCATGGAGGGGCGAATCGCAAAGTGTCGCAGATGTTTGAGGAAATGAAAGAAAAGGTCAAAGACTGGGAAGATGAACAGGAAGTAGAATCCTATCTGGTTGCCCTCTTGAATCAGCAGGCATTTGACAAAGCCGGACTGATTTATGGAATGGGGCATGCCGTGTACTCCATATCAGACCCGCGTGCCAAGACATTTCGTCATTTTGTTAAGAAACTGGCAGATGAAAAGGGAATGCAGAAAGAATATGCGCTTTATAATTTAGTGGAAAAACTGGCGCCAAAGGTGATTGCCAACGAGCGGCATATCTATAAGGGAGTCAGCGCCAATATAGACTTTTACAGTGGACTGGTTTACAGTATGCTCGATATACCGCACGAATTGTATACGCCGCTTTTTGCGATGGGGCGTATTGCCGGATGGAGCGCACACCGTTTAGAGGAATTGGTAAATGCAGGGAAAATCATTCGTCCGGCGTATAAGGCAGTTGCGAAGCACAAGTCATATGTACCGATGAGCGAACGCGATTGATATAATATGAACGGTACAGTACACTGGGACGAGGAAGACGAAACATGAACGAAGAACAGGTTTTATGTGCCTGCAGTGCGTATGAGGAGAAGTATTATTTCAATCCCCGATTTGACTCTCTGCCGGTGCAGATACAGGAAGAACTGAAAATATTAGCCGTCAGTATGACGGCAGATGTAGGGGGCGTCTTTTCCATGGAATTTGGAGAGGACGGAACTCTCTATATGTCATCGACGGCAAGAGAAGATGATTTTTTTTATGACGAGATTGGAAGTCATTTAAAAATAAAACAATATCGAATCCAATATGAGGAATTATTAAAAAGTTTAGAGACTTATTATCATGCTTTTTTTATTGAGGCGATAAACGGAGGAGAACATGTTACTGGCAATTGATATTGGAAATACGAATCTAACGTTTGGTGTCTTTAATGGAAACTCCATTTTGCACACTTTTCGTTTGACAACAAGTCTGCCGAGAACTTCGGATGAGTTTGGAGTACAGATTTTGGAGCAGTTGTCGCACAAGGATGTACGGGCGGATGATATCGGGGGCGTTATTATTTGCTCGGTAGTACCAAAAGTAATGTATTCTTTAACGAGCGGGATTCGCAAATACTTGAATTGTGACCCGATGATTGTCGGACAGGGAACAAAATCCGGTATCCGTATTGCAACGACGAATCCGATGGAAATCGGCGCGGATAGAGTTGTCGATGCGGTGGGAGCCTACTTTTTATATGGCGGGCCGGTTATTGTTATTGATTACGGAACAGCTACCACGTATGATTTAGTGTCGGAGGACGGCGCTTTTGTTGCCGGAGTTACGGCGCCCGGCATACGAATTAGCGCCAAGGCGCTTTGGAGCAACGCCGCCAAGCTGCCGGAAATTGAAATTGTAAAACCGGAATCAATACTGGCTAAGACGACGATTACCAGTATGCAGGCGGGGCTTGTGTATGGAACAATCGGACAGGCAGAGTATATTATAGAGCAATTTCAAAAACAATCCGGATATTCGGGAATCAAAGTAGTGGCAACCGGCGGATTGGGAAGAATCATTTCCGAGGGTACGGATAAAATTGATATTTATAATTCGGAATTAACTCTTCAGGGAATGCGTTTGATTTTTGAGAGAACTAAAGGAAGCGAAGAATGAAGTTAAAAATTGGACAAGTATGTTTACATGGAAATGTAATATTAGCACCAATGGCAGGCGTTACCGACCTGCCATTTCGTCTGCTCTGTAAGGAGCAGGGGGCGGATTTGATTTGCACGGAGATGGTAAGCGCCAAAGGAATTATGTATAACAATAAAAATACAGAAGATTTGCTTCGTATTGACGACAGGGAACGTCCGGTCTCCCTGCAGCTTTTTGGCGCCGACCCCGATATTATAAGCGAGCAGGCAAAACGGATTGAGGAAAGAAATTTTGATATTTTGGATATCAATATGGGGTGTCCGGTTCCGAAAGTAGTCAACAATGGGGAGGGTTCGGCTCTTTTGAACAATATTCCGCTGGCGGCTAAAATTATTGAGAAGACGGTGAAAGCGATTGACAAACCGGTGACGGTGAAATTCCGCAAAGGATTTCGTGAAAATGATATGCAGGCCGTGGCGCTGGCGAAAGCGGCGGAGGAGGCGGGTGCTGCTGCCGTGGCGGTTCACGGACGCACGAGAGAGCAGTATTACAGCGGGAAAGCAGATTGGGATGTGATTGCAGCCGTGAAGCAGGCAGTCAGTATTCCGGTTATCGGTAACGGCGATATCGTGACGCCGCAGGACGCACAGGCGATGCTGACACAAACCGGATGCGACGGTATTATGATTGCACGCGCCGCCAGAGGAAATCCATGGATTTTTTACCAGATTAAGGAATATCTGCAAAGTGGAAAGGAGATAGCAAAGCCCTCTTTTCGGATTGTATGTGAGATGATTTTGCGTCATGCCAGAATGCAGACGGAGTGGAAAGGAGAAAAGAGAGGTATTCTCGAGATGCGCAGCCATGCGGCTTGGTATACGGCGGGATATCCGCATTCTGCGGCGCTGCGGCGGCAGATGAATGATATAGAGACTTACCAGAAATTAGAGGAATTACTCAAAAATTGGATGTAAAAGGCACAGTTTCGTCAAGCTCTCTACACATCCTGTTCACATTTTCTTTATATTCTCAATTTCAGTAAAATGGGAAAAGAAGAATGGCGGGAACAGGAGGACTGGTTTTTATTGGAAAAAAGGATAAAAAAACAAAAATTTTATGTTATTGCTGCTGCCATTATTGCCACTATCAGTATGGCGGCAGTGCTTTATAGATTTTGGGGAGCAGAAGAGAAGCAGGAGGGGGCAGGGCAGACGAAGATGACGCTTACGAAAAGGGATATAACCGACTCAGTCAGCGTCACGGGTGTGTTGGAGAGTGTCAGCACGAGGAAAATCCGCGCCAATGTATCCAATGTAGTAGTGAAGAAAGTAAATGTCAAAGAGGGAGATAAAGTCAAGAAGGGTCAAAAGCTGATGTCGTTTGATGAAACGGATTTGCGGATGGCTCTTTTTGACAGGAAAGAAAATTTAGCGGAAACAAAAGTACAGGCAGACGTGCAGCTTGCTTCTGCCGACCGCAAACTGGAGGAAGCAAAAGAAAATTATGCGATAAAAAGGAAGAGTTATGCTGTCGCCGAAAGAGCAGCGAAAGCCGACTATCTGTCAGCAAGAGAAGCATTTCAATCTGCCGGCGATACGACGGAGCGCCAGAGGGCCGGACAAACATTGAAACAGGCAAAGAGGGCTTATGAGCAGGCGCAATTGGAGAGAGAGGCGGGGAATCGGCAGAACCGCAGTAATCTCCAGTCAGCAAAGGAACATGTCATGGTTACAAAAAATAATAATAAATCGCTTATGCGGGAGGCCGAACAGAAAATCAGGGAAGCACGGAAAGCATTAAAAAACTGCTCGGTGACTGCTCCGCTTTCCGGTACTGTCGTAATGGTAGGCGTGGAAGAGGGCGACCAATATCAGGGCTCAGATTTGTTTGAGATTAGCGATTGTGAGAATTTGCAAGTATATGCGACAGCGGATGAATACGCCGTCTCGCGCATCGGCAAAGGACAAAAGGTGCGGATTTTTATCAATGCCGCCGGACAGGATGAACGAGAGGGGGAAATTTCCTATGTGGCGAAGACAAAAGGAGTTTCCCGTACTGGTACAAGCACCGCCAATAACGGCACGGCCGGCTCGAATGGTTATTCCACCGCCGCGGCTTCGGGGTATGTGATTCGTATTCAGTTAAAAGAGAATAATAAAAATTTGCGTATCGGGATGACGGCCAGATGCAGCATTATAATAGAAGAGGCGGCGGATGTTTTTGCCGTGCCATATGACGCCGTATACAGAAACAAAAACGGGGATACGGTTTTGTATGTGGAAGATGGGAACGGAACGCGCAGGGAGCTTACCGTTTCCAAGGGGATGGAAAGCGATTATTATGTGGAGGTGATGGGGGAAGAGCTGAAAGAGGGATTGCAGGTGTTGATTCCGGCTGATACCGACGAGGGGGAGGAGTAGAATGTTAATTCGTGAAAGTATTAAACTTGGCATTATGGGGATTGCCAATAATAAAATGCGGGCCTTTCTTACGATGCTCGGCATTATTATCGGTATTGGCTCGGTGATAGCTATAATGACGGTAAGTTCTTCATTGACGCATTCCATTACGCAGACTTTTGTGAGGATGGGAGCCAATAATATCATGGCAGGACTTCGCAAGAGAAGCGACAAAGAGCTTGAAAGAGGAAATGATGGGAACGCGGGGAACCCGCAAAAGCAAATGAACCGTAAAGAAGAGCGTATTACCGATGAGATGATAGACGATGTGAAACGGGAGTACCAGACAGAGATTACTTCCGTGGCGCTGAATGAAATTATCGGCAATGCTGTCTTACAATCCGGCATGGCTTCAGCCAATGTGAGCATTTCTGGAATCAACCGGGGATACTTTGATTCGAATGACAGCCGGCTTCTTTGTGGACGGTATCTGTCAGAGAGAGATGTGCAGGAACGGAAACCTGTGATTATGATATCCGACAAGCTTGCCGGACAACTGTTTGGCGGCGACAGGCAATCCGCTCTCGGCCGTCCGCTCACTATCGCGATAGGGAATATGAATTATGACTTTTATGTTGTCGGAGTATACAAATATAGAGAGGATACTTCCTTTTCGCAGGAGGCGGAGGAGGATGTAGTGACAATGGTCTACATTCCGGTGACAACGGGGAAAGAGATGATGCATTCTGACGACGGATACGGGCGATTTACTATTGTTGCGCACCCTCAAGTAGAGAATCTGGCTGATTTTGCCGCCCAAATCGAAACTTATATGAACCGGAAATTTTTTGGGAACAACAAAGACTATCAAATCCGCACGGTGACGATGAGTTCCATGAAAGGCTCCATGAGTAATGTTATACGGTCAGTATCTATTGCGATTGCCTTTATCGCGGGAATATCGCTATTGGTAGGCGGGATTGGCATTATGAATATTATGCTTGTATCCGTTACCGAGCGGACAAAAGAGATTGGCATGCGAAAGGCGCTTGGCGCAAAAAACAGCGCAATTCGCTTTCAGTTTATTGTAGAATCGATGACACTCTGTCTGATAGGAGGAATATCAGGGATAATCTTTGGTCTGCTGCTGGGAGCGTTTGCAGTCTCTGTGTTAGGCTATTCCGCAGTGGCGCCCATGTCGGCTATCGTGGGAGCGGTTGTGTTCTCAATGATAATCGGAGTGTTGTTCGGCTATTATCCTGCGAATCGGGCGGCAAAAATGAACCCCATTGAGGCATTGCGGTATGAATAGGATTAGGAAAAAAATGTCTCTTTTTCCTAATATATCAATTTTTGTTCTCAATAAGTCATTGTTTAACATAACTGATACAAGTATATTTTAAATGAAAGGTATTCAAAAAATATAATTTAAGGAGGTTAATGTTACAATGGGGTTACAATTTAAGAAGCCGATAAAGGCATTATTGGCTGGGGTTATTATGCTTTCGCTGATGCTTGGGGTATTTCCAATCGGTGAAAAGAAAGCCGAGGCGGCAGGTGGTTCTGACGCAGTTATCAATCTATCGGCAAAGTATCAGGAAATTAAAGGTTTTGGCGGTATGAATCATCCTTCATGGGCAGGAGATTTGACGGCCGGACAGAGGGAGACGGCATTTGGCAATAATACGAACCAATTAGGTTTTTCCGTACTTCGTATTTATATTGATTCCGACAGCAGGAATTGGTATAAAGAAGTGCCTACTGCCAAAGCGGCGATTGCCAAAGGCGCTATCGTATTTGCGACACCGTGGAATCCGCCGAGCAATCTTGTGGAAACATTCAATCGTAATGGGGATACAAAAGCTAAGAGACTGCGACATGACAAGTATGCCGAGTATGCCGCACACATCAATAATTTTGTGACCTTTATGAAGAATAACGGAGTTAATCTGTATGCGGTTTCCATGGCTAATGAGCCGGATTACGGACATGACTGGACATGGTGGAATGCAAGTGAAATCGTGACATTTTTGAAGTATTATGCTGGCTCCATAAATTGTCGTCTGATTGCTCCGGAATCGTTCTCTTATAATAAAAATATTATGGACCCGGTTTTGAATGATTCAAAAGCGTTGTCCAACGTAGATATTGTGGGAACGCATTTGTACGGTACTCCGTATAGCAATTTTGCATGGCCTTTGTTCCAGCAAAAGGGCGCCGGCAAGCAGCTTTGGATGACAGAAGTTTACTATCCGAACAGCGACCAAAATTCGGCAGACAGATGGCCGGAAGCATTAGGTGTTTCGGAGCATATACATAATGCAATGGTGAATAATCTGCAGACCTATGTGTGGTGGTATATTCGAAGAAGTTACAGTCCGATGAAAGAGGACGGCACCATCAGTAAGCGCGGTTACTGTATGGCACAGTATTCGAAGTTTGTGCGTCCGGGTTATAAGCGTGTTATGGCAACAGAAAAGCCGAATCAGGGAGTGTATGTTTCGGCTTATACGGGAGACGGAAAAGCGGTTATTGTTGCAGTGAATAAGAGCGCTTCTGGTATCAGCCAGAAATTCACCGTAAACGGTCAGAATATCGGAACGGTAGACCGTTATCGTACGGCTTCGAATGAGAATCTGGCAAAGACTTCTAATCTGGCATTGACAGATAATGGCTTCTGGGCATATTTGCCGGCAAATAGTGTTTCCACTTTTGTCTGCACATTAAAGTCATCATCTTCGGTTATTACAAATCCAACGACACTTGCGAACGGTTGGTATTGTATTAAAAATCCGGCATCCGGAAAATATCTTCAGGTGACGGGAAATAAAGGGGCAGCAGGGCAAAATGTAGAAGCAGGAGCAAAATCATCCGCCCTTGGACAGAAATGGTATTTTAGAAAACTGGATAACGGCTATTGCACGCTGTCAAGCGCACTAGGCGATTATATGCTCGACGTCAGCGGGGCGGGAACGAGCGATAATACGAATATCGGCATTTATCATGCCTATAGTGGCGACGCTCAGCAATTCAAACTGAAAACGACTTCGAAAGCCGGACAGTTCGGTATTATGACAAAGGTAACAAACGATAAGAGCGGACTTCATCTTCGTGTAGTAGACAATACGAATGTAGTGCAAAATGCGTACTGGGAAGGAACGAATCAGGTTTGGCAATTTGAGCCGACAAATTAATGAGCATTGACAAAATAAAGAAGTTGTGATAAAGTACCACCAATAACATAAGAAAAGCGATGACGGAAAAGAGTAGTTTACGTTGGAAACATCCAGAGAGAATAGCATTTGGTGGAAGCTATTTATGTGGAAACTAGACGAAAACCATTCCAGAGCTGTAATGCTGAAATGAGTAAGTGTTACCGTACGCCTGCGTTAAAGGATAGGATTTGATAGAATCTGAAGTGAAAAGTTAAGGTGGAACCGTGCTAAGTGCACCCTTAAGACTATATGATTATGGTCTTAAGGGTGCTTTTCTTATGTTGTTGCCAAATAGTTAAAACTGAAAAAAGAAAGGAGCAACAAATTATGAAGGTTCTACGAAAAAATGGAGAAATTGTAGAAGTAAACTTTGAAGACCAGGAGGGCAAAAAGGCATTTTGGCATACGAGTGCGCATGTGCTTGCACAGGCTGTAAAACGCTTATATCCGGAAACGAAGTGCGCTATTGGCCCGGCAATCGAAAATGGATTTTATTATGATTTTCAATTTGATTTTTCATTTTCAGAAGAGCATTTAAAGACAATCGAAGCAGAAATGCGAAAAATTGTAAAGGAGTCTCTCTCCTTGCAAGTCTATGAGAAGTCAAAAGAAGAAGCGCTTAGCTTTATGGATAATGCAGGTGAAAAATATAAAATTGAACTGATTGGGGAACTGGATGATGCAGAACAAATCAGCTTCTATAAGCAGGGAGAATATGAGGAATTTTGTGCGGGACCACATATTTCTAATGTGTGTCAGATTAAAGCAATCAAGCTATTGTCAGTGGCAGGAGCTTATTGGAGAGGCAACGAAAAGAATCAAATGCTTACGAGAATCTACGGTATATCTTTTCCCAAAGCGGCGCAATTGGATGAATATCTGCATATGGTTGAAGAAGCAAAAGCAAGAGATCACAGAAAATTGGGAAAGGAACTTGGAATATTTGCGATTTTTGATGAGGGACCCGGATTACCGGTATTCCTGCCAAAGGGAATGATATTGAAGAACCTGCTGATTGATTATTGGAGGAAAATCCATCGCAGAGAAGGATATGTTGAAATTTCTACGCCCATTATGTTGGAAAGAAGCCTTTGGGAAACATCTGGTCATTGGGATTTTTATAGAAATGCCATGTACTCTCTCAAGGTTGAAGATGATGATTATGCAATCAAACCAATGAGTTGTCCGGGTGGAATGCTAGTGTATAAACTAGAACCGAGGTCATATAAGGAGCTTCCTATGCGAATGGGAGAATTGGGGCTTGTGCATCGTAATGAAAAGTCCGGAACATTACATGGTCTCATGAGAGTACGTTCATTTACGCAGGATGACGCTCACATTTTTATGAGAGAAGATCAGGTAATGGATGAGATACAAGGTGTTATGCGTCTTATTGATGAAGTCTACCAGAAGTTTGGTTTTTCATATGAAATTGAATTGTCAACGAGACCGGAACATTCCATCGGAAGTGATGAGGATTGGCAGCTTGCCACGGAAGCTTTAGAAAAAGCAGTGCAGGGAATGGGTAAGTCTTATGTAGTAAATAAAGGAGATGGTGCATTCTATGGACCAAAACTTGATTTTCATATAAAAGATTCCCTAGGCAGAACGTGGCAATGCGGAACGATTCAGCTTGATTTCCAGCTTCCGCAAAGATTTGATATTGACTATATTGGGGCAGATG
>CAPAOV010000026.1 GCA_948579355.1 uncultured Eubacterium sp. | reverse complement strand
ACCACAAAAATATAGGGCGCAGCAACCACCGCACCCCACATTTATTATCGTTCTAACGATTTCTCTATTTTCCACTTCTGCCCTTTCAAATCGTTCTGTTTCTCATAAAGATTATTGCGCTCTTTGCAAAGTTCTTTCATGCGCTCCAACTGCGCCCGCACTCCCTCCCGGCAATCCGGCTCTATCTTTTTATATTCCCCGGTCAGATTGCGGATTGTATTATTGTTTTCTTTTATCTTCTCCGACAGGCATACCCAGTCTATCAGATTTTGCACTTCCTTGTCCGTTTCGTAAATGTCTGTATCCGCTACGATTTTAGTGTCAAGTTACAGTATCACAAAGACAAAGAACGGCAGAACAGGTAAAGCAAATAAAAGGTTGGCAAAAAGACAAACTCCGATGAAACTTGGCACCGCTTTACACCGTTTTATTCTTGCGAAATTTCAAAAAAGGGCTTCCCTATTCTTAGGAAAGCCCCATAAAATTCGATACGCGCACCTCAAAAATGCTTCGCATTTCCTCGGTCGCGGGCATTCGCCAAATGCCCGCAAAGGCAATAAAACAGGGACTTCCAAGTAAACTTGAAGTCCCTGTTATTATCGCCTTTTATGCGCTTATCTCATTGCTTTCGCAAGATTACTCAATAATACTAGCCACACGACCAGAACCTACTGTACGTCCACCCTCACGGATAGCGAATGTAAGACCCTGATCCATAGCAATCGGATGAATCAAATCAATAGACATCTCTACGTTATCACCAGGCATGCACATTTCTGTTCCCTCTGGCAACTGGATAACACCTGTTACGTCAGTTGTACGGAAATAGAACTGTGGACGGTAATTACTGAAGAATGGCTTATGACGTCCACCCTCTTCTTTCTTCAACACATATACCTGTGCAGTAAACTTTGTATGGCAGGTCAATGAACCCGGCTTAGCAAGTACCTGACCTCTTTCGATATCTGTCTTCTGGATACCACGAAGAAGTACACCGGCATTATCACCAGCCTGAGCCTCATCCAGCTCTTTGTGGAACATCTCGATACCAGTTACAACAGATTTCTGTGTCTCTTCTTTGATACCAACAATTTCAATTTCGTCATTTAAGTGAAGTGTACCAGCCTCTACACGTCCGGTAGCAACCGTACCACGTCCAGTAATAGAGAATACGTCCTCTACAGGCATTACGAATGGCTTATCTGTATCACGCTCAGGGTCCGGAATATACTCATCAACGGTAGCCATAAGCTCCATAATCTTGTCGCCCCACTCGCTGTTCGGATCTTCCAGAGCTTTCAAAGCAGAACCCTTGATAATTGGGCAATCTGTGAACTCATACTCCTCAAGCTGCTCTGTAATCTCCATCTCTACCAACTCAAGCAACTCTTCATCGTCTACCATATCGCACTTATTCATAAATACTACGATATATGGTACACCTACCTGACGGGAAAGAAGGATATGCTCTTTTGTCTGAGCCATAACACCGTCTGTTGCAGCTACAACAAGGATAGCGCCATCCATCTGAGCTGCTCCGGTAATCATGTTCTTAACATAGTCGGCATGTCCCGGACAGTCAACGTGTGCATAATGTCTATTCTCTGTTTCATACTCAACGTGAGCAGTAGAAATTGTGATACCACGCTCTCTTTCTTCTGGAGCCTTATCGATATTCTCAAAATCAGTAGCCTCATTACCGGATACTCTTTCAGCCAATACCTTTGTGATAGCGGCTGTCAATGTTGTTTTACCATGATCTACGTGACCAATAGTACCAATGTTACAATGTGGTTTACTTCTTACATACTTTTCCTTAGCCATTTCTAAACGTCCTCCTAACATTTTTTAATTTAAATTTAGAAATATCTGCTATTAACATATAGCCTCATTATAGGGGATTGACGATAAAAAAGCAACCCCCAAAAACAGTTTAGTTTCCGTTTTTCTGCGCAAGAACTTTCTCCTGTACATTCTTCGGACACTTATCATATCTCTCAAAGAACATGGAATAATTACCGCGTCCCTGAGTCGATGAACGAAGTTCTGTAGAATAGCCGAACATCTCAGCCAACGGAACAAATGCCCGAACAATCTTACCTCCGCCGATATCATCCATACCGTCAATCTGACCGCGCTTCGCATTCAAGCTTCCGATTACATCGCCCATGTATTCCTCAGGCATTGTTACTTCTACTTTCATAATAGGCTCGAGCAATACGGCATCGCCTTTCTTCATCGCATCTTTAAATGCCATGGAACCGGCAATGTGGAAAGCCATTTCACTGGAATCGACTTCGTGATAAGAACCGTCATAACAGTTGGCGTGGATACCAAGCACTGGAAATCCTGCCAAAATACCTGCCTGAGCAGCTTCCTGAATACCCTCATCAACGGCCGGAATATATTCCTTAGGAATAGCACCGCCGACAACGGTGGATTCAAATTCATAAGTGGACTCGCCATTCGGGTCTGTTGGTGTGAAACGCACACGACAATGTCCGTACTGTCCACGACCACCGGACTGCTTCGCATATTTGCTGTCGACTTCCACTTCTTTCGTAAATGTCTCTTTATAAGCAACCTGAGGAGCGCCGACATTTGCCTCTACATTAAACTCGCGGAGCAAACGGTCAACGATAACTTCCAAGTGAAGCTCGCCCATTCCGGCAATAATCGTCTGGCCTGTCTCCTGATCCGTATGCGCACGGAATGTCGGATCCTCTTCTGCCAATTTCGAAAGCGCTTCGCCCATTTTACCCTGATCATTCTTTGTTTTCGGCTCAATTGCAAGCTCAATAACCGGTTCAGGGAATTCCATGGATTCAAGGATTACCGGACTCTTCTCATCGCAGATAGTATCACCCGTCGTTGTCAATTTAAAACCAACAGCCGCTGCAATATCACCGGAATAAACCTTATCTAACTCACTACGCTTATTTGCATGCATCTGCAAAATACGTCCGACACGCTCTTTCTTTCCTTTTGTTGCATTCAGTACATACGAACCGGAGTTCAATGTACCGGAATACACGCGGAAGAATGCCAGTTTACCAACAAATGGGTCAGACATGATTTTAAATGCCAAAGCAGAGAACGGCTCATCGTCAGAAGAACGGCGGGTAAGTTCATTGCCCTCTTCGTCGACACCGGTAATATCCGGAATATCCGTTGGTGCAGGCATATACTCGATTACACCATCCAACATTTTCTGAACGCCTTTGTTCTTGTAAGCAGAACCGCAATATACCGGAACTGCCTGACAGGCAATCGTACCTTTGCGGAGAGCTTTCTTGAGCTCGTTTACAGACGGCTCTTCCCCTTCCAGATACTGCATCATCAAATCGTCGTCCAAATCGCAGATTTTCTCTACGAGATTATCATGCCATTCCTGAGCAAGGTCTTTCAAATCATCCGGAATGGATGTAATCTCGATATCCTCGCCCTTATCATCTTTATAATAGTATGCTTCCATTTCAAACAAATCAATCAGTCCGATGAAATCATCTTCTTTTCCGATTGGTATCTGAACCGGAATCGCATTTTTACCTAAACGGTCAATGATGGTCTGAACAGACATAAAGAAATCTGCTCCCATCTTATCCATCTTATTGATGAACGCCATACGCGGTACATTATAAGTGTCAGCCTGACGCCATACGTTCTCAGACTGAGGCTCAACGCCTGCTTTGGCATCAAACACACCAACTGCACCATCCAGTACACGCAGGGAACGCTCTACTTCTACTGTAAAGTCCACGTGTCCCGGAGTATCAATAATATTAATACGATGCTCCAACGCACCTTGCTTCTGCTTATGATGGTCTTCCAATGTCCAATGACAAGTTGTAGCAGCGGATGTGATTGTAATACCACGCTCCTGCTCCTGCTCCATCCAGTCCATGGTAGAGGCGCCATCATGCGTCTCACCTATTTTATAGTTAACACCGGTATAATACAGAATACGCTCTGTCAAAGTAGTTTTACCGGCATCAATATGAGCCATAATACCAATATTTCTGGTACGCTCTAATGGGTATTCTCTTCCAGCCAACGCTAGTTCCTCCTTTTACAAAAATCAAATTACCAACGATAATGTGCGAAAGCGGAGCCTTCGCTCCAAGCATTTTCACCTCTTACCAACGGTAATGAGCGAAGGCTTTATTCGCCTCAGCCATCTTGTGCATATCTTCTTTCTTCTTTACGGATGAACCAGTATTGTTGGCAGCATCCATAATTTCATTCGCCAATCTTTCTTTCATGGTCTTCTCACCACGGTTACGAGAATACGTGGTCAACCAGCGAAGAGCCAAAGCCTGTCTGCGGTCAGGGCGAACTTCGATTGGAACCTGATACGTGGAACCGCCGATACGTCTTGCCTTTACCTCGAGCTCAGGCATAACGTTGTTCATAGCCTCATCAAATACTTCCAAAGCATCTTTGCCGGTCTTCTCTGCAACCTGTTCAAATGCTCCGTATACAATTCTCTGAGCAACACCCTTTTTTCCATCCAGCATAATATTATTAATCAATTTCGTAACAATCTTATTCTTGTACACTGGATCTGCCAATACGTCTCTTTTCTGAATATGTCCTTTACGTGGCACGTTACTTCCCTCCTTAATAATAATTAATTCACAGGTACTCACGACTTGTGTCCGCACCAGCTTAAAGTTTGCTTACTTCTATAATTAAGATGCAAAAATTAATCCGGTACTTTTTTTAATTAGCTTACTTTGCAGCTTTCGGTTTCTTTGCTCCGTACTTGGAACGAGCCTGTTTACGATTAGCAACACCAGCCGTATCCAAAGTACCGCGGATAATATGATATCTCGTACCCGGCAAATCCTTAACACGGCCGCCGCGAATCATAACTACGCTATGCTCCTGAAGGTTATGTCCTTCACCCGGAATATAACTTGTCACCTCAATACCGTTGGAAAGACGAACTCTGGCAATCTTACGAAGAGCTGAGTTAGGCTTCTTAGGTGTAGCAGTACGGACAACAGTACAAACGCCACGCTTCTGTGGAGAGCTTGTATTAACAGACTTTTTCTTCAAAGAATTGTAGGATGACTGCAGTGCTGGAGAATTGGACTTCTTCGCAACCGATTTTCTTCCCTGCTTTACTAATTGGTTAAAAGTTGGCATTAATTTTCACCTCCTGTAGATAATTTTTGACAAACGGAACGCATGGAGACATCTGCCCGTGCATAAAAACAACGCACAAAAGTCCACACGATACGCATGCTAAACCATTATATCGTGCGGACTTTCCTTTGTCAAGGAAAAATATTTTCCTTATTAATGATGTATTGTAAGGGCATCAATGATGTATCAGCGGTATTGGCAAATCGTGTAAAAGCGCAAAGAGCGGTCTCAACAAACTACTCTGTTGTACACAGGGATAAATCTCCCGGCACCACTCGGCGCTCTGGCTAAGAGAAATAACAAGCAGCGCCGCCAATACGACAATCACGCCGAGCACGCCGCCGAGTATCGCTCCCGCAAGCCGGTTTATGCCGTGGATAACCGGCACTTTATCAATCAGATGCAGCACACTTGCCACCATACCTAATGCCACTGCCGCAACAATCATAGCCACCAAAACTGCAAGTCCCGCTCCCCAAGATAAATTCTCGGGTACTATCGCTTTCATAACCGGATACAAAACTACAACCAAAACAATCATCAATATTATTTTCACCATTGAGTAGAGAGTGAGGAGAAGCCCTCTTGCCGCTCCCATCGCAATCCCCAAAATAATTATCGCCAGCGCAATCAAATCCACCACATACGGCTGCATCATCATCCTCCTTTTGTATCTTCCGAACCTTTCTTCTATCCATTTCGCACAGCGCATGGATAAGTATATTAACTGCCAAGAGAAATTTTATGTATCGCAAGATTATCAATTAACGTATACTCATTACTATCCGACGTCGGAAACACTGCATCAATTTCCTGCTGAAAACGATATTTGAACTTCTCATGTCCGTTCGCACGCATTATGTTGCAGACGCGGTTGCCGACAAATATAATTTCATTTCCATAAATCTGCATATCGTCATATTCATAGGAAATATTTTGTTGCAGCTTTTCTTTCCCCCTGCTATCATATAGAAACAATTTCTGTGAATCGAGTTTCCCCTCTTTTGCAGTTACAACCGCAATTGTGTCGCCATCAAACGCCATACTTTTAATTTCATCGGCAAAATTCATCTCTGCCGCCACATCCGGCTGCCTCATCTCCCTGAAAACCGTACATCCCTTTTCTCGGAACACAACGACCCGGTCATCATCGGCAAACTCAATTTTAGCAACCATTTCTTCCCCGAACGACTTGCCGCCGACAAGCGTATTTTTGTCCTGCCCTACTTCCGTAAAATTATAAAAACTCACTTTATTATCAATGGTATTTCCCGCAACAACCAAATGCGATGTCACAACGCTCTTTCCGTCAGGAGAAACATCAAAATCAATCGGGTATCCCTCCTCCGCAACATTCGTTGGGATTTCCACAAGCAATTTCCCGGCCGGAACATACGGATTGTAAAGATTCAAAACATTGGAGTCCTTATCTTTCAATAAAACGGCAACAATGCCCTGTTCCGACACTTTTGCCCGCACAATCGGAAGATTCGTTTCTATACTGATTCCCTCATCTTTTCCATTGAAAACATAGAAATCCTTTCCGTCCACATCGGCGACAACAACATAATCTCCGCTTATATCAACCTGCGGGCGTTTCATCTCGTAGCCGCCATTCCAGAGACTCTTGCCGCTATTATCAATTTCGCTGATACCACTGCGGCTGAACTTAAGAATATTTCCATTATGAAATTGATACGATACATTATTGCTATCGCTGCGCTCCACTTTGCTCTCTACGCGATAGTGTTCAAAACAGCGATTGCCATATATATAGGAAAACACTCCCAGCCCCGTCACAAGAAGCGCTAATCCCACAAGAAAAATACCTGCGATTTTCTTCTGCCTTTTGTTGCCTGAAAAATTCATACCAATCCCTTCTTTTGCATACAACCCTCTCACTTCTTTTGCCTATTTTATCACAAGAAACTATGTTTCGCAATATTGCCCGCATTTTTTTCAGGGCAATCACTTAATCATTTGTCTTCCCGAATTTGTGTATTGCGCGGATATCATGCGGTATCATCGTCCCTGTATCGCTCCCCGAAAAATTATTGTTTCTTTTGTTCCCAGAGCGCCGTCCGAGCACTTGTCTGAGATGTCTGCTGTCGTTTTTCCTGACTTTTGACAGCCCGTTTGCACTAGACCGCTACGCAACGGTGCTAATGCACCACCAGAATAACTGTATTCTTACTGCGGGCAGATGCAAAGCATCTGTTCTGGGAAGAGGGCTGTCATAAACAAATATATTTGTTTTTAGCAGCCCTCTTCCCAGAAGCGGCACCTTTAGGTGCCGCCCGCAGAATCAGTAACTAATGGTGGTGCATAAGAACCGGCGAGCGGTCAATGCTGCAAAAGTCAGGAAAAACGACATTGCAGACAGCGAGTTTTGCGAGGGGGCGGCGAAAGATTTCTGGAAACAAAAGAAACAATGTATTTTTCGCTGGGAGTGGATACCGGACAAGATACCGCATGATACCCGCCACTCTGGCACTTCCCTCAAAATCCATTTACTGGGTTGTCTGCACGGGAGTTGCCTGCGCGGTGACGGTCGGCGTAGGACTCACCTGCGCGGCGGAACCGGATACGGCAGCCGGCGTAACGCTTGGCACAGGCGTTCCCTCTTTTTGCAATCCGCCTGACTGCGTTTCCACACTTGTGCGGCTTCCCTCGCTCATCCGCTGCGGCTGCGCCAGCGTCTGCAGGGCGCGCAACTGGTCTTTCATCTGGTTGAGGGTCGTCTGATTGCGAATCGCCACGACGCCAACCAAAAGGGCAATCAAGGCAACCATGCCGATAATCCCATGCCCGATATGTGAATTTCTCCGCTCAAACTTCGTGCGGTTCTGCTCTTTTTCTCTCATGATTCCGCGTATATTGCGGACTACGCGGTCATCCTCCTGCTCTACAATATGTACATGACGATTATTCTCCTTTTCCATATAACGAAGCATCTCCGGATTTTTCTCATAGTAGATAAAATGCCCTTTCTGCTGCTCCAGCTGCCCATTGCGATAAATGAAAAAGCGGTCTTCTTTTTCCCTCTCGTCAAAAATAAAAAGAACTTTATCCCCTTTGCGGAAATTTGCCCGATGTATTTCCAACAGGCGCGACGCATGGTTGACGGAAAACCCATCTTCAAAATAAAACCAGCCGATAATTTCCAAATCCGTAAAGTTTTCTTTAATTTCCGAATACACGTTGTCCCATACACTGGAAGTGAGTTCCGGCGTACTGCGGTTGGCAAAACCATCAATTTCCACGATACCCGAAATCTGATAAATCTTTTCGCCGTTATACATATAATAGTTGCCGAGCAAAACAGCCGCTTTCTCTTCCTTTCTACTCTGCTCTGCCAATTGTCTTGCAAACCGGATTACATAATCTTCGATATATATTCTGCCCCGGCCGGGTATCCCGCCAATCTGACGCACACTCTTTGGTCTTGTCCACTGCATATTTAAACCTCTCTTTCCAAACGATTTCCTTTGATTCCTTTTAATCATAGCATACAAAACGCGCGTATTTTGTCGATTGGACAACCAAAATTAATGAAAATTAAAGAATGTTTTAAGCAAAACTCGTACATACTTTTTTTAGAAATGATTGGAGGGTAGCAAAATATTTTTTGACAAATTATTGGAACCCCCGAAGTGAAATAATGAAGCAGGAAAGGAACTAACTATGGTTCAGTATTTTAATCCCGGTGACAATCAGTCACTATTAAATTTTGCAGACGCTTTACAACAGCTTGTAAAGAAAAATATAGAACAAAAAGAGGAGATTGTTCTCCTATGTATCGGCTCCGACCGCGCTACCGGCGATTGTCTCGGCCCCATCATCGGCCATAAACTGCGCCACTACCAAACCCGCCCCCACAAAAAAAGCTTCCATATTTACGGCACATTAGAAAAACCAATCCACGCCAAAAATCTGGAAGCCACGTTACAAATTATTCAGTTATACCATCCCGACGCCCTTGTGATAGCTATCGACGCCTCCCTTGGCATCGTCGACCATATCGGCTATGTCACTCTGGGAGAGGGTTCGCTCTCCCCCGGCGTTGGTGTCGCAAAAAATCTGCCAGCGGTAGGCGACATTTTTATTACCGGAATCGTAAACCTCTCCGGTTTTGGCAGCCAGATGCTGCTGCAGACGACCCACCTCAACCTCGTTATGAAACTTGCTGATTTTATAACAATGGGACTCTACCGCTCGCTCCTGCGCTCAGAGTTCCGTCCTGCCCTCAAGCGCGCGGAATAGGGTCATCTCATCAATAAACTCCAAGGCCCCGCCGACGGGAACCCCGCTGGCAATCCGCGTCACCTTAATGCCTGCCTGCTTGACGAATTTACTAATCCATAAAGCAGTCGCCTCGCCTTCCACCGTGGAATTTGTGGCAACAATAACCTCGCTCACGTCTTCGCGCTGCAGCCGCTGCATCAATTCCTTTAACTTCAGGTTTTCAGGCTGCACGCCAACCATCGGATTGACCGCGCCATGCAGTACATGATAGACGCCTTTATACTGTCTCGTCTTTTCATACGCTGCCAAATCGCTCGGCTCCTCTACTACCATAATCGTAGAGGTATCCCGCTTTTCATCGCTGCAAATCTGACACAGCTCATGGTCGGACAAATTGAAGCATTCTTTACAAAAACAAATTTTCTTTCTCGCATTGAGAATACTGTTTGCCAAATGCTCGACCCGCTTTTCCGGCAAATTCAGTATATGAAACGCCAAGCGCTGTGCCGATTTGGGGCCGATATTGGGAAGTCCGGACAATTCTTCAATCAACGTTTGAATCGATTCACTGTAGTAATTCATCAGAAAGGAAATCCTCCGCCCAGATTCAGACCGCCAGTCAACGCCTCCATGGATTTGGCGCTGTCCTCTTCCATCATGCGAAGAGCTTCATTGGTCGCCGCTGCGATTAAATCTTCCAGCATTTCAATATCATCAGGGTCTACAACTTCTTCACTCAGTTTCACGGATAAAATCTCCTTTTTACCGGAAACTTTCACGGCAACAGCGCCTCCGCCGGCCGTCGCCTCATACTCTTTGTCTTCCATTTCTTTCTGCGTCTCTTCCATTTGGCGTTGCATCTTCTGCGCCTGCTTCATTAAATTATTCATATTTCCCGGCATACCGCCCTGAAAACCGCCTCTTCTAGCCATACTTCAATCCTCGCTTTCTAATCTAATATTTCAATCTCTACATTTTTTATTATATTCCGCAGCTCGGGGAACGCACTCATTTCCTGACGGCTTTCCACATAACGGATATCCAGTGAAATTTCCTTTCCCGTCAGTTGCCCTGCTGCCTCAACTAATTCATTCTGATGTTCCTCACTCCTGAAATATTCCGCCGTGACTTCCTGCCCGAAAGCCATCATCAGCTTTCCATCGTCCGAAACCGACAGCCGAACATCCGCAAGCATGCTGCGGCAGACCGGACTAACCCGTCCGAGAATCTGCTTCCAATTCTGTACGACCGCCCGCACATCATCCGGCACCGCCTCCGGCCGGATATCTTTACGCAATACCGGCGCCTCTTCTTTCGCCTGCGTATGCTGCTGCGCCGACACCGTCAGATTACCGGAAGCCAGCGCCTCCTGAAGTTCCTCGTTCGTCTGCTCTATCGCGCAAAGCCGCTGGACAAGAGAATCATAATCCCGCTCCATACGGGGACGGCACAATTTAATAAGCGCCACCTCCAGCATAATGCGCTTGTTATTTCCATATTTCATACGATTCGCAAGCTCGGATAAAATGCGAATATAGCGAAATATCACCGGAAGTTCTATAATCTCCGCATACTGCTTCAATTCTTTTTTGTTTTCTGCCGACATATCGACTAACTGTTCCCCGTTGTCAGCAGTTTTCACAACAAGCATATTACGCAGATACCAGATAAATTCATTTACAAATTGCGTCAAATCTTTTCCCTTCTCTATCATATTGGCAACGACCTGTATGACGTCATCCACACGGTTTTCCACCAACGCTTCCATCAATTGATGGTACACCGCATGGTCTACCGCCCCCAAAACGTTGAGGGCATTTTCAAATGTAAGTTTCTCCCCGAAATAGAAAGAAATACACTGTTCCAGTAAACTCAAACCGTCGCGCAAGGCGCCGTCTGCCTGTCTGGCAATATAATTGAGCGCTTCCGGTTCCGCCTCCACATTTTCTCTTTCCAACAATTCCTGCAAACGCGCGGCAATCTCATCAACGCGAATACGCTTGAAGTCATAGCGCTGGCACCGTGATAAAATGGTCAGCGGAATCTTATGCGCCTCCGTCGTTGCCAGAATAAAAATCAGATATGCCGGCGGCTCCTCCAACGTCTTGAGAAGGGCATTAAAGGCGCTCGTTGTCAGCATATGCACTTCGTCGATAATATACACCTTATAGCGCCCCTCCGCCGGTGAATACTGCACTTCGTCAATAACCTGACGAACGTCATCTACACGGTTATTGGAAGCTGCGTCAATTTCCACAACATTCATGGACGTATGCGCCTCTATCGCCTGACACATGGCACATGTTCCGCAAGGGCCCTGTGGGCTTGGATTCTCGCAATTCACCGCTTTGGCAAATATTTTGGCAACCGTCGTCTTACCGGTGCCTCTCGTCCCGCAGAACAAATAGGCATGCCCGATACGATTTGCTTTTATCTGGTTGCTGAGCGTAGTCACAATATGCTCCTGCCCTTTTACATCCGAAAAATCTTTCGGACGGTATTTTCTATACAAAGCCTGATACGACATACAAGTTCTCCCGTTTACACACCAAAACTGATTCCCAGACTTTTTGCCTCCTGAATAATGGAAGATTCCGGGTCTACCATTTTCAGTTTTCCGGCAACATCCTCCAACGGAATCGGAATAATTTCATCGTTTTTCAAACCTACCATATAGCCGTATCTGCCCTCTAAAATCAACTGAGCCGCCGCTGCACCGAGGCGGCTGGAAATGACGCGGTCATAAGCGCACGGACTTCCGCCCCGCTGCGTATGCCCCGGTACCGTAATGCGAATCTCCTGCCCCGTCTTTTCCTCAATCTCGGCCCCGATTTTATAAGAAACACTCGGGTACGGATTATTCTTCAATTTTGCTTTCCGCTCTTTTTTGGTCAGGGCGGCGTCTTCCTTACTGATAGCTCCCTCTGCTACCGCCAGAATAGAAAAGCGCTTTCCGTCTTCCGTACGTTTTTGAATCGCATCTACAACCGCATCAATATCATAAGGTATCTCTGGAAGAAGAATCACGTCCGCCCCGCCGGCGATGCCCGCATGAAGCGTCAGCCATCCAACTTTATGTCCCATTACTTCAACGATAAATACGCGCCCGTGAGAAAAAGCGGTCGTATGAATACAGTCAATGGCATTGGTAGCGATATCGACCGCACTCTGGAAACCAAATGTCATATCGGTTCCCCAAATATCATTGTCAATCGTCTTTGGCAATCCGATTACGTTACAACCCTCTTCCCGAAGCATATTGGCAGATTTCTGAGTGCCGTTGCCTCCTAAAATCACAAGACAATCCAATTTTAATTTTGAATAGGTATTCACCATGGCTCTTACCTTGTCCATCCCATTCTCGTCCGGTTTTCTCATATTTTTAAATGGCTGTCGGGAAGAGCCGAGAATCGTTCCGCCCTCCGTCAGAATACCCGAGAAATCCGATGGTTTCATCTTTACATATTTCTCGTACATCAGCCCCTTATATCCATCCAGAATACCGATGATTTCCGTATCTTCATCCGCATTATATAATGTTTTCGCTACTCCGCGCATCGTAGCGTTCAGCGCCTGACAGTCGCCGCCGCTCGTCAAAAAGCCTACACGTCTCATATACTAGCTCCTTTCGCACTTCTTTAACAACATAGTTTCATCTTTTATTAGTGTACCCCATTTCCATTTTTTAGGCAAGAAAAAATGCATCCGGTACGCATATAAATTATTCCTCTTCATCCACCGTTGCTCTCTCCGCATTCAGCATTATGTTCGTGTTGCCCCTAATCCGAAAGAACGTCGGTGCAATTTTATACTTGCCCATGCTTTTTGTTAAAGAATAGGTTGGATTGCCGTAGTCGTTCGATTTTCAATATTGTTAAACTTCCCCCCGCACTCTTACAGATGTAACAGTCAAGGCTGGAAATATACATAGCAAGGCAACCACTTAATGCCGCTTAATCCTTAAACTTAATAATCTGTAGTTATCAGGGCAGCGGGTATCCTGGCGTAGCTTATCCTTGTGTCGCTCCCCGAAAAATTATTGTTTCGCTCGTTTACAGAGCGCCGCCCGAGCATTGTCTGAGATGTCTACGGTCGTTTTTCACTGATTTTTGACAGCCCGTTTGCACTAGACCGCTACGCAACGGTACTAATGCACCACCAGAACAATTGTATTTTACTGCGGGCAGATGCGCAGCATCTGTTCACAGAAGAAAGAGGCTAAAAATAAATAAATTTGTTTTTTAGCCTCTTTCTTCTGTGAAGCGGCACCTCTGGTGCCCCCCGCAGTAATCAGTAACAAACGGTGGTGCATAAGGACCGGCGAGCGGTCAATGCTGCAAAAATCAGTGAAAACGACACCGCAGACAGCGAGTTTTGCGAGAGGCGGCGAAAGATTTCTGTAAACGAGCGAAACAATGTATTTTTCGTTGGGAGCAGTACACCGGATAAGATACGGTAAGATACCCGCGATACCGACAGAAGTTATCAGTTCCTCCCTTTGCTGTCCGCAATTTTCTTTGTATTAGTGCAACGAATATGTCAATTATTTATTTTTCTTTGTATCGGTGCACCACACTATCACCAAACCTGCGATAACGCATATAACCCCTAAAATGTAAAAGAACATCCCCCTCCTCCGGTACTTCAGGCCCGCTTCCTCTATCGCTGACCTCTCTGCCGTCTTCGCAAGCTTAACCGCCTTGCTCCACTCCTGCAAATTCTTTTTCCATCCGTCAAAATCAGACCAATCGGAGGGAATCATCTCCAGCAGCCATTTTGCTCCGTAGAGATAATCCCAGCGGAGAGCATGGGCGCTCAACCCCTGATTGAGCGTAAACTCTTCGAATACTTTCCTCCTGCTATCCCCTTCCTTTACGGTTATACTGATACGCTCAAACTCCGGCTGCTCTTTCATTCCCGAAGCCTGCAGCAGGCAGAGTTCGGCCGGTTCCTCCACGACTCTGCGAACCGTCCATTCCTGCTCTCTCCAGAAAAGTTTTCCTCCCGCAGCATGCCCGCTGCCAAATAAATCCTCCGCCAGTTTTTCCCCGATGATACATCCCTCCGTATCCTCGGCAGGCAGATTTGCCCCAATGGGAAATACACAGCCCGAATCCCCATATATGGCAATCACATCGGCATCACAGCTTCTGCCAAACTCCGACTGCAATGTTTCTTGCCGGCACTGTGTCCATGCCGAATAAGAAACATTCCCGTCATCTTTCTTGGCGCTTACATCAAAACATTGTCCTGCGGACTGCAGCGTAAGATTTTTCAGAAACCGCTCTCCCTTATTTCCCATATAACGGCCGGCCGCAAACAATAATGCTGTCAGCGTCATCACGGTTACGATTATGAGCGCTTTCACTGTCTTCTTAGCTCTCAACATTATCCTCCTTCTCTTCTTCGGGCCTAATCCTGTCTCCGTTCTCCACAAAGCGGTCGCTATCCGTAATAATGCGGGTTTCCTTATCCATTGCGTCCGCCTCCAGCGCCACATAGGACTCATTTTTTTCCACTACCGTCACTTCCATCTGCCTTGCAACTTCCTGCTCTCCTAATACGGTATCCTCTTTCTGTACGGCAAGAACAAAACTTTTGCCCGACTCCTGCCGGAGCGCCGTCACTGGAACCGTACACGGATAGCTTTGCGATTCCTGTTTCACCGTCATCGTGACTGTCTCGCCCAAGGCGAACGTATCCGCTGGAAGCAGCGCTGTGACATTCATAAACTCCCTGTTCTCATCCATCTCCATAGACGTGACCGCGATATCTTCCAGCTTACGGCCGGCTGACTGCAGCGTGACTTTGTCTCCCACCGAGACATATTTCGTATCGGAGAGCATAAGTTTACCAATAAATTTAAGTCCGGCGTTCTCGTCCGTCATTGTAAAAAAACCGGTATCCGCTGTTTTCTGTCCGACATTCACCAGTATTCCGGTAATGACGCCTGCTGCCGTCGAGCGTATCTCCCCTTTTTGTTTCCTGATTTTTTCCAGTTTGTCTACCTGTCTCTGTAAATTGCGGATGGAAATATTATTGACTTCCACACTGTTGTCTGACTCCGGCTCCTCTCCGGCCTCTTCTATCGCCTTTTTTGCCTCTTTTTCTTCCTGTTCCGCCGCTTTCTGCAGCTCCCGCCACGCCTTCTTATCCTGCTTCTTTTTTGCCTTTGCCAACGCTTTCCTATTCTTCTCCCGAAGCTGCGCGTATGCTTTCTTTGCCTGCGCCAGCGCTTTCGCCCGCATACGCCATGCCGAATGCCTGTTTTTTTGCACCGCCTCGTTCTGCAGTTCCAGCGCCCTCTTTTCTCCCGTTACCGTGTCAATCCGCTCGTTCAGCTGCTTCATGTCCAGCCTCGCCAGCAAATCTCCTTTTTTCACACGCTGGCCCTCACTGACCAGTACCGATTTCACGAGAAGCTCCGGCTGGGTGAGAATAAATACCTCGCGGTTCTTTTCAATCTGCCCCTCTGCCGACACTTTATACTGCAATTTCCTCTGCGAGGGGGTGGCGGTTTTCACTTTTGCCACCGTAAAAGAATCCGTAATCTTAGATATGACGGTAAACAGAATCATAATACCCGCCAGCCATATAAGAGCTTTCAGCCAAAATGCATTTTTTCCTTTTATTTTTTTCAATGATACCCCTCCTTTGCCGAATATGCGATACCCTGTTCCAGATAATCCTGACCTGCCATAAATACAAAGATTGCCGGAAGCAGCGCCATAAGCGACGAACAAAGTGAAAATCCCGCATTACTGCTGTTAATCTCCGGCATAAACAGTGACAGCGGCCAGAGACTTTTTGTCTCCAGAAACGTCATCGACTGCTCAATCATGCTCCAGCATTCCAAAAAGGAAAGTACCAGCGCCGAGATAATGCCAGAAACTCCCAGCGGCAGGCCAATCCGCAGAAAGATTCTCCATTCCCCTGCTCCGTCAATGCGCGCCGCCTCCAGTACGCTTTCCGGAATACCGCAAAAGAAACGGTACATGATAAATACCGAAAAGGTAGAAAACATCCCCGGCAGGATTACGGCTGCGCTCGTATCCAGCAGGTGAAGCTTATCAAGTACGAGATATTGCGATAACATCGTGACCTGAAAGGGCATCATCATCATAATGATATAAAGCATATAGAGCGCTTTTTTTGCCCGAAAAGAATATCTCGCCAGTCCCCACGCCGCCGGCATGCCGAAGATAAGCTGGCCTGCCAAAATTCCGCCAGTGATTTTAACTGAATTCCAGAACATCTGGAAAAATTCCGGCGAATCCAGCAGAATCTGCACCAGATTTTTACCTGTCGGGTAGCGCGGAATTAGACGCCAGAAAGCATACCCTTCCCCTTTTCCGAGCACCGGAGCAATCAGACTCATAATCTCCGAATCCCCCATAAAGGCGCCTGCCAGTAAAAACAACAGCGGACTCACTTCCAAAACGGCAAATACCGCCAGCGGCATAAAACCAATTCTCCTTTTCCACTTACTTCCATTTTTCATCTACTCCCCTCCAACTACGTTGCAGAATCAGCACAAACACGGTAATTACCAAACACAGAAGCACCGACCCCGCCGCCATCTTATCTACGGACAGCTCTGAAAACCAATTATTAAACACATGCTGCAGCAAATATATTTTTTCCTGCGGATAATTCCCCGCCACCAGATATGCCTCCCGAAAAACCTTAAAAGAATTGAGAAAAGAAAGGATGATAATCGTAAAGGCTACCGGACGGATGTTGGGCAGCGTTATATGAAGAAAACATTTCCACTCTCCGGCCCCATCTACCCCTGCCGCCTCATAAATATCGTCCGGAATACCAAGCAGCCCTGCCAGCCACAAAATCACATCATACCCAAGATTTTTCCATATATAACTGAATACCAGTACCCAGAAAGAAGCATCGGAATTCATCCAGTCTTTCCCCTGCAGATGAAACGCAGAGAGAAGCCCGTTGAGGACGCCTGCCTTGTCAAATACAATATTCCAAAGAAGTACCACACTCGCCGCCGGAACCGCCAGCGGCACCAGATATGCACTCTTCATCACCTTTCTCATCCTGACCTGCTTTTGCAGCAGCACCGCCAGCCCCAGAGAAATCCCCAGCAGGAGCGGCAGACAGACAAGCACGAATCGCGCCGTATTTCCCGCAGCCAGACGAAACGCCTGATTTCCGAATACCTGTTTGTAGTTATCCAGTCCGGCAAAACTGTCGCCTGCCGTGCGCAAAAAAGAACGCCGCACCACATCCCCAAAAGGAATGAGGTAAAAAACAAGTACTCCTGCCAGACTCGGAAGCATAAACAACCAGCCGGCTCTTCTTCTCTTAACCATATCCACCGTCCTCCTCTGTCAGGTACACACTCAATTGACACCGTTTTCTGCCAGATACAGATTTACTTTTTTAAAGATTGCCTCCACCGCACTCTCCAGAGACTGCTCTCCCAGAAGATATTTTTCTCCCTGCTCCAATACCATCTCCTGTATGACACGATTCGTCATCGCAGGTTTCGTAAGGCTTTCGACAATTTTTGTAAATTTATCCTCGTCCTTTTTCGTCAAATCCACATAGTCAAAACCAACACTCTCTCCGTCGTCTGCTGAGCCTACAGCCAGACTGGTCTTGTCTTTCACATTCTGGGCATGCAGTTTTTCTTCACATACGGCATCGTAGGCGGCGCGGTTTACCGGAATACCATTCGATGGGCTGTTTCCCGCCTTTTTCCCCAGAAGCTCCCTGACAAATGCTTTCGCCGTTTCTTTGCTGCCGCTCTCGGTGACGCCTGCCATCAGATAAGGGATGTAGGATTTGACTTTTCCTCCATTCATAAGGCAGTAATCCGCCTTCGTCTGTACCTCAACACTGCACATCGTCTGCAAGTCATGGATTCCGGCCAGAGAACCGACGGAAATCCGGCAGTCCCCACTAAGCAGTCCCACACTATTATTGCTGCCCACTTTTTCTCCGCTCACAGTGCCGTCACCAATCGACTTATCCCGAAAATCATCCTTTTTACTAACCGAATCCACATCATACATCTGTTTTGCATATGTGAGATACTGCGTCAGCGCCTCTTTATCCAGTGTACCGTCTGCTTTCTGCCAGTTAGCGGAATCTGCATAATATAAATCCCGCAGCAATGTTCTGCTCCCTTTTCCAAGGATATTTTTCCCCTGCGATTTTTTCTGTCCCAGCTCCTGCACTCTTTTTGCCAACGCCGGCAGAGTCTGACCGGCAGCCACCGCATCTTTGTCTCCCTCCACTACGGAAAACAGAAAACGTATCGGCATGGCGTAAATCTTGCCGTCTTTTTTACTCCCCTCTTTAATCCCCTGAAAAATGCCGTCTTTTTTATCTATTTCATCTACAATATCCGTAATGTCACTGAGAATGCCTTTGCTGATATAGCTGTCCACCGGCATTCCGTCTAAAATCAGCACATCCGGCCCCTTTTTTGCCAGAATGTTAGTATTCAGTGCAGAGAGGGCATCTTCCAGTGTCACCCCGTCTTTTCCGGACAGTCCGAATTCCAGTTTCACGTGAATATCCGGATTATTTTTCTGGAACTGTTTTACTGCCTGCCGCAAAAAACCGGAATCATCCAGTGCATAGACTGACAACTCTTTTTCCGGCACCGCTGCCGCCTTCTTATCATAAGTGTAATGAAATAATTTATCTCCCTCCTCGTCGCTTGCGGCAATAAATATATTTTCATCATCCATTACCGCCAGATCAAGCAGCGTAAATCCCGCGCCGCCAATACTGGTCATGGAGGCGTCGACAAGCTGTTCCATTACATTCCCTCCTTTAGTGAAGTGGAAAATCCCATCCTCCCAGACAAGCATAATGCCATCCTCCCTCGCGGCGGAAGAAATGAGCAGGGGCTTTCCCCTGTCTGTGTCATTGGAAACCAATTTCCTATCCTTTTTAATTAGACGGTCCAGCGTCGTCTCTGAAGCGGACGCACTCTTCTTTTTCGTGTCAAATATGAGGATTCCATCCTCATGCACCGCATACAGTGTCGTTCCGGCAATACTGAAATGGCGGATGTCCGCCCCCCCTTGTATCATAAGCCTTTTCGCATTTGCCAGCTGCCGTCACTACATACAGGGCGCCGTACATATCCAAAACAACCAGATTCCCGTCTGTATCATACGATGCCTGAACAATACGATTATCGGTATCCTTTGCCGCATCCTCCGGCAGGGAAAAGGAAAAGTTTTTTGTGCTGCCATCTGCTTCTGCTATTGTTGCCTTTACTGTCTTTTCTTCCATATAGTTCAGCAGAACCGCCCTGCCGTCTGCGGCAATGGCCGTCTGGGGGTAGTAGTCTCTGCCCAGTCCGTCAATCTTTTGCTGACTCCATTTTTTCCCGCCATCCGAACTCCTGAGAACAAGGCAGCTATCTGTCTGTCCGCTGTTTCCAATCAATTCCAGACTGCCGTCTGACAATTTTCTCATCGCCTGAATTTTCCTAATCTCTTTCGGAAGCGATATCTCTTCTTCAATAAATCGTCCGCTCCCCGCTTTAATAAATCCGTTCTCTGCCAAATCACCACGATTGCCTCCCCGCTCATCTCCGGCGGTGTCTCCACATCCGGAGCCGAGCATGATTACCATCCCCAGAAGCCATGTGAGTGACATCAATCTCCTTTTTTTGTTCATACAATTCTCCCTCCTGTTATTTTTTTCTATTACCCATACAAATGATACGAATTGCTTCGTTGTTTCACAATTCCTCTTCATCCTAGCAGACTTATCTTTAAATAATCTTGAAAATTATCTTTAATTTATTCCGCAGTTTCAAGGATTTTTTAAGATTTCTATGGTACACTCTGAATATAGCTCAATGTCAGCAGCCGGAATGGGAGGTTAAATTGAAACTTTTATTAATCGAAGATGATGAAAAATTATGTGAATTGCTTTTATTTCAATTAGAAAAGGAAAAACACGAAGTAGATGTCTGCCACGACGGACGGGACGGCCTTGATTTCTTTTTGCAGGACGCTTACGACCTCGTCCTTCTCGACCGCATGCTTCCTACGATGAACGGTCTTCTCGTACTGAAAAAGGCGAGAAGCGCCGGTATCACTACCCCCGTAATTCTCATTACTGCACTGGGAGAACTGTATGACCGGATTGAGGGACTGGACAGCGGCGCCGACGACTATATCGTCAAGCCTTTTGAATTTGAAGAACTGTCGGCGCGGATTCGCTCCCTCGGCAGACGCAGCGGACGTTACGAGGATGACAATCTCCTATCCTTTGAAGACATTTCTTATGACTGCTCGCTGCGAATCCTGTCCGGCCCGAAAAAGGAACTGCCGCTATCCGGCAGGGAGGGGCTTCTTTTGGAGACGTTTATGAGGGAGCCAAATCAGGTCATACACCGCATGGTTTTGTTTTCACGGGTCTGGGGCGTTGACGCTCCGGTAGAAGAGGGCAATCTGGATACCTATATTCATTTTCTACGCAAACGACTGCACTCCACGGGAAGCAATCTCAACTTGAAAACAGTAAGGGGTATCGGGTATATACTCGAAGCCTGAAAGGAGTCTGCTTATGTTCCACAAACTACACGTTCAACTCACCCTGTTTTGTACTTTCGTGACCGGATGTATCTTCCTTGTGTTGACATTCCTCTGTCTGCGCTTCGCGGAAAACAGCTTAAAGGCAGAAGACAACGCCGCTTTCCTGCGACAGCTCAATGCGGTGCTCATTCATCTGCAGGAACAGGATTCAATCTCACATCAATGGCTGAGCCAGATTCAGAAGAACAGCCAGTTTCTGCTGTACCTGTATGACAACGGCAAACCGCTCTTTTATCAGCAATACCACGACTCCGCGCAGGAAAAACAACTGCGGGAGGAGGCGCTAAACAAAGCGGCCAAAGAACAGATTCCAGATATCTTTTCCACACAGCCGGACAGAATCATCTCCCACACAGAATTTGATTTCCGCTCGTCAGATGGCAGCGAATACTATGCCTCCGCAGGTGTGATTCCCAAACAGTCCAACCGCCTCCAATATCTCATCCTCTCCCCTCTTCAGGGACAGCGTGACAGAATCCGCCATCTGCGGCTCGTTATCCTGCTGACAGATTTGACCGCCATAACTCTTCTGCTTGTCTTCTTCTGGTTTTCTACCAAATGTATCATCATCCCTCTGAAAAGAAACAGGGAAAAACAGGTACATTTCATCGCCACTGCCTCCCACGAACTGCGTGCCCCCCTAGCCATCCTGCGCTCCGGACTGGAAGTACTGAAAAAAACAAGCGACCCCAAAGAACAAAAGCACTTCATCCATTTGATGACAGAGGAAAGCGGCCGCATGCAAAATCTAATCCGCGATATGCTCTTTCTGGCAAATGCTGATTCCCGCCATCTTCCTTTAAATATGGAAATCTGCCAGCCGGATGAACTTCTGCTGGATAGTTATGAAAAATTTGAGCCTCTGGCCGCAGGGAAAAACATCTGCCTCTCTTTGGAACTGCCTGCAGAAGTGTCGGAATTTCCCGACACCCTCTGCGACAGGGAGCGAATCATTCAGGTATTTTCCATCTTATTGGACAATGCCCTTTCCTACACTCCGGAGAACGGAAAAATCAGGCTTTCCCTGCAGATAGAGCCCAACTTCCTGACCTTTGCGTTCGCCGATAACGGATGTGGTGTGCCGGATGACGAAAAGCAACGTATCTTTGACCGTTTTTACCGCTCTGACGACGCCCATTCCGAAAAGGGCCACTCCGGTCTCGGTCTCTGCATTGCCAGAGAAATCGTCAGCGCACATCATGGCAGTATCTGGGTAGAGGATGCTCCGGAAAGAGGAAGCTGCTTTTTCGTGAAACTGCACAAAAATCCCTGTTCGAAGCATAAAAATATAGTTGCATTTTTACCAGACTTATATTAAAATGAAAGTACTGATTTTGTTTCTAGGCGCTTGACCTTTTAAGCGCTTGTGTGCCTGATTGTTCAGGCACAATCACACGAACATAATTTTAGAATGAAAGGATGGTTTACAAAAAAATGAGTATGACAAATAACATGCCAAAAACAAAAATCGGAATTGTTGCAGTAAGCCGTGACTGTTTCCCGGAGTCACTTTCTGTAAACAGAAGAAAAGCTTTAGTAGAAGCTTACAAAAAGAAATATGACGCTGCTGACATCTATGAATGTCCTATTTGTATCGTAGAGAGTGAAATTCACATGGTTCAGGCTTTGGAAGACGTTAAGAAAGCAGAATGTGATTCCTTAGTTGTATATCTTGGTAACTTCGGACCAGAAATTTCCGAGACACTTCTTGCTAAACATTTTGACGGGCCGGTAATGTTCTGCGCAGCAGCCGAAGAATCTTACAAAGATAATGGTCTGATTCAGGGACGCGGCGATGCATACTGCGGTATGTTGAACGCAAGTTACAACTTGAAGTTGAGAAATATCCGCGCTTACATACCAGAGTATCCGGTTGGAACCGCTGAAGAATGTGCGGACATGATTAATGAGTTTGTTCCGATTGCCCGCGCTATTGTAGCATTGAACAACTTAAAGATTATCAGCTTCGGTCCTCGTCCTCTTAACTTCCTTGCTTGTAACGCTCCGATTAAGCAGCTTTACAACATGAATATTGAAATCGAGGAAAACTCCGAGCTCGACCTGTTTGAAGCTTTCAACAATCATGCCGGAGATTCACGTATTCCGGAAGTTGTTGCTGATATGGAAAAAGAACTTGGTGTTGGTAATAAGAAACCGGAAATCCTTGAAAAGCTTGCTCAGTATGAGCTGACTCTTCTTGACTGGATTGAAGACCATAAAGGCTATCGCAAATATGTTGCCATTGCCGGCAAATGCTGGCCTGCATTCCAGACACAGTTCGGTTTCGTTCCTTGCTATGTAAACAGCCGTTTGACAGCAAAAGGTATTCCGGTATCCTGTGAGGTTGATATTTACGGTGCACTTTCCGAGTTTATCGGTACTGTTGTCAGTCAGGACGCAGTTACGCTTCTTGACATTAACAACTCCGTACCGGCTGACTTATATGAAGAAGATATTAAAGGTAAATACGACTATACTTCTACGGATGTATTCATGGGCTTCCACTGCGGAAATACTGCTTCCAGCAAACTTTCTTTCTGCGAGATGAAGTATCAGATGATTATGGCAAGAACTCTTCCGGAAGAAGTTACAAACGGAACTCTCGAGGGCGACATCATTCCGGGCGACATTACATTCTTCCGTCTCCAGAGTACGGCAGACGCAAAGATTCGCGCTTACATTGCACACGGTGAAGTTCTTCCAGTTGCCACACGTTCGTTCGGCGCTATCGGTATTTTTGCCATTCCTGAGATGGGACGCTTCTACCGCCACGTATTGATTGAGGGCAACTACCCTCACCACGGCGCTGTTGCATTCGGACATTATGGCAAAACCTTATATGAAGTATTCAAATATATTGGTGTTCCGGTAGAAGAAATTGGATACAATCAGCCAAAAGGAATGCTCTATAAGACAGAGAACCCATTTGCATAAAGAAACTATTGTTTCAATAACCACGAGCGTCACGCTTCGCGAGACTGCTCGGGTTCGCGGGCGCGCTCGGATAGTCTTGTGCAAGCACAGACATATCCTCACTTTGCCTCCGCGTAAATAATCTGAAAAGCGACTCGTTGCCGGGTCGCTTTTCAAAAATAGAAAGAATAAAGGAGAACACATATGTATTACATTGGAGTTGATTTAGGTACATCAGCAGTAAAACTGTTACTTATGGAGGGCAGCGGCAAGATTTGTAATATTGTTTCCAACGAATACCCGCTATCTTTTCCAAAACCGGGCTGGTCAGAGCAAAAACCAGAAGACTGGTGGGATGCCGTTGTCGACGGAATCAAAAAATTAGTCGATGGATACGACGCTTCCCAAGTTGCCGGCATCAGTTTTGGCGGGCAGATGCACGGTCTTGTCATCTTAGACGAAAATGATAACGTCATTCGACCTGCCATTCTCTGGAACGACGGGAGAACGACAAAAGAAGTCGATTATTTGAATAATGAAATTGGCAAGGAAAAGTTATCCGAATATACGGCAAACATCGCTTTTGCTGGATTTACTGCCCCGAAAATACTTTGGGTAAAGGCAAATGAACCGGAAAACTTCAAAAAAATTGCCAAGATTATGCTTCCGAAAGACTACATTGCTTACAAAATGACCGGCGTACACAGTTGTGACTATAGCGACGCCTCCGGCATGCTTCTCCTAGATGTCAAAAACAAATGTTGGTCCAAGGAAATGATGGAAATCTGCGATGTGAAAGAAGAACAATTGCCGAAGTTGTTTGAAAGTTACGAAGTAACCGGCAACTTAACTGCAGAAGTTGCTGACACTCTCGGACTGACAACCAATTGCAAAATTGCTGCCGGAGCCGGAGACAACGCTGCTGCTGCCGTGGGAACGGGAACCGTAGGCGACGGCGGGTGCAACATTTCTTTGGGAACATCGGGAACCATTTTTATCTCCAGTAAAGAATTCGGGGTAGACCGCTTCAATGCCCTTCACTCGTTCGACCACGCCGACGGCAATTATCATCTCATGGGTTGTATGCTGAGCGCCGCTTCCTGCAACAAATGGTGGATGGATGATATCATCGGCACACAGGAGTATGCCGCAGAGCAAAAACCAATTTCGGATGACAAATTGGGCGCCAATAACGTATTCTATCTTCCTTATCTGATGGGAGAGCGCTCCCCTCACAACAATCCGGACGCAAGAGCTATGTTCGTGGGAATGTCGATGGATACGACCCGTGCCGATATGACACAGGCAGTTCTTGAGGGCGTTGCCTTTGCCATTCGTGATTGTTACGAGATTGCCAAAGACCTCGGCATTAACATAACCGAGACAAAGATTTGCGGCGGCGGTGCAAAGAGTCCGTTGTGGAGAAAAATCATGGCAAACGTATTAAACATTAACGTAAATATTATCGAAAGTGAAGAGGGCCCGGGACTTGGCGGCGCCATGTTAGCCGCTGTTGCCTGCGGTGAGTACGCTTCTGTTCAGGAGGCAGCAGACAAAATTGTCAAGGTAGTCGGTACGGAAAAACCAGATGCGGCTCTGGCTGCCTGCTACGATGAGCGATATGCTATCTTCAAAGAGATTTATCCTACCGTAAAACCGCTGTATGACAGGATGAAAGCATAATGATTAAGAAATTTCTCCCTTTGGTTTTAGTAATCTGTCTGGTTCTCACCGGATGCGGTTACAAAAAACCGGAGGTTCATTCCATGATGGGGCTTAATATCAGTTCGATTACGACAATATGCGGTACGGATTGCACGATGAAAAATATTGATATCAAATCTAACGGTAACCGCGTTACTACGACTTATGAGTATACCGATATCGCCGGAGAAAAAGGATTGGCAGACGCAAAAAAATATTACGACTATTTGAGCGGTCTCCCCTCCTGCACAAAGATTGATGACTACGAGGAAGCAAAAGGATTTTTTCAGGCGAAATTTAAAGTTACCGATAAGATAGACGAGGGTTTTCTAATGAAAGTATCTTTTACGAAAGATACCTATACGGTTCAAATCGAAGATAACGCCAAATTGGACGGCAAGCAGTAACCGCACGGACACTCTTCATCGCATCAAAACAAAAATAACATTAAAAACAAAATCCACGAAACAGCATACCGAAACTGTTTCGTGGATTTTTAATATCTGTTAGTTTTTAATATCTTTTATTGCATAGATACGGAACACTTGCTGAATATTCTCTTCGCAAAGTTATACCATCCGTTATTCCAGACCGTAAAATCATGTCCGCCCGGCATATCATAGTAAAGATGCGGTACGCCGTTCTTGGCCAGTGTGTTGTGATAAGTCAATGGCCATTCACCTACGGTTCCATCCTGATGTCCTTTTACAATCATCAGGAATGTTTTGTTCTTATATTCATCTGGCAGAGTCATCGTCTTCTCTGTGAAGAGTCCCTCTTCCCTTTCATAAGGAAGCACTCCTATCGCAGGCTCAAAAGCGCCGACATATCCAACCTTATCGGCCATCTTCAAACCGATATTCAACGACTCGCGTCCTCCCATGGACAGACCGCATACCGCCGTATTTTCCCGTCCTGTCTTAATAGAATAATTGGCTTCCATATAAGGCATCAAGTCATCACGCAAATCATTAATAAAGTTATCAAACGCTTTAAACGTTTCCACATCAAGCTCATATGACGCCTCATCATTGGCTCTCGCACGAATATTCGGGAATACCATAATCATCTCGTCAGCTTCATCCTTAGCAATCAGATTGCCAAGAATTTCAATCGGCTTGCCTCCGAACCACTCGTTCTGGTCGCCGCCAATCCCGTGCAATAAGTAAACAACCGGATATTTTTTGTTTTCATTATATCCAGTAGGTAAGACAACAATTGCCTTTCTGTCTTTTCCTGTCGTCTTGGAAGGATAGGTAATATTCTTCTTTGCTCCATAAACGACATCCGCTTTCTTCTTTGTATAATCAGTCGGCGGCTTGTAATCTGCCGGTATCGTTGCTTTTGGCGTCGGCGTTTTCGTCGGCTTTGATGACGCTGTCTCTGTTGGCGTCGCGGTTGACGTCGGCGTCGCTGTCACATTTGTCGTTGCCGTTTCTGTTGGCGTTGCTGTCGGTGTTGACGTAGGTGTTTGTTCTGATTTATTTACCTTTTTCACTGTTACCACAATCTTCCCTACCTTTTTTGTTTTCTTTTTGAATTTTTCCTTAACCGTAATCGTGGATTTCCCTGCCTTTAAACCTTTGACTACGCCCTTTTTGTTTACTTTCACTATTTTCTTCTTAGAAGAAGTAAATATGTACTTCGCTTTCTTCTTCTTATTTTTAATAGATACTTTTTTTGATTGTCCCACCTTTATAGTCATCTTTTTCTTGGCAACAGAAGCCTTTTTCGCCTCGGAAGCGGCTGCCTGAGGCTGTAATATCAGACCGGCCGCCATTACCATGCACAAGATTTGTTTTGCTTTCATGCAAGCACCTCCTATTCATTTGTATCAATTCTAACATTTTTTTAAGTGGGAAACAAGTGAGCCAAAGTGTACTATTGCATTATTATACTAAATTATTACACTATATTGCTAAGCCCGCCTTGTTGTGTTACACTAATGGCAAATAAAAAAAGGAGCAGAGGATTACTATGGATTTTTCCCTTCACCAGAAAATTAAACTAAAAAAACCACATCCATGTGGCTCCAATCAATGGGAAATACTTCGCACGGGTATGGATTTCCGCCTCAAATGTCTCGGATGCGGCCATCAGGTTATGTTACCGAGAAAGGCAGTAGAAAAAGGATTCCGCGGCTTTGTCTAGATTTTCTCTGAAAGTTCTTGCTTTTATTTTCCTGCTGTGATAGAATATAACTCCGTGATATTAAATCATAATTCCTTGTTCTTCTCACACCGAGAAGAGCCAGAGACCAAAAGGAGGTGCAGGCAACTATGAATAAGTACGAATTAGCTCTAGTTGTTAGTGCAAAAGTTGACGACGAAGTAAGAAACGCCACTATTGAGAAAGCAAAAGAATATATCACTGCTCTCAATGGAACAATTACAAACGTCGATGAATGGGGCAAGAAAAAACTTGCTTATGAAATTCAGAAGATGGGTGAAGGCTTTTATTACTTTATTCAGTTCGACGCCGAGCCAAGCGTGCCGGGCGAATTGGAGCAGAGACTTCGCATTATGGACAACGTGCTCAGATACTTATGCGTAAAACAGGAAGCATAAGATAAGGAGGAGTCTTCCATGAATAAGGTGATTTTAATGGGTAATCTAACCCGTGACCCAGAGATACGCTATTCTCAGGGCGAAAATTCATTGGCAATCGCAAGATTTAGCATTGCCGTAAACCGTCGTTTCTCCCGTCAGGGAGACACAGACACTGACTTTTTTAACTGTACCGCATTCGGTAAACAGGCAGAATTTGTAGAAAAATATTTCCGCAAAGGTTCCCGCATGTTATTATCCGGACGCGTTCAGAATGATAATTACACTAATAATAACGGTGAAAAAGTCTATAGTGTACAGATTATTGCTGAAGAAATTGAGTTCGCAGAACGTAAAAGTACTGCAGACGCCAACATGGCCGCACAAGGGGGCAATTTTGGCGGAGGTTCTCCGGAGCCAAATGCAGCGGCTAACGATGATTTTATGAATATACCGGACGGTATTGAAGACGGTTTACCATTTAACTAAGTAAAACCAATGGATTAAGAGAATTTTATAGGAGGTTTTATTATGGCTTACAATAAAGAGAGAGGCGATTCTCCGATGAGAAGAAGAGGGCCTCGCAGAAGAAAGAAAGTATGTGCATTCTGTTCTGACAAGGAGCACAACTTCATTGATTACAAAGATGTGGCAAAATTAAAGAGATATATGTCCGAGAGAGGCAAGATTCTTCCGAGAAGAATTACTGGTACATGCGCAAAGCATCAGAGAGCTTTGACAGTAGCCATCAAACGCTCCCGTCATATTTCATTGATGCCATATACATTAGATTAATCGGCATAGGTATATAAAAAGAGGTTTCGTACCGATGATTTTCATTTCCGGTGCGGAAACCTCTTTTTTCTTCTTGACTCATTCCGAAACTTTCATATCGTTTTTCTTATACAGGCGGATTTTACTCACAACATAGCCATGTTTACTTCCTTCCTTTTTATCTGCCATGATGGTATAGCGCTGCACGTCTCCCTTGCTTCCGCTTGTCCTTGACTTTAAACATGCGTCTGCCACAATCCGGTAACGTCCCTCTTCATACTCAATAATCTTCTTCGTCTCCATACTATAGTCTTTTCCCGGAATGCGTGTCGCATTAAATACTACTGTATTGCCCACCGGACGATAAACGTAATTTGGATAACTTCCACCGTATTCCAATTGATACTTATAATTTTTGCCAAAAAGCGTTTTGATTTCTTTCTCTGTCTTTTTCTTTATATCTTTTATATCATTCCCGTAACGAACCGTCTTGTCGTTATGCTCCAGGTTGTACAGCGCCATAACAGTCGCCGTCTTATCATCCCACTGAAACGCATGGGAACCGTCAAAATAGAACGATGCGCTGTAACTTAGAAACGGCTTCAAACGTCCGAGCAGGCCTTTCATTTCTTTTTTCATTTCTGTCGTCACATCGGCCGGCTGAAATACATATGGCGTCGCTGTACTTTCCGCCGTCTTTTCGGGCGGCTGTGTAATCTGCGGCTCTTTTTGCTGATGCTCTTCCACAACAGGCTCTTTCGCCCTCTGAGGTAATTTCAATTTGCCGGTCATAATAAAGTATGTCAGCAAACCGGCTATAGCAACAATAACGATAGCGATAATACTACCTACTATCGCCCTACTCGAAAAAATACGCTGTATTACCGTAGTCTTAGTTCCACAATAATAACAAAATACATCATTCTCGCGTAATTCTGTTCCACACTTCTTGCAATTCATGAAACCCCTCCTCTATGGTATACTAATTACCTATTATAATACATGATAAACAAAACAAATTCAACACCTCTCTTTACTTCATTGCAGAAAATTATTTGTAATGAAACGGATTCCGTGCTATAATAGTAGTCTGACACTAGGGTCAAAAGGTCAAAATGCCATACATGCTTGCATGAATACGGCTTTGACCTTTTGACCCGCCAAACATGAGAAAGGAGCGATTTACACAGTGAATCGGCGGATTTCGAATGTTTGATGGATTGCGGAAGTTGTGAAACAACGGAGCAATCCAAAGTGTCGGTCTGACACTAGTCAAAATGCCATTCCCTATCAGATAAAAAACCACCGTCAGGAGGTGTTATTTTGTACAACCAAAAAATGAAAGGGAGCTTAAGGTCTTATCTTCGCTGGCCCTTATTGCTTAGCATTCTCTTAATTGTAATGAATATTCAGATTTATACGATGAATATTCAGGCAGGCGTTATTATGAGCGCTTATGTAATATTATATACAGCGATTGCATTTGCTCTCTACTATTTCAAACGAAGAGCGGTACTAAGCGATTTGATTCATTATGCCATGCATTTTCACGTGACCGTAAACCAGTTAGCTTCTGAGTTGGAAATGCCTATATCCATTTTGGATTTAAACGGAACCTGTTTATGGGAAAACCGCAATTTCCATGACAAATTTACCGCAAAACTGTCAAAAAGCCATACTATTACCGATGCGATTCCGGCTTTAACGACAGAGCATTTGCCAAAAGAAACGCAAAACAACAGTGAGCTTCATTTTCATATTGGTGATATATACTACAAAGCGGTTATGCAGCTCGTTGAGTTAGAAAATGCTCCGGATAATATTACGCAAGAAGCTATCCAGATAGGACTCGGTAACGTTTTATACGTTGTCTATATTTACGATGAAACGGAAATCGTTCATTATATCAGGGAAAATAATGAGCAGCGACTGGATGTCGGTCTCCTCTACATTGATAATTACGACGAATCGCTTGCCAATGTAGATGATGTAAGGCGTGCGCTTCTCGCCGCCATGGTCGATAGGAAAATTAACAAATATATGCTTAAAATAGATGCCATTACGCGCAAAATGGAAAAGGATAAATACATTTTCCTTTTTCAGCACAAGTACTTATCACAACTTCAGGCGGACAAGTTCTCGCTGCTGGATGATATCCGCTCCATCAATGCCGGCGTCGATGTTTCCATTACTATCAGTATGGGCATTGGTATTCAGGCAGGAACATTCCGCAAACGGCAGGAATATGCGCGGAGCGCAATGGACCTTGCACTCGCCCGCGGCGGCGACCAGGTTGTCATAAAAACAAGAGATAATTTACTGTATTACGGCGGCAAAAGCATTCAACAGGAGAAGAATACCCGCGTCAAAGCCCGCGTCAAAGCGCAGGCGCTCCGCGACTCCATTCAAAACGCCGACAAAGTTGTTATTATGGGACACCGCTTACCGGATGTCGATGCCATTGGCAGCGCTGTCGGTATTTACCGGATTGCACAATCTTTTGAAAAGCCGGCAAAAATTATAGTAAATCAGATAACCTCCTCGCTTGCTCCTCTCTTGAAATTATTTGAAAACAACAAAGACTATCCGGCTGAAACATTTATTACGAGCGAACAGGCAACGGAATTTATTGGTGATGGCAGCGGCGTGCTTCTTGTCGTCGTTGACGTAAACCGTCCCTCCTACACGGATGCACCGGAACTCATTTCTCTTGCTTCCTCGCTTGTCGTCATCGACCATCACCGCCAGACCGGCGAGTCGTTTGAAAATCCGACGCTCTCTTACGTGGAGCCGTTTGCCTCATCGGCAAGTGAAATGGTTGCTGAAATTCTCCAATATGCGGGAGAAGAAATCCGCGTCAAATCAGTAGAAGCGGATGCCCTTTACTCTGGTATCATGGTCGATACGAATAACTTTATGAACAAGCCGGGAGTACGCACGTTTGAGGCGGTTGCTTTTCTTCGCCGCTCGGGCGCCGATATTATCCGCATCCGCAAAATGTTCCGCTCCGATTTGGAAGAATATAAAGTACGTGCGGAAGCCATTCAAAATACGGAAATCTTTTTGGGCGCCTTTGCCATTGCGCCTTGTAACGCAGACCACTGCGAATCACCTACGATTGTAGGTGCAAAAATTGCGGATGATTTGTTGGATATCAATGGAATTAGAGCCTCTTTTGTATTGACTGCATATGAAAGAAAAATATATATCAGCGCACGCTCCATTGACGAGTTAAATGTTCAGGTTGTCATGGAAAAGATGGGAGGCGGCGGCCACATCACGAGCGCTGGCGCACAGTTAGAAAATTGTTCTCTTGAAGAGGCAGCAGAACAGGTAAAAGAACTTATAACAAAAATGAAAGAGGAGGGTGACATATAATGAAAGTAATTTTAAATGAAGACGTAAAGTCTGTCGGAAAAAAAGGAGAAATGGTTGACGTCAGCGACGGCTATGCCAGAAATTTTATTCTCAAGAAAAAGCTGGGGGTAGAGGCAACTCCGAAAAATATGAATGATTTGAAACTAAAAAAACAGAACGAAGAAAAAGTGGCAGCCGAAACTTTAGCGGAAGCCAAAGCATTTGCCGAAGAAATCAAGACTAAATCCATTGAGGTATCGATAAAGGCGGGGCAGGACGGCCGGACTTTCGGCTCCGTGTCTTCAAAAGAAATTGCCTCAGCCGCAAAAGAACAGCTCGGATACGACTTGGATAAGAAAAAAATGCAGATTAAGGAACCTATTAAAAATATCGGCACCTACATGGTTCCCATCCGCCTGCATGCAAAAGTAACTGCAGAGTTAAAAGTTATCGTTAAAGGAAAATAACTATGGAAGAAGCCGTTATCAAACGAATTATGCCAAACAATCCGGAAGCAGAGGAAGCCGTTATCGGCTCTATGCTTCTGGACGAGGATGCCATCATACATGCAAGCGAAAAATTAATTGATTCCGATTTTTACAATCCCCGTTTCCGAACATTATTTTCTGCCATTGTCGAGCTCTATCATGAAAATAAACCGGCAGACCTTGTCACTCTTACAGACCGACTAAGGAAAAACAATGTTACCGGAGATATTTGCAGCGTGGAATTTTTGAGCAATATTATTTCTGCTGTTCCCACCTCGGCAAATATTCGCTACTATACCGATATCGTCCAGCAAAAATCGCTTCTCCGCAGTCTCATCCGGACGACGGAGGAAATTGCTAACCGCAGTTATCAGGACACGGCTGACATTGAAGCGCTTATGGAGGATACCGAGCGCGACATCTTTCAATTGATTCAGGGACGCGCTTCGCAGGAAGATTTTACACCTATTCGCGACGTGGCTCTGGAAGCGTTGGAGAGTATTCAGGAGGCAGCCTCCAACAAAGGAAATATCACTGGTTTATCAACCGGATTCCGCGATTTGGATTACCGCACTGCCGGTCTCCAAAACTCGGATTTGATTCTCATCGCCGCCAGACCGTCCATGGGAAAAACTGCTTTTGCACTTAATATTGCGGAACACGTCGCCATATACAACCATGTCCCGACAGCAATCTTTAGTCTGGAGATGCCTAAAATACAATTGGCAAAACGTCTCGTTTCCATGAATTCCAAAGTAGACTCGCAACATATCCGTACCGGTAATCTGGAAGACGATGAATGGGTTAAGATTACCGAAAGTTCCATTAATCTGGGCGAATCCAGCCTGTACATCGACGACACAATGGGCATTTCCATTAATGAACTGCGCAGTAAGTGCCGCAAGTTAAAAATTGAGCATGATTTAGGCCTTATTATCATCGACTATCTGCAATTGATGAGCGGAAGCAGCAGCAACAAAAATATTTCCCGCCAGCAGGAAGTATCGGATATTTCCCGCTCTTTAAAAGCGCTGGCCCGTGAGATTAACTGTCCGGTCATCGCGCTCTCACAGCTCAGCCGTGATGTCGAAAAAAGGGAGGACAAACGGCCTATCCTTTCCGACCTCCGCGAATCCGGAGCGATTGAGCAGGACGCCGACGTCGTCATGTTCCTGTACCGCGACGAATACTACCATCCGGATACATCTACGTCCAAGGGCGTTACCGAAGTCATTATTGGCAAACAGCGAAACGGCTCGACCTGTACTGTCAAATTGAAATGGCTGGGCCAATATACCAAATTTGCCAATCTGGAAATACGCGAAGAAAATTAATCTGTCCTTTTTTGTCCCATTTTCCCATCTTTTGTCATATAAAACTTGCGGAAAATGGGAGTCTTTTATATTTCGACTTTTTTCCCATGATATAATTCTTGTACAAGCTATATATATAATAGTTAGATACATAACAGGAGGTTAATCATGGAACAGGTACAATACACAATATCCGACGCCGCTAAACTTCTTCAAATCGAAACTCATGTTTTGCGTTACTGGGAGGAAGAGCTCGGACTATCAATACCCCGAAACAAGATGGGCCACCGTGTCTATCACCAAAAGCAGATTGAATTAATGAGACAGATTATACGCTGGAAGGAAGAGGGCCTGTCACTCAAAGAAATCAGTGAGCGCATAACGCCAGCTAACAGCCGTCAGGTAATCCCTTATCCGGCCAATCATCCGGTTGTAACGAACGACGACAAAATGCAGCAGTTCAAAACAATTCTCGGACGCATTGTATCCGACGCCATTAAAGATAATTCACAGGAATTGACAACCGATATTGCGTCTTCCGTGTCGGAACACGTCAATAAAGAACTTGATTTTCTATTTCGGGAAAAAGAGGAGGCCGATGAAAAAAGATACCGGCAGCTCGATGAAACCATCCGCTCCTACCAGCGTGCCCGACAGGAAGCCGCCGTTTCCCAAACAAACGAAAAAAAGTCTAAAAATCGTCATTTATTTGGTAAAAAATAGGCACTCTTTTCTTTGCAATAATACTTGATTTTAGTATGTGAAAATGATATAATATGTTCACGCAAAGCGATTAGAATTTGTGCTTATTTCACAAATTCCAAAACATTTTAACATAAAAAAAGGAGGAATTTGAAATGTTCGCTAAAATTTCAAAAAAAGTTGTAGCTGTTACTTTAGTTGCAGCTATGGCTGTCACCACTGCTACTGTAGCAAGTGATGACACAGCAAGCGCAGCCATTAAGAAGAAGGCATCCGTTTATCAGGGTAAGGAGATTAAATTAAACGCAGGCAAAAGCGCAAAATGGTCTTCCAGTAATGACAATGTTGCACACTGTCAAAAAACATCCGGTAAATCAATCAAAGTTCTTGGTATCAAAAAAGGTACTGCTACAATTACAGCAACTGTAGGAAGCAAGAAACAGACTTGCAAATTAAAAGTTAAAGCCGCTAAAAAAGGTACTGTTATTTTTAACTTTGCAAAATCTACAGACCCTAAGAACCATCCACCATATGTAGCAAACTACAAAGAGTTCAAATATGACTCATTTAAAATGTGGTTGTGCCCTGCTACATTCTATGGCGAGAAGACATACATTTCCCCTGACTATCGTGGACGTAAACTGAAAGTAAGTATGGTTGTTAAAAACTCAGGTAAACGTGACCTTCCAGAGTTAGGTGTATGCTTCAACTACACAAAGGACAGCTCAGGTATTTCTTATCCATTTGCTTACCATGCATCGGCAAAGAAATTAGCTGCCAGCGTTAAGAAGAACAAGAACCACAAGTATTGTACATACAAAGTTGGCAAGATTAAAAAGGGTAAAGATATAAAAATTAACTTCACCTTTACAATTCCTAAGACTGCTATCAACGGTGATACCGATGAAAAGACAGGCGCTAACTATCCGATTATGATGTACATTCCTAACTTGAAAGACTCTTCTCCATACAAAGATGGTGACCAGATTACAGTTAAGAAATGTGTAATCAAGCTTGCATAATGAAATGGTAAAAACCTTAAAAGAGCTATTGCTTCGGCAATAGCTCTTTTTTTATTTATAGGATTAGGGTGTCAAAAGTTCCGTTTTATGCAGAGTAAAAGAATGGCAAAGCCTTTCCTCGCTTTCGCATAAGCAGAAAAAAAGGACTTCAACATACGCTGAAGTCCGATGGATGAAAGGCGACTACCAGATTTGAACTGGTGCTCAGGGAGTTGCAGTCCCATGCCTTACCACTTGGCTAAGTCGCCATATCTTATACTATTCAGTATAAACTAATTTTGTGAAAACTTTCTGGCAAATCCTGCCAATTTATTTCTTCAAAATTAAAAATGACCCCTACGGGAATCGAACCCGTGTTACCGCCGTGAAAGGGCGATGTCTTAACCGCTTGACCAAGGGGCCATAAACTCCCCGAGTAGGACTCGAACCTACAACAACACGGTTAACAGCCGTGGGCTCTACCATTGAGCTATCGAGGATTACTATAATATGAAGGAAGTACCTTCAAAACTACACATTGCTTCTCCATCTCTTCGAACCAAC
>CAPAOV010000025.1:20968-36625 GCA_948579355.1 uncultured Eubacterium sp. | reverse complement strand
TTGACCTTGTTGGTTCGAAGAGATGGAGAAGCAATGTGTAGTTTTGAAGGTACTTAGAAAAGCTAAGTGCTGGAAAAAGGCGAAGAGCGAAAGTTCTTTGACTTTTTTGAATATAAAAATAAATAATCCTCGATAGCTCAATGGTAGAGCCCACGGCTGTTAACCGTGTTGTTGTAGGTTCGAGTCCTACTCGGGGAGCTAAAAAAATCCTATAAATAAAGTAAGGTATCTTACTTTATTTATAGGATTTTTTTAATTTTTATTAATACGCATTTTCAAAGGATTATACGGCTTTTGGAGAGAAGATGTTTTGATAAAAAATTTCATGTAAATAGATAAGGCAATAAATTATAAAATATAAGTAAAAAGATAAAATTTTTATGCGATACTTGAAAAACAATATAAATAAAAAATCAATAATGTCGATATATAGAATAAGATTTATATAATTTATTATGAATAAAGCCAGAGAAAGTAGTATATTCTTTCTTCAAAATCTAAAAAGTGGTTTTAGAATATTTGTCATATTTTAAGTATATTGGGGGAGGAAGAGAGCTGGAAAGGCAGAAAGAAGGGATTTAAGATGAAGAAAATTTGTTCTATTGTGTTAGTAGTTTGTTTTGCACTGCAGTGTGTGTTTGTATCTGCCAATGAGGCACAGGCGACAAGTTGGTCGTTTCGCGAATATGTGAGAAGACTGTCGAGTGAAAGCGAAGAGTATATGGAGGATGAGATAAGTGCAATAAGGGATGTCGTTTATTCATGTAAAGAGGCTTTAGGGATTAAAGTTAGTTCAAAGTCAGATTTATCTATAGGGGAATCTTTTATGGTATATAATGAGGATGTTACTATTCAGGATGATACGGTGTACTATCCTGTAGTGGATATAAAAGGTAAAAAAGCTGTTGCGATTGTGTCGGTGTATAATACAAGTGATGGATGGAAATACAGTATTGATAATAATTGGGTAGATGAGATTAATGAGAGTGGATATCTGGACAGCAATGGTGAATATGTGATGTATACGGAAAATGGCGCATTGAATGTCGAGAATGAAGAGGGGAAAAGGACATCAGAAAATATGAGTGTCAAAGGCGACTTTGATATCCGGTCTTTTGAAAGCAAGAAGAGAATTATACAGTCTTCTATGAATAACAGACGTAAAGTAGATGTGGAGGAGATAGGAAACAAGAATTATGTTGATAGATATACGCCTACAGTAACAAGTGAATTGGGATATTATTATTGTAATATTAATGGTGCACAGGGGCAGGGGCCTTATGGACTATGTTGGGCTGCCACGGTGGCTACAATTGTAAATTACAGAAAAGGAACAAACATTACAGCTAAAGAAGTTGCCAATGCGATGGGGATTGGATATAATGATGGCGGCAGGGACGAGGATGTATGGAATGCCCTTTCGAAATATGGTTTATATACATATTATACGATGTATGATCAGGTTAAGAGTTTTTCTACTATAACAAAGCATATACAATCACAATATCCGATGCGTGTTAGTGGTCGTAATGCCGCAGGTGAGGGACACTCAGTTACATTGTATGGATATCGAAGTTTGAGTAATGGGAAATATATTATGTTGTGGAATTCGGCTTTGAATGGAGGCGATGGTGGAGTCTCGATAGTGGGTTATTCGTCATCAAATCTTGTGTTTTCAACTGGTTCGGATAATTTTACTTGGGATAAGACGACACTTTCACGTCTTGCATCATATAAATAGAAAAAGGAGGCTTGTTTATATTGAAAAATAGAAAGTTTGTAACCTTTTTTATGGTGTTACTTTGTTTGTCTGCGGAGTTTCCGTGTGTGGCAAAAGAAAAAGTCAGGTTAAATTACACAAAATTGACTTTGAAAGTAGGGCAGATAAAAAAAATGAAACTAAAAAATGCAAAACAGATTAAGTGGAGTAGTACCAACAAAAGCATTGCAAAAGTAGACAAGAAAGGGAAGATAACAGCAGAAAAAGTAGGAAATGTAGTGATAATGGCAAAAAGTGGGCGGCAAAGGTATCGATGTAAGGTTAAGGTAACAATGAATAAGAGAACATATAAGTCGCAACAACTTGTAGTTAATAACGATATTTTTACGCTAAAGATGTACAAAAAAATTCGCAGTATAATATTATATGAGGCAGGCGGCTCTCCTATGTATACTGTTACATCTAAGAATGGGATTTTTCGGATTTTCACACTTTTGTCAGAACGAAAACTGATGCAAGATGGGGAGATGTTTGATGGAGGTTGCTCAATCTGCCTGAAATATTTTAATGGAAAAAGTTACAAATTTACCCTAGGAAGAAATTTAATAATTGGTGGAAAAGTTTATTCTATGGATAAGCAAGTTGTAAATAATGTTGTATCAATGTTAAAAAAATATAGCAATAAATAAGGAATAAGAGATGGAGAAAAATTTAAGTCTTAACGAAAATGTAGATATAACGTCGTTTTCATATTATGCGTATCCGTTGGCAATTATGACGGCAGATGACAGGATAGGGGAAGTCGTTGCTACATTTGAACTGTACAATTCGGATGGAGAAGATTTTCGATGTATAGGTAATCTTGAGAAAGTGACAAATAACAGATGGAGTGCTAAGTCGACCGGAGAATATGACGAAGCAAATAATTCATGTCTTTATCGGGAAATTAAAGAACATGATAGTATAGAACTTAAGATATGTTACCAGAGGTATACAAGTTCGTGGGGGGCGGTTAATCTATTTATTACGGATAATGAGGAATGTCTGCCATCCAACGACGAGAGTTTTTTATTTCGGTTTGGAGAATTTATTTATAATGGAATCAATCTGTACAAAAAGGGAAAACAAATTGGAGAGTCGATTTCTAATCAAGAGCATGATATCTCTTTAAAACTTGTAAAAGATGGAAATGATATCAGTTTTTTTCTTATAAAAAAGGGGAAACAGTTTGAGATATATCATGAGAAAAGTTCTAAATTTAATCAAATATGTTATATAGGTGTACAAGTTAAACATGAAGATAATATGTTTGAGAAATGGTTTTTTCAAAATTATATTCAGCTAAGTTGTGATGTAACCAATCGCGATAGGCGCTTAGAATACCATTATGGAGCATTAAAACACTGGGACTGTAACATTTATAATTATTTTTTGGATACACAAACAATTGTCTATGATGATTTAAGAAAACTGGGTATAATAAAATATTTAAAAAAAAGTATCAATAGACAGCAGTATATATTACTTCCGCTTAATCAACGTTTTCTTTCTGGCAGAGAAGAATATGGTTTGACGGACCATTATCATTCCAATTTAATATATGGGTACTCTCAGAAAGAAAACGTTTTTAAAGTTTTTGGTTATCAAAATAGTGGAAAGCTACATTCATTCACTGTGCGATTTACTGATGTAAGAACAAGTATTGAAGAGGGACAGACAGAACTAAAACTTATTACTTACAAGCAGGACGCGTATTTTTATGAATTTAGAGATGCCTATGTGAGGGAAGTTTTTCGTGAGTATCTGTATGGAATAAACAGCAAGATTCATACGCAGTATTTATTTCCGGCAGATAATAGGAAATATGGGATAAAAATATATGATGAGTTGGCAAGCAATATGGGAATTGATGTGTTAATTTCAGACAGGCGGATTTCGCATCTTTTGTGGGAACATAAAAAAATAATGATTCGGCGTATTCGTTATATGCAGCATTTAAGAATATTGTCAGATAAATTATTAGAAGAAGTCATTTGTAGGTATGAAGCCATTGAGAAAAAAGTATTTAATTTAAAAAATATTTTGTTGAAAGTTCAGTTGAGACCAGAAAAAGCAAATAAGGAGGCTCTGAAAGAGTGGCTTCGCGAAATATGCGAGGCAGAGAGAGCGTGTCTAACCATGCTTTTAGAAGGTTGGCCGGAAGGAGTTTCTGATGATTGTTAGGGATGCTATTTTGCGGATTTTAGAAGAATCACTAGAAGAAAGTGGTGATATTGCTGATTTATCTTTGGACCCGATTGAGGATTTGCACATGGATTCCGTTCAGCTCATGCAATTTATACTTGGATTGGAAGATAAATTTAATATAGAGATTTCAGAGTTTGCAGAGATGTCGGAGCATATGGGAACGATTGGTGAATTAATTGATTATCTTATGGAATTTATTGAAAATAAGAGGGAACGGTAATGGAGAAAAAATGGGAAATTGTGAAATATGCTTATGAAAAAGTTTTATTTTACATGGATTTGGCAAAAAGAAGTGGAGTAGATATCAATCAATTAATAGAAAAAAAGGATTGGTATTCTTTACCTTTTTTGTCGAGAGAAGAAGCAGCGTATAATAATAGTCAGTTGATAGCAAGTGAGTATATGGGACTTTATGCGATGGATAAATTGATTCATGCACATACATCGGGAAGTTCCGGCGAGCAGTTAGAGGTATACTGGGCAGAAAAAGATTATTATATGTCGCTTCTACCTTTATGGATTCAGCGATGGAAAGCAGCAAAAATCCATCCAAAAGATAAAGTTTGTTTTTTGAATAGTTGTCTGCCAGACGGAGAGGATTACCGTGTGGAGAAAAGTGTGATGTTTATATCAAAATCTAAATTGGATTATGACAGAATGAGCCATATTGGAGAACTGATTCAGGAGTTTCGACCAAGATGGCTTTTACTCCATCCGAGTGCAGCAAACCTATTATGTGAAGTGGTTGTAAATGAAAATATTGATTTGCATTTTCTTGAATATGTTGAATTGACAGGGGAGATGTATTTTGAACAGTTGGTTAAAAGAATTGAGAGATTATTTTCTTGTACAGTTAAAGGACACTATGGTTCTATGGAGATGAGTAGTATTGGATATGAATTGGAACACAACCGATATGAAATTTTTGAGACGAGCGTATATGTTGAGGTGCTGAACGAAGATGGACAACCTGCACCTTTAGGAGAAATAGGAGAGATATATGTTACATCACTGCAAAATTATGCAATGCCATTTATCCGGTATTGTATAGGTGATCGTGGAAAATTTTTAAAAAATTCTACAGGGAAACGGGTTCTTGAAATATGTGGGGCCAGAAACACGGAATATTTGATAACGGAAAATGGAGAAAGGTTGAATGCTGAATTATTGTTGGAACCAATTATCAGATTGAGTATGGGGGGAGAGAAGATGGTATATCAGGTTCAATCGCAGCAAACGGATGAGAGAGAGTTGATAATTCTGGTTGTGTTAGATGATGAGATAGAAAGAAATGAATTTATCCAGTATTACCTGAATAATCTTGACAGACACGTATCGGAAAATTTTAATATTATTTTTAAATTTATTGATAGGGTTATCTTTCCCAATACTGATACGGGGAAAGTAAAATGGTTTACCAAACTGTCAAAATAATGGTATGAATATTCCCAAACATCACTCCCATCAGTCGTGCTCTGCGCGGTATCGGCCCGGTGAAATTCCCGTCTTTTTAGTAAAGCTGCGTATAAAATTGGCATAATCATTAAATCCGGCGGTTGTGCAGGCGTTGGATACACTCATTCCCTCTTGCAGCGCCGATTTGGCAGCTTCTATTTTTTTGTCAAAAATATATTCGCGAAGAGTCAGACCTGTGTGAATTTTAAATTGTTTGCTCAGGTAATTAGAGCTATAATTAAGTTTTTCGGCGATACCCGAAAGGGTTATTCCATCTGTCAGATGAGCTTCTATATATCGCATTGTTTCAATAACAATCTCCGGCATAATATTATTAAATTTTTCACCTTTGCAGAAAAGAAAGCACTGATTTATCAAAACAAGAAGTCTTATAATACACGTAGCGGCAAGTAAATCCTTTCCCCATATATCACTTTGCTGGTAGCGCAAAAAATCATCCGTATAAGTTACAAACTTTGTCAGTGTAGAGGGGGAAATTTGAGTGATTCGGAAAGTGTTTTGAGAGTCAGGATGAAAACATGTCAGGAGATTTGAGTGTTCGGAAGAGAGAGCATTCAGGCACTCCCTGTTCATATTGATAACGATACGTTCATATGGTGAGTTATCTAAAACAAGGCAGCGGTGAAGTTCGTTTGGGCGGACTAAGACAAGAGTTCCCGGTGAGGGGATAAAACAGTGTTGTTCCACGTACATTTTCAAATTTCCTTTTATATACAGATAGATTTCATAAGTGTCTTCGTGTCTGTGATAGGGAGGATTTGCTCCCGTAACAAAATCAGCGAAAGTCCTGTGAAAGCATCCGATACCATTAATTAAATCAATATCAATCATAAATCTGACTCCTTTTATTATCATCTGGCGCAATATTTTGTATTGGATACGCAAAGATTATATCATGAAATTATTGTACAATACAAATATAAATTTTAGAAGGAGGACGATTTCTATGAAGAAGAAAGTAACTGCTGTTCTTCTCATGATTTCGATGTTGTTGATTATGGGAAATGGTTATGGAACAGGTTTCGTAAAAGGGGCAGAGGCAGCTCAGGCTACATTGGGAAATGAAAACGGCTTCTTATTAGCGGATAAGAACAAAACAGCCACCGTCTATGTGGATGCGGCCGCTGAGGAGGTTAGTACCGACGGCGAGCATAATTATTGCGGATTAAAGATGATTGCCGATACGTTTGCTGATGATGTGGCGTCTGTCGCAGGAAAAGGCTGTAACGTGGTGACGGATACCAAAGATATGTCCGGCAATGTTATTATTGCGGGAACTATCGGACATAATAAGGTGATTGACGCACTCATTGAAAACGGCGCCATTGACAGTTCCAATCTTTATAAGGATGGAAAACTCAAATGGGATTGCTATCAGATGCAATTTGTGAGCGGGGAAGCATTGGCAGGTGCTGGATATTCCGGCGTAAGTAAAGCGCTTGTTATTACCGGCTCGAACAAAAGGGGCGCCATGTACGGTTTGTTCCACATCTCCGAGCGCATTGGCGTATCGGCGTGGGTTTATATGGCAGACGCCGTACCGCATACATATGGCGCCGTCTATCTGGACGAAACACTTCTGGAGTTTAATAAACCGGACATGTATCTTGCCAAAGAGCCCTCGGTGAAGTACCGCGGATTTTTTATCAATGATGAATCCCCGTCGTTTACCGGCTGGGCTTATAGCAAGTTCAGCGGCCTCAATGAAAAGTGTTATAAAAATGTTTTTGAACTTCTCATTCGCATGAAAGCGAACTATCTGTGGCCGGCGATGTGGGGAAATAGTTTTTCTGACGAGGGAAAAGAATTCAAACTCGCCAATGTCGTACTGGCGGATGCCTACGGCGTATGCATGGGAACTTCCCATCATGAGGCGTGCTGTCGTGCCGGTATTGAGTGGCAGAAAATATATAAAAAGTATGGTACAAGCAATGAGTGGAATTATGACAATAACAGTGAGGCCATTTATAAGTTCTGGGAAGACGGCATTAAGCGCAACGGTGACTACGAGAGCACAATTACGCTGGGAATGCGTGGAGAAGCAGACAGCGCTCTCGGCGGCAGTGTTCAGCAAAATGTTGACCGCCTGAAGAAGATTATCACCGACCAGTGCAAGATTATGGATGATTATATAGCGGATAATCCCACTTCCAAAGCAAAGGATTCGCCAAAGGTGTATATACCGTACAGCGAAAATGAGGAGTTTTTCTATGGAACGGATGACGGGAAAATAAAAGGACTTAACGTGTGGGAGGGCATGGATGACGTGACGGTCATACTGACGGATGACAATTACGGCAATCTGCGCTCCATTCCCGAAGAAAAGATGCGCGACAGGAAAGCCGGCTGGGGACTCTATTATCATCTCGACGGACACGTTGGTACTGGTGCGTATGAGTGGGTAAGCTCTACGCAGTTAGAACATATATGGGACCAGTTGACAATGGCGTATGATTACAATATAAGAGATATCTGGGTCGTTAATGTCGGGGATATTAAGCCGTTGGAAATGGAGCTGAACTATGCGATGGACCTCGCTTATGATATGGAGAAGTGGGGCAGGGAGAATACGGCGGAGGAGTACCGCAAAACATGGCTTCAGAACCAGCTCGGCGGCAGCGCCGGCTGCAGTGACAAAGCGGCAGAGGAGGCAGCGGAGTGTGTTGCCAATTTCCTTAAAATAAGTACTTACCGCAAACCGGAGTATGTAAAATCATCACTATATAGCAATGAGAATTATAATGAAGCGCAGAGAGTACTCGCCTTGTGTGAGGAAACGATAAAACAGGCAAATGATTGCTATAATAGATATTTTAAGGGAACCAATTGGGACGACGCTTACTACCAGCTCGTCTACTATCAGGCAGTGGCAACGGCGAATGTTACGGAAATGCAAATATTTAAGTCGCTTTATGATTTGTATGGGAAACAAAAGAGTTCGCTAGCGAATGTATATGCCGGATTAATTGATAAGTGTGTGGCATACGATAAGGAATTAACGAATTATTATAATAAAACGATGTCGGGCGGCAAGTGGAAGAAAATGATGTCTTCCCCGCATGTAGGGTTTACGTCATGGAATTCAGACGGCTGGAGTTATCCGAAAGCGGCGCCGATAACATTGGAAAACGGTAAAAAAATGCTAGTGTCACCAGATGGAGATAAAAACGCTTACCAGACGGGAAGCGCGGCGCTTCCTGCCTTTGCGGATACCGTCAGGGAACGGCACTGCGTTACCATGGGCAACGGTGGCACGGAGGAATATTCCTATACGGTAGAGAGTCCGGAGGAATGGATACAGATTACCGATAAAAACGGTGACAGGAAGATAAGCGGCGGCACGGTTAAGGAAGCAGCATACTTCTATGTTTCTGTCGACTGGGATAAAGTAAAGGAAAATAAAACCGGCACGGTAGTGATTAAGGGGAATAGTCAGGAGGTTACGCTAACCGTTTCCGCCGTGTGCACAGCATTTCAGGGGAACGAGCCAAAGACGCATGTGGAGAGTAACGACGTGGTAACTATTGACGCCAATGAATACATCAATAATGTAAGTGCAGAGGGGGTTACATGGAAAGAAATCAAAGGTTACGGAAGATACAAAAGCGCCATGAAGATGCTTCCGTCCACAGTGTCCTTTACAAAGCTTACGGGAAAAACGTATACGGTCAAGGTAGGAAATAATACAAGGACGGTAACGGAGTATGAGGAAAACCCAAATGCTCCATATCTGGAGTATCAGTTCTATGTGGATGAGGATGCCGATTACATATTTACCTTATATACAACGACAACAAATAATATATTTAAGCCGTCTGACTGGGGCTATGTGCCGGTAGAACTTTTTTACGGAATAGCAGTAGACAGCGGGCGTATACAGAATATTAACTCTCTTCCTGACGGTAAATATATTTCCTATGCCGCAGATGGAGATAATAAATGGAAGAATGGAATCATGGATAATATTCATATTTCCACCTCTTCCGAAACGTTGAAAAAAGGCGTGCATACAGTCCGGATATACGGTATGCACGCCGGACTGGGAGTAGAGCGTCTTGTCATCAGCAACAAAAAAATCAAATCCAGTTATCTGGGGCCGGATAAAACTTATTATATAGCAGATAGCAATAGTACGCCGAAACAAAAGACCGGGATTCATTACGAGGCGTTTGCACCGGAAGGAGAAAATCCTGCGCCAACCCCGACGCCGCCTGTTTCACCGGTGCCAAATGTTCCGAATGCCGGAAATAACGGGAATGGCGGCAATAATGTAGTGACGCCTCCGTCAACCGTAAAGGAGGACAATACCGTATCTGCCAAGAACAAAATAGTGAAAGGAAAGACATATACATATAAAAAGAATAAATATAAGGTTACTAAATTAACGAAAAAGGGCGGAAACGTCAAGTATATGTCGCCGGTTAAAAAATCGGTAAAAAAGATAAAGATACCTGCGAAGATTAAGCTCAAAGGAAAGACGTTCAAGGTGACGGCGATTTACAAAAAGGCATTTAAAAAGTGTAAAAAACTGAAAAAAATAACAACTTCCAAGGCTCTGGGAAAGAAATATAAAAAGCTGATAAGGAAAAGTATTAGATAAACCCCTTTAATAACCTGACGATGGCAGGTTAAACCTGTTTCCTGTCATCATCAGACGAAGAAAAAAGTTGGTAAGAGATGAAAGCTCATTATCTGCCAGCTTTTTTCTTTTTGTATATTAGCAGATGCGGCGATATGTCACGACAGAGGGCAGATTGTCGCATTTTTGTATAAAAAAGCGTCGTAAAAAAGTTATAATATAAATATTGGGAGATAGGCAGGCGTGTTTTGTGTATCAATAAATTATAATGAGGAATGGAGGTTTGTACTATGCCAAAAGGGTTAGTATCAAAAGTATTACTATTGTGTTGTTTTTGCTTTCTACTTTCATCGCGTGTGAGTGTAAAAGCAAATAGTTCAGCGGTGCAGATTTCGACGGACAAGAGCGCGGCAACGGTTACTGTCACGGTAACGGATACATCGTTTAGTGGGAAAGAAGTCTCGGTTATCTGCTACACCCCGTCGTGGAACGGAGCACAGAGCGATTGGTCTGTTAAGTCGGGGCATGTTGCCTATTTGGGGCAGAGGAAGTTAGGTACTCCGCCAGTATTTACCTTTCGACTCAACAGCAAGGCAGCGACAGGAAATTACACACTTGTTTTGGGGGCGGGGGGAAAGAAGATAGAGCAGAAGTTTTCCTTTGATGAAGCAAAGACAAGTATAAATGATGACTCGGGGCATACGAAGCCGCCTGTTATTGGGAAGAAGAAAGCAGCGTCGCTTAAGGCGCCGTCCATAAAGGTGAAAGTGAAAGGGAAAAAAGTAACGGTTTCGTGGAAAAAGGTAAAAGGAGCGAAAGGATATCAAGTCTATACTGCCAAGAAAAAGAAAGGAAAATATAAACGAAAAGCTACTTTGAAAAAAGCGACGAAAGTGAAATACAGCTTTAAACTCAAAAAGAAAAAGAAATGTTATATCAAGGTGCGGGCATATAAAAAAGTATCCGGCAAGATGGTATACAGCAAATATTCAAAAATAAAAAAGGCTGCCAAAAAGTAGAAAGGAGGGTGTGGAAATGAAGAAATTGAGAAAAATAACTGCCGTATCCCTTGCCGCTATGTTGTTGCTGCAAAGTTCCGGCACAGGCGTTTTATATACTCATGCAGCAGAGGAGGGATTAAAAGTGACGGAAAAATCTGCCGCAGATGGGGAATGGAAATATGGTTTGGGCGGTGCTCTGGGATTTAATGAGAGCACCTATGAGAGCGTTGAAAAAAAGGCAACAAAAGAGAGTTGGCGCGAGGGTTCCGTGAGCGCTAACGGTGAAATGGCATTTATCGAGAGCTGCGACCCGAAAGAAGATGTATTTATATTTAATAATACAAAGATTGTGAGCGATGGAACGGATATATATGAGACTCCCGTTATCAGCGATGTGCTGGACAAACAGCGCAAAGGAGCGATTGAGAGAAAGCGGTTTCCGTGGATTAGTGCAGTCAATAAGTATGCTTCGAATACATACGGAACCTCATGGGGACTGACGTGGCCGAGAAGTTATCAGCCGGCAGCGCAGTACCGTATCATTAATAACAGTTATTCCTCTGAAAATTCAAACAATTATAACAGATATACCAATTATGAGACCGGAGAAGTTGGCGTTCAGTGGAAAGACGATAAGGGAAATGAGTGGAATAGAAAATCATTTGCCTCAAGAAGTGATGATATCATCGTTACCTATATTGAGGCGCCGGATGAAAAAGATTTGGATATCACGCTTTCCATGGACCATATCGTGGAGATGCACAACAGCGGTACGACAAATCCGTGTCCGGATTCTGATTATGTTGTTACCAAAGACGCCAACGGATATGCATTTGGTATGGTAGGGAAATATCCGATTCAGAACCGAAAGGGTTCAAAGAATAAGCAGCCTACCAAGTTTGCTTATGGCGGCTGGGGTACGGCGACCAGAATCGTGACCGACGGAAATCTCAATTATGCTGCCGACAAAAGAGACATTTCAGCTCCTTCTAGTTTTGGCGGCGACACAATCAAAGATGCAAATGACCCGAAAATCACGGTCACGGGAACAAAGTCGCTTATGCTGATTACAAAGGTAAATCGTATTGATAAAGATTGTGAAACGACAGAGGATGTAAAAACGAAGCTTTATGACAGTCTCCTTAGTGATATTGACAAAGTAGTATCATCCAATTCCGTAACTGGAAATGATGAAAGTTACAATAAACTTCTCAAACCGCATGTGGCGCTCCACGGCGGCATGTTTGACAATGTGCGTATTGATATCTGTTCTACGGACGAGGAAAAAGCGGATAGATTACTTACCAATTCCGAATTGATTGCCAAACAGAATAAGAAAAAATCTGAGATTAATAAGGCATTTCTGGAAAGAATTTATAATAACGGAAGGTTCGGGCTTATATGCGCAAGCGGCTATTCAACAACTCGGCTTGGCGCGATATGGAATGGTTCGTGGAATCCACCTTGGAGCGGAGACTATACGCTTGATGCCAATACGAACCTGCAGGTATCCGGCATGAATACAGGTAATATGCGGGGCGCGGGTGATGGCTATATTAATTTCATCGTGCGAATGCTGGAAGACTGGGATGACGACGCAGCCAATATTTACGGTATGACAGACGCTATCAAGGCGCCGCCCCGTGTGGATGGTACTGGTGAGGCGGGAAGTTACCATTTTCTCAATGGATATCCGCATATTTATGTAAATGGTATTACGGACTGGCTCATTATCCCAATCTTTGAATACTGGCAGTGTTATGGCAATCAGCAGATAGCAGTGGGAAAAGATGTCGACATGGACAGAAATAAAGAAGTGCTCGACCTCACGGATGAAGATTTGCAGAGAATCAAATCAACGGGATATATGGATTTGGAAAAGGATATTTTATATCCAATGCTCAGAAAGACAATGAATTTCTGGCTTCAGTATGTGGACGAAAAGTACTATACCGATGGCGACGGTGTGGAGCATGCCGACGACGGCACGACGATAAGCGAAGCAATTGCGGCGGGAGACAAGAAATGTAAGTATATCTTTACGCCGGGATATTCTCCAGAAAACTCTCCTTTGGGAGACGCCGATAACGGAGAAAAGGCGCTTGCTTACAATACAACGATGGACATTTCGGCGTCGAGAAGTACACTTGCCATGGCAAGAGAAATGATTGAAGTGATTAATCCGTCCAACAAAAAAGAACTTCTTGAGAAATGGGCAGAGTTTGAAAGCAAGATTCCGGATTATCTGTATGCCGATACCGGAGAATTGAAGGAATGGGCTACACCAAAGCTGCAAGATAAGCACACGCACCGACATGTAAGCCACGCGTATGCGGCATGGCCGTCGTACGATACGCAGGACAGCGACGAGCTGCGAAAAGGAATTATTAAGGCGATGGACGCAAGGTCGGCGGCTTATAAAGGAAAGGAAGCGTCAGAATCCCACGGGCCTACGCATAAGGCGCTTGTAGAGGCCAGACTGAAAAATGTCTCCGGTTTGGAGAATGTGCTGAAATACCTGCTTACGAATAATTATCAGTATCGCTCAATGATGACATCGCACAATCGCAATCATGAGTCGGCATATTGTACTGATTCGGCATTTGGTATTATGGGAGCCGTAAATGAATCACTTTTGTATTCCAATACCGGCGTAGTTGAAATTCTTCCTGCCCTGTTATCAAGTTTAAAAGACGGAAAAATCACGGGACTTCGGGCAAGATGTAATACGCAGTGTGATATCAGTTGGGATGAGAATGCCAAAAAAGCAAGCGTGACGATGACATCCGATGAAGATAACAATGATGTTAAGGTAAGATGTGGACTTGACTGGAGCAGCGCTGCCATTGACGGCGTTAAGCAGAACATAAAGACAGACGATGACAATATGCCGTATGTGGCAGTTAAATTGCCAAAGGGACAGGCGGTGACCGTTGATTTTGAACTTGCTGACAAAAACGGCAGTGTAACCGTGACAACAAGTACCGACACATCAGGAACGGTCTTTGCCGGAACAACGATGGTATTTAACGCAAAATACACGTTTACGCGTACCGATATTGAGGACGCCAAATGGCATGTGATAGATACAGCGGATGGCTCAGACGCCGGTATTACTGTGGATAATGGTAAATTGGTACTGGGCGATGTTGTGAGAGGAAAGAACCTTAAAGTATACTGCGAATCGCCTACGGGAATTAAATCCAATGAGATTACATTCCGTGTGTCGTCGGGGGGAACGGAGACATTCGGCGTGGATGCGCAGCTCTCGGGCGATAACCTCGGCGTAAAGATTACGAATGTCTCGCGCAAAAAAGATGTTGTCGCAATCTGGGCGGCCTATGATACTTCGGGCACACTAATCGAAACAAGCGAAAAGAGCATTAGTCTTCCGGCCAATGAATGTACGGAAATAACATTGCCGGCAAAATGGGCGGTCAATGACTATAAATCTTTGTTGTTCTTATGGGATAAGGAAACGCTTACTCCATATTCATCGGAAATTCCGGTAAAATAGGATTGTCTGATACAGGGGAAGTTGTAACGCATATGCATTATATCCTCCCCTGTTGTCATTTTTTGCGGTGGGTTATTTATACATTTTTTGCATTATAAACGGAACATGGTTTTCTTGTACATTTCCTCTATAGAAATATACTTGCGGTTAAAATATAAAGGGGGCATGGTTATGCCGCTTTTATATTTCTCATTTTAGTTAATTATTTTCCATGTTTTTTGTTACTACTTCTCCATTGGTTTTTCCTTATATCTTTATATAATATATACTATATACATAGAGGACAAAAGAATAGCAGGGTGGAAAAAGACAATTGGAGGTATAAGAATGATGAAACAGACAATGCGAAAGTGGGTTGGAGTGACCCTTTGTTTGTCTTTGTTTTTTTCTATGTTTTCCAGCGTATCCGGAACGGCAAAGAAAGCAGCAAAGATAAAAAAGATTGAGGTCAGGACAACGGATTCAGGGGTACTGGTCATGAAAAAGAAAGAACGGAAAACATTGAAACTGGCGGTCAATGGCAAAGTTTCAAAAACAGCATGGAAGAGGCTGAAATTTCGCTCTAAGAACAAAAAGGCTGTGAAGGTGAACAAAAAAGGGAAATTGACAGCGAAGAAAAAGGGAAGCAGTAAAATTACCATTACAGCAAAAGGAAGTAAGAAGAAGACGGTCTTGAAGGTGATTGTTGGAACTAAAGTTAAATCAATCAGCATGAATGCAACGGCGCACACGTTGGTGGAGGGAGGAACGGTACAGCTTTCGGCAGCGGTTGCTCCCCAAAAGGCATCTTACAAAAAAATACGATGGAGCAGCAGCGATACAAGAGTAGCGGTGGTAACAAATGGACAAGTGCGGGCGGTCAAAGCGGGAACAGCAACGATTACGGCAATGTCAATGGATGGTACAAAGAAAAAAGCAGTGTGCCAGATTGTTGTGGAAAAGGCAGGAGGCAGTTCTTCTTTTCCGTCAGTAACACCGACAGCAACAGTAACCGGTCAGCCGACAGAAAGTGCGACAGCAACGACAACAGCGTCCGGCCAGCCGACGGAAAGTGCGACAGCAACGGCAACAGCAACGACAACAGCGTCCGGCCAGCCGACGGAAAGTGCGACAGCAA
>CAPAOV010000025.1:0-20868 GCA_948579355.1 uncultured Eubacterium sp. | reverse complement strand
CAACGACAACAGCGTCCGGCCAGCCGACGGAAAGTGCGACAGCAACGGCGACAGCAACGACAACAGCGTCCGGCCAGCCGACGGAAAGTGCGACAGCAACGGCGACACCTGTTCCCCAAACAGGTACACTTTGCATTAAAAAAGTGGTTCAGGGGATGGAAGCAGAACAAGCATTGGAAGCGATTTCTTTTGATATTATCAATACAGAGACAGGTAGGGGAAGAAGACTTGCTTTGAAGAATTTTACTTATATGGATAAGGAAAACTGTTATGCATATAAAATGCAACAGATAGAAACCGGAAAATATACGATTAGAGAAAATAGTAAGGATGTAGATGGTTTGGTTCTTTCCAGTGTCGAATATGCTGTAAATGGAACAGAGGCGGTTGCTGGAAAAGAAACAGAGGTTAATGTGCTGCCAAAGACAGATACAACAGTTGTGTATAAAAATACATATGGACCGGAGATGGGGAATCTGATTTTGACAAAAACATTAAGCGGACCAATCACGAACGCAACTGCAGAACAGAGTATTTCGTTCAAAATTATCAATATGGAAACAGGAGAAATAGTTCAAAAAAGTCTGAAAGACTTTGAATACAACGAGAACGACCAGCAGTATGTTTTGTTTATGAACAATAAGGTAGGAACATATCAAATAGAGGAAGTAGCCACAAATATAAAAGATATGGAACTGGTTCGTGTAGAAAACAAGGTGGGCGATTCCGATGCCACAGAAGGGAAGATAGCAGAGATTTCGGTTCAAAAGGATAAGTCTTCCGCTGTCAGATATGTGAATGAATATAAACTGGTATCCACCTCGTCACCGACGGGTCCGACGGCAACACCGACAGCGACAGCGTCCGGTCAGCCAACGGCAACAGCAACGGCGACAGCGTCCGGCCAGCCGACGGCAACAGCAACGACAACAGCGTCCGGCCAGCCGACGGAAAGTGCGACAGCAACGGCGACAGCGTCCGGCCAGCCGACAGAAAGTGCAACAGCGACAGCAACGGCGACGCCGACAGCAACGACAACAGCGTCCGGCCAGCCGACAGAAAGTGTAACGGCAACAGCGACAGCAACAGCGACAGCAACGACAACAGCGTCCGGTCAGCCGACAGAAAGTGCAACGGCAACGCCAACAGCGACAGCAACGACAACAGCGTCCGGCCAGCCGACGGAAAGTGCGACAGCGACAGCAACAGCAACGGCAACAGCAACGGCGACACCGACAGCAACATCGACTTCTAAGCCAGAGACTTTGTTAGTTAAGAAATGTACTGATATGACAGCGTCGGGTCTTACTGGTACAATGTCAAAACCATTTGAGGGAATGAAACTTTATGCAGATGGTGATGCAATAAAGACTATTTATGATTTTAAGGGAACAAACAAAAAATACCGGATGATTTTAAAAGGAGCGTCCACGAATGATACAGCAGCGGGTATTTCCTTATATATTGGTGGCAAAAAGAAAGGAGCTGTCTGGTTTACAGGAGAAAAGCTTTCAGAACAGACCATTGATTTTAAGATGCAGGATGAAGAGACAGGATCTTTGGAGATTATGTTGAAATTGGAAACTGACAATGGAAGCAATGATACGTGTTTGCAGAGTTTTGAACTGATTTTCCTTGCAGATATCCCGGCGCCACCAGCGGCTCCGGTGCCGGTGGGCGGCGCTGCCCATACAGGCAAATACCGCAATATGTTCAAAGAACTTGGATACTCAGAAGAAGAAATCAATGCTAAGGTGGAAGATGCATGGCAGAAGTTCTTTTACGGAACAGAGAATGAGAGGATTTACTATCCGGTTGGCGATGACATGGCGTACATTTACACAGCAGATACAGATGATGTCCGCTCCGAGGGAATGTCTTACGGTATGATGATTTGTGTACAGATGGATAAACAGGAAGAATTTAACCGGCTCTGGAAATGGGCAAAGACGTATATGCATCATAAGGATGGAGAACGAAAAGGATATTTTGCATGGCAGTGCGGAACAGATGGAAGTAAGAAAGATCAGAATCCGGCTCCGGATGGAGAGGAGTATTTTGTGACTTCCCTATTCTTTGCCTCCGCCCGTTGGGGTGACGGAGATGGTATTTATGACTACAAGGCACAGGCGCAGGAAATACTGGATGATATAATGTCTCGGAATGATTCTGGTGGCGGAGTGGTAAATATGTTTAACTCCAGTCAAAAAATGGTAGTGTTTGTTCCATATGGGAATTCGGCATTATTTACCGATCCATCCTATCATCTTCCAGCATTCTATGAGGTATGGGCAGAACTGGCAGATAAGAATAATGAATTTTGGAGTGAAGCGGCAGAAGTAAGCCGTGCCTACTTCAAACAGGCAACAAACGCCACAACCGGACTTGGTCCGGACTACTCGGAGTTTAATGGTGAACCGAAGAGAGAGGGAAATCACGGAGATTTCCGTTTCGATGCATGGCGCATCGCCGGCAATATTGCCTGTGACTATGCGTGGTGGGGCAAAGATAATTGGGCGACGACACATGCTGACCGCATTCAGGCATTTTTTGCGAAAATAGGTGTTGAGAGTTATAAAAACCAGTACGCAGTCGATGGTAAGGAATTGGAAGGTGACCATTCTCCGGGGCTGGTTGCTATGAATGCAACAGCCAGTTTGGCAGCAAGTGATAAAAAGGCATGGGCATTTTTGGAGGATTTCTGGAATATTTCACCGACTACTGGGAAATACCGTTATTATGACGGCTGTCTGTACATGATGGGATTACTTCACTGCAGTGGACGATTCCGCGCATGGCTTCCAGACGGTACGACGCCATCTGTGAGTTCTACAATTGCTGCAGATAGTACGGAATTTGACAAGGAGACGACAAAACAGAAGCCAATTAATGTAACGATGACACTGAATGGTAATACACTGACAAAGATTCAGAACGAAGGAAACGCGCTTGTGCAAGATAAAGATTATACCATTCAGGGAGATGTGGTTACGATTAAAAAAGAGTATTTGGCAGCCCAAAAGACAGGGAAGATATCGCTCTCTTTCGTGTTCAGCGCCGGACGGAAAGCGGTTTTGAGTGTGGCAATCAAAGACACAACACCGGGAGTTGTACCGGATGTGGGTAATCCTTTTGAACAGATTCAGGCCACCGCCTTTAGCGATTCCAAAGATGTGACAGTTAAAGATGGAATTGTGACGCTCAATAGTGCCGGTTCCTATATTGCATTTGAATTGGATTTTGACGCAAATGTTCGGGAAACTGTCATTTATGCCAGTGGAGAAAACTACGGTACGTCAGTCAGTGTATCGTGGGATACATTGGATAAAAATCCGCAAACGATTTGGAATATACCGCATTTACCAACCTTTGAGGAGAAAAACGCTGTTACCAATATTCCTTCAGGAAAACATACGGTGTATCTGAAAACAAGCAATCCCAACCTACAGATAAAATGGGTTAAGTTTACGAAACAATAGGCAATAGAGGAGGCAGGCCTCATGTTTGAAAATGGGAAGAAGACCATTGGAATGTTTGTATGTAAGACACAGGAATATTTTCAGCGTACTGTGTGTAAGGCGATGGCGGAGCAGGCAAAACAGTGGGACTATAATCTGATTATATTTTCAACATTTGGTGAGTATGACAACAATCAGGAATACATTGCCGGTGAGTGCAATATGTTGGAAATACCCTGCTATAAAAAGTTGGATGCAGTTGTACTGCTTTTGGATACATTCGATATTCCTCAGATGGAAGAGAGATTATTACACCAATTGGAGGAACATGTTTCCTGTCCGGTTATCAGTATCCGCAAAAAACAGGAGAGCTGTATCAATATTCTTAGTAATGATAAAGAGGCAGTCAGTCATATGGTCAACCATATGGTTGACTGCCATCAGGCGAAAAAAATATATTATGTAACAGGACCTTCCACGATGTATGATATTATGTGCAGAGAGGAAGGTTTTCGGGAAACTGTCAGAAAACGGGGACTGGATTTTTGCGAGTCCTACATTTATACGGGGAATTTATGGTACAATTCGGGTGAGCAGGCCGTAGATTATTTTTTGGCATTGTCGGATGAATTGCCCGACGCAATTATTTGTGCCAATGACTATATGGCGATTTCAGTTTGTGAAGAACTGAACAAACGAGGAATTAATGTACCAGAAGACATAAAGGTTATGGGTTTTGATGATGTGATAGAGGCGCGGGAACTGTATCCCCAGATTTCTACTGTATGTGTGAAACCCGAGGACTTTGCAGCCAAAGCGATGGAAGTAATCCGGTTGCATGATAGCGGCTGCGAACTTATGGAAGAGTATTATATCGGCTCAAACAATTTATATCGTGATTCTTGCGGGTGTACTCAGTCAGGCAAGGAATTAGTCACAATGTTTCGACAACTGTCAGAGAATAATCGCAAACTGATTCATCTTGGAAAACAGAATACATTCATGGTATTTCGTATGGAGTGTATCAATGAATATGGACAGCTTCCAGATTTGATTGGAAAGTTTGTAGAGGGGAATGAGGGGGTGCGGCATTTCTTTATCTGCTTGAATGAAGATGAGCAATACGAAAATGAAACAAAGATGGGGATGCCGTTTACGGAACGTATGCATCTGGCGATTCATGCTCATTACAGCGGGGAGCCGGATATAAATGTAGATATGCCGGGCGAATTATTTGACCGGACCGAGCTTTTACCGATTAATTTTCTTGAAAGCGGGCCACAGATTTATTATGTAAATCCCATGCACTACAGGGAACATTGTTTCGGGTATGCTCTGATTTCTTTTGAACATCATCAATTTCAGGAATGTGGCGATTTTTATCAGTCGTTTCTTGTGAACCTGAGTAGCGTTTTGCAGACAATCTGGGTTCAAAAGCATATACAGAGGTTGAATGAAGAACGACTTCATTTGCTGCGTTATGACAGGGAAACAAATCTTTTCAATCAGTATGGTTTTTTTGAGGCGTCTTCGGATTGGCGCAGGAATGCGGTCGGGAACAATGAGTTCCTTTCTTTCCTGTGCATCCGGATTACCAATCTGCAGGAGATTATCGAGCGGTTTGGATGGTCAGAGAGAGAGAGGATGTGATTGGTGCAGTTGCGGAAGCGATTCGTCAGACCTTTCAGCAAGAGAATGCAAACATGACAGGGAGAACGGGTGAAAATGAGTTTTGTATCGTGATAAAGAACAGCTCAAGGGAAAAACTGAAAAAAGTTAAAGCACGGTTTCTAATGGCTGTGAATCAGATGAATCTTAAATGGGATAAAGAATATTTTGTCGAAACCAGTAGTGGCGGCATGGTGCAGAAGATGAGTGAATCCATCAGTGTGGAAGAATGCATCCGCCGGGCACAGGTGAAAATAAATCAGGATACGAGAGGAAAAGATAATATGCAGAAATACAGTAATGAAGCGGTTCAGTTTATTCGGCACAACTATTACCGTGATTTGAATGTGCAGGATATTGCTGACAGCATTGGTATTACGCGCGCCTATTTATCAACCTGTTTTAAGTCGGCTTATCAATTATCTGTTCAGGAATATATGACAGAATACCGTTTGGGAAAGGCTAAAGAGATGCTCGCAGACTCGGATTTAAAAATTAAAGAGATAGCATTTTATACAGGATATCGGGATGAACTCTATTTTTCAAAAGCGTTTAAGAAAAAATATGGAATGTCACCGCGTAGTTTTCGCCAGCAGATGGAAAAGGTATCAAAGACGCAGCAGTAGATAGAGAGCGCTGATTCAGAACAGGATTTGGGTCGGCGCTTATTTCGTGTACTCGCTATGAGCATAAGCAGGGAGGTGATAAGATGCTTTCGGTAGCAGTGTGTGACGACGAAATGCTGGATTGCTGTAATTTGGCAAAGGACATCAGGGAGATTTTAGGAGAGGCGGGCGCTCCCTTTATTGTGCGTCAGTTTTCAAGCGGCAGGGACTTGATAAACGCGATAGAAAATTTTGATATTATCTTTCTGGATATTATGATGTGCGGGATGGATGGTATGGAAACGGCACAGTTTTTGAGGGATAAGTCGTTTGACAAAATACTTGTTTTCATATCGGCAAGCAGAGACTATGTTTTTCAGGCATATGATGTGGAGGCATTCCAATATTTGGTAAAACCGGTCAGTTATTCCAAATTACAGAGAGTTTTGCATAAGGCGGCAAAAAAGCTGGAGAGCCAATCGCAGGATTTTATCATTATCCGTCAGGACAGGACAAAGAAAAAGCTGTTATTGAGAGAACTTTACTATTTTGAAATCAGGGGCAGAATTATTTCCGCACATAGCGCCGAAGGTGTTTTTGACTATTATGAGCAGATGGGAACTTTAGAAGAAGAACTGCTTGGCAAAGATTTTTTCAGGTGCCATAAGAGCTTTCTCATAAACTTAAAATATGTAGACAGCTATAACAGGCAGGAGATTTTCCTTGACACCGGCGAAAGGATACCGATAGCAAAAAGAAGATATGAGGCTTTTTGTCAGGAGATTCTGCAATATATGAAGAAAAGCGGGGGCTGCATATGAGAGCAGATTTAATCGTATTCCTGTTTTTCTATATAGGATACATACTATCGCTATGTAAGTTTTGCGAAAGATATTTGAAAGGTTTTCAAATAAATAAAAAGATTTTTATTATTCTTTTACTTGTAGTAGAAGCAGGAGTTAATTTTGATAGGGCGCTGGCGGCGCCCTATATTTTGCGGGCGATGATAAACCACATACTATTTGTCGGTTTATTTCTTATTGCCTTTTCTGATGATGCAATGAAAAAAGTCTTTGTGGCGATGATTATAGTTGCTATAAAGACTTTTGTGTGGAACTTCGGGTGCTCTTTCTTTTCCTGCCTTGCCTTAGTTAGCAGTAATTTATTTGCAGACGGACAGGCGGCGTATATGGCTCCGTGGCTGGAGGGTATCATAGGAGCGGCCGCTTATTTTCCAGTGATTCTGGTACAAAACTGTCTGCGGAAAAGACTGGCTTCCGTATTGGAGTCTAAAATAAGAAGCTGGTATCTTATGACGACCGCCTTTCTTATGGGAATTGTTGCGATTGTAGATATTGTCAACTGGGGAGCAAGCAATGGGATTATGGTAGTATCAAACGCCGGTGGAGCAGCGTATGGGGATGTTTATTATAATCAGATTTTCAGCCACATTTCCATTTGTCTTTTGACGGCTCTGGCAGCTTGTATGGCAGGCGGTTTTGTATTTTTTATGAATAAGGTTTATATCGAGCAGCGGCAGAAAGAGCAGTATAACGCACAAATTGAGTTCTGGCAAATGCTGAACGAGCAACATATACAGATGGAACGGTTGCGACATGATATGAAAAATCATGTGCTCGCTTTGTACGGCTTATGGGAAAAGAAAGAATTTGATAAGGCGGGAAGTTATCTGCAAAAGATGATGGAAAAAGGAAATATTGGTTGTGAGGATGAGCTGACAGGTAATCAGGCGGTAGACGCCTTATTGTACAATAAAAGAAAAAAGGCGGCGGAACTTTCCATCCGCTGGATGGCAGACATACAGATTCCTGAAAAATGTGCGGTTGATGAATTTGACTTATGTGTACTCTTCGGGAATCTTCTGGACAATGCGATAAAGGCCTGTGCGGAAATGGCAGATGAGAAATATCGTTTTGTGGAAATTCAGTCGCAGCAGGTAAAGAGATGTCTGCTTCTTGTTATGAAAAATGGCACGGCTCTGAAAGATACAAAAGAGATAAGACAGGGCATTGGTTTTTTTAATGTTTATGAAACAATAAGAAAATATGATGGCACTGTCAGCATAAAAGTAGAAAATCAGGTGTTTGAAATCTCTGTACTTATTCCCCTCCATGACAACGGATATAACATGAAAAAGACCGTTTAATACGAAAATCTAAATCGGGATACTCCGTCTGACGAAAAAGGAAATGAAAAGCAACGCAGAATGAGCAACGTAGAATGGAGGTTATTATGCATACAAAGACAATGGAAGGTTTAATTGGTGCGGGAACAAATATCAATCACGTAAATACGCCGCTGCGGATTTATAAGGAGGCCGAGCGCAGGGGCGATATTGGTACAATGGAGCGTGCCATGGGCTATGTTGGCGAATTTTCAAAAAAGGCAGGGGAGTATCAGGAAGTAGCGGACGACGGACTGAAAGAAGACGCGAAAGAAGCAAAAGAAAAAGAGAAACTGGAGCGTGAAAAGGCAATTGAAAAGCGCAGAAATGAACGTCAGGAAGCAGAAGAGAAGATGGAAGAAAGGAAAGAGGCAAATGTGGATACGGTAGAAATCAGCGACGAGGGGAAACGATTGCTGGCAGAGGCCGGGATTCCGGATGCGGCAATGGACACAGAAACAGAAAAGCCGGATACAGGAAATATTTCTGTTTCTGTGTGAGGAGCGGTGGTTAGCCTGATGATAGCAAGTCGAACGGCAGGTTCGCCTTGCCATCATCAGGTTAATCTGTTGTATTCCTCCGCAGCAGAATAGGCGTTACGTTTTTGTGAACTAATTCTGTCTGTGGTTTTGGTCGGCGTTTTTTTCTTTCGTTCATCAGACCGACCAGAAGTTCCACCGCCTCATATGCGATTTTGTCAATTTGCTGTCCTACCGTGCTGATGGGAATAACGGCCTCTTCTGCAATAGGGGAATTATCAAATCCGACAATCCGGTATTCGTCCGGCAGGCAGCCATATTCACGGAAGATGATATTGAGCATAATATTGGCATGGGTATCATTTGCCATAAACAGCCCTTTTTTTCTGTTTCCATATTTGTCTTTGATATATTGGAAAATCTGCTGCATTTGTTCGACTGTTTCGTGATAGGAATTTCCAAGGTCTCTTAATATCAATTCATGGTTTATGTTCTGCTCCTTACAAATATCCTGAAATCCGAGGATACGTCCGTAGGAGGGAATTTCTTTGGGCACTTGCGAGTTAATATGAAGCAAAATATCACAGCCGTTTTTGGTGAGCAGGCTGGTGGCCTGTACTGCGCCCATATAATTATCCGTATTTACACTGTTTACATACTCGTTCTCTCTCTCTATTGTCACGATGGGAATATGATAGGAAGCAAGTTCCTGCGAGGGGATGGTATGGCTTAAAATAATCATGCCCTCTATTTTATAGGCAAGCAGTTCCTGAATATATTTTCGCTCTGTCACCTCGTGGCCAGTACCTACAAAGACAAGAAATTTGTAACCAAACATTTCATAGGTGTTTAAAATGCGGTTTAACACTTCGGCATAATAGTGTAAATAGAGATTGGGAATAATAACACCGATAAATTCGCTCTTGCCGTTTGCCAGCACTTTTGCCAGTTTATTTTCCTGATAATCCAAGTCGACGAGCGCCTGTGCAATAATTTCCTGATTCTTAATGGTAAGGGAATCAGGATTATTGAAATATCTCGATATTGTTGTTTTAGAAAAGTTAGTATATTTTGCAATATCATCAAAGGTTACTTTCTTTTTGCCCATTATTGCGACCTCCCTGTGTACTATGCAGACAAACGTTATATTCAGTATAGCAGTGTTCCGCAAAGAAATCAACAAAAAAATAACCGGTTAAGTAACCGATAACTTTTTAAAAAAAATGTATTGACACGACTGAATTGAAGTGTTAAGATATAGCCATAAAGTAACCGGTTACTTAACTAGTTACATAACTGGTTACAAAGCTTGTATACACATAGTACGAACAATCTTACAAAAATAATTTTCTGGGAAAGGAGCGAAAAGAATGAGAAGATTATGGGGATTCATACTGATTTCTGTTTTGCTTGTTCAAACTCTGACCGGCTGTCAGGGGAGCAAACCGTCTCCAGACGATATTGCCGGATATGATGAGGGAGAACAGTATCTTTCCATCTGGGTACACTCCATTGAGGATACGGATGAGGGCAGGTGTTATCGGGAGTCCGTGGAGGCTTTTAATGAGAAGTATGATGGCAGATATTACGCAGACATTGAGTTTATTCCAAGAAATGACAGCGGCGGCGGTTACTCCGATAAAGTGAATGCCTCTGTGATGTCGGGAAATTTACCGGATGTATTGACGGTTGACGGTCCCAATATTGCCGCATATGCAGCGAATGGAATTATTCAGCCGCTGGCAGAACTGACACAGGAAGAGCGGGAAGTTTATCTACAGTCCATTATTGAACAGGGAACGTACAACGATAAATTATATGCTCTTGGCGCCATGGAATCCAGCGTGGGGTTATATTACAACAAAGCAATTTTAAAAGAGGCCGGCGTTGAGGTGCCGGACGCGGCTCACCCATGGACGCATACGCAATTTCTTGATGTCTTGGAAAAAGTAAAGCCGGTCGTGGAAAAAGAGGGCGGATATGCACTGGATATGACATTCCCCGTAGGCGAGGCAACCATTTACTATTATGCGCCATTCTTTTGGGCTAATGGTGGAAACATGGTAGATGAAGCGGGGCTGAATGTGGACGGTGTGTTCAATTCATCTGAAAATGTGGAGACAATTAATTATTTTAAAACTCTGTTAAATCATGGTTTTATGTCAAAAGTTCCGATTGATAAACTGTTTGAGAGCGGACGTGCGGCATTCAAATTTGACGGGGCATGGGAAGTTAATACCATTTATAACAGTTATCCAGACATTGATTTGGGGGTCGCTCCCTATGTTGTCGGTGATGACTGGAAAGGGGAGCGGTATACCCCGACCGGCTCATGGGCCTATGCGGCGTCTTCAAAGACAAAAAACATAGAAGGAGCTACGGAACTGGTAAAGTGGATGAGCGGTGTGGAAAGCGGGATACTGCTTTGGGAAAAATCAAAGAGTTTTCCATCAACGTATCAGGCCTTTGAATCCAGCGATGAATTTCAGACGGACGAGAATTATCGGGCCTTATATAACCAGCTTAGCAACTATGGACATCCGAGGCCGAAAACACCTGTCTATCCGCAGGTGAGCACTTCTTTCCAGCAGGTATTGGAAAACTGTGTGCTCAGTGGGGCAGAACCACAGACAGAACTGGATAAATCAATAGAAAGGATTAACGCAAAGCTAAAGCGTTATACGGTGAAGTGAAGATGAAGAAAAAATCAGAATCTCTTTTGGGTATGGCATTTTTCGGGCCGGCGTTAGTATTACTGACAATCTTTCTGTTCCTGCCCATGATACTAACCCTGATATTCAGTTTTACCGATTTCTTTGCCCTGAATCCAAGTCTGACACACTTTGTCGGACTGGATAACTTTCTCCAGATTTTCAAGGACGAGGATTTTAGAAAAGCGTTTATCAACACAGTATGTTTTGTCATCATTATAGTACCTTTACAGGGACTTGGTTCACTGGGACTGGCGTTGTTGATAAATAAGGTTACGCATTGCAAAAAGTATTTCAAAGTGGCATTTTTTCTGCCGGTAGTTATGTCTTTGGCGGTAGTTTCTACCCTCTGGGTACAAATTTACAGCCCGGAAGGAATACTGAATTCTATTTTAGGGAATTTTGGCATATCGGCGCAGCCGTTTATTAATAGTTCGTCACAGGCGCTTCCGTCTATCGCCATAATGAGTGCATGGCAGGGAGTAGGATATCAAATGATTATTTTTTTGGGAGGTTTGCAGGCAATTAATCCGGCGCTTTATGAGGCGGCAGATATGGACCATGCGACGGGGTGGCAGAAATTTAAAGATATTACGCTGCCACAGTTAAAACCACTTTGCATTTTCGTCTTTATAACGATTACGATTGGTGCGTTCCGCATGCTTGTGCAGCCGATGGTAATGACTGGCGGCGGGCCGTCCCATTCCACGTATACGATGGTATATGATATTTATGAAACCGGAACGGTAAATTGGGAAATCGGACTGGCATCTACGATGGCGATTGTATTTGCAATCTTTGTTATGGTTCTTACCGTCATACAGACGATTGCAACAAGAGATAAGGAGGGAAGCCATGTTGACAAAAAAGCAAAAAAGAAATAATTGGATTTTAGTTGTAATTTTGATTATTGCGTCGTTGTTCTTTCTGTTTCCGGTTATTTGGATGTTAGCTAATTCTTTTAAGCCGGACGCAGCTATAACAAGCGATATGAATTCATTATCTGCCTTTGTGCCGCCTGCCATCAATGGAAGTTTCTTTGATAATTATATTGCCGTTCTGACTAACACATCTTTTATCAGATACATGGTAAATACATTGTTTTATGCGGCGTTGTTAATCGTGCTTGGCGTTATTGTAAACGGGCTGGCAGGTTATGCACTGGCAAAAATCAAATTTCCATTTCGGGAACGCTGGCTGCTGATTATCATGTTATTGATGATTGTACCGATGGAAACGATTATCACAATTCACTTTTTATTTATCGCTAAATTGGGACTGTTAAATACAGTAATCGGTTACATTCTGCCGATGATTGTCAATCCGTTTAACATCTTTTTATTCCGGCAGGTGTTTGTCAGTCTTCCGGATGATGTGTACGAGGCGGCGCAGCTTGACCATTGCCGCCCCATCAAATACTTTTTTACAATGGTGCTGCCGATGTCAAAGAGCGTTGTTGCTACGGTCAGTGTATTTACTTTCCTTAATGTGTGGAATGATTATCTGTGGCCGTCGCTCGTATTTACATCCGGTGATTTATTAACGGCGCAGATTGGTTTAAATGCCATTACATCGAATGACAATACGACGATGGGGCAGACGTTAGCGGTTATTACAATGGTTACGATACCGGTTATCATCATTTATTCTCTGTTTTCAAAGCAGATTGTAGAAGGTGTCGTGTCAACTGGTTCAAAGGAGGGTTAATGCTATGAGTTTTATTGAATTAAAGAATGTTTGTAAGAAATATGATAAAACAGATAAAAATGCGGTGACAGATTTTAATCTGTCAATCGGGGAAAAAGAGTTTGTTGCTTTTGTAGGGCCGTCCGGATGTGGCAAATCTACGACTTTGCGAATGATTGCCGGATTTGAGGAAATCAGCAGCGGCGAGCTCTATATCGGCGGCAGGAAAATGAACGAGGTTGCGCCGATGGACAGGGGAATTTCCATGGTATTTCAGAATTATGCCCTGTATCCCCATATGACAGTGGAGAAAAATATTTCCTACGGTTTGAAAAATATGAAAGTGCCGGCGGCAGAAATTAAAAAGAAAGTCGACTGGGCTGTAAAAATTCTCGGGCTGGAAGAATACCGTTACCGGAAGCCGAAGAACCTGTCCGGCGGCCAAAGACAGAGAGTGGCTCTGGGACGTGCGATTGTTAAGAATAAAAAAGTATTTTTAATGGATGAGCCGTTGTCTAATCTGGACGCCAAGCTGCGTGTCAGCATGCGCAATGAGATAAGCAAGCTTCATCGGGAATTGGGCAGTACAACGATTTATGTCACTCACGACCAAGTGGAGGCAATGACTATGGCTGACCGCATTGTAATTATGAAAGACGGTGTGATTCAGCAGACCGGCGCGCCGATGGAACTTTATGAACATCCGGCAAATAAATTCGTGGCCGGCTTTATCGGTTCCCCGCAGATGAATTTTTATCGAATCAATTTAAATGGAAATGTTCTTCAATTTGAAGATGGCTGCAAGCTGGAGCTGCCGGACACAATAGCTGAAAAACTTGCCGCTCATAAAAACGGTCTGATTATGGGTATCCGCGGAGAAGATATCAAGTTTGACGCCCCGAATCTTGATTTGTATGCGGCAACGAAACAGAAAGCGGTTATTGACAATACGGAAATCATGGGAAATGAAAATAATCTGTATTTTGAATTTGGAGGTATTACGTCTGTAGCCCGAGTATCTAAATACGAGGTAAGTAAAATCGGTGACACGGTAGAGTTTGTAATGATGCCTCACAAGATGCATTTCTTTGATTTGGAAACAGAAAAGGCAATTGTATTATAGATTGAGATTAAAAACAGGAGGTTTGCTATGACAAAATTGGAAAAAGCAAATCAATATCAGGAGAAGCACCGGGTGTCAAAAAGTGAAAAACCCGTATTTCACGTTACCCCGCCGACGGGGTGGATGAACGACCCCAATGGATTTTCCGTCTATCAGGGAAAGGTACATCTCTTTTATCAATATCATCCATACAGTGACGAATGGGGGCCAATGCATTGGGGGCATGCTGTTTCCGATGATTTTGTGAAATGGGAGGAGCTTCCGCCAGCATTGGCACCGGATACGGACTATGATGGTGGAGGATGTTTTTCGGGAAGCGCCATAGAGACAGACGAGGGTCAGGCGCTGGTATATACCGGAGTACAGGAGACGGAAAGCGAAGATGGAATTAAGAAAAATTTTCAAAACCAGTGTCTTGCCATAGGCGACGGTGTCCATTATGAAAAAGTTCGGGAGAATCCGGTCGTTCCGGCCGCCCTGCTTCCGGAGGAATATTCCCGTGAGGATTTCAGAGACCCGAAGATATGGAAAGAAAAAGAAACATATTATCTGGTGGCAGGCAGCAAAGACGCCAAAAACGACGGTCAGGCAGTACTTTTTGCCTCAGAAGATTTAAGACACTGGCAATATCTTTCCGTACTGGCAGACAATCGAGGGAAATATGGGAAGATGTGGGAATGTCCTGACTTTTTCGCATTATGCGGAAAACACATATTAATAGTTTCTCCCATGAATATGCAGGCAGACGGAAAAGAATTTCATAATGGAAACCAATCAATAGCGATGATAGGAGAGTATGACAGACAAAATTATCATTTGCTGGAGGAACAGGTGGTTTCTCTTGATTATGGATTAGATTTTTATGCGCCGCAGACATTACAAACAGAGGATGGCAGACGGATTATGATTGCCTGGATGCAGTCATGGGATATGAATATTAAGCCGGAAGAGCAGAAATGGAATGGGATGATGACGATTCCCAGAGAACTGGAGCTTAAAGATGATATATTATATCAAAATCCGGTGAAAGAACTGGAATATTACCGTACAGAGCCGGTATTTTATAAGGAAAAAGAAATATCCGCAACATGCAGTCTGCCGGAAATTCATGGGCGGGTACTGGACTTGACGGTAGAATTAGTGTCGGGAGATTATGAGAAATTTTCTATTATTTTTGCCAAAAACGAAACATATGAAACCCGTTTTCAGTATTTAAAAAGTGCGGAGACGATTGCCTTTGACCGCACCCGCTGCGGACTTACAAAAGATGTTGTATGCCGGCGGGAAATGAAAATCAGGAAAGCCGGAACAACGTTGAAGCTCCGCCTGCTTCTCGACAAATTTTCAGTGGAATTGTTTGTCAATGACGGAGTTCAGACATTTACTTCTACATTTTATACGCCATTAGACGCAAAAGATGTTATACTGGAATGTGATGGAATGGCAGTAGTAAATATTGAAAAGTATAAGATTACATTGGACAGGGCCAGACGGGAAAATGAAATCTGAAAAAGGAGGGGAAAGTTTGGCATGAAAAAATATGATGTGGTGGCATTGGGGGAACTGCTTGTGGATTTTACTATGAATGGCAGCAGCAAACAGGGCAATCCGCTTTTCGAGGCGAATCCCGGCGGAGCGCCCTGCAATGTATTGTCAATGCTTCAGAAATTGGGGAGACAGACAGCGTTTATTGGCAAGACAGGCAGAGATTCTTTTGGTGAAATGCTTCGTAATGTAGTGGCGGAACAGGGCATTGATACGGGTAATCTGATTATGGACGAGGAAGTTCCTACGACATTGGCATTTGTACACACGGCCCCTGACGGAGACAGAAGTTTTTCTTTTTACCGCAATCCGGGAGCCGATATGATGTTAAGGGATGGAGACATTGATTGCTGCTTATTGGAAAATGCAAAAATTTTTCACTTTGGAAGCTTATCTATGACCGCTCCCGAAGTGGAGGGTGCGACTAAAAAGGCAGTGAGGACAGCAAAAGAAAGCGGCGCATTGATTTCTTTTGACCCTAATCTGCGGCCTCCTTTGTGGGAAAACCTGAATGTGGCAAAGGAGAAGATTGCCTATGGTATCAGCCAGTGCCAGATATTGAAAATTTCTGATGATGAGATTGCCTTTTTTACAGGGATTTCGGATATTGATGCGGGGGTAGAAAAAATACGTGAACAGTACGATACGCCGATTATTTTTGCGACGATGGGAAAAAATGGAAGCCGTGTTTACTATGGTGGAAATATAGTAGAGTGTTCCCCATTTTTGAATCCGGATACGATTGATACAACAGGAGCAGGGGATACCTTTATGGCCTGTGTGCTCCACTATATTTTGGAATTTGGGCTCGATGGACTTGATGAGCAGAAGCTGTATGATATGTTGGAATTTGCCAATGCCGCGTCGTCTATTGTCACGACGAAAAAAGGCGCTTTAAAGGTCATGCCGGAAGAGGCAGATGTACGGGCTTTTATACAGGAAAGGAAAAGGGGAGGAAAGAAGTTTGAAACAGAATGAGATTATTATCGAGGGAGCCCGTATTCATAATTTGCAAGGGATTGATGTGACGATTCCCAAACAGAAACTTACCGTGATTACAGGGGTATCCGGCAGCGGTAAGTCGAGTCTTGCTTTTGATACCCTTTATGAGGAGGGAAAGCGTCGGTATTTATTATTTTCAGGGACACAGTTTATGATAGACAGTGCCCCTTCTTTTGACGCAATCATCGGATTGTCGCCAACGGTAGCAGTTGAGCAGCGCACGATTCGTCAGGCGAATCCGCGGAGTACGGTTGGGACAAGGATGAAATTGAGTCCCATGCTGGCGGCATTATATGCCAATTATGGCAGGCGTGACGAGGAATACGACGATGGGCTGCCGCTTGATGTTTCCATGTTTCAGAGAAATTCGGCAAAAGGTATGTGTGTCCGTTGTCTGGGGAAAGGAGTTGCGCATTTCTTAGATGAGGTTTCTCTGTTTGCGGACAAAGAGCAGAAGATTGTTGAGATAGCGTGCGGGCTGGGAAAACGGGCTGACACGAAGAAACTGCTGACGCCATTTTGTGAAAAGTATGGGATTGATATGTGGAATGACCGGATTTGCGATTTGACGAAAGAGCAATTGCAATTGATAAAATATGGCGATGGCGGAAAATCAAAGTTTTGCGGTTTTATTCCGTGGATTACCATGCTGGCAAATGGAGTTCTTTCTACTTCCGGACGGATGGCACATCTGCTTACGCAGGCGGGAATGATGAAAAAATGCAAATGCCAAAAATGCAATGGAACCGGACTGGGAGAGCAGGCGTCGCATACATATTTTTGTGGAAAGACGATTGTGGAATTGGAAGATATGTATATTGGGGATTTGTATGAATTTTTAACGCTGTGTGGGGAAAAGAATGCTTTGCTGCAGGAAATTACAGGCAGACTGGCATGTATGATAGAGGTGGGGCTTCAACATTTGGCGCTTTCCCGACCGCTGCCAACCTTGTCAGGGGGAGAAATACAGCGGCTTTTTTTGGCCGTGTATACGGTATCGCAAATGGACTCAATTATCTTTGTATTTGACGAGCCTACGATTGGTCTGCATGAGTCGGAAAAAGAAAATCTTATACGCATTTTGCGTAAATTGGTGAATCAGGGCAACACGGTAGTTGTGGTCGAACATGATGAAAATTTTATGCGGGAAGCGGATTATCTCATTGAAATCGGTCCTGAAGCGGGAAGCGATGGCGGACGGAAAATTTTTGAGGGAACATACGAAGAATTTTTGGAGTGCAGCCAGTCAAAAACAGCCCCCTATTTGCGTGGAACGTCACTTCCGGTTAAGACATTATTGCGACCGCTGAAAGAACAAAAGTTATTAATTGAAAATGCGAGTGTACACAATTTGAAACATATAACGGCAGAAATCCCGCTTGGTGTCATGGTTGGTGTCGCAGGAGTGTCAGGGAGCGGAAAGTCCAGTCTGATTCTGGATACACTCGTTCCGCTTCTGAAAAAGTATTTGCAAAAGAACTGCGTAATGGAGGAGGAAAAGGGAGTTCAGACATTTGAGACAGGACAGGCGGTATTGCGCGGAGCAGAACAATTAAAGAAATGTTATGTTATCGGGCAGATGCCGATTGGCCGCAGCCGGACATCGTGTCCGGCAACCTATACGGGAATTTTTGAGCGAATCCGTGACTTGTTTGCAGAAACAGAAGAGGCAAAAGCGCGCGGATACAGCGCTGGCATGTTTTCCCGAAACAGTCATGGCCGTTGTCTGAAATGCAGCGGCGACGGCGTCGTTCATTATCATGTAGGTTTTGGTAACTTTATTGATGTCGACTGCGGGGAATGTAATGGAATGGGATATGTACAGGAAGCGCTGCAAATTAAATTGGAGGGAAAGAATATATGCGAGATTTTGGACATGAGTGTGGATGAGGCATATGATTTCTTTCGCGACAAAGAGGATGCTATTTGCCGGGTGCTGGAAATTCTGCAGCGAGTGGGGATGGGCTATATAAAGCTGGGGCAGGCAACGCCGACGATTTCGGGCGGCGAGAGCCAGCGGATTAAGCTGGCAAAGGAGCTGGCGAAAGGAAAAATCCCGAAAGGAAAAGGGATGGAGGGCATACTTTACATACTGGATGAACCAACAACGGGGTTGTCATTTTCTGATGAGGAAAAACTGCTGCTCCTTTTGAACGAGTTGGTTGAACTGGGGGCCTCTATCATTGTAACGGAGCATGACCCTTTCATTTTATCCAATTGCGACTACATATTGGAAATGGGTGAGGGAGGCGGCAGTGACGGCGGCCGTCTGATTGCAAGTGGTACACCTACGGAATTGAAACAGAACAAAGATTCAATGATTGGAGCGTATTTGAAATGATGGAAGAAAGAAATATAGCAGAAGAGATAGATTGTTATATTGCCAAAAAGAGGTATCGTCTGATTAATAGTGTAATTCTTTGGCAGGAGGGGGAGATTCTCGCAGAAAATTATTACAATGGCTTTACGAGTGAGAGCCGGAATGTTATGCGCTCCGTTATGAAAAGCATTTTATCGGCAGCAACAGGGATTGCGTGCAGACAGGGGAAGCTTACCGATTTGGATACGCCGATAGCGACATATCTGGCTCCGTTTCGTGAGGGACGCAGCCCAATGCATAGTATGATAACGGTTCGCCATCTGCTGACGATGACATCCGGTATTTACTGGAATGGGGGAATCCATTATCATTGTCCGATGATGGAGCAATTGCGCCGCTCGAAAGACTGGGTGTCCTATGTTGCGGATTGTGCGGTAACGGATATTCCGGGCATGAAATGGAATTATAAGGAATTTGATATGATTTTGCTGGCGGCTGTTTTAGAAGAAGTTTGCGGCGACTTGTATGATTTTATTGAGCAGGAATTGTATGCTCCGCTTGGGATTCACAGCGGACGTTGGTTTCGGAGTCCTGACGGCATTTATTACAGTGTGGCAGATAATGAAGAAAACGAGGCGCCGTCTAATTTGACGGCAAGAGAGATGTTGGCAATCGGACAGTTATACTTAAACGGAGGAGTTTTTAACGGACAGCGTATTTTGACAGAAGAATACATACAAGAATCAACGAAACCACATATGGAGCCAAATTATGGTTATCTGTGGTGGTGCAGTCCGGATTGCTTTTCCGCCATGGGGTTTGGCGGGCAGAGAATTACAATCTTTCCGGAAAAGCGGGTAGTCGCTGTTGTTCAGGCAACTCCGACGCCGAGCGGGAAAGCTTACGACGATATGGTGTTTGAGCTTGTCGGCAGATTTTTTGGTTAGCCTGACATTTCTCTGTACATTTATCCCTGATTATGCTATTCTATAAAAGAATAAGGGGTATTTTTTATCATACATAAAAAGGAGATGGGGACGATGTCAGGAGTATGGGAAACCTATATGATAGTATATCTTTTGGGAACTGTATTTATGGTTGCAAATATGTTTCGGTGCATATGGAGTAAGCAGCTATTTAATCCACCAAGTCTTGAGGAAAGCAAAGATGAGTCTGACCGTATGAAAGTGCGTATTATTTATGGAGTAACGCAGGGGATAATGTTGATTTTATATATCATTTGCTTTGTCAATTTCAAAAATCTGACGGCGGCAATGATTGGATTTGCAACGGGCGTATTATTACCGATTGCGATTGTATTCTTGTTTGATATGTACTTAGAACGTGTGAGCAGGAAATTGTCATAATGTCCTTTGCGTCAATATGATAATAGGGCAATCGCTTAATCATTTGTCTCCTTGAATTTGTGCACTGCGCGGGTATCATGCGGTATCGTTGTCCTTGTATCATTCCCCGAAAAATTATTATTTCCTTTGTTTACAGAGCGCCGCCCCGAGCATTGTCTGAGATGTCTACTGTCGTTTTTCCTGACTTTTGACAGCCCGTTTGCACTAGACCGCTACGCAGCGGTTTAATGCACCACCGGAACGATTGTGTTTTACTGCGGGTAGATGCGAAGCATCTGTTCGGGGAAGCAGGATGTCACAAATAAATACATTTATTTTTAACATCCTGTTTCCCCGAAGCGGCACCTTTGGTGCCACCCGCAGTAATGAGTAACAAGAGGTGGTGCATAAGAACCGGCGAGCGGTCAATGCTGCAAAAGTGAGGAAAAACGACAATGTAGACAGCGAGTTTTGCGAGGGACGGCGAAAGATTTCTGTAAACAAAAGAAATAATGTATTTTTCGCTGGGAGTGGATACCGGATGAGATACCGCATGATACCCGCTACCCTGAAAATAACAAATGATTAAGCGATTGCCCTAATATAATAAAATATGTGCTTGCATTTTTCTTGTTGGTATGGTAACATAACTAATGTTGACGTGGTAAAAAGTATCCCGTATCGGGGACCTTTAGCTCAGTTGGTTAGAGCATCCGGCTCATAACCGGACGGTCCGGGGT
>CAPAOV010000024.1 GCA_948579355.1 uncultured Eubacterium sp. | reverse complement strand
AGTGCAAACGGGCTGTCAAAAGTCAGGAAAAAACGACAGCAGACATCTCAGACAAGTGCTCGGGCGTCGCCCTGTAAACAAAAGAAACAATAATTTTTCGGGGAGTGATACAAGGACAACGATACCGCATGATACCCGCATAGTGCACAAATTTGGGAAGACAAATGATTAAGCGATTGTCTTAATTTTTATAAATATCAGTTGACAAATAGATGAAGCTGGCATATACTAAGTGTATCAACTGTATCATACAAAGAGGTACACTTGATACAAAAGGCGTGAGAAGGGAGGAATGAAATGATACATTTAGATTTTCGAAGCAGTCAGCCAATCTATGAGCAGATTATCGTGCAGGTAAAATTTTTGACTTTGCAAGGTTATTTGAAAATGGGAGACGCCATTCCGTCAGTGCGGAAGCTGGCAATGCAGTTAGGGGTTACGCCGGGAACTGTGGCAAAGGCTTATCGCGAATTGGAGAGGGGGCATGTCATCGAAACGATAAGAGGTAAGGGAACTTTTATTTCCGGCGAAGTGGAGTTTAAAGAAGACGAGGGAGTGATTCGAAAAGTGAAAGAGGAAATGAAAGCGCAATGCATGGAGCTTATCTATCAGGGGTGGGATAAGAATAAAATCCTGCAATTAATTGAGGAAATATTTATTGATTTGCAAGGGAGGGAGAATGCGAAATGATTGATGTCAGAGGGCTTTTTAAGGGATATGGAGAACAGAGCGGCTATGCCGTGCAGGATATCCATATGAAAGTGAAGAAAGGAACCATTCACGGTCTGATAGGGCACAATGGCTCCGGAAAGACGACGATTATAAAATGTCTTACAGGAATTTTTCCCGCCGATAAGGGTGAAGTTCTGGTGGACGGGAAAGACGTCTATAACAGTATTTCCGTCAAGTCGGAAATCGGCTATGTGGCAGATACAAATCAGATGTTCCGCGGCTACCGCATGAAGAAGATGGCGCAATTTTATCGGGATATCTACTCTGATTTTTCAATGGAAGACTTTCATCGTCTCTGTCAGATTTTTCTTGTCGATAAGAATAAAAAGGTGAGCCAGATGTCGAAAGGTCAGCAGATGAAAGCCAGTTTTGTACTAAATATGGCGAGACATCCGAAAGTTATGATATTGGATGAACCGACGGCGGGATTGGATGTTATAGCAAAGAAAGAATTGTTGGATTCGCTTGTGTGTGCGGTAGAAAATAATGATATGACCGTGCTTATATCGTCTCATCACCTCAGCGAATTGGAGAAGATTTGTGATACCGTCACGGTAATTAATCAGGGCAGAGTTCAGATTGAGGATAGCCTTGAGGATGTGACAGGGCAGACGGTGAAATATCAGCTTGTATTCACCTCAGGAGCTCCAAGTGAATTGTACAACCGCACGGATATCTGCCATATGTCCAATGTGGGAAGCGTATACACGGTTGTATTGGAAAGAGGGGATGATACATTTGCTGAACAGATGAAAGCGTTAGGGGCAACTTTAGTAGAGGAAATGCCGGTGGGATTGGAAGAAAGTTTTATTTATATGCACCAGAAAGAAAGAGAGCGGGGGGTGAACGGGAATGAATAGAAAAAAGGCGTTATATCAATATGAATTTGCGGCGATGAAGTGGTTTTTAGTTGCCGGTCTCGCCTGTGCTTTTTTTGCGCTGCTTATTCTCAATGCAGAATATAGGTTAGGGATTCCTGATGCTTATGGGGAGATGAACCTTGTTTTTAGTGACAGGAATTACATTTCCTTTAGCAAAATTCTTATGGACAGATTATCTTTTTTGGTACCGGCAACGCTTGTAGCGGTGGCGTTTATGACAATTTTTCAGTTCTCCGACTATCATAACAGGAATCAGAGAGAATATATCGTGTCGCTGCCGTTTACGCAGAGGGAACGTTTTGCTGCCAAATATATTGTCGGAGCCAGTATTTTGACAGTCGTGATTGCTTTGTTCGGGGCCGGAGTATTTGTCCTGCGCAGTATGTATTTTCAGTTGATGATAAAATACAATTTAGTCTATCCGGAATATCCGGTTATATATGGAAACGACACATGGTTCCATACATTGAGGAGTCTTTTGTTATTGTGGCTTGTGATTATGGCGGCGTATTCTGTTTTTACCCTACTTCACAGTGTGGTAACAAAGGGAATCATGGCGAGTCTGATTTCGCTCGGAATTATTGTAGCACCGGCTTATCTTTTGTATATGTCTACTTTCTACGTTTATTCGTTTTTCGAAGAGTTTTTTCTTTCTTATGTCGATGAACATATGTGGATGTATACGACGAAGCAAATCTGCACCGCTTTTATTGGAGGTGGATTTTACAAAACAGAATTTCTGCTACAGAGTGATGAGTTGATAAATTGTATTGATTATGGGAACGCAGGAGCTGTACTGCTCGTATTACTTCTTGTATTGATTGGCTTTACGGCGGCCGCTTACATTATCAATGGCAGACAGGATGGTGCAAAATTTGGTATGCTCATACCGATTCGCTGGATTCGCCTGATAATCGGCATCGGAGCAGCCTTTTGTCTTGCTTTTCCGCTCGCTCTTTTGGTTGCCTTTTGTGTTGGAGTAGACGGTAATATAATTTTTGTGACTCTTATGCATGCCGTAATATGTGTTGCACTGGCACTAATTATGAAGAAAAGCGAAAAGCGTTTAAATCGGTAGGAGGTGACAGACAATGATAAGAAAAATAGGGATATTATGTTTACTGGCGGCGTTTATGCTCACAGGGTGCGGGCAGGAGGGACTCGTTATGCAGCAGGTGGCAATGGATAAAATAGAGCGGCTGGATAGTGAGCAGGAAGTCATGGAGGCGCAGGAGAAACTGCCTCGGCAGGATAGTGGAAAGTGGTCTTATCGCCAAGAGAATATAAAGAAGCTTGTAGATATGGAAAACCGCATTAAAGAGAGTTGTGAGAATGACAAAACATCAATTACGGTAAACGGTTGGGGAACGGTTGGAATTGCTTCTGCTAATATGTGGGCGCAGCATCTGGCTCTGGGACGGGATGCAAAGGAAGAAAAAATTACCGGTCTTGATATTTTGCTGGAAATGCAGGATAAAGAAACATTGACGGAGAATTGTAAGAGAATAGCGCAGCTTGGCTTTGACTGTTTGAATAATTACTCTCCGGATGATGTGGCGATGATTCAAAAGGGCTGCCAGTTGTTTGTTGTTGAGTCCTCGGAGGAAGACGGAGATGCTTACTATTCTATTGAAATCAAGGTTCCCGGTATACTGGCGTTTGGGCCGGAGCGCTATTTTGACTTGTTTGACACTTGTGTGGAGAGCAACCTTTTTATAGAAAATTTTGTTTGTGATGGCGGTGCCGTAGACGCAATACGATTATATGGAGATGATTTAGCGGTACAGGCTTTTCTGAAAGACGGTAAAATATTGGAGATGGCTGCCGCACGCTATAATTGGAAAGGCTGGGCGGCAGAGAGCTTTTTGCAAAAGGAATATCAGGCCGGATTCAGCAAGTTGTTAAGCCGTATGTGCGATGATTCCGCTCAGGTTGCCTCTGTTGTCAATGAATTGATAAAAGAGGGAGAGGAGAAAGGAACGCTCGGAGATTTTCGGTGGGATTTCCGGATTGTGGCTAATGAAGAGGGGTATTTTTATATTCGCTAACCGGCAAATAAAAGGGAATAAAATAGCAGGAATAAAAAAGTTTGCTCGCATGGGCGCAAATCTTTTTTATTCCTGTTTACTGGGAGTTTGGGGTTGCGTTTCTTACCTTTCTTGATAGGAAAAGTAAGAGAAAAAAATAATGCCTTTCCTTGTCTGCAAACAGGGAAAGGCGCCTCTCATTGAGGGGTAAATAAGCCGATTTCAGTTGGCATCCACTTTGGAGTGGGTGCTTTCCTTATAAACACTATAACATGATATAAACTGATTTTCAAGACTTTTTATGAGTTTAATTAGGCAAGTGAATGTGTCAATTAGTTAATATTCGTTGTACTAGTCTCCGTCAAGAGTTGTATGATAGGAAGAGCATACTGTTTTTGTGTGAAGAACATATGGAATTATATGAAATGGCGTGGTATACTGTTTTATTGTCAGCAAAGTCAATGAGAATTGGAGTACAGGAGGAGTTATGGAGAAAATAAATATAAGACGTGCGGCAGAATCTGACATAAGCACGATAAGTAAATTACTTTATGAAGTCCAGAAAGTGCACAGTGACGCCCGCCCTGATTTATTTAAAGCGGGGGCGAAAAAGTATGACGACGGCGAGTTAAGAGCGATTCTTGCGGATGACAGCAAACCGGTTTTTGTTGCCGAAAGAGATGGAAATATTTTGGGGTATGCTTTCTGCGTGCACCAACAACATATCGGCAGTCATAATTTGACAGATATAAAGACTCTCTATATTGATGATTTATGTGTCGATGAAACCGCCCGCAATGCGCATGTTGGCACCCTGTTATATGAATATGTTTTAGATTATGCAAAGAAGAACGGATATTACAATGTGACGCTTAATGTTTGGACAGGTAATGACAATGCCATAAAATTTTACGAAAAGATGGGGCTGAAAATACAGAAAATGGGAATGGAAAAAATATTGTAACGGCTACTTGACACGCATTTTTTTCTGTGGTATAGTAGCAAAGGTACAAAAAGCAGAGTTATCCACTCTCACCTTGCCGTATAGCGTCTGCTATCACACGGTAATGGTTCAAACCTTTTAAAATATACAATATTTTATATTGGAAGATTTTTTATGTGGATAGCTGGCTTTTAAAAACAGCTATTCTTTTTTTCATTTAGGAGGTAAGAACAATAGGCGATTTAATGATTAACGAGCAAATTCGTGACAAGGAAGTCCGTTTAGTTGGACCGGACGGAGAACAGTTAGGTATCATGTCCGCAAAGGAAGCATATTTCAAAGCGAAAGATGCGGGACTTGATTTAGTAAAAATTGCACCAACGGCTAAACCGCCGGTTTGCAAAATTATTGATTATGGAAAATATCGTTATGAGCAGGCTCGTAAAGTAAAAGAAGCAAAGAAGAAACAAAAAACCATTGACACAAAAGAGATTCGTCTTTCTCCAAATATCGACACCAATGACTTAAACACAAAAGTCAATCAGGCGAAGAAATTTTTGCAAAAGGGAGCCAAAGTTAAAGTTTCTCTGCGTTTTCGGGGCCGTGAGATGGCGCATAAAGATGTCGGACGCGAGATTTTGGATTCTTTCTTTGGACAGTTGGAGGAAGTTGCTGTCATCGACAAACCTGCCAAAATGGAAGGAAGAAGTATGGTAATGATTTTATCAGCCACAAAATAATAACGGAGGAATATAATCATGGCAAATCAGAAAATGAAAACAAAAAAAGCTGCTGCAAAGCGCTTTAAAGTTACCGGCACCGGTAAGTTGAAAAGAAATAAGGCGAACAAGAGCCACATTCTGACAAAGAAGACGACAAAGAGAAAAAGAAATCTCAGAAAAGCTACTCTGGTAGATGATACGAACGTTAAGACAATGAAAAAAATAATGCCATACAGCTAATGGCGCAAAGGAGGGAAATGACAAATGGCTAGAATTAAAGGCGGAATGAACGCAAAGAAAAAACATAAAAGAGTATTGAAACTGGCAAAGGGATACAGAGGTGCAAGAAGCAAGCAGTATCGTGTTGCAAAACAATCAGTTATGCGTGCTTTGGAGGAGTCTTATAAAGGTAGAAAGCAGAGAAAAAGACAGTTCAGACAGCTCTGGATTGCCCGTATCAATGCTGCTGCACGTATGAACGGTCTCTCCTATAGCAAATTCATGTATGGTTTGAAGCTTGCTGAGGTGAACGTAAACCGTAAGATGTTGTCAGAGATGGCAATCAGCGACCCGGAGGGATTTGCTTCTTTGGTAGAAGTTGCTAAAAGTAAATTGGCATAAGTCATAAAAATATCATATATTTTTAATATAATAAAGAGGTATCTTTAAACGGATACCTCTTTAAAAAATTATAATGGGAAAGAAGGGAGAAAAAGTGGGAGAGCGAAATAGGGGGAAACGTAAGAACAGCGCGTACATAACAGTGCTTATTCTTTTGGCTGCTTTATCTGCGGGAAAACCGGACGGTTTCCTTAGCGCCAGAGAGGCCTTGGCGAATACGTGGGAAACGCCGCGTCCTGCGGAAGATGAGAATGTGTCCGAGGAACCGACGGTTGAGCCGACAATCGAGCCGGCGCCAGAACCGGAACCGACGCCGATACCTACACCGGAGCCGACACCGACGGCCAAATATGTGTTGCAGAGTCCAAAGGCAAAGTACAAAAAGGGAGGGCAGCAGGGGATACGTTATCGCAAAGTATCCGGCAGAAAAGTGTATCAACTGCATTCTTATACGACGGACACGGTTCAACTTAAGATGTCACACGCCAGTACCTATACGGTGTATGGGGGCGGCAGCAAAAAAGAAGTAAGAAAAAAGTATGTAACGGTATCTGCTTCCGGTAAGGTAAGATGCCACCACAGGGAGCGGGGGAAGAATGTAGCTGCGCTTCTTCTGGCAAAATCAAAGCTCACAGGAGAGGAACAGTATATTTACATCTATTTTCAGAAGAAAGTTTCCAGTAAAACGGCCAAGCGGGTTCGACTTTATGAAAAGGCAACAAAGACATTGTCTTTTGATTATGCAAAGAAGAATCTCCGCTTTACGGTCGCCAACCGGAAAGTGGCGGGTGTCGACGCGAAAGGAAAGGTAACTGCCAGAAAAAAGGGAACGACTTATGTGACTGTGAAAGTGAGAGGTTCGGATAAAAACGAAGTCCGGATTAAGATTGTAGTCCGGGAAGAGCCGTGGATTGTAAGCGATAAAGATGTACTCTATGATTACAATGATTTAACGGGCGATATGCGAAGTCTCGCACACAAGTATTCTGGAAAAATCAGTTACCACTCGTTGGGGAAAACATATGATAAGCGCGATATATGGTGTCTGCGCATCGGAAAGGCAAATGCCCCTAGGAAATTGGTTATTGACGCCGCCATTCACGCGAGGGAATGGCTCAATACGCAGTTAGTGATGCGTCATACGGAGCAAATACTCCGCAATTACAGCGAATATCGGGAACGTTTCCGCAATGTCTGCGTCTATATCGTTCCCATGAATAATCCGGACGGAGTATCGATTTCCCAGTATGGATATCAGGCTGTCCGAAATGAGAAGCTGCAAAAGAAAGTAAAGAAAATCGGGCATTTCAGCAGATGGAAAAACAATGCCAGAGGGGTAAACCTGAATAATAATTTCCCTGCCGGATTCCGCAAGAGCAAAAAGACAAAAAAAGCAGACTGGGTTTTCTATTCAGGGAAAAAGGCGGCCAGCGAAAAAGAGACAAAGGCCCTGATGAATTTCGTTGAGAAAGTTAAGCCAAAGGCGGTTATTAACCTGCATTCTACGGGAAGTATAATCTATTGGGATTTTAACGTTGGCGGTTCGCTCCATCAGCAATTATATCGTCTGGCTTCCAAGGTAAACTCCATGAACCGCTACCGCATGATGCCGAAGTCTTCCAGTACAGCTATGGCAGGCGGGTTTGCGGATTGGCTTGTATATGAGAAAAACATACCGAGCATAACGATAGAAACGGGGAATGTACCGTGTCCACTGCCGCATTCACAGTATAAAAAGATATATGAAAGAAATAGTGAAATGCTGACTTGGTTTATGACGAAGTATTAATATTTTTCGTTGGGAGTGGATACCGGACAAGGTACAGCACGATACCCGCTGCAATAACACAAATGAGTTGAGACAAATTATTAAGCGATTGCCCTAAAAATCAGTTGACAATTACTGGTTTATTTGATATCATATTATTCGCTGATAGTTTTTCTGTCAGTGAATAATATGCGGAGTTGCTGGAATTGGCAGACAGGCATGACTAAGGATCATGTGCTCGTAGGGCGTGTGGGTTCAAGTCCCATACTCCGCATGAAAAAGACGTCATCCTCCGATGATGTCTTTTTTTCCATTATGCGATTATAAATACGGGGAGGTACTTTATGAGAACGAGACGAATCATTTTACTGGCGCTTGCTATGGCAGTATTTACAGGGAGCTTTTGTGTGACAATGGGAAAGGCGGAAACAGCGCAGACAACACAGTCGGCACCGGAAAAAAAGGAAAAGAAGCAGAAAGTCATTGTGATTGATGCCGGACATCAGACACGCGCAATGAGCGCTACGGAGCCAAATGGGCCGGGGTCAAAGACAAGGAAAGCCAAGGTTACGGGAGGAACAAGCGGATGTGCTACCCATCTGCCGGAATATAAGCTGAATCTTCAAGTGGCAAAGAAGCTGAAGAAAAAGCTGGTGGAACGGGGATATAAAGTAATTATGGTGCGCACAAAAAATAACGTGAAGCTGTCAAATGTGGACAGGGCGAAGATAGCAAATGCGAAAAAAGCGGACGCCTTTATTCGTATTCATGCAAACAGCGCGGGAAGTTCCAGTGTAAAAGGAGCTTTAACGATTGCGCCTACGAGTAAAAATAAATATCTGACAAAGAAGAACCGCAAGGCGAGCCAGTCGCTGTCAAAAAAAGTTCTGTCCGCTTTTTGTAAAGCGACGGGAGCGAAAAACCGCGGCGTTATGTATACGGATACGATGACGGGAATTAACTGGTGTAAAGTTCCGGTTACGATTGTTGAAATGGGCTTTATGAGCAATCCGGGCGAGGACAGGAAGATGGCATCTTCCTCTTATCAAAAGAAGATGGTGAAAGGAATTGCAAACGGAATCGATTCCTATTTTAAGAAATAATTTCTCGTCACAGTGCTTGCGAAACGGGAGAAAAATCAGTATAATGAAAGAAAATATGAAATGCCCGCCATCGTCAGGTTATGTAGCAGGAAAGCAAAGGTAAAGGGCATTTTATCTTGCAGAAATGAGGGATTTTATGAATCGAGTGATTACAATTACAAGGCAGTACGGAAGCGGGGGGCGCGAAATAGGAAAAAGACTGGCGGATGCTTATTCACTGCCATTCTATGATAATGAAATTATTTCCAGAGCAGCGAAAGATACCGGATTTGCGGAAGCTGCCTTTGCGCGTGCCGAAGACAAAGCAAGTAACAGCCTGCTCTATTCTATTGCCATGGGGATGAATGTCTATTCGAATCAGGATATTGGTTTTTCTGGTCTGTCGCTGGACGACCGCATTTTTCTGGCGCAGTCGAAAGTGATTCGCAGTGTGGCGGAAGAGGGGCCGTGCGTGATTGTCGGCAGGTGTGCTGATTATATTTTAAAAGAGCGGGAAAACGTTGTGAATCTGTTTGTTCATGCGTCTTTGGATTTCCGCATAAAGAGAGCCATTGAAGTTGAGGGCATATCAAAAAACAAGGCGGCGGAGACGGTAATGAAAAAGGACAAGAGCAGAGCCAATTATTACAAGTATCATTCCGGCGAGCGCTGGGATAACGTGTTAAATTATGACATGGCTATTCGCAGTGATTTAGGCAGCATGGAAGATACGGTAGCATGTGTGAAAGCGTATTTGGATACGATGAAATAGGATGAAAACGAGAGGTAAAGTTATGAGTGAGAAAATTCGAACACGGTATGCCCCGAGTCCGACGGGGAAGATGCATGTCGGCAATTTGCGGACAGCGTTGTATGAGTACCTGATTGCCAAACATGCGGGAGGGGATTTCCTTCTTCGTATTGAGGACACTGACCAGAAGCGTTTTGTTGAGGGAGCTCTTGAGCTGATATATAAGACGATGGAACAGGCCGGACTGCACCATGATGAAGGGCCAGATAAGGACGGCGGCTTCGGGCCTTATGTGCAGAGCGAGCGCGTGAAGTCGGGCATCTATCTGGAATATGCCAAGCAGTTGGTAGAAAAAGGAGAGGCATATTACTGTTTCTGCACAAAAGAGAGATTGCAGGAACTTCACGACGAGGCAGAGAAAAAGGGAGAAAAAGCTGCCAAATACGATAAACATTGTCTTCAGTTGGGGAAAGAAGAAATCGAAGAGAAACTCAAGGCGGGCATTCCTTATGTTATCCGCCAGAACAATCCGACTGAGGGCGAGACGACGTTCCACGATGTTATTTATGGCGATATTACTGCGCCAAATGAAGACTTGGACGATATGGTTCTGATTAAATCCGACGGATATCCGACCTATAATTTTGCTAACGTAATTGACGACCATCTGATGGGGATTACCCATGTTGTACGCGGCAATGAATATTTATCTTCGGCGCCAAAATATAACCGTCTCTATCAGGCGTTTGGATGGGAGATTCCCGAGTATGTCCACTGTCCGATTATTACGGATGAAAATCATAAAAAGCTGGCAAAGCGAGGCGGCGCGTCCTCTTTTGAGGATTTAATGGAATTGGGCTTTTTGCCGGAGGCCGTCGTAAATTATGTTGCCCTGCTTGGCTGGAGTCCTGCCGAAGACAGGGAAATATTCTCCTTAAAAGAACTGGAGGAAGTTTTTGACTATACCCGCATCAATAAATCACCGGCAGTATTTGACCTTGTGAAGCTGCGCTGGATGAACGGCGAGTATATTAAGGCGATGGAAGATGAGAAATACTATGAGTATGCATTGCCGGAAATAAAAAAAGTAATTACGAAAGATATTGATATCAAGGCGATTGCCGACCTTGTGAAGACACGTATTGAAGTGTTTCCGGATATTGCGGAAAAGATTGATTTCTTTGAGGACTTACCGACATATGAGGTAAGTATGTATACGCACAAGAAGATGAAGACGAATACCGAAAATTCAAAGGAAGTATTACTTGATTTACTGCCGCGTCTGGAAGAGCTGGAAGAATTTAACCACGGAACGTTGGAAGCTGTTGTCAAAGCCTATGTGGCCGAACGGGAGTGCAAAAACGGTTTGGCTCTCTGGCCGTTGCGGACGGCTGTTTCCGGAAAGCAGATGACGCCGGGGGGTGCCTATGAGATTATGGAAATACTCGGCAAGGAGGAATCTTTGCGGCGCATTAGAAAGGGAATCGAGTTATTGAATGACGCACAATGAGGAGCAGTATAAGGCAATTTGCCATCACGAGGGGCCGGCCATGGTTCTGGCGGGCCCCGGTGTCGGCAAGACATATGTAATTACGAATCGCATCAAGACACTGATTGAAGACTATAGAGTGCCTGCACATAAAATACTCGTCGTCACCTTTTCTAAAATGGCGGCGCTGGAGATGCAGCAGCGTTTTGATGAGATGATGGGCGGGAAACATCTGCCCGTACAGTTTGGCACATTTCATTCTATTTTTTTTCGTATTCTACGGGCGGCTTATCACTATGAAGGAAAGGATATTGTCACGCCGGCGCTTAAGATGCGCTTTCTGGAAGAAGCGCTGCGCGACATAAATTATGAGGTGGAGGATACCAAAACATTTCTGGAAGAGATAGAGAGAGAAATCAGTAAGGTAAAAGGGAATGGTATTGATATTCATTGTTACTACTCCATCCACTGTCCGGAACAGATTTTCCGCGGACTCTATCAGGGGTATCAGCAGAGATTACAAAGACACCGTTGTCTTGATTTTGATGATATGATAGTATATACTTATCAACTTCTGAAAGCGCGCAATGATATTCTGCTCCGCTGGCAGCAGCAATTCCAATACATACTTATTGATGAATTTCAGGATATTAACCAGCTCCAATACGAGAACATACTTATGCTTGCAAAGCCGGAGAACAATTTATTCGTTGTGGGGGATGATGACCAGTCGATTTATGGTTTCCGCGGGGCCAAACCGGATATTATGCTCTCGTTTCCCAAGCAATTTCCGGCGGCGGAACAGATTTTGCTCGGTGTGAATTACCGTTGTTCCAGCCAGATTTTGAAAGCGGCGGGAAAGTTAATCCGCCACAATAAAAAGCGCTATAAAAAAGATTTAACGGCGCATACCGGTAAGAAAGAGGGCGTCCGTATCCGACGGGATAAGAATCTGACGACCGAAGCCGATGAGATTGTCAGACAGTTGGAGGGATATCGGCAGCAAGGAATCGCTTATAAGGATATGGCGGTGTTGTTCCGCACGAATACGCAGATGCGCACGGTTGCCGGAAAACTTATGGAGCACGGACTGCCTTTTATCATGAAAGAAAGAGTACCGAACATTTTTGATACGTGGCTGGCGGGAGATTTGCTCTGTTATGTGAAAATTGCTCTGGGGAACTACAGTCGGGCAAAATTCCTCAAGATATGTAACCGTCCGGTAAGATATCTCAGCAGGGCGGCTTTTGAGAAACCGGAAGTATCCTTTGAAGCATTGCGCTCGTATTATATCAGAAAGAAACAATTATGGATGCTGGAGCGTCTTGAAGAGTTTGAGACGCAACTGTTTACCCTGAAGAGCCTGTCGCCCTATTCGGCTCTGCATTATATCCGTAAGGGTATCGGTTATGATGAGTTTCTTACGCAATATGCGAAAGAGCGGAACGCGGATGTTCAGGATTGGTTTGAAGTGTTGGATGAGATACAGGAAACGGCAAAAGAGAAAGAAAGTCTGGCCGAATGGCTTTCTTTTGTCGATAATTATGGTGAGATGCTTGATGAGATGCAGAGGGAGCAGCAGAAGAAGCAAAAGGAAAAAGACGCGATAAACCTGCTGACAATGCATGGCTCCAAGGGATTGGAATTTCAGGTAGTTTTTATTCCCACGGTGAATGAGGGGGTCAGCCCTTATTCTAAATCCATACAGGCGGGCGAGGTAGAAGAGGAACGCCGGATGCTCTACGTTGCGATGACGAGAGCGAAGAGACATTTACATATTTCTTTTGTAAAAGAGCGCTTTAACAAAAAGATGGAGCCCTCGAGGTTTCTTTACGAAATGGCGCCGGAATTACAAAAAAAGGCAAAGGACAAATAGAAAGGAACGAAAGTAGTGAAGAGAGCGATAGCATGCGTACTGATGTATGCGATGGTCATATCAGTGGCAGCGGGTGGGAATCGGAGTGCAGCTTCCGTGAAAGGAAAGCTAAATAAGAAAAAGGTGACAATTGCCATCGGGAAGAACGTTCAGTTGAAAGTAAAAGAAAAGGGGAGTGCCCGCGTATACTGGTCTTCCTCAAAGAAGAAAGTGGCGCGCGTATCTTCTTCCGGCAAAGTAAGAGGTTATAAAAAAGGGAAGACGGTAGTTACCGCCAAAGTAAAAAGAAAGGGCAGAACTAAGCGTCTCAAGTGTAAAGTAACGGTTGTAAAAGGCGCCAAATCCGTTTTGCTGACGAATAAGAACGGCAAGAGGGTAAAAAGCCTTACGCTGAACAAGTATGATTCGGTGCGGTTGTTCGCAAAAATGACTCCCCGAAGCTCTAATGACAAGGCTACGTGGAAGTCGTCCAATAATGATGTTGTAACAGTAAAAAACGGAGTTGTTACCGGTCAGTATGTGGGAAAGGCAACGATTAGGGCAACAACATATAGTGGAAAGAAAGTAAAGGTGAAAGTAGCAGTGAAAGCTCCAACATTAAAAAATACGTTAAAGGATACTTATAAGGCAGATTTCAAAATTGGCGTCGCCGCCAATACTTGGCAGATGGAGGGCGCCGGCGCTTATGCCAAGGCAAAGGAACTGATTTCCGAGCAATTTAATTCGATTACGATGGAAAACCAAATGAAACCGCATGTATTACTTAGTTCTGACAATGTGGAAAAAGGAAAGGATACAGATGTCCTTATCAATGAGGCGAATCTGGAGCAGGTGTTACGTCTGGCTTCTGACAACGGACTAAAGCTTCGCGGACATACGCTGATATGGCACAATCAGACGCCGGAGTGGTTTTTCCATAAAGGGTATGATGTGAATCAGGAATATGTGACGAAAGACGTAATGCGCTTGCGTATGGAGAGTTATATTAAGAAAGTACTCACCTATTGTCAGACTCATTATCCGGGTTTGGTATATGCATGGGATGTGGCAAACGAGGTCGTGACGGATGAAGGGGACTACCGCACGAAGTCGAATTGGTATCGCGTATATGGCGACGAGAGTTATATTACGGATGCGTTTACCTTTGCAAGACGGTATGCCGATAAAGATGTGAAGCTGTTTTTGAATGATTATAATGAATATAATACGGACAAACGGGATAAATTGTATCATGTGCTGAAAAATCTGTACGAGGCGGGGATTTGTGACGGGATGGGAATGCAGTCTCACTACCTTTTGGACTATCCTACGCTTGCCACGGTGAAAGTGGCGATTCAGAAATATAATCAGATTGACCCGGGAAAGATTGAGATACAGTTGACGGAACTGGATATCCATACGCCGAATACCGCTGTTGCCACACAGAAGAAGCTAGCCGATAAATATGAAATGCTGTTTCGGATGCTGACGGATTGTAAGAGGAACCAAAAGATAAATATTACGGGCGTTACGTTCTGGGGATTGACAGACGCGGATACATGGCTTACGGATTTTAAGGGAGAAGCAAGCTATCCGGCGCTGTTTGGCGGCGATTATGCGGCGAAACCGTCATATTTTGCAGTCCTGAATGTGATGAAACCAGAATAAAAGAGGGAAAGGGAGGCGGCAGCCTTGAATTGGGTAAGTATACTGATTTTGGTACTCATTGTTGTTGCGACCATTTTTATTCTCACATATGTCGCACATAAAAAAGATTCCCCTATGTGTTTTGGCTGTCACGGAGATTGTGGTAACTGTGATAAAAAGGAGAAGCCGGACGGGGAAAAAGAGGAAAATTTATAGAGTGTAAAAAGTACCCGTTACACATCTGTTTTGAAACATACTGGTGTGTAACGGGTGCTTTTAGATTCATATAATTGTGTTGCGCTGAAAATAGAGATTTGTATTACTCTTCCAGTTTTTTGTGGATAAATTCATCCCATACGCTATCATCTTCATCGTCTTCTAATTCCGGTTCGTCGTCCTCATCATCCTCATTCATTTCTTCATCAATAATCTGCTGCAGAACAACAACAAGCTGTTCCAGAAGTTCTTCGTCTTCCACGGGTTCAATTTCCAATTCCGGTTCGCCTTTCCAATTGGTTTTACCATTCATGACAAAGAAATAGAATTCGCCGGTATCACTGTCAACTTCGCAAAATGCGCCATAATCTTTGTCCTCATACTCAAAGACAAATTGCAGTTCACATTCTGTTACGACGCCGTTTTCGTCTTCCATATTTAAAGTCAATTCTTCTAATTCGCTATAATCAATATCAGCCATGTTAATTAAATCCTCCCTTTTCAAAGATAGGACAACTGTATCACGTTTTGGCGGGAAATGCAACCTAATTTACTTTTTGCATCGGTTTTGTCTGTCCGGCTTCGGGCATGGAATAAACCGTAATCCCCTGTTCCGGCTCAACGACATAGAAATATTCGCCAATTCTTATTCCTCTGACATCGCTATAGGAAAAGACATTTTTCTGGGAAAGTATTTTTTGCAATTTATTGCCGGCATAGCTGTATACTTCATAGCGGCTGTCCAGTTTTGATTGTGTATAAGTATCATATTGGATTCCAAAACCGAAAAGTTTACGTTCTTCGTCGACAAAGATTGCTTTGTGGTTATCGGCGGCGATTGTTGAGGAAAAAAGCTCTCTTTTGGAGTCGGAACGGAGCAGTTTTTTGCAAATTTCCTGAATGTCGTGGTTATCTTTAATCGAAAAGATGGAAAGTTTCGCACACATTTCCCAATCGTTATCCTCATTCGATTCCTCCTGTCCAATCCCTAACAGCAGTCCGTCTCCGAACGAGTGCAGATAGGAAGAAAAACCGGGGATTTTTAACTCGGACAGAAGTTTCAGGTTGGAGGCATCGCTTAAATCAACGGCGAAGACGGGGTCAGTTTCCCGATAGGTGACAAAGTAGGCGATATTGTCCATGTAATAAGAAGAATAAATACGTTCATTTTTGCCTAATTTATCCAATTCGCCCAGCTTTTTCAAATGAGAATCTAATGTCACAATACCATTGGATGTCTTTCCGTTTGAGTGGGTACGGGTATAGACGTAACACAAGTTTCCCTTGTATTCATGCATATAGTAGGAATCCTTTATGATACCGCGGACTTTCCGTTTGGCAACAAAGCGAAAAGAGCCATTATCATAAGAGTACTTGGAGATATTGGTAAAAGATTCGTCGAAGATTCTACCGAAGCTTCCACTGCTGTTTGCACGGTTCGTGCAGTAAATATTTTCGTTGCTTACATAGTATACATCGGCCCCTCCGAGTGCGCAAATCGAATCACTGAATCCAGATGTGCCGTCCAGAGGAAGGGACGTCATAACCATATAGCGGCAACTGGCGTCATTGGAAATGCAGCGTACATTCTCACTTTTTATACATGTGTCGTTGATGAGCGGAATATACGTTTCCGGAGTATCTTCCTCCAATTTAGCCGTATTTACGCTATATTGGCTAAAGGTATACAAGTAACCTCCGGATATCCGCGAAGTCGTAAAATTACCGCTTTGTTTCTGTGAGAGAAGTTTTTCCGGGTAAGTCGGATTTTCAATGTCATATATGCTGATTTGCGTTGTTCCCGATGACGGATAATAAATATCCTTATCTTCATATCTCCTGTTATTCTCTTCCCACAGGGAGGAAATCACGATGAGCCGGTTCTTTTCTACATACATCTCGTTTACATTGCAGTTTTCCATATCTATATCAGAAACTTTCGCGACCTCTTTCCCATTGACGCTGTAAATTGTGACGGAGCTTCCCACACTCCCTTTCTGTAATGTGTAAATATAGCGGCCGTCCGTTTTTACAATGTCACCCTCCATGACACCCTCTACCTGAACATCGGTATCCGAGTAGTCAGAGGAGCCGCTGCCGCTGGAAGCTTTATACTGTTTATCCGGTGATAACGCCTCTTTTTCTGTGTCTCTCGTTCTGTCTGCGTCAGCCGCAGATGCATTTTCTTCGAAAACCATATCGGTTTCCTGTTCTTGTATTTCTCTGTATTCCTGCAGGACTTCGTAGGCGTTCTCATAGCCGGAAATGTCTTGCGGTATTTCCTCCGGCGCCGGATTCCCTGCTATTGTTTCCGGTTTCACCGTATTCTTGGGCGGGGAGGTGATAAGCAATTGTCTGGCAGTGATTCCCCCGACTAATAAAAGAAGCATACAAGCAGCCGCAGCCACCAGACCGCTGCGGGGGCGCAAGGGGTTCTTGTTCTTTTGGGGCATACCGGATAATCTTTTTTCCACGGCTTCGGGTGATAACTCCGGCGGCGTAGGAATATTTTCCGCCTGTTTTTTTATATATTGTTCCAATTCATGTTCATTCATGTAGGGAAACCTCCTTTCTGCTTTTGCTCTGCTCGACCTGTGTGCGCAGACTGGACAGCGCACGGCTCTTGATGGAGCGTATGCTGCCCGGACGCTTATGTAGGAGAGCGGCAATTTCACTGCTGTTGTAGCCGCTGAATACGGACAGTGTGATAACCAGCCGTTCTATTTCTGACAGATGGGATAACAGTTCCCGTATTTCGGGGGTGCTGTAGCCGCTTTCTTCGTATCGGGGTTCCGGCGGGTTGGCATCTTCCATATAGACAGGCATTTTGCGCAGTTGTGCGCGACATTCATTGGCCGTAATCTGATAGAGCCAGCTCTTAAAAGAACTGTTTTTCCTTAAATCGCCCAGCCGGACATAAGCCTTTTCGATACTGTTCATAACAGCGTCTTCCGCCGCTTCGGCCTGTTGCATATAACAGTAGGCAAAACGATATAAATCGTGATAGTACCGTTCATATAAACGGGCAAAAGCGTGCGCATCTCCCTGCTTTGCCTGTCCGACCAGAATCCATTCGTCGTTGGTCATATCGAACCTCCTTTTCCCATTAAAATTTTCTATTCTGTTTATTAGATAAATCTGTTACAGAAAGTGTTGCAAGAAATTTTTTCGTGTTTTATACTTTAATTATGAGCGAAGAGAAAAACACCGTCAAGATATCGGTACGGAATTTAGTAGAATTTATGTATCGGCAGGGGGATATAACGTCTGTCGGTTCCGGCGCAAGAGATACGGAATCCATGCGTCTTGGCAATAAAATACATCGTAAAATACAAAAAAGCATGGGACTTGGCTATGAGTCGGAAGTCTCCCTTTTTACGTTGCAAAAAATCGACAGTAAGGAATATAATGAATCTTTTTTTCTCAAAGTAGAGGGACGTGCAGACGGCATTTTGCGGGACAAAGACCACGTCCTGATAGATGAGATTAAGGGAGTTTGGCTCAATGTAAACGATTTAGAGGAGCCGGTAGCCGTACATAAGGCGCAGGCGATGTGTTATGCTTACATGACAGCCGAGAAAGAAGACCTGCCCCAAATTGATGTGCAGGTAACGTATTGTCATTTAGAGACGGAGCAGATTGTCCGTTTCACGGAGACATATTCGCGTGAGGTTATCGTGAGCTGGTTTCAGGATTTGATGGACAGATATGAGAAGTGGGCCGTCTATGAATATGATTGGAAGAAAAAGAGAAATGAATCCATACGGGAGCTCTTGTTTCCGTTTCCTTACCGTCCTCATCAGAAAGAACTGGCAGCCATGACATATCATACGATTGCCAATCAGAAGAAGTTATTTATCGAGGCGCCAACGGGAGTGGGAAAGACAATTACGACTATCTTTCCAGCCCTGAAAGCGATGGGGGAGGAACTTAGCGACCGCCTTTTCTATCTGACCGCCAAGACGATTACGCGTACGGTGGCGGAAGAATGTTTTGCTCTTCTGAGCGGGCAGAATTTGAAAATCAAGCCAATTACGATTACCGCCAAGGAAAAGATATGTATTCATGACAAAATTGCGTGTAATGCAGGTGATTGCGAGCGGGCCGGAGGACATTATGACAGAGTTAATGAAGCCGTCTATGAAATGCTCGTAAAAGAGGAGAAGCTGACGAGAGAGATTATTCTCTTTTATGCCGAAAAACATCGGGTATGTCCGTTTGAAATGGGGCTGGACGCCGCCCTGTTTGCCGACGCCGTCATTTGTGATTACAATTATGTTTTTGACCCGAATGTCTATTTGCGGCGTTTCTTTTCGAATGAGAAAAAGGGCGATATGATTCTCCTTGTCGACGAGGCTCATAACCTTGTGGAGCGGGGAAGAGAGATGTACAGCGCCCGTCTGGTGAAAGAGGATTTTTTAGAGGTAAAGCGTATCCTGAAAGCAGTACAGCGGCATGAAAAGCGTCCGGAAATACAATATCTTCTGCGTAAGTTCGTGAAATCGTTAGAGGCGGTAAATCAATGTATGCTCACTTGGAAACGCGAGTGTGATGAGTTTGAAGTAATAGAGGAAACGGGGATGCTGGAGTTTCAGCTTCTCCGCGTGGTTGGTGATTATGAACTTTTTGCCAAGGAGTATCCCGTACTGCCGGAGCGGGATACAATGCTTTCTTTCTATTTTAACGTCAGGCATTTTCTGGCAGTCATGGAAAACATGGATGAAAAATACAGGATTTATTCTGATTATGATGCAGACAGAAATTTTCGTGTCAAGCTGCAATGTATGGATGCGTCGCGTTGTCTTGGAGAGGTAATGGAACGTGTCAGGAGTACGATTCTATTTTCTGCGACGTTGTTACCGATTCGGTACTATAAGGAACAATTGGGGGGGAATGCGGAGGATATGGCTGTTTATGCCGAATCTTCTTTCCGCAAAGAGCAGCGAAAAGTACTGATTGCGCGCGATGCGACAAGCAAATATACACGGCGTGGACCGGAAGAGTATGAAAAAATTGCCGGATATATTGATAGTTTCATTACGGCCAAAGAGGGGAATTATCTTATCTTTTTTCCTTCGTATGCCTTTATGGAACAGGTGACGGAGCGCATGGAAGAGAGGGATGGACAGCGTTTACTTTTGCAAAACAGTGATATGCGAGAATGGGAGAGAGAAGAGTTTTTACAGGCCTTTGAGGAGAAGTCGACAGACAGCGTCATTGGCTGCTGTGTGATGGGAGGGATTTTCAGTGAGGGAATTGATTTGCGGGAGGATTGTCTTATCGGCGCTGTCATTGTAGGCACCGGACTTCCCATGGTATGCCATGAGCGGGAATTATTCAAAGAATATTTTGAGACGACGAAAGGCAGAGGTTTTGATTATGCGTATCTCTATCCCGCAGTAAATAAAGTCTTTCAGGCGGGAGGACGGGTTATCCGCACGGCGGAAGATAAGGGAGCTGTCCTGCTGCTGGATGAGCGTTTTATGCAGCGGCAGTACCGGGAACTGTTTCCGAGAGAGTGGGAGGACTGTGAAGTCGTTAATGTGCAGCAAATGAAAGAATCCCTGCGCCGGTTCTGGCAGGATTAGGTTGAAAAATAAGCTCGGTTAGTATGCATTTTTATTCACGAATCCCTTAAAGATTGTCAGGAATAATATTTTAATGTCCAGACCGAACGTCCAGTTTTCAATATAATACAAATCACAGTCAATGCGCATACGGATGGAAGTATCGCCGCGGTATCCATTGACCTGCGCCCATCCGGTTATGCCCGGACGAACTTGATGCTTAATCATGTAACGGGGAATTTCTTCCTTGAATTTCTCTACAAAGAATGGTCGCTCCGGTCTTGGGCCGACCAGACTCATATCCCCTTTTAGTACATTAAAGAATTGAGGAAGTTCGTCCAGACTTGTCTTGCGGATAAACTTACCGATAGGAGTTACACGCGGGTCATTCTGTACTGTCCACGCCTGTTTTTCTTTTGAGTCATCCTGAACTTCCATCGAGCGGAATTTAAACATTTTAAACGGGCGGTTGTGAAGTCCTACTCGTTCCTGCTTAAAAATAAGCGGCCCCGGTGATGTCGCTTTAATAATAGCGGCCACAATTGCCATAGGAATCGAAAACAAAATGATTAAGAGCAGAGAGCCGAAAATGTCAAACGTCCGTTTCAAAAAGCGGTTAAAAGAATTGGACAACGGAACTTTGCGTACATGGATGACTGGCAGCCCGTCCAAATCTTCGGTGTAAGGGCGGGTAGGGATGATGTTATTGTAGTCCGGAATAAATTTCGTGTGCACACCGGATTTTTCGGTAATGGCAACGATTTGTTCCAGAGAATCGTAGTGGTTAATACCTAACGTGATGGCGATTTCATCGTAATCGTTTTCCGGCAGCATTTTTTCTAATTCGTCAATGCGGCCAATAACGGGAACATTACGGTATGCGTGCCCAAATGGCTTATGGTTGTCCAAAATACCGTGAATCGAAAAGCCCCATTCAGGGTGAGCGAGCAGGCGGTCGATGTAACTCTCTGCCGCCCGGCTGTATCCAATGAGAAGAATGTGTTTTTGATTTAAGCCCTTTTTACGGATTTTGCGAAGAATAGTAGTCGTTGCGAAACGGAAAGTTACTTCCATCATAAAATTCAGAGTGACGAAAATGACAATAAACAAACGAGCCCATTTTCCGTTGTGAATAAAAAACAGAAAAGCGGCACAATATAAGATTCCGACAATATTTGCTTTCAGCATATTAAAAATTTCGTATTTACGGCTTTTTACACGTTTAGGGTCGTAGAGATGAAAAAAATAGTAGGATGCCAAATAGCAGGGAATTAGCATGAACAGGATTTGCAAATAGTCCTCTAACGTGCCATATAACCCCCGCGGGCGTTCCATACCCCAGCGTATCAGAATACTGTGTTCGGTATCAAAACGTAAATGATAGGCAGCCACAAAGGAAAAGACCATGATAGCTGTATCGATTAATATTCGAAAAAGATTTAACAGTTTTTGATTTCCTTTAATCAAAATAATCTCGTCCTTTCTGTGTGTAATCTCGTTGCCTTTTACAAATTGGATGCATAGGGCTAAACATTATTAGTATATACCATTTTTTGACATTTCACAATAATTTTTTTATAGGGTGGCTGTTCAACGGTTTTTGGTCTGAGATGTCTGCCGCCCTTTCACAAACTAAACACAATTACCATTTATAATAGGCATAACTTATGAAGAAAGGGCGTATTATCATGGACGAGAATAATATTATGGATTCGGAGAAAAGAAACGACTTTGTACTAGTGCCTCCGGAGGAGACGGGAAATGACAACCCGCAGCCAGAAATGAATCAGGAGGAAACTATCGGGCAGGAGGAACATGTTCCGCAGACGGAAGAATTTGTTTCACAGGCAGAGGAGCGTGTTTCGCAGGCGGAAGAGACTGTGCCGGAGCCAAGACCGATGCCAAGTCAGGATAATATCTATCGTTTTCAAAATATAGAGCCTGAGGTGTCGAAGCAGAAAAAAGTGAAGAGAGAAAAGAAATCCCACATGGGAATCACGATGCCGCGTATTATTTTGAGCGCTGTCGTTTTCGGAGTAGTTGCCGCCGCATGTTTTTTAGGAGTGCAGCAGATTTCCAATTTTGTTTTTGGAAGAGATGAAATCGCACAGGTAGGTTCGGGAGATAACAGTGCGCCGATTTCCATTACAACGGCATCCGGCGCTGCCGTTTCCGTGAATGATGTTTCCGGTATCGTAGAACGGGTTATGCCATCCATTGTTGCCATAACGGAAAAGAGTACGCAGACGTCGTATTTTGGACAGACGTATTCTTCTCAGGGGGCCGGTTCCGGTTTTATCGTTAAGCAGGATAACGACCAGCTTCTTATTGTGACAAACAATCATGTGGTGGCGGATGCGGATAAGATTTCGATTACCTTTAACGATAATGAAGTAGCGGACGCCACGGTCAAAGGAACAAGCGCGTCTAATGATTTGGCAGTATTGACAGTGCCGTTAAATAAATTAAAAGACTCTACAAAGAAGAGTATCCGTGTTGCTTCTCTGGGAAGTTCAGATAATGCCAAAGTAGGTCAGATGGTAATTGCGATTGGCAATGCGCTCGGTTACGGGCAGTCGGTAACGGTCGGTTATCTGAGCGCCAAAGACCGTGAGGTTTCTGCGTCCGATAGCGGCGGTCAATCGACAACACAGATTTTGTTGCAGACAGATGCGGCGATTAATCCGGGCAATAGCGGCGGTGCGCTGATTGATACGAATGGAAATGTGATAGGTATTAACTCGTCCAAATACTTTACCTATAATTCTACGAATGTCGAGGGTATGGGATATGCAATTCCTATGAGCAGCGCCGTATCAATTATTAATGATTTGATGGACAGAGAAGTCTTAAAAGAAGAAGAAAAAGGTTATCTGGGCATTACGGGGCGCAATATTTCGGAGACGATTAGTAAATCTTACGGAATTCCGCTCGGCGTATATGTAGCAGCAGTTTCTGATACGGGAGCCGCCTATAAAGCAGGCATCAAACAGGGAGACATCATAACAAAAATCGACGGTGCGGTAATGAAAACAATAGAAGAGGTGCAGGGAAAAGTAAATAGCACAAAGACAGGAACCACGATTAAGGTGACTATTATGAGAAGCGATGACGGCAGCTACAAGGAAAGGGAAGTAGATGTCACACTGAAAGGAAAAGACACGGTTGATGGTTTGGAAGACAGTACAACACAAGAGCAGCCAAATGATAGTCAGAACTATGGAGACGATTCGGAAATAGTACCTTGGGGCAGAGGTATTTACTAAAGTCATAAAATCGTGTATAATAAATCCCATCGCATGTTTGCGATGGGATTTATTAGCCTGACGGTTACAATTATGTGTGGGAGCGTTATCAATAGTGGAAACTTAAGAAGCAGCTAATGGTTTCTGCCGCTACGCTCCGGAATGGAGACTAGTATGAGTGAAGAGAACAGAAAAGACGATAATACAAACAATTATGAGAAAATTTGCTATATGTGCCATCGTCCGGAGAGCAAAGTAGAAAAGATGATTACCATTCCGAATAATATTACGATATGCTCGGATTGTATGCAAAAGACGTTTGACCAGATAGGTATGCAGGGAATGCCGACCTATCCGGGGATGGAAATTTTAAATTTGGGGGCCATGGGGATGGAGCCGCCCACGGAATTTCAAGAGCGTCATAAAGTGAAAACGAAAAAGAAAGAAAAAAGGGAGACGCCGATTCTGGATATTAACCAACTGCCGGCGCCCCATGTCATTAAAGGAAATTTAGACGAGTATGTGATGGGGCAGGAACAGGCCAAAAAGGTTCTTGCCGTCGGGGTATACAATCACTATAAGCGCGTTTTGGCAGATAAGACTGACGATGGCGTGGAAATAGAGAAATCCAATATGCTTATGTTAGGGCCGACGGGCAGCGGCAAGACCTTTATGGTTAAGACAATGGCCAAGTTGCTGCAGGTACCGCTTGCGATTACCGACGCTACGGCGCTGACAGAGGCCGGATATATTGGCGATGATGTGGAAAGCGTGATTTCCAAACTTTTGGCGAGCGCAGACAATGACGTGGAACTGGCCGAGCGGGGAATCGTATATATTGATGAGATTGATAAAATAGCAAAGAAACAAAATATTAATAATCGGGATGTCAGTGGGGAGTCTGTACAGCAGGCATTACTTAAACTGCTGGAGGGCGCTGATATTGAAGTTCCGGTGGGGGCGACGAATAAAAACGCGATGGTGCCGATGACAACGGTGAATACGAGTCATATTTTGTTTATCTGCGGTGGCGCCTTTCCCGGGATGGAGGATATCATTAAAAAGCGTCTGACTAGTCAGGGAACGATGGGATTTGGCTCGGAGCTGCGGGACAGGTACGACCATGATAAGGATTTATTTGCCAAAGTGGAGACCGAAGATATTCGGGAATACGGTCTGATACCGGAATTTATCGGCCGGCTTCCTATTGTGTTCTCTTTACAGGCGATGGATGAAGATTTACTGGTCGATGTTCTGAGCAAACCGCGCAATGCCATCACAAAGCAGTACCGCAAGCTTTTGCAGATGGATGAGGTGGATTTGGAATTTGAGGAAGAAGCGCTGCGGGCGGTAGCGAAGAAAGCTGCGGCCAAGAAGACGGGAGCGCGTGCGCTGCGCTCCATCATCGAGCAGTTTATGATGGATATTATGTACGAAATTCCAAAAGATGATATGATTGGCAAAGTTATTATTACGGCAAATTACATCGAGGGAAAAGGCGCTCCTACTATTATAATGCGAGGGAGCAACTAGCTGCGCTTCGGAATGGAGATTAATTTGTAATTTGGGAATGATGGCGAATGTCTCTGCGTAAGATATAGTAAACGCAGGGAGAATTTTATGCTATGCAATGTAGGGAAGCAGTATTTTCAGAAGATGTGCTGGAGTATTTCGTGGGCAGTTACCGTGGGGAGCAATATGTACAGGAAGTGTATAATCCGGATTGTTATATCCCCATTGACAACTGGCAGGGAGTGATTTACCAGAAAGTTCAGAATGTGAATAGCGAGGTCATACAGCGGTATGGTTTTTCGGCAATACCGAATGTCTATGGACTGATGGATGAGGAAGCGCTGGAGGCCAGTGGTGTTTTGCGAATACGCAGGCAGCCGTATTTGGATATCTATGGTCAGGGTGTATTGATTGGCTTTGTGGATACGGGAATAGATTATACCCATGAAGCATTTATTTCGGCTGATGGAACTTCACGGATTGTCTCTATCTGGGACCAGACGGTTGAGGATGGAGTGGGGACAAAGACATTTCCGTATGGAAGAGTATATTCTCAGGAGCAGTTGAATCAGGCGCTTTCTTCTGATAATCCTTTTGAATTAGTGCCGACGCAGGATGAAGTGGGACATGGAACTTTTTTGGCCGGTGTGGCGGCGGGAAATGAAAACCGCAGCAGGGGGATTTCCGGTGTGGCGCCGCTCTCGCGCATTGTTATGGTAAAGTGCAAGCAGGCGAAGCAGAGCTATCGTGACTATTATGGCATTCCCCGTGATGTTCCCGCTTTTCAGGAGAATGATATTATGGCGGGAATCGCCTATATACTCAGCGTGGCAGAACAGGAGATGCAGTCGGTTATCGTCTGTGTGGGGCTGGGAACCAGTATGGGCAATCACAATGGAAGTACGAATTTGGGCCGCTTCCTTAACCGATATTTATCACTTTCCGGCATTGGGATTATTACTTGTGCAGGCAACGAGGGGAACGCAAGGCATCATCATTTAATTACAGAAAAAGAGGAAACAATTGATATTGATGTAGAGCGTTCACTTTCCGCGTTCACCGCACAGTTGTGGTGGAGGACACCCGGCAGGCTGAATTTTGATGTTATATCGCCTAGTGGAGAGGTTTTTGGAAATATTCAAGCAGTATCCGGCATTCGGCAACAGCATCGGTTTACGCCGGAGGGAACAACAGTTGAACTCTACTTTGGCGTATCGCAGGAATTGACGCGTGAGCAGGTTGTGGTATTTCGTTTCCTTTCTCCCAAGCAGGGGATTTGGAAAGTACGGACGAGGTTCGAGTATTCGAATAGTAATTTCTCTATGTGGCTGCCAATTCGCCAGTTTTTGGAGGAGGAAGTAGTATTTTTGGAATCGGAACCGAATATGACGATTACGAATCCGGGTAACACGACAAATGTTATTACGATATCTGCCTATGATGTAAGGGACGGCGCTCTGTATCTGCAGGCAAGCCGTGGATTTACGCCGAATGGTATCGTAAAACCGGAAGTGGTGGCGCCGGGTGTTGAGGTGCTTGGGCCGTATCCGCGTGGGAGATATGGAACGATGTCGGGAACAAGCGTATCAGCAGCTTTTGCGGCGGGAATTGGTGCTATGTTTATGCAGCAATACGCAGAAGAGGGAGCTAATAGCAATTCTTTGCGGGAAGCATTTATTCGCGGCGCTGTTCCGAGAGGAGAGCCATATCCAAATGAAGAATGGGGATTTGGAATTGTCAATGTTTACCGCAGTCTGATAGATTATTGACAGATGGATGAAAATTGAGTACAGTTAGTTGGAAAATGAGTCTTTTAGAGAGGAAAGAGAGGACACGAATGAAAGAATGGGAAAAAAATGTGCGCCGTGTAAATCCTTACATAGCGGGAGAACAGCCGCAGGAAGATAATATTATTAAGCTGAATACGAATGAGAACCCGTATCCACCGTCTCCCAAAGTGAAAAAAGCCTATGAGACGACGCAAGTAGATAAATTTGCCCTTTATCCCGACCCGATGTCAAGTGAACTTGTTCAGGCGTTAGAGTCGTATTATGACTTGAAGAGGGGGCAGGTATTTGTCGGGGTGGGCTCGGATGATGTTTTGTCATTGTCATTTTTGACATTTTTTAATTCGGATGTTCCGATACTGTTTCCTGACATCACGTATTCCTTTTATCCGGTATGGGCAGACGTTTACCGCATACCGTTTGAATGTCCGCCGTTAGATGACAACTTCTGTATCCGGATAGAAGATTATAAGAAGAAAAACGGTGGTATCGTAATCGCGAATCCCAATGCGCCGACGTCGATTGGAATGAAAGCAAGCCAGATTGAGGAAATTGTACGGGCAAATAGGGATGTTGTCGTGATTGTGGATGAAGCTTATGTGGATTTCGGAGGGGAGACGGTATTACCGCTGATTGAGCGGTATGATAATTTGCTTGTTGTCCGGACGTACTCGAAGTCCCGTTCCATGGCGGGAATGCGAATCGGATTTGCCATGGGGAACGAGGCGCTCATACGCGCGCTGACGGATGTGAAAGAATCAATTAATTCATATACGATGACGATGGCGTCTATTCGGGTAGGGGCCGCTTCTCTTGCGGACGAGCAGTATTTTCAGGAAAATTTGGCAAAGGTAGTCACGACAAGGGAGTGGTGTGAAAAAGAATTAGAGCGGCGTGGTTTTTTTGTGCTGCCATCGCAGACGAATTTCCTTTTTGTAAGGCATGAACAGATATCCGGACAGGAGCTTTTTGAGAAATTGCGGGAGCAAAAAATATTTGTGAGACACTTTTCGGGAGCTAGAATTAAGGAGTATTTGCGAATTACAATGGGGACGGATGAGCAGATGAAAGCGTTTCTGCTTCAATTGGACAAAATTCTTGAAAAAAATATTGACAACAAAGTTCATCTATAATATAATAGGTTTTGCGTCACGGAAAAGGGCGTAAAAAGACGTGAGGACGGGGTGTGGCTCAGCTTGGCTAGAGCGCTTGATTTGGGATCAAGAGGCCGCAGGTTCGAATCCTGTCACCCCGATAAATGACTGTTTTCGGACAGTCATTTTCAATAATAGCATAGAAAAACCTTTGCGGGTGTAGTTCAATGGTAGAACACTAGCTTTCCAAGCTAGATACGTGGGTTCGATTCCCATCACCCGCTGAAGCAATTATGAGAAATATTTGCTTGAGAGGCGGACGGTATTTGCTTCGCTACGTGTCAGTAGCTCAGCTGGATAGAGCAACGGCCTTCTAAGCCGTGGGTCGGGGGTTCGAATCCCTCCTGACACGATTAATCTTATATGGTGGGTATAGCGCAGTTGGTTAGCGCGTCAGATTGTGGCTCTGAAGGCCGTGGGTTCGAATCCCATTACCCACCTTTTTTGCTTTTTAATGGGCTATCGCCAAGGGGTAAGGCATAGGACTTTGACTCCTACATTCGCTGGTTCAAATCCAGCTAGCCCAGTATGGCTTATTACAGTACAAAAAGAGCAGGGTTATCTTTGTGGCACACAAACAGATAACCCTGCTCTTTTTATATTTATACCTGCATTCCTATCCAGGTCTATCTAATCGCAGTCTTCTTCATTTTTATCCTTCATCACAGCTCCCCGGAACACCAGCATCTCCTCTGTGAAGACATCCCGGTCCACGGTGCCGCTGATGCCCCGGACACGTCCCCGGTCCGTATACTGCCAGCCGCTCCACTGTCTCCAGTGGTTCTGCATGTCAGGGTGAGAAATCCCATACTGGGCGATCCAGAGGGGATATACAGACAGCCTTACGTCAAAAATATTCTTGGCATTACTGGCATCACTATAGATTGCCACCGGTTTGCCTGTGGCCTCCCTCACCTCCTGCAGAAAGGCAAGAGAGATCTCATTGATCTGTTCCCTGGAAAGACTGCCGAAGGATTCAAAATCCATGACTGGCCGTCCCTGATATCTCTTTCCCTGAATCACTTCCGCAAAGTGCCTCGCCTCATTTCTCGCCGCCTCTACCGTCCGCGCCGTCACATAATGATAAAAACCTATTTTCAGCCTCGCCTTTCTCGCCTCCCGGTAGTTGCGCTCAAAGTCCGGATCGATATAGGTATCTCCCTCGCTGGACTTAATATAGACAAATCGTATGCCATCCCGTTTTACCTCCCGAAAGTCAATGTCTCCCTCCCAATGGCTCACATCAATTCCTTCGATCTCTCTTCTCTCCCGCATCGCAGTTTTACCCCGCCCTTTAATTTTAACACTATTATATGGAAAAGAAAAAAGAGCGTTACGAAAAACGCTCCTGATCTCTTAGCACTTTGCCGTCAAGCTAAAGCAAAATCTCTTTCACCGCCCGCAGAAACAATTCCATCTGCTCCTCCGTCCCGATGGTGATGCGGAGATAGTTGTTGATCTTTTCTTTATTAAAATACCTCACATAGATTCCCCGGCATTTCAGCGCTTCAAAAATTTCCTTTGCCGGAACCGATTTATGGGCGGCAAATAAAAAATTGGTGCAGGATTCTTTCACGTCAAATCCCATGGACTCCAGTGCTTCTTTCGTCCTCTCCCTGGTCGCCATGACCTTTTTCAGATTTTCCTGGAAATATTCCTCATCCTCCAGGGAGGCTGCCCCTATACAGATGGACTCTGTATTCATGGTGTAGGAATTGATGGATTCCTTTACGTCATTCATCGCCTGGATCAGCGCTTCATCTCCCAGGGCATAGCCGATGCGCATGCCCGCCATGGAACGGGACTTTGAGTAGGTGCGTACCACCAGCAGATTATCGTATTTCCGGATCAGGGGGAGTACTGTCTCACCGCCGAAATCCACATATGCCTCATCAATGATCACCACAACCTCTGGATTTGCCCGAATGATCTCCTCCACCTGGGCAGCTGCCATAGAGATCGATGTAGGGGCATTAGGATTTGCGATGACCACACCACCGTTTTCCCTTTTGTAATCTTCCGGATCAATAGTAAAATCCTCCCTGAGAGCCGGGCATTCATAAGGGATCCGGTAGACCTCTGCCCACACAGGATAAAAAGAATAGGTGATATCGGGAAACAGCACCGGCTTCCTGGAATTAAAGAAGGTGAGAAATGCCAGGGACAGCACGTCATCCGAACCAACACCCACAAAAACTTCTTTATCTGATACACCATGATACTTTGCCAGCGCAGCGGTGAGAGTTGCGGCAGAAAGCTCCGGGTACAGGGTAAAACGGCTTACATCCATCTTCTGGTGCGCCTCAAATACTCTTGGCGAGGGCGGGTAAGGATTCTCATTGGTATTCAGCTTGATGATATTATTTTCCCGAGGCTGCTCACCTGGTACATAGGGTGTTACTTTCCGGACGTTGGCAGCCCATTTTTTTGCAGTATTCACACTCTCTTCCTCCTATCGGTAAACTTCCGCCAGTTTTTCAAAGGCTGGCAGGGCGCGAAGGATCATGTCATGATCCACACAGTAAGCGATCCTCACATAACCGGGACAGGCAAATGAACTTCCTGGCACCAGCAGGAGGTTAAACTCCTTGGCTTTTGCCACAAAGGCACTGTCATCCGGCTCCAGTGACTTAACGAAGAGATAAAAAGCTCCGTCGGGACTGGCGCACTCATAACCATAACTTCTCAGTTTTTCCACCAGCAGCCTGCGGTTTTTATCATATACCGCCACATCCACTTTGGCGTCCACACAGCGGGCTATGACCTTCTGCTGAAAGGAAGGGGCATTTACAAAACCCAGGATCCGGGTGGCGACATTGGCAGCTGCTGCCACCTGTTCATGATCTGCCGCCTCTTCCGGAATAACCAGATAACCGATACGCTCCCCCGGAAGGGAAAGGGATTTGCTATATGAGTAACCTACTATGGTATTGTCATAATATTTTGTCACATAAGGCACTTCTACGTCTCCGTAAACCAGCTCCCGGTAAGGCTCATCAGAGATCAGATAAATATCCGTTTCAAATTCCTTCTGTTTCTTTTCCAGGACCGCCGTCAGATCTTTCAGTGTCTGCCGGGAATACACAACTCCCGTCGGGTTATTTGGAGTATTGATCAAGACAGCTCTGGTCTTCTGGCTGATCCGTTTTTCGAGTTCTTCCAGGTTCGGCATAAAGGTGCTGGTATCTGGTGGAACCACTACCACTCTGCCGCCTGCATTTGCCACATAATTGTTATATTCTCCAAAAAATGGAGCAAAGACGATGACCTCATCACCGGGATCGAGAAGGGTTTTTAGTATCACATTTAAGCCGCCGGCAGCTCCCACGGTCATAACTATATGATCTCTGGTAAAATGAGTATCAAAATTCCGGTTCAGATGACCGGCGATCTGGTCCCTCACATCCTCAAATCCGGAATTGCTCATATAACCATGAAGCGTGCCAGGATCTTCTTCCCGGATCACATCCATCATCGCCTGCTTTACTTCCTCCGGCGGTTCCACACTGGGATTTCCCAGGCTGAAATCATAGACATTCTCAGCGCCGTATTTCTCTGCCAGTTTCTTTCCCTCTTCAAACATGGCTCGTATCACAGAACTTCCCTGGACCAGTTTTTCCATCTGTTTTGAAATCATCTCTGTCTCCCCCTTCTGAATATCTTGTCTTCCATTATAACCACTTTCAGCAAAACGCGCAAGAAAGATATCAAGTTTTCCTTTCATCCAAAACAGGCAGAGAATCCACATCTTCTTTGGGTAATCAATACCCAAACCTAAAACACTCTATTCAAAGGTAATGCTCTCATAGGCGTCCACCGTACCGTAGCCCCATTCCCGGCTGGGAAATTCTTCTCCCCGCCTTTCGGCTCCCCGGATCAAAAGCTCCCTGACCGAATTTCCACTGATAATATACTCGGAATATTCCTGCATGAACAGCGCCGCAATTCCTGTAGTGATCGCCGCTGCCACGCTGGTTCCTGTCATCGTTCCATAATTGTTCTTCGGAAGGGGGCCATAGATATTTACGCCCGGCGCTGTCACATCTGGCTTAATGGTCCCATTAGGGGTAAATCCCCGGCTGGCCTGGATAAAAAATGCCTCATCCACGGGATTGTAGGCGGACATACATATGGAACGCCGGCTGTTCCCCGGCTCACAGATTGTAATGTCCGGATCCGGCTTTACAAAATAAGTTTCCCCGGCGAGAAACTGGGTAATGGGAAGCCACATATGATACCGGATATTCGGTTCAGTGGTATATACCCGGATCTTCCAGACCCCTTCCTTGCTGTTTTCAAACCGGAACATGATCACCTGGTCCCTGGTCTGCTGCTGTATTTCCCCACCGATCACCTCCAGCGTGGTATTTTCCACGACGAACCGATGCCTTTCGCGGATATACGCTGCCGCCCGGGTAATTCCAAAAGTATTTCCCCCCGGAGATACCACGTCAAACTGAAGGGTTCCCGGTGTCCTCCACCAGAGTTCCGCCACAAATCCCAGGGATGACTTTTCGACATTGATAGAAATCTCCTCGTATTCCTGGGTGATCAGATAATGATGTCCGGCGTTCCCCTCATTTCCGGCACAGGTTACGATGCTCACCCCCGGCAGCATATTCAGATAATCGATCATATTGCAGAGAGGGGTCTCCCCTTCATGATTTCCCAGATTTGTGCCCATCCCAATGCAGATCACCGCCTGCCTGCCAAGATCTCTTGCTTTCCGCAGGATATATGAGATCCCGCACATGATATCATTTTCCTGGTAACAGGGTGTATTGCAGGGAACACGGTAGAACTCACGATAGCTGCTCTTTGCTTCCTTACATTTGACTACCACGAGCTGGGAAAGGGGGGCCACTCCGGAAAAATCCTTTTCCGGCATTTCATTTCCTGCCGCCAGTCCGGCAAGAAAGGTGCCGTGACCATTATCATCCCGGGAGGGGATCCTTGACAGGGGTTCTTCATCCCCCAGGGCAGCATTGATCTCTTCCTCTGTATACTCCCTGCCGTACTCAAAATCTGCCGGTGTATTTCCGTCCCGGATCGTCTGGTCCCAAATAGAATAAATCCTTGTTGTATTGTCCGCATTGATAAATACCTCGTGGGTAAAATCAATGCCGGTGTCCACAATACCAACAAGGAAATTCTGTCCGTACAGGTCCAGATAAGGCTGTCTGCGTATCTTTAACACCCCTGTCGCCTCCAACGCCTCTTCTGACATCAGTCCGTAGACATGGGGAATCGCACCATAGCCAAGTCTTCCTATACTCTCGCTGTTTATTTTTTCTTCTTCCTTATAGATAACTGCTCTATAATCATCTATCTCAGTAATACAGATGGGATCATAACGCTGCTGGATAACTTCGGTTTCACGATAATAACTCAGAATGTAGTCCAGCACATTATCTGAATAAATTGCCTCCTTGCATGTCATAACGAATCTCCTGAAAAAAGCCACAATTACTATATGATATGCCAGTTTTTACAAATTATCCGTTGCCCCGCATCTCAATCTTCGGTGCGCCTGTTCCCTCAATATATTCTTTTGTTATGGTCACCCTGCCGATCATGTCGTCCTTGGGAATCTCATACATGATGTCCAGCATAAGGTCCTCAATGATGGAGCGGAGCGCCCTGGCTCCTGTTTTCTTCTTCATCGCCTTAGTTGCGATGGCAAGTATTGCCGGGTCCTCAAACTCCAGTTTTACCTCATCCATGGCAAGGAGCTTCTGGTACTGTTTGATCACGGCATTCTTCGGCTCCGTCAGAACTTTCACCAAAAGCCGTTCATCCATCTCTTCCAGTGAGTATATGATGGGAAGCCTTCCGATAAACTCTGGGATCAGGCCATAGGCACGGATATCTTCTGTTTCCACATGGGAAAAGATATCCTTATCATTATCAAAACGGTCTTTCAGATCTGAACCAAAGCCCATGCTGCCATGCTTCGTCAGTCTTTTTTTGATGATCTCCTCCAGTCCTGGAAAAGCACCTCCACAGATAAATAAAATATGACTCGTATTCACGGTGGTCATCGGAACCATAGCATTTTTATTGGTCGCCCCTACGGGAACTTCCACATCGGCTCCTTCCAGAAGCTTCAACAGCGCCTGCTGTACGGATTCACCGCTGACATCTCTCTGGTTGGCATTTTCCTTCTTGGCAAGCTTATCTATCTCATCAATATAGACGATACCGCACTCTGCCCGTTCCACGTCATTGTCCGCATTGGCAAGAAGCTTTGAGATCACGCTTTCCACGTCGTCTCCGATATAGCCTGCTTCTGTCAGGGCGGTGGCATCTGTGATCGCCAGCGGCACATGAAGAAGCTTTGCCAGCGTCTTCACCAGATAAGTCTTACCGCTGCCGGTAGGTCCCAGCATGAGCATATTGGACTTTTCGATCTCCACATCGCTGGCCAGCACATGGTCGTCCCCTTCCAGCTCCGCCTTCTCCACCTCTTTCATGGCTATGATTCGCTTGTAATGGTTATATACGCCTACAGATATCACTTTCTTTGCCTGTTCCTGTCCCATCACATATTCATCCAGATTTCCCTTGATGACATGCGGCGCCGGAAGGCGGTGTATATCCAGCACCGGCTCATTTGCCCTTGCTTTCTTCTTTTTCGGCTTTACGGAGTGCTTCGCCTGCATCTCCTCTGGCATTCCGGCAAAAGGACCAGCAAAATTAATAAACTCTACTCCCGGTATATTGGACATCCCATTCAAATTAGGCATACCCTGAATGCCGATCTGGTCAAAGGTCTTCTGCATACAATCGGAACAAATACATATATTATTCGGAATGGTGATCATTTTCTCCACCTTATCTTCTGTTCTGTGGCAGAGATAGCATATACGGTTGTAACCATCCTGGTCATTTGTATGATCTGTCTGATCTGTCTTTGTAATATCTTCGCTCAAAATAAACCTCCGTTCTCTATAGTTAAGTTCAAAAGGAACTGCTATCCCAAAAGATAACAGTTCCATTCGTCTGAATCCATGGTCAGGGGAAATCTTCCCAAGACCAATCATACTATATTTTCTTGTATTCGTCAAAGTAACTCTTGAAAAATCTTTACCATGGAACGATCTGGTCCCCGCCATAAGAATCGTTTCCATATCCGAAAGGATTGCCTCCACTGTTCCTGCTGTCCTGAGTTCCGTCATCCAGCTCTTCCAGTGTCTCAGAACTCTTCAGAACCACCTTGACATCCTGCTCCTTATATTCGCCCTCCTGGCTTCTGGCGATAGTCACCGTAATCTCCGTTCCTGCCTTTATATTATTTACTTTATTCTGCACCTGCTCGATAGAAGTTATTTTACTTCCGTTGATCTTCGTGATGATATCACCCTGTTTGATGCCTGCCTCCTTGGCTGCACCGCTCTCCGACACCTCTGCGATATAAACACCGGTTGGGAAACGATAGGCTTCACTGACCTCTTCACTGATGGTCCGGCCAGTGATTCCCAGATATCCTTTCTCCTCATCTTTGAGCACTTCACGGTTCATCAGCTCATTGATGATCGGAATCGCATCGCTCATAGGAATGGCATACCCGATTCCTTCTACTTTCGTGTCCGCATACTTTACAGAATTGATACCGATGACATTTCCGTTCACATCCAGCAGAGCTCCCCCGCTGTTTCCTGGATTGATCGCCGCATCTGTCTGCAGCAGTACCATAGTATTGGAACCGGAGGAATTTCCGTCTCCTACCTCTACCTGTCTGTCCTTGGCACTGATGTATCCCACTGTCACTGACTGGCCATAACCCAGTGCATTACCAATAGCGATCGCCATCTGGCCCACCTTGACATCTTCGGAGTGTCCCAGACTTGCTACTTTGATGTGCCCTTTGGTTTCCTTTTTCAAGTCACCAACCTTTACTGATATGACTGCCAGATCTGCAGTAGGATCTGTCCCTTTCACCGTAGCTTTTGCCGTGGTATTGTCGATAAAGGTAACGGTGATGCTGTCCGCTTTTGCCACCACATGATTGTTGGTAACGATCAGCAGTTCATTGTTATCTTCTTTTACAATAAATCCAGAGCCGGCTCCCTCGGTGGGATAACTCTGTCCAAAATATGATGTTGCAGTACTGGTCTCCGTAATAGAAACGATGGATGGCATAACTGCTTCAACAATCGACGACACATCTCCAGGACCCGCTGCTCCGCCGGACACTGCTGTAACTCCGTTATCCGTTTTAAAAGGCTCCACACTTCCAATGGTTCCTCCGTCAGACTTCTGCGGCCCCCACACCCCGGTGATCTTCACCAGCGCAAAGAAACACAGCGCCGCCACCACACCAAAGACCACTGCCGCCACGATGGTTTTCTTCATTCCGCCAGAATTCTTTTCCCTGCTTTTTTTCTCTGCCGGCTCCTCCGGTCTGACATTCTGGAAACGATACATATTATCCGAAGACGGCATGGGCTGCGGTCCATCATCCACGGAGCCCGCCTGCCAGATCGTGCTGTCCTTCACCGGTTCCTGGCTCTGTTCCGTCCCTTCATAATTTCTATTTTGTGAAAATCCTGATCCACCCTGATCATCTGCCTGATTCCAATTTTCTTCGTTCATGAAAATCCCGTCCTTTCTCGCCGGACTACCTGCAAGCTGCGGTCTGTGCCCGGTTCAATTATCTGACTTGATGTATTTTTTCCCCATCTCAAGTTGCATTATACCCATCAAATGTGTTTAGTTTGTGAATATATTAATTTTATATTGTGAAATTGCACAAAATAATTTATAATCTAATAAGTATATGATTTGAAAATATTACCTAATGTTCTATATATTAGAAAAGAACCGTCACCAATCATGAAAGACGAAAGGAAGGATTCAAATTGATAAAGGGAAACCAAAAATTACTTAATGTCATTCGTTTTATCATTGACGTACTTATACTGATATTTTCTTTTGTACTGGCATACAAACTTCGTTTTGACGAAGAATTCAGTGTCCTGATCCGATATGGGTTTATAAAGGAGCCTCTGGGATTCTATGGAACCCTGGAAGAATATATGCAGCTGCTGCTTCTTCTGGTTCCCTGTTATTTATTTTCCTATTATTTTTTCCATCTGTATGATCCAAAAAGAGTGACTAGCCGCAAATCTCAGATGTACAACATTTTTAAGGCAAACGTTGTGGGAATCCTTTACTGTACCGCAGGTCTTTATTTTATCCGTAGCGGAAACTATGCCCGCCTTTTTATCATTATATTTGTAGGGATCAATTTTATTCTTGAACTTATTTTCCGGCTGCTTATCACGACGATCCTCCGCCGTTTCCGCAGGAAAGGACACAATCTCAAACACATTCTCCTCATTGGCTACGGACGTTCCGCCGAGGGCTATATTGACCGTATCTGTTCCCATCCGGAATGGGGCTACGTCGTCCATGGTATCCTTGACGACAGCAAACGAAATGGAAAATCCTACCGGGATGTCCATGTCATCGGCGACATCGATGATCTGGAGACCGTTCTCGCTGACAATTCCTATGACGAGATCGCTATTACCCTGGGCATCGACCAGTACGAGCGCCTGGAGGGAATCGTCGCCATTACGGAAAAATCTGGTGTGCACACCAAGTTTATCCCGGACTACAACAATATCATCCCCACCAAACCTTACACCGAAGATCTGGACGGGCTTCCGGTTATTCATGTGCGGAATGTCCCCCTCACTAATTCTTTTAATAAATTTGTAAAGCGGACAATGGATATCGCTGGTTCTCTCATACTTATTGTGCTGTTTTCACTGCCGATGCTGGTAGTATCTATCATCGTAAAGGCTACCTCAGAAGGGGAACTGATCTTCAAGCAGGAGCGGATTGGACTCCACGGCAAACCCTTTATGATGTACAAATTCCGCTCTATGGCGGTCCAGAAGGCGTCGGATGAGAAAAAAGCCTGGACCACTCCTGACGATCCAAGGGTTACCCCCATCGGAAAATTCATCCGCAAGACAAGTCTGGACGAACTTCCCCAGTTTTTCAATGTACTCAAGGGAGACATGAGCCTTGTGGGACCAAGACCGGAACGACCCTTCTTCGTTGAAAAGTTCAAAGAAGAGATCCCCCGCTATATGATCAAGCATCAGGTCCGTCCAGGCATTACTGGCTGGGCACAAGTCAACGGCTACCGGGGTGATACCTCCATCCGCCTCCGCATCGACTGCGACCTCTATTATATCGAAAACTGGTCCGTCATGCTGGATATCAAGATCCTGCTGCTGACAGTGATCAAAGGTTTTATCAACAAAAATGCATACTGATCAAAAATTTTATCAGATAATGAAAGAGTGCCCCTTCCAAACCCGAAAGGAGCACTTTTTATGTTCTGCCGCCAGACATTCAGTATTACTGATCCAGCTTTTTGTTGATAAACTCGTCCCACTTGCCATCGTCTTCCGATTCTTCCTCATCTTCTCCAAACTCTTCCTCATCCAGCATTTCATCAAAGGCATCTGCCAGGGCTTCCAGGGCTTCCTCATCATCGATCTGGAGAAGTGTGATCTCCGGCTCTCCCCCCTTGTCTTCGATCTCAATACCAAAAAAGTAGATTTCTTCGATGCTCTCGTCCACCGGAGTAAGAGCGGCATAATCGTCGCCACCCCATTCAAATATATAAATAACCTCGCACTCCAACGTGCTTCCGTCTTCCAGCTGCAGATCTACCTTCATTTCTTCTATATCTTCCAAATTAAATTCCGCCATGGATGAAACCTCCTTAAATTTTAATCATTTATCCTATCATAACATATCATTTTTACCAGTTCAAGTTCAGATGTTGACAAGATTCCACATTTTATATAAAATGTTTTCATCCGCAGCATTTTTCAGCGGGAAGCGATGCCCGATAGCGCCGCCGGGCTGATCACGAATAAGGAGGTGAAACAGATGAAATATTCATATCGAACAAAAGGAACCTGCTCACAGCAGATCGATCTGGAGATTAACGATGATGTGATCACTAATGTGAAATTCTATGGCGGATGTGACGGAAACCTTAAGGCAATCCCGATTCTCGTGGATGGGCTCACCGTCAATCAGATCGTTAAAAAATGCTCCGGCATCCAGTGCGGTTTCAAAAATACGTCATGTGCCGACCAGCTTTCCAAAGCGGTCCTCGCAGCACAGGCAGAGTGTGCCGCCAAATGATCAGAGGCATAGCAGCCCCTGTACTGTTATAACCCGTGTGTTCGAAACCATCCACACGTAAAACAAAACTAAGGAGAATAAAAAATGAAAAGCAAAAAAATCATGTATCTAAGTCAGGCAGCCATGATCGCTGCCCTCTATGTTGTGCTGACACTTCTGGCAAATGCCTTGGGACTGGCAAACTATGCCATCCAGGTGAGATTTTCCGAGGCTCTTACGATCCTCCCATTTTTTACCCCCGCCGCAATTCCTGGACTTACCATCGGCTGTCTTCTCAGTAATATCCTTACTGGCTGCGCACCACTGGATATCCTCTTTGGAACTCTGGCGACACTGATGGGTGCTCTGGGTACCTACGCACTGCGCCGCTTTGAGTGGCTGGCTCCGCTGCCCCCCATCCTCGCCAATACCATTATCGTTCCCTGGGTTCTCCGGTTTGCCTATGATATTCCGGATGCGATTCCATATCTGATGGCTACAGTGGGGGCAGGTGAATTGATCTCCTGCGGGCTTATCGGGATGTTGTTACTGCGCTCCCTTAAACAAATAAAGAAAAATATATTTAAAGTCAATTGACTTTTTCTATTACCTAAGAGTATAATGCTTGTTAGAACTTTTGGAGGTACACATGAAGAGATATATACTAACTGGCATTATACTTTTTTTAGTGGCGTCTGGTATTATACTCCTTAAACCGGCAAAACCACAGCATAACTCCGGCAATAACAAACCAGCAGCCTATGAATATTATTATAATGAAAATGAAAACGATGAGGAGGACTCTCTCTTGCCAGAAGATCTGAGTTCCATACTTTCAAACAGCCGGACTGTACCACTGGATACGATACCAAGCAGTAAAACCGTACTGGTAAACCGGGTATATCTTCTGCCCTCGGACTACATTCCACCAAATCTCGTGGTGCCAAATGTTAAATTTAGCTTTACTTATTCTTCGGATAAGCGAAAACTCCGCAAAGTGGCGGCGGATGCCCTGGAAAGGCTGTTCCAGGCAGGGGAAAAGGAGCACATCGAATTATATGGTGTATCCGGATACCGTTCTTATGCCCGACAGAAACAGATTTATGATAAAAATATCGCCACCAGGGGACAGGCGGCTACCGACGCTGTGTCCGCCAAACCTGGCAGCAGCGAGCACCAGACCGGACTGACCATCGACGTCTCTGCACGAAGTGTGAATTTCCGGCTGGATCAAAGTTTCGGTGACACCACAGAGGGACGCTGGCTGGCAGAAAACGCCCACCTCTATGGATTTATCATCCGTTATCCATACGGAAAGTCTGAGATCACCGGATACAGCTATGAACCCTGGCATATCCGTTTTGTAGGAAAAGCCGTTGCCACCTATCTATATGAAAACGAACTGACTTTAGAAGAGTATTATGGTGTCGAAGATGCAGTAAAAGAAGATGCTGCCAAAAATGAATCAAAACCCCGTGTAGACGTGGAAGATCCGGATTCTGTGAAATATGCAACGCCAAAGCCGACGGTTAAACCAAAGGCTAGCGCTTCTCCAAAACCAACCAAAAAGCCAGAGCGCCCCAAAAAGACAAACGACAAACCGAAAAAGACAAAAAAACCGGTACAGACAAAACCACCGGCTACACACAGCCCCACGACACCGCCAGCGCCCACACCGGCCCCGACACCGGTTCCCACCGCGGCGCCTACGGATCCACCGGCTGCCGAGTCATCAGCACCCACATCCCCGGACAATGAATTTTAATTTGTTTGATCATTGTGCCAGGACCATAATGCCCCACTATAGAGAAAGGATTTCAACCCATGAGAACGATACTGTTAATACTTCTTTACCTGCTTGTCTGCATCATAAGCATTCCCCTTCTGCTGATGGAATGCATTGTACGGAAAATAAATAGTAAAGCTGCTGCGGCATTTGCCATACGGATCGTACGCATCGTATTCAATACGACGATGTTCTTATCCGGCTGTAAAAAGCATATTTGCGGCATCGAACGCATACCAACAGACAAGCCAGTGATGTTTGCAGCAAACCACCGGAGCTTTTATGATATCATCCTGGCATATTCATCCATTGCCGCCCATCATGTACAGGTGGCATTTATTTCAAAGATCGAGATCAAAAAGTTCCCCATGATCGCCCAATGGATGTATTTCCTGAACTGCCTCTTTATGGACCGGGGCGACATGAAACAAAATATGGGAGTGATCCTGAATGCCATCTCCCTAATCAAAGACGGATATTCAATCTATATCGCCCCAGAGGGTACCCGCAATGCCACAGACCACCTTCTTCCTTTTAAAGAGGGAAGCATGAAGATTGCCACCAAAACCAATGCCCCCATCATTCCTGTCTGCATTAAGAACACAGAAAATATATTGGAAAACAATATTCCCTGGATCAAGGGCGGGGATATTTACATCGAATATGGCGAACCGGTTTATCCGGATCAGCTGGATAAGGAAGAGAAAAAACATATTGGCGCCTATATACAGAAAATCATTCAGGAAATGTACGACAAACCCTATCCTGCCGCATAACAAATAAGAATCTTGTACAAAAATCACTTTTCATTTTTAGCAAAACATGTTAAAATGAACGCATAAGCACGAACGCAGACGTTTTGCCACATACATGTCTGCT
>CAPAOV010000023.1 GCA_948579355.1 uncultured Eubacterium sp. | reverse complement strand
AAAAAGCCGCCACCACAAAACAAGGTTACACCTATGACACCTACCGCAACGTACTGACAGAAAAAGCAAACAAAGCCTATCTGGCAAAAACAAAGGAAAAGAACACCGGTATACGACAACCTGCACCTACCACGGAACGGGACAAGGCTACCAAGCCGGAGACGCCCCCTTTCTCTGCGCACTGCGGACGCAGGAAAGTTACTCTGCCGCCAACACCAAAAACCGCACGGAAAGCAGCCTCGCCACCAACGGTGTGGACTATGCCAGCATTTCCGAGCAGAAAAGCGTAAACGGCGGGGCATACAAAACCATCACCAGAACCGAATTCCAGTACGACAAACACGGAAACGAAACACAGGCAAAAGTCTATCCGTCCTACAGTACGGATGGGGAAAAAGAAGCCATCCAAAACGACTACACCTACAACAGCCTTGGACAACAGACGAAAAAAACCGTCACCCTTACCTCCGCCAAACGGCCGCAGGATAACTGTACTTACACGGAAGAAGAAGTAACCTACGATTCGTTTGGTAATGAACTGAGTTTCACCGATGAAAACGGTCTGGTATCCAAAACTTCCTATGACCCGGAAACTGGGGAGGAAACCGAAACTATCAATGCCGTGGGGACAGAGTATGAATCAAAGAATAAGGAATACCAATCCGCCGACGGATTAAAGACGATGACGGTCGACGACTACGGCCGTGTCTCCATCGACATTCAGGACGCGTTCGGGAACACCATCATCAGTAAAGACGAAGCCGCCGGCACATGGACGGAAAGTATCTACGACTATGGCAGCGAAACCGGAGACGACAGCAACGCAGAAGAAGACAGCGAAACCGATAATGCCTCCAACGATGCCGGAGGCACGGAGAAAGAAGAAACCGCCCGCCTCATTGAAGAGCGGACCTATCCCTTTGAGCCAGACGAAAAGCGGTTCATTATTAATGAAAACGGCGAAACCGTACCGAATTATTACATCACCGGAAAGGGCAAAGACATCCTTTCTGGCAGCAAGTATTTTTATGATGAATTAGGCGATGAAATCGGCAGCGCCCAGTTCAGCAATGGAGAACTGGATGCCTCCCATTGTACCTCATGGAGCTTCGACAAGAGCGAAACCGAAGTCACGGGAGAAGAAGACGAAGCACAAACCATCACCACGAATTACAGCAAAGCCCTAAATCCAGCGAAATACCAGCCGCAGGCAGATGCAGACAGTTATTATGAACAGTTCAATGACGCAGTATTAAGCGAAACCATCACCAGAACCGTAACAGACACCGACGGAAACGCCCTGACACAGACAAGCACAGCCATCCGTGGAAAAAACAAAATTGAGACAGTAACAACCTATGAAAGTGATGATTTTGGCAGGACAACCAAAGAAAACACGGTTATCAGGAAACAGCAGAATGGGGCGTGGCTTCCTGCCTATGAGACACAGACTCTTTCCACTTATGACGAAAACGGCAACGTCAGCCAGACAGAGACAAAGAGCCGTAAGGAGGACGAGACCGAGTGGCAGTCTCGGACTGTCAAGACTGACTATGACGAGAAAGGGCAGGTAACAAAGGAATATACTCCGAGAGGAATTACGGAAAATGTGGCAACTAAGTACGAATATGACATCCTTGGCCGGATGATTCAGTCCGAGATTCCACAGGAAAAGAAAGATGGCGGTATCGAATACCAGAAAACCACGACAGAGTACGATAATGCGGGAAATGTGACGGAAAAGAACGAACCGATGGATGGTGACAGGACGGCAAGAACCGAGTATACTTATGATAAACGGGGAAATCTTGTTATGGTCAGGAGTTGTCTGGAGGGGGACAAATCACAGTATGTCCAGTATGTTTATGACATCCAAGGGAACAAGGTGCGCCAGTTTACCGGAATGACTGCACCGCTCACTCTTACCGTATCGGAAGTGGCAGATGCCACCGATGATGCGGATACATTCTCCTATGCCGGAAAAACCTATCAGCTCACTGTCAGCGGAAAGAAAAAGACAGATGCCATAGCCGAGACCAAGTATGAATATGATGGGAAAGACCAACTGGTGGCCTTCACTGACCCCGAGGGCAGAAGAGAAACCTACACCTATGACAGAAACAGCAACCTCACAAAAACGGTAGACAAAAACGGCAACACACTGAAAAACGAATACGACTACCAGAACCGCCTGACTGAACTGGTGGCAAAAGAGCGGAAAACCGGAAAAGAAACAAAACACACCTATACCTACAACACCTACGGAGAAGTCGCCACACAGGATGACACTGCCTTTGTGTATGACGATGCCACCGGACAGGTCACAAAAGAAACGACAACACTCACGAAACACAAAGATGTAGTCAAAACCTACACTTATGACAGCGCTGGCAATAAGTCCGCTTTTTCGGTGAAAGTGGGAGATAACACAAAACTTTCCCTGCATTATAACTATGATGGAGAGTCAAAGCTGACTGCTGTTACCGATGAAACAGGAAACGAAATAGCAGCATATAACTACAACGCTGACGGCAACCTGTCACAGAGAAGCGTGGAAGGAGCAGACCTGACGACCACTTATGTCTACGATTACCAGAATCGGCTGACAGATTTAAAAAACCAGACAGGAAACGCCGGAGTAATATCCGAGTACACCTCGGAATATCTTGTCAACGGGCAAAAATCAAAAGAAACCGCAGATATGGCAGACAAAGACGGCAAAAAAACTACAAAAACAGCCACCTACACTTATGATTTATTAGGGCGGATTACAAAAGAAACAAAAACAGGTAGGGAAGACATCATCTACAACTACGACAGTAACAATAACCGGAAAGAGATGACGGTTGGGAATAAGGTAACCGCTTATCAATACAACAAAAACGACGAACTGCTGCGAACCGATACCTTAAACACGGATACGGAAGAAGACACCGTCGTCCTTTATAAAAATGATAAAAACGGAAACCAGTTAGCCACCGTCAACCGCTATGAAATCCCCAATGACAGGAAAGACAAACCATACATTGACATCGACGTCACACTGGGAGACAACCGGCTGAACGACAACGCCGTCAACCATTATAATGCGCTAAACCAGCTTACAAAGACACTGACAAAGAACTACAAAGTAAGTTTTACTTATGATGCGGAGAGCCTGCGGACCAGTAAGACAGTGAATGGGGAGAAGACCGTATTCGTATGGGACGGCGACCAGATAGTCATGGAACTCTCCGAAAGCGGCAAAGTAAAAAAACGATACATCCGTGGAAACGACCTTATATTTGCAGACAAAGAGAAACAGACAGAAAAAACATACTATGTAACCGATTCGCATGGAAATGTAGTACAGCTGACCGATGAAAAAGGAAATGTCACCAAGACCTATGAGTACGATTCCTTTGGCAATGAAGTAAAGCCGGACACCAAAGATGATAACCCGTTCCGTTACTGCGGGGAGTACTATGATAAGGAAACGGAAGAAATCTATCTGCAGGCGAGGTACTATCAGCCGGAAATGGGGAGGTTTCTGACAAGGGATACCTATACCGGAGAAGAGGATGAGCCGGAGAGCCTGCATCTGTATACTTACTGTGAGAATGACGGGGTGAATATGGTTGACCCGACAGGGCACTGGGGAAAAGAAGAGAGTAAAACGATATTAAAGTTTCATTTTCAGTCCCAAAAGGAGTATATAGAAAACAGAAAGTTAGAGGGATATAAATATAAGTATGTTCATCAAAATATTACCTATTATGCATTGCAAAACTTGTTTAAGCAAGATATTAAATATATAGACAGCGAAAGATGGTTTAAAAAATTATTGGAAGGTTCTATAGCTCCAGATAAGCATAAGAATCCTAAATATTTCAAAAAATATGAAATTAAACCTCTTACTAAGGCGAGTCTGCATGGAAAAAGCAGGAGAGAGTGTGAAAAATTATGCAGAAGTATATTAAAGAAATTGGGGGATTTAGGAAGGAAGAAAGCAGCTTATTTGACAGGAATAGCATTGCATACTATACAAGACTATTATGCCCATAGTTATGACGATATGACGTTGGCAGAATATAAGAGAGATTGGCGTAAATATTTGGATAAAAAAGGTTATGAAAAAGCAAATACTTTTCATTTGGATTGGGCGTATGAATACAGAGAAATATATAATAGTAAAAGTAAAAAGAGTAAAAAAGACATAGAAAATATACGGAAAGAAAGGGGAATTAAACATAGCAGATATAAGGATAATCCGAATGTGGATTACAGCGATGATAAAAATACGTGGATTGTTGTAAAAGGTGGGCGGATGCAGAATACCCGTTATTTCAATGCATGTGATGCTTCATATGCGTATCTGTTGAATTCATTAAAAAAAATGAAAGTAATAAAAGGGTAATAATAGTAAAGAAGTAGCAATGTCCTGTTTGTGACACGGATAGAAAGAGGGGGTTCTGTATGAAAAGAATGATATTATTTAGTTTGTTTTTGGTTGTAATGATAGCAGAAGTATCTTGTGGGAGCGTATCCCCAAATGGGGTAAACGTAGAGAACAGGTTGGAGAATGGGGAAAATGAAGAGGTGAGAGCGACGCCTACTGGGCACAGTCAGATGGCATCACCCAGCCAGAGCCAGACGGAGCCTCCCGAGCAGAGTAAAGTCGAAAAAGTGTCTTTGAATATTATGTTTGAAGACGCTTTGGGAAATCAGCAAGAGCTGAAAACGGGGGAAATAGATAAAACAGATGTGGGAGAAAGACTCTATGAAGATATGGGCTGTTTTGCAAAGGATAATCACTTCTATTATTGCCTAATAAATGAAATTTTTCAGGATAAGAGAAAGAAGCTGGGGGAAATTGACTGGATATCGTACAGTCCTATCAAATGCTGGGGCAAATACGGGGATAAATTATATGTAATCTTTGAGCAGTTAGCTGAAACTTTTGAACCTGAAGATGCTTATGAACTGCCTAAATTCAGATTTGCAACGGTTGATATGAATTCATGGGAAACAACTGCAATGAATGGTACGCAATCTTATAAATTTATAGAAGATGCTTTTGTGTATGGCGGGAAAATATATATAAAAGACCTTTATGTTGATTATAAATTCGACGAAATAGACGGGGAAGGGAAAAAAACACGAGCAATTTCGTTTCAGAATAATATGGGAAAAAAGAAAAATACCGTATTACAGGGAATTATGGATGGAAAAGTGTATTATTTTGTATGGAAAGGCAACCGGCACGTGCTGAAGAGCAAAGATTTGGTTACGGGGAAAGAAAAAAGCGTAATGCAGTACAGCCAGCCTCCTTATAATAAAAACGAACTGGAATTTTTCGGCTCCCGTTTTCACATGTCGGGAGAAAATTTGTTTATTACAGAGCAATTTTATGAAAGGAAAGAGGAGGAAGATAAAGGCGATAGATGTATCATATATCGCCTTCCCGTAAAAGAGGGAGGTAAAATGAAGTGCGTGTTGAAAAAAAACGTAGTTGACTATGATTTTCTTGACAATGATATTTTTTATATTGACAGTAAGCATCTTCTTCACCGGAAGAACTTAAAAAAGGGTACAGATAAGATTATCAGCAAGAGAAAAGTAGAAAAAGTGTCGTGTACAAGTGAGGGGGTGTATGTAAATAAATATAAGATACAATATGATGAAGATGCAGGAGAACAGGAGGATGTCATATATTATATGGATTTGAACGGAAAACATGAGAAAAAGATAGCTGACCTCTAACACAATGTTATTGAAAGAAAGTAATCAACACAACGAAAAAGGTTTGTATGACAGACATTTTGGGTGTCATTTTATTTGCTGTTGCAGGAATGGCAACTTTTGTGTTACAAACGAATCAGAATTAAGCTTCATTATCAATGGTGTATGAGAGAAGTTTGGCAGACGAAAACTTTACCACAGGCGCAACCTCACAACTGGTTAGGTGTATGAAACTGCCGTGAAAGAAGCCTACGGTAAGCCGTTCTGCAGCGTTTATAAAAACCGTTTGGCAAGTTCCCTGTTAGAGACCAAGCGTGCCGATGGCGTAGACGTCGTCGCCGGTCATCTCATCCTCTACCTCAAGGGGAACGGCGTCATGGACGTTGGACTCAGCCGTTACTACGACAGCCACGAAAACTATAACGTATACGCAATTACTATTGGCTGGCGCTACGACTTTTGATTTTACAAAATGAATTTTTTATTATGATTGCGATTCGTTTGACATGGAAACAGATGGTTTTATATAGTGTGTGGAGTTTTGCTCATGGCTAATGATAAATTGCAAGGGAGGTTAGGGATGAGGAAAGAAATTATAAAAAGAAATATCGTTTTGTTATTCATAGTTTGTCTATGCGTTGAATCTATTGTTGTTAGTGCTGAAAGTACAATAAAAAACGGGTCAGAAAAAACAAAATATGGGGAATATATATATGAAGATGGTGCACTTATGGCCGTAAGAAGAAATCACTATGGTATACTTGCTAAAAGTGTGAATGAATGTAAAGTGGCTACTGGAGGATATGGAAGTAGTGTTTTTGTGAAAAAATCAGGCAAAAAAAATTATGTTTATGAAATTGGTTTAAAAAGAAATCGTTTTCCTAAACATATAATCAGTCAAAAAGCGGCTGAATTTTACCCCATTGGAAGCGAAAGGATAATTTTAGCAGATAAGAATAAAAAGTTTGTATATAGAGGAGAGGGACGCTGCTTTTTCCTTTATGCTCACAAAACAGAAAAAGAATGTGTTGCTTCATCGGGCTTTTGTAAAAAGGAAAAAGTGTTAAAAGGTGTAAAGAAAGTATGGACAGATAATGGGGGAATTGCATATGTAAAAGATAATAAATTGTTTTTTTCATTTTCACAGCCGGTAGTTGGTTGCTATGACGACAAAAGAGCAGGCGTTTACAGTGGCTTTGATGGGAGAGGAAATCAAATCAAAAAGGTAGTTGCACCACATTATGGAGGACCGGTATTTGTTTTAATGAAAGATGGCAGTTTATGGGGGATGGGTGATAATTCTACTAAACTGATTTCAAATGATAAAACAAAGTATAAGGAAGAGTTTCATAACTTACAAATCAAAGATATTATAGATATTGATACAAATGGCATAAATGCAGTTGCCATAAAAAAGAATGGACAATTATGGGTATGGGGAAAGTCTTTAAAAAATAAGAATAAGTATATGAATAAACCTCAAAAAATAGCGAGTAGTGTGAGAGAAGTATCCATAGGAACTAATACACATGGAAAGGATAAGTCAATAATTCTTTACTTGAAGAAAGGTGGAAAAGCATATGGTTTGGGAGGAAACAAAGGATATGGTTCATATATGTTAACAAATAAATGTAAGAAAAAATGGATTGACAAATCAGTATTGCTAATGGGAAATATAAAACATATTTATGCGGCAACTGATATGTCACTGTTATTAAATAAAAGGAAAGAACTTTTGTGGACAGGAATTTTTTCGTCACCAATAATTATTTAAAAGGGAAATAATGATATAAAATCAAAGTAAGTTAAAGGCAATATCACTAAATTGCACAAGCGCGGGAATGTGGATAAGAGAATATGATGAACGATGTGCAGATGGCGACGAAAATGTTCCGGAAAACCATGCAGACTTTTTGTATCATATGGATTACGCGGGAGAGAAGACGGAAATCTGAGAAATGGAAAGCAGCATAATATGATGCTTATACAAAACAAAAAGATAATTTAATAAAATTGCAAAAACTCTCTATTCATGGTATTCTGTTATGAACAGAGAGTTTTTTGACGAGAAAGTGAGGATGAAACGGTGAATTTTCGTGAGTTTTTGAGACAGGGATTTGTATTATTGGATGGCGCTACCGGTTCAAATCTTCAGGAAGCAGGGATGAAGAGCGGAGAATGTCCGGAGCAGTGGATTGTAAATCATCCGGATATTTTTGTGGCATTACAGAAACGATATATAGAGGCGGGGTCGGATGTATTGTACACGCCGACGTTTACCAGTACGACGATTAAACTGGCGGAGTACGGTTTAGATGGACAGCAGGAAGAGCTAATACGGCAGCTTGTCGGTCTGACAAAAAGAGCAATTGCGGAGAGTGGCGTGGAGCGCAGAATTTATATGCTCGGCGATATATCAATGACCGGCGTGCAGTTAGAACCGGTGGGGACGCTTCCTTTCGAAGAACTTGTCCATGTGTACAAGCAGCAGGTTTCTTTTCTTGAAAAAGAGGGGGTCGATGGCTTTGCCATTGAGACAATGATGAGTTTACAGGAATGTCGTGCTGCGCTGTTGGCGGTCAAGGAGAGTTGTGATTTGCCGTCAATCGTGACGCTTACCTATCAGGAGGATGGCAGAACGTTATACGGAACCAATCCGGAGACTGCAATGGTTGTCCTGCAGGCGATGGGAGCGGATGCGGTTGGTATCAACTGCTCAACCGGACCGGACGCCATGATAGATGCTGTAAAGCAGATGAAAAAATATGCGTCAATTCCGATTGTTGTAAAACCAAACGCGGGATTGCCGGTTTTAGTAGATGGAGAGACTAAGTACGGGATGGCAGCCGGAGAATTTGCCAAAAATATGCTGCCTTTAATAGAAGCGGGAGCCACGGTACTGGGCGGATGCTGCGGCACGACACCGGAGCATATTCATGCCTTAAAGAAGGTGGTGGACAAGCAAACATTTTCACCATGTGAGAAAAAAGAAATCCGTGCTTTGACGACGGAGAGAACCGTGACGCCGATTCATCTCGACGGACGTTTTCTTGTCATAGGCGAACGCATTAATCCGACGGGGAAAAAGCTGCTACAGGAAGAGCTGCGGCAGGGCTCGCTTGATATGGCACTCGATATGGCAGAAGAGCAGGTTGACAAGGGAGCATGCATTCTGGACGTCAATATGGGAATGAATGGCATTGATGAAAAAGAGATGATGCTGCGGGCGGTGAAAGAACTGACGATGACGGTAGATGTACCGTTGAGCATTGATTCCAGTTACGTGGATGTTGTCGAGGCGGCACTGCGGATTTATCCGGGACGAGCGCTGATTAATTCGATTTCACTGGAAAAAGAGAAGTTCGAGACATTGATTCCGCTCGCCAAAAAGTATGGAGCCATGTTTATTCTCCTGCCTCTGTCAGAGAAAGGACTGCCGCAAAATGAGGAAGAGAAGCGGGAGATTATCCATACGATTATCGAGAAGGCAAAAAAACAGGGATTGACCGAATCCGATATTATCGTCGATGGTCTGGTGACAACGATAGGAGCTAATAAAAATGCCGCGTGGGAAGTGTTTCACACCATTCGTTATTGTAAAGAGGATTTGGGTGTGGCGACTGTCTGCGGTCTGTCCAATATTTCCTTTGGCTTGCCGGAGAGAGTATTTGTCAATACAGCGTTTTTGACGCTGGCGATTCGGGAGGGCTTGACGATGGCGATTGCCAATCCATCGCAGATGTTGTTGATGAATGCCGCTTTGGCCGCTGATTTACTGTTAAATAAGGATGAAGCGGATATCCGTTATATTGAAGGGGTGTCACAGACAACGGTAACGACAGCAAAAAAAGAGACGAAAAAAGAAGAGATTGCCGGTTCGCCACTCTATATGGCAGTCGTAAAAGGAAAGAGCAGTCACGTGCCGGAACTGCTGCAAAAGGAGCTGGAGCGAGGAGTTAAACCGACAGAAATCGTTGATGAGCAACTGATACCAGCCATTCATTACGTCGGTAAATTATTTGAGCAGAAGACGTATTTTCTTCCACAGCTTATCGGCAGCGCCGAGGCGATGGAAAAAGCAATTACCCGTCTGGAGCCATTGCTGGCAAAAGAAAGAGGAAATAAAAAATTGGCAACTATTGTGATGGCGACAGTAAAAGGAGATATCCATGACATAGGAAAGAATCTGGTCGTTTTAATGTTAAAAAATTATGGATATGAAGTGATTGATTTAGGAAAAGATGTAGATGCTCAGCAAATTATTGATGCGGCAGTGGAGCACGATGCATCCGTTATTGGGCTTTCCGCCCTTATGACGACGACAATGATGGAGATGAAGACGGTAGTAGAGCAGGCAAGGGCTCAGGGGATAAAGGCAAAAATAATTATTGGCGGAGCTGTTGTCACAGAGAATTTTGCGAAAGAAATCGGAGCAGACGGCTATTCGGAAGATGCGCAGGACGCTGTGCGGCTGGTAAACAAATTATTACAGGAGAGATAGCGCAAAGGAGAGGAAAGGGTATGGTAGATGTAATCATTCCGGTGTACTGTCCGGATGAAAAGCTGGAGCGGCTTATTGAAAGACTAAAAGAACAGACCGTACAGCCCGCTCATATTTTCTTTATGCAGACATTGACGGGCACAGAAGAAGATGTGAAAGTACGGAATCTTTTGCAGACGCTGGAAAATGCTGTTATTACGCCTGTTGAGAAGAAAGACTTTGACCATGGGGGAACAAGAAATCAGGGAGCCGCATTGTCGCAGGCTGAATTTATGCTCTTTATGACACAGGATGCTGTTCCCGTAGATGAATTTCTCATAGAGAAAATGCTGGGTGCGCTGGAAGAAGAGGCGGTTGCCACCGCATATGCCAGACAATTGCCGACAGAACGGACAGGAATTATAGAGCAGTATACCCGGCAATTCAATTATCCGGACAGCAGCAGTATAAAAAGCCGGGAGGATTTACCGCGCTTGGGAATAAAAACTTATTTCTGCTCTAATGTCTGTGCGATGTACCGGAAGCGTGTTTATGAAGAGATGGGAGGTTTTGTGCTTCATACGATTTTTAATGAAGACATGATTATGGCGGCACATATAATCGGTGCGGGATATAAGATTGCCTATGTTGCGGAAGCAGAAGTTGTACATGCGCATAAATATACTTACCGCCAACAGTTTACAAGAAACTTTGATTTGGCCGTTTCGCAGCGTCAGTATAAGGAAATTTTTGACGGTGTAAAATCAGAGACAGAAGGTGTGCGTCTTGTCAAAGATACGATGAAATATTTGATGAAGAACGGAAAATGGTATTTAATTCCGGATTTAGTTTTGCAGAGTGGATTCAAATTTTTAGGATATCGTTTTGGGAAAAAATATAAAAGCCTCCCACTTTGGCTTGTACGCAGGATGTCAATGAATAAGTCGTATTGGAGGGATGGGAAGTGAAACAGGATACGGTTCTTATTGTGGTAGCCACTTATAATGGAGAAAAGTTTTTGAGAGAACAATTAGATTCTTTGTTATCGCAGAGTTACGAAAATATTGCAGTAGAGATTTGTGATGATGGTTCTTCAGACGAGACACTGGCGATTGCCGAAGAATATTGTGAAAAGGATAGACGGTTTTCACTGCACAGGAATGAGACGAATCAGGGGTATGTGAAAAATTTTTTAAAGGCGCTGCAGAGAAGCCGCGCCTCCTATATGATGTTATGTGACCAGGATGACATCTGGTATAACGATAAAGTGGAGCGGACGCTGGACAAAATGAAACAGACAGAGAGAGAAAACGCCAATGTCCCCGTTTTAGTTTACAGTGACGCTATGAATTACGACAGTGGAACCCGCCAAAAACTGGGGCGATTTCATGCGACTTCACATTTGAATACGAAAAAGGTTGACACACCACATCTTTTTATGGAAAATAAGTGTATTGGCTGTACGATTATGGTCAATGGAAAAATGCGTGATTATTTACATGAACTGCCGGAAGAAATCCGTGTGCATGACTGGTGGCTGGCATTGATTTGCAGCCATTTTGGAAGAATTGAATATTTGGACGAACCGACCTTGTTGTACCGGCAGCATAGCGGCAACATGATTGGCGGAGAGGCGTATGGCGGGTATGTCAGGGAGCGGGTATCGCATATAAAGAGACAGCGCGGTGTATTACAGCGGACGTATCGGCAGGGAGCGGCTTTTTTAAAATGTTTCCGTCAGCAGATGACAGCGGAACAAATCCGGATTGCCGAACAATTTGCCGGCCTTGAAAGACAGGGGTGGTTTGGCAGACGCATACGGCTGATTGCCAATGGATTTTACAAGAGCGGTTTTGTACGCAATGTCGGGTTGCTGTTAATGATGTAGTTGGACACGGCAATCAACAGTAGATAAGGAAAGGGTGAGAACATGGCGAGGAAAGGAAGAAGAAAGGGAAAGATTGTAGCGAGGGTGTTTTTGGTGTTGGGAATTTTGATTTCCATGACGGCGGGCAGCGCTCTTGCCTATGTCAAGCATACGAGTGACAGTATGCTTGCGCTAATGAATTTTGATAATTCGGGAACGATATCCGATATGGATTTAAGCCAATACAAACTGGACAGTGATACCGATGTGGTTAATATATTGTTAGTTGGTGCGGATAAAAACAATGACGAGCAGGACAAAGACGTGGATAGGCGTTCGGATTCGATGATGATTGCCACGATGGACATCAAACACAATAAGTTAAAGCTAACATCTTTAATGCGGGATATGTATGTGGATATTCCCGGTTATGGCGGCAGGAAATTAAATGCAGCGTACTCGTTTGGAGGCATCAAGCTGTTATACAAGACGCTTGTGAAAAATTTTGGCATAAAGATGGATGGCTATATGGAAGTAAACTTTGACGCATTTGTCAATGTTATTGATGAACTTGGCGGCGTTGAAGTGAATCTGACAGAATCAGAAGCTATTAATCTGCGCCAGACAAATTACATTAAGAGAAGAAAGTATCGGGCAGTGAAAAAGGGAAAGCAGATATTCAACGGTTATCAGGCGTTGGGATATTGTCGTATCCGTCATGGTAAAAGACAGCCGGATGGTCGTTTGCCGGGGGTTTATACGGCCAGCGGAAAAGGAGACGATTACGGACGGACGGAGCGCCAGCGTCTCACGATACAGGCAGTTTTAAAAAAAGCCAGACAGTTGTCGCCGGATGAGCTGTTGAAACTGGCGGAGGTAATCATGCCAAATATCAAGACCGATATTGATAAGGATGAAGTTTACACTTATCTGATGACGATTTTCCGCATGGGAACAACAAAGCTACATCAATTCAGCCTGCCGATTGAGGGGGGATATACGTCGCAGAAGATTCGGGGGGATCAATGTCTAGTACCGGATTTGTCAGCAAATAAGGCGGCATTAAAGAAGTTCCTCTTTAAGAGTTGACAATATTCCGCGATGTTGCTACAATGGAGAGAGTGTCAGAAAGACGATTTATCTTGATAAAAGGGGGAAGAAACACATGAGTAAAGTGGTTCTGTCCATATTGGTAAATAATACTTCGGGTGTACTGAGCCGGGTTACGGGATTGTTCAGCCGCCGTGGCTACAACATTGACAGTCTGACAGTTGGCGAGACGGAAAATCCTGCCTTTTCACGTATGACTGTATCAGTGACCGGTGATGATATCGTTTTAGAGCAGATTGAGAAACAGGTGAATAAGCTGGAAGATGTGAAATCCGTAAAACAATTGACAGGTGAAGCATCTGTGTGCCGCGAGCTGATTTTAGTAAAAGTGGAAGCTAATCGTGAGGCCAGACCGGCGATTAATGCGATTGTAGAAATATTCCGCGCTAAGATTGTTGATGTAGCGGACAATTCGATGATGATTGAATTGACGGGAAATCAGGAAAAGCTAGATGCTTTTATCAAGCTGATTGAAGGTTATGAGATAAAAGAGCTGGTTCGTACGGGTATTTCCGGACTGGCGAGAGGATTTTATGACGAGCAGAAGTCAGTATAACATTTTTTGAAAACCATCCACGGGGTTTTATACGCCCGGATAGGCTTTAAATACAAAATATTTAGGAGGCTGTGAATATGTCAGAAGCAAAGATTTATTATCAGGATGACTGTAATTTAGCTGCATTGGATGGCCAGACCATCGCCGTTATCGGATATGGCAGTCAGGGACATGCACATGCATTGAATGCAAAGGAATCCGGATGCCATGTAATTATCGGACTTTATGAGGGTTCCAAATCATGGAAGAGAGCAGAGGAACAGGGATTTGAAGTATATACGGCAGCAGAAGCTGCTAAAAAAGCAGATATCATTATGATTTTGATTAATGATGAGTTGCAGGCTGCGCTCTACAAAGAATCCATTGAGCCAAATCTGGAGGCAGGCAATATGTTGATGTTTGCTCATGGTTTTAACATTCATTTTAACCAGATTGTTCCACCGGCAGACGTAGATGTAACGATGATTGCACCGAAAGGGCCGGGACATACTGTTCGCAGTGAATATCAGGCAGACAAAGGCGTTCCGTGTCTGATTGCCGTACATCAGGATGCAACAGGAAAGGCAAAGGAGAAAGCGTTAGCTTATGCGTTAGCGATTGGCGGAGCAAGAGCCGGCGTGCTGGAGACGGATTTCAGAACGGAGACGGAGACTGACTTGTTTGGTGAACAGGCAGTTCTTTGCGGCGGCGTCTGTGCTTTGATGCAGGCAGGATTTGAGACTTTGTGTGAGGCGGGATACGACCCACGTAATGCATACTTTGAGTGTATCCACGAAATGAAGCTGATTGTAGATTTGATTTATCAGAGTGGATTTGCAGGCATGAGATATTCCATTTCCAACACGGCGGAGTATGGTGATTATGTAACCGGGCCAAAGATTATTACAGAGGATACAAAGAAAGCAATGAAAAAAATACTTTCTGATATTCAGGATGGTTCTTTTGCAAAAGAATTTTTATTGGATATGTCGGAAGCAGGCGGTCAGGCTCACTTTAAGGCGATGAGAAAGTTGGCTTCCGAGCACCAGTCGGAACTTGTTGGTGAAGACATTCGAAAGTTATATAGTTGGAATGGTGAAGACAAATTAATTAACAATTAAATTGTACTAAATTAATGGGTAGTCTTGTTCAGTGAGGGGGGCTGCCCATTTTCCCTAATGGAATGTCTTTGCCGTGGAGACTCCGTTTGAAAAGAAAAATTTTGATATTGCAAAATTTGTTTGTATATGTTATTCTTTCAGACACACGAGGGAGAAAAGAGGGCTTATAGCGAAAAAATAGTTCTAAAATGGAATATGCCCTCATATATATACTATGTATAGAAAAATGCTTGAGAAGAGCAGCAAATAAACAAAGGGGGTCATTTAAATATGGCAGATAAGATTTTAGGGAACAATCAAGTGAATATTTATGGTGAGGTAGTCAGTGATTTTACCTTTAGTCATGAGGTATATGGCGAAGGATTTTATATGGTTTACCTTTCGGTAAAACGATTGAGTCAGGTGTTTGATACGATACCGCTTATGATATCGGAAAGGCTTCTTGATGTAACAAAAGATTACCGCGGTATGTATATGGAAGCAAGCGGTCAGTTCCGCTCCTATAACCGTCACGAAGAGAATCATAACCGTCTTGTACTTTCTGTTTTTGTGCGCGACGTACGTGTGGATGAATTAGAGAATGAAGTCGAGAAACCAAACTACATATTTCTCGACGGCTATTTGTGTAAACCTCCTGTATACCGGAAAACGCCTTTGGGCAGGGAAATTGCGGACTTGCTTGTGGCAGTAAACCGCTCTTACGGTAAATCGGATTATATCCCATGTATCTGCTGGGGACGGAATGCCCGATATGCGGATGGGTTTGAAGTTGGTGAACATGTCCAGTTATGGGGCAGAATCCAGAGCAGAGAGTATCAAAAGCAAGTAGGGGATGAGGAATATGAGACAAGAATTGCCTATGAGATTTCAGTCAGCAAGTTAGAGCGTGTTGAGGAGAGCGGAGAGGTGATTGCCGCATCTGAAATTTCGGAGGAAGACGAGGAAGAAACTCTTGACCTGTAAGGAGAAGAGTGATATTCTTATACATGTAAGTAGAGGCGCAGATTTTATCAGTAACGGCTTGGACATGGCAGGCATGAGAGAAGAGTCGTGAAAGGAACGTCTGCCGAAGGGGGAAATACCTGTAGATTTTCTTCCTGGGCGTATGGTGAAGAACCATGCGACTGTCATCGCAATGATGGAGTGCTACTCATGATTATGAAATATTAGGAGTTAGCACAAGGTTAACTCCTATTTTTTATTGAAGAAAGGATGAAAGGGAAATGGCGATATTTGAAGGAGCAGGTGTGGCGTTGATTACACCAATGAAAGAAGACGGAAGTGTAAACTATGCGAAGTTAAAAGAACTTTTGGAGTTTCAGATAGCAAATGCCACAGACGCAATTATTATCTGCGGAACAACAGGCGAGGCGTCTACTTTGTCAGAAGAGGAGCATTTGGAATGCATTCGCTATACGTGTGAAGTAGTTGCCGGACGGATTCCGGTTATTGCAGGAACCGGCTCTAACTGCACGGCTTCGGCAATTTATCTTTCTAAGGAAGCGGAAAAATGCGGTGCAGACGGTCTGTTGGTAGTAACGCCGTATTACAACAAGGCGACGCAGAACGGATTAAAAGCGCATTTTAAAGCGATTGCGGGCGCGGTATCCATTCCGATTATTTTGTACAATATTCCCGGCCGTACAGGTACTCGTATGACTCCGCAGACAGTAGTAGATTTATGTACCGAAGTGCCGAATATCGCCGGGGTCAAAGATGCAACCGGAGATATTTCTGAAGTGGCGGAAGTAATGAGCCTGTCAAAAGGAAAAGTAGATTTGTATTCCGGAAATGACGACCAGATTACGGCGGTAATGTCTCTTGGAGGAAAAGGTGTTATCTCTGTATTATCGAATATCCTGCCAAAAGAGACACACGACATTGCGGCAAGCTATCTGCAGGGAGATGCGGCAAAGAGCTGTGAGTTGCAGTTGTCATATATTCCGCTTATTCAGGCGCTGTTTTCCGAAGTAAATCCGATTCCGGTAAAGCGTGCCATGAATTTTATGGGTATGGAAGTGGGGAGTCTGCGTCTGCCATTGACAGAAATGGAAAATGCGAATGCAGAGCGTCTGCTGGAGGAAATGAAAAAGGCGGGTATCCGCATAGATTGATAAAAGTAATATGGGAAGAGGACAATCACGAGTAGGAGGAGAGAGATGACACGAATAATTATGTGTGGATGTAACGGTGCAATGGGCAGGATGATTACCGGTATTGTCAAGGATGATTCGGAAGCGGAAATTGTAGCAGGAATCGATATGGCAGATAACGGCCAGACTGATTTTCCGGTATTTTCATCCATTTCAGACTGTAATGTAGAGGCGGATGCTATTATTGATTTTTCTACACCAAAAATTTTGACAGAAATTCTCACTTATAGCAAGCAGCATAAAGTTCCGGCAGTGCTTTGCACAACCGGATACAGTGACGAACAGTTGGCGGAGATTGAGGCTGCGACAACTGAGACGGCGATTTTAAAATCCGCCAATATGTCACTCGGCATTAATACGCTGTTAAAATTATTGCAGGATGCGGCGAAAGTATTTGCCGGCGAGGGTTTTGATGTGGAAATCATAGAAAAGCATCATAATCAAAAATTGGATGCGCCGTCGGGCACGGCATTAGCATTGGCAGATTCGATTAACGAGGCGATGGGAAATCAATATGAATATATTTATGACCGTTCTCAAAGGCGTCAGAAGAGAGATAAGAAGGAACTGGGGCTCTCTGCTGTGCGCGGAGGAACCATTGTCGGGGAACATGACGTTATTTTTGCCGGCACGGACGAAGTAATTACTTTTTCTCATACGGCGTATAGTAAGGCCGTCTTTGGAAAAGGAGCTGTTGCTGCCGCTAAGTTTTTGAAAGGAAAAGAAAGCGGGCGTTATGACATGGCAGATGTGATTGCGGCGAATTAGAGGGAGAATGCATGAAAGCAATTCAGATTAGAGATATCGTAAAAGCAGTATCGGGAACTCTCGCATGGGGAGACGAAAAACAGGAGATAACAGGGGTGGTGACAGATTCTCGTGAAGTTAATCCGGGGGTGCTGTTTGTTCCTATTATTGGTGAGCGTGTAGATGCCCACCGATTCATTCCCGAAGTTCTGGCGCAGGGAGCTTCCTGCGTGTTTTCTTCCCGTACGGATGTGATTTGTGCGGATGGGGCGTGCATTTACGTGGAAGATACGCTTTGTGCCCTGCAGGATTTTGCTGCATGGTATCGTTCTTTATTTAGCATTCCTGTCATTGGCGTTACCGGAAGCGTCGGTAAGACGACGACGAAAGAAATGATTGCCGCCGTACTGGAGAAAAAGTATAAAACATTGAAAACATTTCGAAATCTGAACAGTCAGATTGGTGTACCGCTTATGATGTTTCAATTGGAAGAGGACACGGAGATAGCTGTCTTCGAAATGGGAATCAGCATGCCGGAAGAGATGGAGCGGTTGGCGGCAATTGCCAGACCGGATTGTGCGGTTATGACAAATATTGGAGTGTCGCATATTGGAAATCTTGGCTCCAGAGAAAATATATGCGCGGAAAAAGGTAAGATTATTACTTACTTTCCGGAAAACGGTGTTTTATATGTGTGCGGTAACGGTGATTTGAAAGAGATGTCGGAAGAAAATATTCCCTATGACAGATGTCAGGGGAACTGCAAAACCATATATTACGGAATGGAAGAGGGATGTGTTTATTACGCAGATGAGGTTCGGCCGCAGCAGGACGGACAGCAATTTTTATTTCATTATCCGCAGGGGCAATTCCCGGTAGAATTGTCTGTCATGGGTACGCACAATGTGAATAATGCGGTTGTTGCGCTGGCGTTGGCTCTTCGCTATGAGGTGTCGCCGGAGCAGGCAGCAGAGGCGTTAAAGGAATATCGCCCAATTCAAATGCGCGGAGTCATCCATGAGTGGAACGGCGTGCATATCATTGACGACACTTATAACGCCAGTCCCGATTCGATTGTCGGTAATCTGCGCGCGCTGTTTGACTATCCGGACGACGGCAGGCGGCTGGCTATTTTAGGAGACGTATTGGAGCTGGGGGAACAGTCTTGGGAGTTGCATGAGGGAATCGGACGCTTTATTGTAAAAGAGGCTGAAAAGGGAAGAAAATTATCGCTATTATATGTTGTTGGGCAGGAAACGCAGGCAATTGCTAATTATGTCTCTGCTCACAGTGACATACCAGTTGTTTCCTGTGAGAATAATGAGCAGGCAGCAAATGCAGTTAGAAGTCAAAAAGAGCCCGGAGATTGGATACTTGTAAAAGGTTCGCGCGGGATGCATATGGATGAAGTGGTGAAGCAACTGATAGAGGGGTGACAGAGTGTTTGCCGATGTGATTGTAGATATTTCCGTCGAGGCGCTGGACCGCACATTTCAGTATCGGATACCGGAAGAGTTACTACAACAGGTAAGTATTGGAAGCCGGGTAAAGATTCCCTTTGGCAGGGGGAATCGTCAGATAATGGGATTTGTTGTCGGCATCAGCGGAGAGGCAAAGTGGCCGCCAGAGAAGATAAAAGCATTGTTGTCGTTAGAAGAGAAGGACGTTCCGGTAGAGGGCAGGATGTTAAAATTGGCTGCGTGGATACGAAACCGATATGGGACGACGATGAATGAAGCATTAAAGACGGTATTGCCGGTGAAGAGACAAATTAAGTCAGTGGAAGAGCACTGGCTTAATTTTGTTGTATCCGCTGATGAGGCTAAAAAAGAACTGGAGCGATGCCGCTTGAAGCACTATAAGGCGAAAGCGCGCCTGCTTCAGGGAATGTTTGAGGAAAATGGACAGATGACGACAGCGCTGGCATCGAAAAAATATGGAATTACGAAACCAGTCATAGACGGGATGGTAAAAGCAGGGATTTTGTCTGTTTCTAAACAAAAGAAATATCGGAACCCGTATGATTTGATAAAAGACAGGCAGATGCAAAAGGAATTGAATGATGAGCAGAAACAGGTGATGGAAAAGTTTTGCACAGAATTTCAAGCGGGGCGGGTGCATACTTATCTGCTGTATGGTGTTACTGGCAGCGGTAAGACGGAAGTATATATGAAAATGATAGAGGAAGTATTGCAAAAGGGCAAGCAGGTGATTGTTCTGATTCCGGAAATTGCACTGACATTACAAACGGTTCACAGACTTGGCGAACGTTTTGGCGAACGGGTTTCCCTCCTGCATTCCCGCTTATCAGAAGGGGAACGCTATGACCAGTATGAGCGTGCAAGGCGAGGGGAAATTGATATTATTATTGGCCCGCGGTCGGCGCTGTTCGTTCCCTTTACCGATTTGGGGCTGATTATAATGGATGAGGAGCATGAGGGGAGTTATAAAAGCGAAAAACCACCCAAATATCATGCAAGAGAGGTGGCCCTTGAGCTGGCACGTCTGTCGGGAGCAAGCGTTGTCTTGGGTTCGGCGACGCCCTCCGTGGAAACATATTATGCGGCAAAAAAAGGGGAATATGTCATGTTACCGCTGACAAAGCGTGCAGCGGGGGCACAATTACCCAAAGTGCATATTGTGGATTTGAGAAATGAACTGAAAGCGGGAAACCGTTCCATATTCAGTCGGTTGCTGCAGGAAAAGATAGAAGACCGCCTAAGACGGCAGGAACAATGTATGCTGTTTATTAACCGCCGGGGATATGCAGGCTTTGTTTCTTGTCGAAGCTGTGGTTATGTGTTACAATGTTCTCATTGTGAAGTTTCCATGACGGCTCACAAAAATCGTGGAGGCCGGATAGACACTTTGATGTGTCACTATTGCGGTCACACGGCGGCAATGCCTGCTGTATGTCCGGAATGCGGCTCACCTTATGTTGCTGCTTTTGGTTTGGGAACGCAAAAGGTTGAGGAGATGCTTCAGAAGAGATTTCCTACTGCCCGCATACTTCGCATGGATGCTGATACAACAACAGGAAAACATGGGCATGAAAATATACTTGAACCATTTCGTCAGGGAAAGGCAGACATTCTTCTGGGAACGCAGATGATAGTCAAGGGACATGATTTCCCAAATGTTACTTTGATGTCTGCGTTGGCGGCAGATATGAGTATGTTTTCCAGTGATTACCGAAGTATGGAAAAGACGTTTGACTTATTGATGCAGGCCAGTGGCAGGGCCGGCAGGGCTGGTAAGAGCGGAGAGATGGTGATACAGACTTATAATCCCGACCAGTACTGTGTGGAGGCAGTCAGGCGTCAGGACGCTGCTTTCTTTTATGAAAATGAGCTGGCGTATCGTCGTATGGCACAATATCCGCCTTATATACAGATGGCATCCGTATTAGTATTATCCGAGGATAAATGTATGGCGAAAACGTGTATGGAAGCGCTGGTAAAAAGTTTTAAAATCAACTGCCAAAAGGAATACAGCTTGATTGGGCCGGCCGAGGCGGGACTCAGCCGGGCAAAAGATTGCTACCGCTATATTCTCTATATAAAAGCAAAAGAGGAAGACGTTATGGATAAACTCCTTGAGCAAGTAGAAGAATTTGGTAGGCATCCTGAGTGGGGGAAAACTTGTCATATTCAATATGACAGAGATACAATAAATAGTTATTAGATACAAAAAAGGGAGGTCACTATGGCATTACGGAATATTCGTACAATTGGGGATGAAATCCTCACAAAAAAGTGTAAACTAGTTAAGGAGATGACGGACAAGAATAAAGAGCTGGTGGAAGATTTGTTGGAAACGATGTATGAAGCAGACGGAGTGGGGTTAGCAGCTTCTCAAGTTGGTATATTGAAACGCATTGCTGTCATTGATGTGACGGAAGATGGGAGCAATCCAATTGTTCTTGTGAATCCTGAAATATTGGAGACCGAGGGAGAACAGACAGGGTATGAGGGATGTTTGAGTGTACCAAACAAATCAGGAAAAGTAACACGTCCATATAGGGTTCGTGTAAAAGCGTGGGATAAGGATTTTAATCCTTATGAAATAGAGGGCGAAGAATTGCTGGCAAGAGCTCTTGTGCATGAAATTGAGCATTTGGACGGGCAGCTTTACGTGGATAAGGTAGAGGGACGTCTGTATGATGTAGAAGAACTGCAGGGAGATGATGACGAATGAATGTGATTTTTATGGGAACACCGGACTTTTCTGTTCCGGTGTTGCAAGCGTTAATTGCGTCTCCGGCTCATACGGTTACGGCAGTAGTTACGCAGCCGGATAAAGCGAGAGGGAGAAGCGGGAAACTGGTGTTTACTCCGGTGAAAGAGGTGGCAGTAGCGAACCAGATTCCGGTATATACACCCAAACGTATTAAAGAGGCAGACATGGTAGCCGAGTTAAAGAAAATTCCGTGCGACGTAATCGTAGTAGTTGCTTTCGGACAATTGTTGTCCAAAGAAATTCTGGAGTTTCCTCCGTATGGCTGTATTAACGTACACGCTTCTCTTCTGCCGCGGTGGCGTGGCGCCGCTCCGATACAGTGGGCCATTCTGGAGGGAGATAAGACGACTGGTATCACGACGATGCAGATGGATGTCGGACTGGATACCGGAGACATTCTCCTGAAAAAGGAGATAGAGATAAGTCCGCAGGAGACAGGGGAGAGCCTTCATGACAGACTGGCAGAAATATCCGGTGATTTGCTGTTGGAGACATTGCGTCTGGCAGAAGAAGGAAATTTGCAGCCAATATCACAGAAAGATGAGGAGAGCTGTTATGCGAAAATGCTCACAAAGGATTTGGGATGTCTGGATATGAATGAAGAAGCGGTAAAATTGGAACGCTATATTCGAGGACTTAATTCATGGCCAAGCGCGTATACAAAACTTCATGGAAAGACGTTGAAAATCTGGCGGGCGGAAGTTGTGAATGAGGATACTGGAGAGGCTCCGGGAACGGTTGTAGATGTGGATAAAGATAGTTTTACTGTACAGACAGGCAAGTATTGTCTCCGTATTCTTGAGGTGCAGTCAGAGGGGAAAAAGCGGATGGATGCCGGCAGTTTTCTGCGCGGTGTAACAATAAAAAAAGGAGATATGCTATGTATTTAATGCGTTTTTACGGATTGGGACGAGGGATGTACTGGATGTGGGATCCTACTTACATTTTAATTGTAATCGGTGTTGTTTTGTCGATGGCAGCTTCCGCGATGGTTCACAGTTCCTTTTCAAAGTATAACCGGGTCAGGAGCTCTTCCGGTTTGACAGGGGCAGAGACAGCGCGGCGCATTTTGGCCTATGCCGGAATAACCGATGTCTCAGTGAGTCATGTTTCCGGCAACTTGACAGACCACTATAATCCAAAGACAAAGGATGTGGGATTGTCTGATTCAGTTTATGGAAGCAATTCAGTGGCAGCGATTGCGGTAGCAGCACATGAGTGCGGTCACGTGATACAACATGCGAATTCATATGTACCTCTTTCCATTCGTTCGGCTCTTGTTCCGGTGGCGAATTTTGGTTCCGGAGCTTCGTGGTTTATCATTCTGGCTGGCATATTTTTTAGCATGCCGCCGCTTGTGACGATTGGAATCGTACTTTTCAGCGCCGCTGTCCTGTTTCAGGTTGTAACGCTGCCGGTGGAAATTAACGCTTCCCGACGTGCGCTTGCTATTTTGGAAGAGTGCGGGATCTTAGGCAGTACGGAAAAACGCGGGGCGAAGCGGGTACTGCGAGCTGCTGCGCTGACTTATGTGGCGTCGGCTGCCGCTGCTATTTTGCAGCTGCTTCGTCTGCTTATTTTATTTGGGAGGAACAGCAGGGACTGATGAGAAAGAGAGCTTATGAAATCGTATACGGAGTTTTAGAAGAACAGGAACATAGCGACGTCATTTTTCATCGGATAACCGATAAAATGAAAACGCTTTCCGTGCAGGAGAAGAGATTTTTGAAGCGGCTTTCGTATGGCGCCATTGAGCGGGCGGTGGAATCGGATGCCTATATCCGCCATTTTTCGAGTCTTTCTGTTCGGCGTCTGGCGCCCTCTGTCCGCACGGTACTTCGTATGGCGTTATATGAAATCTTGTATATGGATACGGTTCCAGAAGCGGTATCCTGCCACGAGGCGGTGGAATTGTTAAAGAGTGTGGCAGGAGAGAGGTACGCGGGATTTGTCAATGGTGTACTTCGCACCATGCTGCGTCAAAGGGATGAAGTACGCCTGCGTCCGTGGGAAAAGCTGGCCCTGCCAAAGAATCTGTATGAATATTTTCTGGACAGGTACGGGAAAAAGACGACAAAGAAGCTGGCGAATGCTTTTCTGGAGCGTCAGCCGGAGGTGACGATACATATTGACAGCAATAAAATTTCTGTCAGGGAGTATGAGGAACATTTGCAGAGCCGCAATCTGCTATATGATTCGGGATATTACATGGGAGACAGTTTTCTTATTCGTCATTGTGATGATGTACGCAGCCTGCCCGGTTATGACGAGGGATGGTTTTTTGTTCAGGATGAGAGTTCCATGCTAGCTGTCTTATGTGCGGATATCAAATCAGGAGATACGGTTGTCGACGTCTGTGCGTCGCCGGGCGGCAAATCGATGCATGCACTTCTCCGGATGAAAGGGCAGGGACTTTTGAGCTATCGTGATATAAGCGAAAAGAAGTTGTCGCGTGTGCGTGAGAATCTGCGCCGGCTACAGTATACAAATGCACGGGGAAAGGTGTGGGACGGCACAAGGACAGACAGAGAGTGGCAGGGACGGGCCGATGTTGTGTTGGCGGATGTTCCTTGCTCGGGAATGGGAATCGTCGGCAAAAAGCCGGAAATTAAATACCATGCCCTGCAAAAAGTGGAGAAACTGGTGCCTTTGCAGCGTGAAATCTGTCAGGCGTCTCTGACGATGCTCCGCAAAGGCGGCGTATTTTTATATAGTACCTGTACGATATGTGAAAAAGAAAATGAAGAGAACGTGATGTGGCTGGAGGAACATTGCGGCCTGCAGCGAGAATCTCTTGATTCGTTTTTACCGGAAGAATTGCAAAACAAGATGACTGCGCAGGGGATGATTCAGATGTTACCGGGGATACATAAGAGCGATGGTTTTTTTGTGGCTCGTTTTAGAAAGGTATAAAGACAATGGATATACGAAGTCAAAAGGAAGACGAAATGATAGAACTTGCGCTCTCGATGGGTGAAAAGGCATTTCGTGGCAGGCAGCTGTTCCAGTGGGTTCATCAGAAGCAGGCGGGCAGCTTTGACGAGATGACAAATCTGTCCCATCAATTTCGGGAACAGTTAAAAAGCAAATTTGTTTTGCCTGCGATGACCGTGCTTCAGAAACAGATATCGCGAAAGAAAGATACGATAAAGTATTTGTTTTTACTGCCAGATGGGAATGTCATTGAGAGCGTGTGGATGAAATACCGCTATGGCAACAGCGTATGTGTCTCCTCGCAGGTTGGGTGCCGCATGGGGTGTACATTTTGCGCCTCCACGCTAAACGGTCTGACAAGAAACTTAACGGCGGGCGAGATGTTATCGCAGGTATACGAAATACAGAAAGATACCGGAGAGCGTGTTTCTCATGTAATTGTCATGGGAATGGGCGAGCCGTTAGATAATTTTGCTTCGGTAGTCCGATTTGTGAGACTGTTGTCGGATGAAAAGGGAATTTGTATCAGCCAGAGAAATATTACGGTATCTACCTGCGGTCTGACAGAAGCGATTCGCGATTTAATGCGGGAACATCTGCAGATTTCCTTAGCAATTAGTCTGCATGCGCCAAATGATGAAATACGTCAAAAGACGATGCCTGTGGCAAGACGCTATCCGATAGAGGAAATCTTTGAAGTATGCCGGGAATATGTAGAGCAGACGGGACGCAGAATTACGTTCGAATACAGTATGATTGCGGGAGTGAATGACCGGAAAGAACATGCGGAAGAGCTGAGCAGGCGGTGTAAGGGCCTGAACTGCCATGTGAATCTGATTCCTCTCAATGAAGTAAAGGAACGTGACTGCCGGCGCTCTGGAGAGGCGGAGATTGAGCGGTTCAAATCCGTACTAGAAAAGAATCATATCAACGTTACCGTCCGCAGAGAGATGGGGAGCGATATCGACGCTGCCTGCGGGCAGCTGCGGAAGAATTATCTGGAAACTTCGTAGGCGGGGTATCAATTGCGTACCTCATCCGGTATACGTTTCACAGTTCGCTCCGCAGCATCACATTGGCAATAAACACACCGTTCCCATAGTGGAACCGGATATAGCCACCGCTCTTTTCTGCGATATGGCGCACAGCTTGTAAACCGATGCCCTCCCTCGGATGCTTGGAGGAGAGGAACACGCCGTTTTTTTCCTGCACCTCCCCGTCATAGTTGTTTTCGATAGACAATAGCAGCATATTCCCTGAATGCAGGCGGGCGGACACCTGAACCTTACGTTTTTCAGGGGCTGTCCGCAGGCTGGCTTCCATTGCGTTTTCAAGGAGATTGGACAGCACAGAACAAAGGTCGGTATCCGGCACGGGAAGGTCACGGGGTAGGTCAAGCCTGAAAGAAAGGGGAATCCCGTTTTCCCTATAAAGCAGGGAAAAATAGCCCGCCACACTGTCCACAACCGCATTTTTGCACAGTCCAAGATCGCCGGTGGGAATGTTCCCCTGAACTTCAGCCAGATAGTTTAGGATGCCCTCCATGTTCCCCTGTGCGGCGAAGCCCTGCAGGACATGGAAATGGTGGCGCATATCATGCCGTGCCTGCCGTATCTGCCGGGTAGTGGTAAGGAGGCTGTCATACCGTGCCTGTTGCAGAGAAAGGAACTGGTTCTCCAGCCGGAGACGGTTATTGCGGTTTAAGCTGGATGTCATGTAGTAGAAAAGCAGGTAGGATAAAAGGAGCAGGACAAGGAGCACAAAGCTGAAAAGGATGTATAGCAGCCGGAGCCGCCCCTGTTCTAAAATGCTCGGATTCTCTGGTATGAAAAAAAGATTCAGGCTGATAAATATGACCGGCAGTATCCAGAACACATACCATGTTGGTGCCAAGGCATCGTCCTCCAGAAGCTGCCTTGCGGCATGGGAGGCAGGATACCATGCCACGTCTACGAAAGCACAGCACATCAGAAACCAGAGGGCGGCAGTGCAGAGGGAAAACGGCAGCGTGGTTTCGCCGTTTATCCCGATGGCGGTATTTCCGAGGCAGGAAAAAACACCGCACACAGCAAGGAAAACACTGACGGATTTCCAGCGTGTGATCTTAAGCGTATGCACATAGAAGCTGCCCATGATGGCGGCGGCAGGGAAAAACAGCCAAAGAATATTTATATGGAAAAAACGGCGCACTGCTTCTCCCGCAAGGCACAAAAGAAGGATAAGGCAGACTGTCACAGCTGCCAACTTAGCAGGGCGCAGCCGCAGGTATTGTTTCACGGGGAAATAGGCAAGCAGCATACCCGGCAGGAAAATGATAAGTTCCATATCAACAATCTCTCCTTTCGGAACTTTTAAAATTTTTGAACAGATAATCACCGAAAGCAGTACGTGCGGTTTTGGCAAGATTACGGCTGACAGGGACCCTTTTCCCGCCTTTCAGGATGAAGTCTGTGCCGTCAAAATCCTCTGCGTGTTCCATGTTGACAAGGACGCCTCGGCTGCACAGGAAGAAACGCTCGTCTGTAAGGACGGCGGTAAATTCCCGGAAAGTCTGGCGTGTCACATACTTCCTCCCGTCTGCGCTGTAAACATAAATCTGATGCTGGTAATGCTCCGCATACAGAATATCTTGAAAGCGGAGCCGGTGGGTGCCGACTGTGGTGTTTATCTCGATATATCTGTCCGTTATGGGAAAGCGTTTTACGATTTCATCGAATAGTGCGGCAAGATCAGCTTCCCGATATGGTTTCACCAGATAGTGCAGCGCCCGGACACGGAAGCCCTCCAGCGCATGGTCGGGGGATGTGGTGGTGAACACCAGCAGGCAGTCCGGATCGAAGCGGCGCAGATGGTTTGCCGTATCCATGCCGTTTTCATTTCCCATATAAATATCAAGGAATACAAGGTCAAAATGTTCTTTTCCGGCACAGGCAAGGAAATCTGTGCCGGAAGCATAACAGGAAACCGCAGCATCAAGGGAAAGGCGGGCAGCCTGTGCAGTGACCCGCTCTTTCAGAGCTTCCCGTTCTGACATAATATCATCTACAATGGCGATTCGCATGGAAAAGCCTCCTTTATTCTGAAAAATATCAACCCACATCATAACATAAAACGAAAAAAAAAGCGAGTACCATAAAAAAGCAGAGTTGTCAACCACTATTTTAAAGAAAATTATACAATTCGGGACGGATTTTAACAATTCGTGCTGTGCCACTTGAAAAAAGCGGGAAAATCCATATAGTGATAATAAACGCCGAAAAAATTTTCGGGGAATTTTTCAGAAAGAGGTTGCGTGCTATGTTTGGACGTGCGACAGACAGACGTTATAAATCTGTCTGCAGGGTGCCTTGCGCCGCATTTTTATGATGGGTAAGGGATGCCTGTGAAAACCCCGGTTTGTCAAGGCGGCTGTATATGTAAAGAGAATGTTCGGAACGGAGGAATGGAGCGATATGGAAAAGGATAAGGGAATCTTTTTGAATGGAAAAAAGAGAAGAAAACGAAAAGAGGGCGGACTGTGGGGCGCAAATGCACGGGAAATGCACCGCGCATTGGGTATCCTGCTGGCGGCGGCAATGCTGTTTAATACTCTGTTTGGCGGCGGGCTTAGCGTGTATGCAGTCAACAAATCTGCTCCGGTGGAGGAGGGCACGCCTGATTTGGAGCTGTTTGGACAGAAAGTTAGCAACGGCGACAGTGGAGATGGCTGGAGCTATGCAGATGGCGTTTTGACATTGGAGAATTTTCATTCTGATAATTCCAGCGGGAATTTTATTCATATTACCAATGCACCATTGGAGTTTACGATTTATGTGAAAGGAGAAAATTCTGTAAACACGAGCGGAACCCTTTTCTATGGCAATGTGCGTGGAAGTACGACTATTATGGGAGACGAGGGAGCGTCGCTCTCTTTGGAAGGGCAAAACTGGAATGATAAAGATATTTTTATTCGCGGGGTAAATGTGAATGTTACCACGCAGGGGATGATTTTCCTTAGCCATAATATGGTGATTGACAATGCAATGGTGAATTTCAACATGAACGGCTCTAATGGCTATATTTACAACACGCACGGCGGTTTGACCATAGAAAATGGCAGCGAGGTGAACATAACCAATTCGTCAGGCAGTGTTGACTACTGTGTTGCCACCAACAAAACAGAGATTGACGACAGTACATTGAATATAACCAATCCCAGTGGTTTTGGAGTGTATGTGACGGCAATATCCAAAGAGGTGCCGGAGCACAAGGCGTTTATTACCAATTCTACTATATCAGCGGATGTTCTTGATGCAGGTATCCATTGTGAGGATGAGGTTTCTGTTACCAATTCACAGGTTACAAACAGTGGCCGCTTCCTGCTTCGCTCTAAGAAAGCAATTATCGTGGATAAAAGCAGTACGATGGAGGGAATTACATATGAATTTTTTCAATCTGCTATGGGGGCGGCATATCAGGTTTATGGAACCCATGCGCTTGCAGCAGATTTGACCGTAGCGGCAGACGGTTCTTTTGTGATCCCAGAGGGCGCTGCGCTGACGATTCCTAATGGTGTTATATTGGAAAATAACGGTATGATGCGTATCCATGAAAAGGCTTCTCTGACCGAAACAGGCGCTTTGACCGGGAACGGAAATTTCCTGATAGATGTAAATAAGGATATGATTTCAATTCCAGAAGGCTTGACTTATACCGGAAAGGACTATACAGACCAGATTATGTTGGAAAAGAAAATTACGATTTGCGGGGTAGAGTTTACTGCAAATACGGAGGGATGGACGCGTAACATTGAACCGGCCGTTGTAAAAGATGTGGGAGATTATACGGTTACATTCACTAATGGTGATAGAACCATCAGCAGAGACTTCAAAGTGATGGAATGTCCTCATACCGGACTTGTGTATAAGCCTCTGGCGGGCGGAAAACACGGCGGCACTTGCCCTCTTTGTAACGAGGAAATATCGGAAGAACATACCATCGAGTGCAGCGCCACGGCCAGCGGCACGGTCATATCGGTGCATGAAGCCTGCGCTGCCTGCAGCTATGGTAAGGATCTTGGCACCGTGACGATCCACATACCTGAGCTGGTCTATGGGGATTTGACCGGATTGATTTCGGTGGAAACGACGCTGGAGAAGTGGGAGTCCGTGAGTGTTGGGGGGGATTGGAGTGCAGAAAAAGTTGTCCTTGACGATACAACGTTACCCCCTTTTACGATGGCTGATCTAACCAACAATATCTTACTGGATGCAGAACAGCATACATTGCAGGTTGCGATAATGATTGATAGCGGCGGGCCAGAAAATCCCGGCGTAAGGAAGCTGGTAGATTGTGAGCTGACCTTTGAGGTTGCCCCCGCTCCGCTGACGGCGGACATGGTGACACTGGATAAAACAGAAGTCACCTACAACGGCGCAGAACAAAAACCGACCCTCACCGTCAAGCAGGGGAAAACCACGCTGACAGCGGGAACGGATTATAGTGTCAGCTACACCCGTGACAAAGTTGCTACCATCGATTTCACCAGTGCCGGAATCGTAAAGTTCACCGTTATCGGCAAAGGGAATTATAAGGGTGAAGTGGAGGAAACCTTTACTATCAAACAGGCAGAGCCTGATGTCGGCACTGTTACGGCGGGAGCGCTGGAAAATACCCTTGATGTATCGCAAGTGGTATTAAGCCGTACAAACCAGACGCCTGCCGGAACATTAACGCTGACAGACAGCACCTTAAAATACGGCACAAATACCTATACATGGAAATTTACGCCGGATGATACCGTGAATTATAAGGCCGTTACCGGAGAAGTACAGATTATGGTAAACGATACTATCCCGCCGACTGCGGAATACCAGACCACCACAGATGGATGGAAAAAGTTTATTAATACCGTTTCTTTCGGAGTATTCTGCAAGGACTATAAGACAGTGGAAATCAGGGGCACGGATAATACGGATACAGTGACAGGCAGCGGGGTCAGACTGACACAGTATTATATATCGGATAAGGAAATCACGGATACGGACAGTATAGCATGGAATGCTTATACGAAACCGGTCAGCCTGAATGCACAGGGCACTTATCTTATCTATGTGAAAGTGACGGATAACGCAGGAAACACGGCAGTCCTGAACAGTGAGGGCATCGTGGTCTATGCGGAGAGCACGGTAAGCCCGGCAGCTTTTGATTATACATACAAAGAGAACCATGACTGCACTGTGCAGCTTGCCCTGAACGGAAATACATTCAAAGGACTTACGGATAAGGAAGGAAATGCCGTAGATACAAATCATTATACCATCGACAGCGACGGTACGCTTATCCTGAAAGCGGCATATCTGGATACGCTTGATAAGGGTGAGTACACATATAAGATTTCTGTGAATCCGCAGGGGATAGAGACAGAACAGGTGACACTGGCATATACTTTTGCTGTCAATGTGAAAGCAAAAGAGCTGACGGTCACAGAGGCAAAGGCAACGGACAGGGCTTATGACGGAACAAATGCAGTGGAAATCACAGCAGTTACATTAAGTGGTGCTGCACCGGATGATGATGTGGCAATTGCTCTGAAGAACGGCATACAGGGTACGTTAAGCAGCGTCAATGCAGGAACATACACGGCGGTAACACTGCCGGAACTTACCCTTACCGGGGCAGACAGCGGAAATTATACCCTTGTGCAGCCGGCAGCGGCGGTTTCCACGTCCGTAACGGTCACTCCTCTGGACGCAGAGATTACGGTTGGCACAGATGCTTACAATAAGACCTTTGGTGATGCGGTATTTACTCTGGATGTCACAGATAACAATACAGAGGCAGACGTGCAGTACGAAGTGACAAAAGGGGCAGATGTGGTATCTGTGGAAAGCGGCGCGGTCATGATCAAGGGTGTAGGCGAAGCGGAAATAACCGTTTCACTGCCGAAGTCTGCAAATTATAATGCCGCCGAAAACAAAACAATAACCGTCACCGTGAAAAAGAAAAGCGGATATACCGTAGCTGCGCTGAACAGGAACTATTACTATCAGGACGGGGGAACAGACAGCATTGACTTTGAGGTGCTGCTCCCGGAAGACTGCGGGAATGTGACATATGGGGAACCGGCGGTATCCGGGGACGTGACATACAGTGCGGCTCCTGCCGTGAGTGGCGGGAAATTATCTTACACGCTGTCCAAGGGAAACGTAGATGCTGGAGGAACCATAACAGTTACCGTGGCAACACAGAATTATGAGGATATCATGGTCACGGTAAATGTGAAGCTGACCGACCAGATGCCTGTCAGCCTGAAAACCGGTACGGAAGTGACATTGAAAAATAATGTCCTTACCTATGGGGAGGCACTGTCAAATTTGGTATTTAATGAAGCGGAATTTGTCGGCAGTGACGGAAAGACAGTGGCAGGAACCCTTGCGTGGAAAGACACCGCAGCCAAACCAAATGCAGGAACCGTAAGCGCTGTATGGATATTCACCCCGGAAGAAAATAAATATGCATCTTTAGAAGGCACGACGGCGATTACGGTAAATAAGGTAACACCGACTGTATCCGCAGTTCCGACAGTGGCAGACAGGGTATATAATCCATCCATAACATTAAAGGGCGATGCTCTGTTCGGGGGAACGGTCACCGGCGTGGACGGAAAAGAATTGAAAGGCGGATGGAATTGGCAGAGTGCAGATATTGTACCAACCGTGAATAATAGCGGGTATGTGGCAGTCTTTACGCCTTCCGATACAGCAAATTATAATTCCGTAGAAGCGAAGGTGAAACTGACTGTCAATAAGGCACAGAATGCCCCGAATATGCCGAGTAGTTCCATGAGTGTACGGAACAGCCTTGAAAAAGCAGGGGACGTACCATTGCCGGAAGGATGGGAGTGGCAGGCATCAGACCGAGACACAGTCCTTAAAGCAGGGGTGCCGGTAAGCGCCGTAGCAGTTTATACCGGAGCGGATAAAGGTAACTATGAAAAGGAAACGGTAACGGTTGTCATCACAAGGGCTGCCCGCAGCAATGAGGGAGGAGATATTCCCTACACAGGAACAGGAGATAAAGAGCCTGCCGGTATGAAGGACGTGGAAAAAAATTCTGCAAAACTGGATTCCGGCATATCCGTGAAGTGGAAGGGAAGTGCCCTTGACCTGAAATGGACGAAGATAGCAAAGGCAGGAGGGTATGATATTTATGCTGCCCAGTGTGGGAAGAAACGGAACAAAAAGTCCCCGTCTAAGACAGTAAAAAATGGAAAGACATCTGTTTCCCTTACAAAGATAGCCGGCAAAAAGATTTCCGGAAAGAAAGCATATGCAGTCAAAATAAAAGCATGGAAGTATGTAAACGGCAAAAAAGTATATGCCGGCAGCAGCAGAACTTACCATATAGCAGGAAAGGAAAATAAAAAATACACAAATGCAAAAAAACTGAAACCGAAAAAGAAGAAGTATACCTTGAAAAAAGGCAGGAGTGTTCGTATTAAGATAACGATTGCTAAACAGTCAAAGAAGAAAAAACTGCTTCCGGTTTCTCACGGGCCTGCCCTGTGGTACTGGTCTGGTAATAAGAAGATTGCGACGGTAACGCAGGAAGGTAAGGTGAAGGCAAAGAAGAAAGGAACCTGTTATATTTATGTCACCGCATTAAACGGAGTAAGGACCAAAATCAAGATAACAGTAAAATAGTGTGCCGGAATACGCATACAGGAACAGCAGCAGAACCGGAGAGGGAGGATAGGCAGAATTATGGTGCCTGCCCTCCCGTTTGTTTTATCGGACAATACTTTTTAACAGGATTGCCGTACTGTTAAAATATTGCATCTTGTCCTTTTTTTGGTATTGTGATATTATGGTAGAGTAATTTTAATAATAGCATATATTATAGCATATACTTCTATTTATATTTAGTTTTCCATAGTTGGTTTCGGATTGTTAAAAAATTAGAGACTTCCTATGGGTGATTACAAAAGAATTTTCTGACAGGGAAGTGAAAGGCGTTTCACAAAGCAGAAGCTAAGGAGGTCAGATTGTGAAAACATTTTGTTTGACAGATACGGGGCGTTTGCGGAACAGCAATCAGGATTGTGTGTTCTGTGAGGAAAATAAAATCGGTAGTTTCCCCAATCTGTTTCTGGTAGCGGATGGCATGGGGGGACATCAGGCAGGAGATATGGCGTCTCGATTATGTGTCAATGAAGTAGCTGCCCAAATTACGAAAACGGAATCCCGAACACCCGTGAGTGCTTTTGAGGCTGCCGTTGCGGCGGCAAATACAAAAGTATATCAGCGTTCGCGGGAAGATGTGGCGCTCGCCGGAATGGGGACGACGCTTGTCGGAGCCATGGTGGACGGAAACACGGTTTATATTGTAAATATTGGTGATTCTCGTTTGTATGTTTTACATGATACACTGCGTCAGATTACGGTAGACCACTCACTAGTGGAAGAGATGGTTCAGTCGGGAGAGATTCAAAAAGAAGAGATGCGTTTACATCCGAATAAGAACATTATTACACGGGCTCTTGGTACGGACACGAGTGTTCGGCCGGACTGCTTTGAAATCAAGGTGGAAGAAGGGGACGTGATTTTGTTGTGTTCAGACGGTTTAACAAATATGGTAGAGGATATTGCAATTGAAGAAACCTTAAAGAAATATATCGAAGATATGAAGTTGGCGGGAGAGAGTTTAGTGCAACAGGCGAACGAGGCCGGTGGTAAGGATAACATCAGCGTTATTTTAGTTCGACTGTAAAGGAGTGATAAGATGGTTAATATTGGTACAATGATTGGTGAACGCTATGAAGTAATAGAAAAAATTGGTTCAGGTGGAATGGCAGATGTTTATCGGGCAAAAGATCATCGTCTGAATCGTTTTGTGGCAGTTAAAATCTTAAAAAGTGAATATAACGAAGATACGAAATTTATCGCCAAATTCCGTCAGGAGGCACAGGCAATTGCCTGTCTCTCACATCCGAATATCGTAGGGATTTATGATGTGGGGGAAGACAAAGACATGCATTTTTTTGTCATGGAGTTTGTCGATGGTATCACGCTGAAAAAGTATATTGAAAATAGAGGAAAACTTACGGTTCGGGAAGCTGTCGGAATCAGTTTACAGATTGCCAACGGTTTGGAGGCAGCACATGCGAATCATATTATCCACCGGGATATTAAACCGCAGAATATTTTGATTTCCAAAGACGGTACGGCGAAAGTAAGTGATTTTGGGATTGCCAAGGCGGCAAGTTCCAATACGATAACGGCAAATGCCATGGGTTCTGTCCATTATATTTCACCGGAACAGGCGCGTGGCGGTTTCAGTGATGAAAAGAGTGATATTTATTCACTTGGCGTTACCATCTATGAGATGTTAAGCGGTACGCTTCCGTTTACCGGAGAGAGTGCAGTAGCAATTGCCCTCGCACATATTCAGGAGGACGCGACGCCGTTAGAGGCCATAGACGCTACGATTCCGCACGGTCTCAGTAATATTGTGGCAAAGTGTATGCAGAAAAAGACGGAGCTGCGCTATCCGACAGTGGCGGATTTAATTGCTGACATGAAAATGTTTTTGCAAGACCCGACCGGAGAGTATGGCATTATCCGTAATCTCTATGAAAATGCGGACACGATATTTATCCCTAGCGGCGATGTAAATACATTAAAAGCGACGACACCGCAGACGCCTCTGGATACGTTGAAAGAGGAAGAAGAGACGGAAGAAAATGGGGAAGTTGACCCAAAACTGGAAAAAGCGCTTATCATCGGAAGCGTCACCGTAGCTGTCATTATCGGACTCATTATTATTTATATGGTCGGCCGTCTTATTGGCTTTTGGGGAGGCTCTTCACCGAAAGAGGAGGCGACGCCGGAGCCGACAAAACAGGTGATACAGGCGAGCAGTTCGCCGGAGGCGAAAGAAGAAACACAGATTAAGGTGCCGGACATTATTGATATGACGGAAGAGAGCGCCAAGGCGTTGTTAGATGAGAAAGAGCTGACGTATGAGTTTGTTGCGCAGGAATCCGACACGGTAGACAAGGGAAAAGTAATTGAGACAAATCCTTCCGTGGGGACTCCGGTGGAAAAGGGAACGAAGATTACGGTTTATTATGCAGCGCAGAGAGTGCAGCCATTCAGTGTTATTGGCAAGACGCCGGAGGACGCAGAAGAAGAATTGCGCAGCAAAGGATATGTTCCGAGACGCGGAAGTGACATTTACAGCGAGAGCGTCGCCAGCGGCAAAGTGGCTGCCACGAAACCGAAGACGGGAGAGAGCGTTGCCGTCGGCTCTACTATCACGTATTATGTCAGCAAGGGGCAGGAATTAGTAAAAGTTCCGAATTTGCTTGGCAAGACGAAGAGTCAGGCAAAAGCCGCATTGGAGAAAGTAAATCTGAAATTAGGGAAGACGGGTTCCACCTATTCTGAAAATTATAAGAAAAACCGCATTTGCGTACAGAGTAAGCCAAGTGGTCAGGAAGTTAAAAAGGGAACGACGGTGGATGTGACGCTGAGCCTTGGGCCGGAACCGACGTACTCCTATATTTCAAAGGATAATATTACGATAAACAATCCGTTTGATTATGAGACCGACCCGGCCGCCGTCTTTAAGTTTGTTCTTGTTCAGGATGGAAAACAGATGGTGCTGTCCGCATTAGGAGGAACAAAGTCCTATAGTGACTTCCCTATGCAGATTGGCGCGGGAGATATTAAAGGAGTAAGTGCATCGGAAGGGCAGTTGCTTGTATATAAAAATTCCAGACAGGTTGATTCTTATAGTGTATCGTTTGAGAAAGTAGCGGATTGATGAAAGGGAAAATCGTAAAGGGAATTGCTGGCTTCTATTATGTGTGGTGCGACGATGACAAGCTGTACGAATGCAAAGCAAAGGGCGGTTTTCGTAAGGATGGGATGAAACCATTAGTTGGAGACGATGTTTGTGTCCAAATTCTGGATGAGGAAAAACAGTTAGGTAATATTGTGGAAATTTTGCCTAGAAAGAACGAACTGAAACGTCCGGCAGTAGCAAACGTAGATCAGGCGATGGTTATTTTTGCCATGGCAAAACCGATGCCAAATTTGAATCTGCTTGACCGCTTTCTGTTGATGATGGAATGGCAACAGGTGGAGACTGTTATCTGTTTTAGCAAGCAGGATATCGTTTCGGAGGAAGAGGAGCAAAGATTTCGGCAGACATATGAGAAATGTGCCAATCGGGTTCTGGCAATCAGTAATACAAAAAAGACGGGAATAGAAGAAGTGAAGCAGTGTCTGCATGGAAAGACGACGGTATTGGCTGGCCCGTCCGGAGTGGGAAAATCAAGTTTAGTGAATCTGATTTTCCCGACGGCGCAGTTGGAAACGGGAAGAATCAGTGAAAAGATACAACGGGGAAAGCATACGACAAGACATTCAGAACTTTTTTCTCTTGGCAGCCATACGTTTCTGTTTGATACGCCGGGATTTAGTTCTCTCTCTTCGCCGGATGTGGCAAAAGAAGAGCTTCACAGGTACTTTACGGAGTTTCTGCCTTACGAGGGGCAGTGTAAATACGCCGGATGTTCTCATATACATGAGCCGGAATGTGCTGTAAGGGAGGCGTTGGAAAAAGGGATGATAAGCGAAAACCGTTATGCCAACTATGTACAAATATACGAGGAGATATCCGAATCCGAAAGACGAAAGAATTGGAGGGCGAAAAAATGATAAATCGATTGTCACCGTCTATTTTGGCAGCAGACGTAGGATGCTTGAAAAAGGAAATTCAAGCAGTAACAAAAGCCGGAGCAGAGTACATTCATATTGATGTTATGGACGGGGTATTTGTTCCTAATATTTCATTTGGACTCCCGATTGTAAAAGGATTGCGTAGTTATACTGACGCTTTTTTTGACGTGCATTTAATGATTACGAATCCCATTTGTTATATTGAGCGTTTTGCCGAAGCCGGAGCTGACGGAATTACGATACATACGGAAGCGTGTGAGGATTTGCCGGCGGCGGTAGATGAAATTTTACGCTGTGGCAAAAAAGCTGGTGTTGCTATCAGCCCGGATACAGGAATCGAATCGCTGCTTCCGATTTTGGACAAGCTGTCCATGGTTTTGGTGATGACGGTCTATCCGGGACACGGCGGCCAGAGTCTGATTAAAGAGACATTTGTTAAAATCCGCAAGCTGCGGGAGATAATTGAGGAACGTCATTTATCTGTTGATATTGAGGTAGACGGCGGTGTCAGTCTGGACAATATTCGGGAGATTATGGAAGCCGGCGCCAACGTCTTTGTGGCAGGGACAAAAGTATTTCACGGAGATTCTGCGAAAAATACAAGTGATTTTATGAGTTATCTGAAATAATCGGGTACACGGTTGTTAAAAATAGGAGGGAAAATGCCGATATTTACCTTATAGAAAGTTTTTTGGCAGAGGAGTCATCGCTTCTTTATCAATGGATGGAATGAGGAGGGATTGATATGGGGATTGGTATTGGCGGTTTTCGCTCAAATATGAGAACAATTACGCTTAAAAGGGCGGACGGAACGGTTGTTGGTACAATCAACCGTTCATGCGGCAAAGATAAAAAGAAGATGAAAAAATCCGGATATAATTTTAAAGGCTTTTCGGCCCAGTTGATGAGAACGAAAACATCGGTGAATGCGGGGCAGCTTGTCGTTCGTGCCAGAGAGCAGGTTGCCGTTCTTCGAAGAAGACTGTCGACGGGGGATTATGACGAAGAGGAACTGCGGAATGCGATTGTACACGCAGAACAAATGGCGAGGATTGCCAAAAAGCGGATGAAGCATTTGAAAGAAGAAGAGGACGCAAAAGATAAGGGGGCATATGGCGAGACCGATTGGGAGCAGGAAGAAAAATCGGAAATGCAAACAGTTTTGGAAGAAATGCCGATGGAAGATATAGCTGAAATTAGCCGCGAAGAGATGGAGCAGATGCTCCGTGAGCTTCAGAACCAGATGGAAGAGCTTATGAAAGAAGTTGAGGAAGACAGTGGTTTGGAAGACCTTGACGAACTGATGCCGGCCGGAAAGACAAATATGGATGCTCTGGATTTGGAGAAATTAAAAAAGAAACACCGCGCAGAAGAGCTGCGGGAGATTTTAGAAGCGGATATGAAATATTTGAAAGCCGTGTTTGACAGACTTGCGAAAGAGAAGCAGAAAGGAGCTTCTTTTGGCGGCAGCGATGGCGGTAGCAGCAGCGACGCAGGGGTGTCGTTGGAAATTGGCGGCATGGAGATGCCGGTTTCCGCACCAGAAGTTTCGGTGGCGGTTGAGGGAGGTTGTCTGGACGAATTAGTTTGAGGACAGGCAGAGTTGTCATATTAAAAAAGATAGAAAAGAAGAAACTACAATTGTTCCTTGGCAAAGTAGTTTCTTTCTTGTATCTGAAACAATTATCCTACGTGAATATATCAAAGACTTAATTTTCATTGTACTAGCGGTTGTGGGAATACTATAGATGTGATATGATGATGAAAATATCAAATGCAATTTTATACATGGATGGGAGGAAAGCGTTGAGTAAGAAAAAAATAGCTCTTGTGACCGGTGCAGGCAGCGGACTGGGCAGAGAATTTGTAAGAAAGTTATTAGAAGAGGATGTAGAGGAAATATGGGCGGTTGCCAGAAATAAGCAGAAGTTGGAAAAACTGATATATGATTATGGGGAGCGGATAAAAATTTTTTCCATGGATTTGACAGTGCGGGAAAATATCACTCATTTGCGGGAAAGGCTGGCCGCTGAAGGAGATATATCCATCCGCTTTCTTGTGAATAATGCCGGATTTGCCAAGTTTTGTTCTTATTATGACATTGGTGTGGAAGAATCTCTGAATATGATGGATTTAAACATGGGCGCGGTCGTTGCGCTTGGTCTCGTCTGCATTCCCTATATGGAGGCAGGCAGCCATATGATAAATATTGCTTCTCTGGCAGCTTTTTTTCCTCTGCCCTACCAGAATATATACAGTTCTACGAAAGCCTTTGTGAGAAATTATACAAGAGCATTGAATGTGGAATTAAAAGACAAGAAGATTCATGCGATTGCTGTATGTCCGGGGTGGATAAATACCGAACTGTATGAGCGCGCCATGATAGGGGCCAAAAAGGGAACGACGGTTTTTTCTGCGATGGCAGAGCCGGATGTAGTTGTCAGGAAAGCGCTGAAAGATGCTAAAAAAGGCAGAGATATATCCGTTTATGGGGTTTTTGCAAAGTCTGCTCATGTTCTCTCTAAAATAATCCCCCAACGGATAGTTATGAAACTTTGGGTAAGAATGCAGAAACTTAAGTAGGGAAAAGAGTGATAATATGGCAGAATGGGTGACGCACTTAATGATAGCAGATAAAGTGCTGGAGAGGGTTTCCGGATTGGACAGGCGTGGTTTTTGCGTGGGGAATATAGCTCCGGATTGTAATGTGGAAAATGAAGACTGGACGGAATTTACACCATCCCGTGAGGTGACGCATTGGATGTCCGAAGAAAGAAAAAAGGCATCGGATTGTGGCAGGTTTTTCAAGGAATATATTGAGAACAGAAGACAGGAAATAGAGACGAAAGAGGAATATTCGTTTCTTATGGGGTACTATTGTCATCTGATTACAGATGCGGAATTTCAGAGATTTATTCGTGATGAAATACGTGTTGCCGCTGCATGGAAACGAATTAAACAATGTCCTGCCCTATTGGAAAAATCATCGGGTATGCCGGAAAACTGGGATTCGGTAAAACGATTATTGAATCGAAACGAAAGAATGAAAGATATTTATTCGATAGAGGCAGAATATCTGCAACAGCATCCCGAGTCGGGATATTTTACGGAAATACTAAAGCTCACAGAATTTCCCGACTATATTGACTATTTTCCCGAGGGAGCAATCGTCCGCAAGATAGGAGTCATGAGTTATATTCCGCAAAGAGAAGTAAGCGAGTATCCATATCTGGCAATATCAGAGGATGAGTATAAATGTTTTGTCAATAGGACGGTAGAGCTGGTTGTTGAGGCATTTCAATAAATTGTTCAGAAAGTGGAGTATTATGCAATGCGCGATAGAATTATACTTGGCAGTTTTCATCATTACTGGTAATTGACTTTACTCATGATAATATGCTATAATTTTTATAAAATATTTGCAAAAAAAGAATAAAAAATCTATAGTATATAATGGATACATATTTTTAGATAAAGTAGGTGTGGTTCAAAATTACGCACCTTTACAGAGGACGAACTTTTTGATAAGCAAAAAAACCACAGAAGGTTGTTCCTTTTGTGGTTTTTTTAATAAAAAACATAGGAGGAAAAAAATGAAAAGCATGAAAAGCATGAAAAGAATGAGATGGATATCTGTTCTTTTATCGTTTGCGCTTGTTATCAGTATGTTTCCAATGATGCCAATACGAGCGGCAGAAACGACAGAGGTAAAGGTATTTATCACGGAGGGAACTTTAGGACATGCGCTGAACCGGAGTATGACGGTCGGAGAAGTGAGGGCAGGCTGGGGAATCGAACTCAATAAAAAGCGGAAGGTAAAGTCTGCTGTCTGGAGCAGCAGCGACACCAGTATTGTGACGGTAGAGGGAAATAATCAGCAGGCTACGGTGAAAACGCACAAGGAGGGCACAGCAAAAATCCTGCTTACGGTAGTTACCAATGAGAACGAGACAGTAAAGCATGATTGTATCGTGTCTTCCATTACCAATTTATCAGAGACAGAAAAAGCGGCAGGCTATGTTAAGAGCAAGGCAACTTTCTACCGCGGCGCCAGTACGGAATGTGAGGTACGCAATACAGCAACAGCGAATCAGAAGTTGACGGTAATTGCTCTGTGTGGTGAGTATTATCGGGTGAAGCTGCCAGAAAGTTATGATTTTAATGATACATTAAATCAGGATACGGCTTATGTAAAAAAGACAGAGATAGAAATTCCGGTTGTATCCGTACAATTTAATCATGCAGATTCAGAAACCGCCCTTGCAATCGGTGAGAAAAAAGAGTTATCGGTTACTACCCTGCCTGCTTTGGCAACACGAAAAAAAATCGAGTGGTCAGGCAGTAATGCGAACGTAGTCCGTATCAGTGAACAAGGTGAAATCACAGCAATCCGGAAAGGAACGGCAAAAATACAAGCCAGAGAAATATATAGCGGGATAACAAACAGTATTACCATACAGGTAAAACCTGATTTTGTAGCGGCCTCTGCAAACCGGCAAAAGGTATCGATTACGTTAAAAAAGGATAATGATTGGGGCGGTAATTATCTGACATGGAATAAGCCTGACGGCGTCAGCTATTTCAAAATCTATGCCGGAAGCAAGAAGAAAAAGCAAAGTAATGATGTTGTACACTTTTAGTTGACACCTTTTACTCAAGGATTTGGTGTATAA
>CAPAOV010000022.1 GCA_948579355.1 uncultured Eubacterium sp. | reverse complement strand
ATTTGTTATCAAAAGACCTTTTGAAATGCCGCAAACCCGCATAAACACTGGGTTTACTAAGCATTTTTGTTTATTCGAACTCTATCGTTCCCGGTGGTTTACTCGTCAAATCATACAGCACTCGATTGACGCCTCTGACCTCATTTATTATCCTCGTCATTACCGTCTGCAACACGGAAAACGGAATTTCAGCGCTTTCCGCCGTCATGAAATCAATCGTCTTCACGGCACGCAATGCCACGGCATAATCATAGGTTCTCTCATCTCCCATAACGCCCACGCTCCGCATATTTGTCAGTGCGGCAAAGTATTGATTTATTGCTTTATCAAGGCCGGCCTTTGCTATTTCCTCACGATAGATAGCGTCAGCATCCTGCACAATCCGAACCTTTTCCGCATTAATCTCGCCAATAATGCGAATCCCAAGGCCTGGCCCCGGAAACGGCTGGCGAAAGACAAGATATTCCGGAATGCCAAGTTCCAATCCCACCTTGCGGACTTCATCTTTAAAAAGGTCGCGGAGCGGCTCTATAATTTCCTTAAAATCAACTGTGTCGGGAAGTCCGCCCACATTATGGTGGCTCTTAATAACGGCGGATTCCCCGCCGAGGCCGCTTTCCACAACGTCCGGGTAAATCGTTCCCTGCACAAGAAAATCTACCTTACCAATCTTTTTCGCTTCCTGTTCAAAAACCCGAATAAACTCTTCGCCGATTATTTTCCGTTTCGCCTCCGGCTCTTCAACCCCAGACAGCTTCTCATAAAAACGCTCCTGCGCATTGACGCGGATAAAATTAAGGTCATAGTCGCCGTCCGGACCGAAGACAGCCTCCACTTCGTCGCCCTCATTTTTACGAAGTAATCCGTGGTCGACAAAAACGCACGTCAACTGACTGCCGATTGCTTTTGAGAGAAGTACCGCGGCTACCGAGCTGTCAACACCACCGGACAGCGCGCAGAGCACACGGCCGGAGCCGATTTTGTCTCGCAATGCCTCGATTTGCTGTTCAACGTATGCATCCATGCGCCAATCGCCGGAACAGCCACAGACGTTGTATACAAAATTAGATAACATTTTCGTTCCGTACTGTGTATGCAGGACTTCCGGATGAAACTGAATTGCATACAATTTTTCACTTGGATTTTCCGCTGCCGCCACCGGACATTCCGATGTATGCGCACAAACATCAAATCCCGGCGCTGTTTTGGATATGTAATCAAAATGGCTCATCCAGCAAACCGTATCTTCCGGCACATCAGAAAAGAGCGCAGATAAAGGATTTACATGTACATTTGTCTTGCCATACTCACGCACCGGCGCTTTCTCTACCGTACCGCCCAGCACATGCATCATCACCTGTGCGCCGTAGCACAACCCGAGTATAGGAATACCCATCTTAAACAGAGCCTTATCACAGGCAGGCGCGCCCTCTTCATAACAACTGTTAGGGCCACCGGTCAAAATAATTCCTTTTGGCCTCATTTCCTGAATCTTTGCCAAATCCGTTTTATAAGAATAAATTTCGCAGTATACATTACACTCACGTACGCGGCGGGCTACCAATTGGTTGTACTGACCGCCAAAATCCAAAACAATAACTAGCTCCTTATGCAACGTCTTTTCCTCCTTCGATAAAATGATAAAATAAAGAGAACAGCGTTTGCCTATACGTCTCCAAAAAATAAAAAAACGGCGGCTGAAAACCGCGCCGCAAAGAACTAAAGTTCTCTAAGAATCAGTTTCGCTGATTCTCGCTCCGCACAAAGCGGTCTTTCCTATAAGATAAAAAAATCACAACCAGAATCGCTTAGCCACCGTATCCGCTGCTTCCCTGACGACCTGAATATGATACTCTGTTAAATAAGTTTAGCAAATGCCCGTTTAAAAGTCAAGATTCAGAAGTAACATGCTACCGTTTTCAGCCACAGCACTAATAAGCCACAGCATTAATAAAAAAACGCTCTCACAAGAGAGGTTTCAGAAGAAGCGAGGTTATATGTTATCCAAAACTCCATTCAGGAATACGGGCGGGTTCACCGAGTCCAGAAAGGGGCAAAGCGCATATCCGATGTCCACCGTCCGGCAATATGGAGGGAAATTATTACATATCCTGAAGCTTTTCCTCATCTCTCACTGCCGGCAAATTCTTTTCCATCTCCGACAATTTTTTCGATATTGCCACCGTCACAAAAATATCTGTCAGACCGCTGTAAATCAGGGCAATCCCCATTAGCATAACGTGCAGTTCAGCGGCGAATGGATTGATGAGAAGCACAATACCGAAGACAATATTGGCAATGGCAAGTCCAAATGTCACATGCCATACCCCATTCCCGAGACGCAGCATATCGACTGAATTTTGCATTTTCAATATTCCGCTGATTGTTACAAGAAAACCAAGAATTACCGGAATGAGCATAATTAAATCGTTTATCTTTATAATTACCAAAATGCCGCCGAGGACACAGCTAAGTCCCACTACTAAATCGTAGCGGTAAATGATGCCCACGATATCCTTACGCAAATAGTTTATAAGAGAGATAACACCAATAATAATCAACAGCGCAGCCATTATATAACAGGCTGTCTTCATTACCTCCGCAGGAAAAATAATCAGGACTACGCCTAAAGCAATAAATGCTACTGCAATAGCAATTAAATTCCATTTGATTCGCTTTAATAATTTCATTTCACATTACCTCCATTTCCATCATCGAATGCAAATTTACTGTCTTTCCAGCCAACATTAACATTCATAATAATATTCTGTCGTCACCATGTCAACACCCACATCATATAGCATGCGCCGCATATCCTCCCTCTTATTCACCGTCCAGACATTTACTATAAGTCCTGCCTCGTGCAGGCGCATGACTGTTCCTCTGCTCACAAGAGTATGACGGGCATCCAAATGAATACGGTTCTCCATGAGCCAGCGCTCCAAATCCATATTTACGGGAATAAATTTATTGGCAGAAACAGCCCCGTACACATATTGCAGCCGCTCTGCCGGAAACCCCAGTTCATCCTTTAAACGAATGAGCACGCTTCCATACAGGCTGATAAATACCGTTCTCTCATATAGACCATACTGCTTTATCAAACCAACGATTTCTCCTAATTCTACAGTTGTGTAATCCATCTTAAGCTCGACGACTGCCATCTTCCTCTGCGTGCGCTGCAGGATAGATAAATATCCGGTCAGCGGAAGAAGATACTGCTGCGGGTGCGATAATCGTTTCCGCCCGCGGATAAGCGGATAATTTTTCAGTTCATCATATGTCATGTCCGGAATATAGGCATCGATTCCGTACATCCTTTCCATATTCCCATCATGAGAGACGACAAAGACGCCATCCTTACTTTTCCAGACATCACATTCAATACCATAAAAATCTCCCTCTGCCGCCAATGCAAACGAAATGTAACTGTTTTCGGGCGCCTCGGAACTAAAACCCCGATGGGCAATTCTCTTTATCTCCATGAAGGATATCCTCCTCTTTTTATTACTATTTTTAGTATACCGTCTTCGCATAAAAAAATCAATCGCACCTGCCGCAATCTTTGGCGAAAATCAATACAGACTTTAGTAGCAGGAAATTGTGAATTGTTTGTATGAGCGCAAGGACTGTGATATAGTTTAAACCACGGTACCGAATTAAAAAATTAGATTAAAGGAAAGGAGCAATACTATATATGATTGCATTAGGAAATAATATCAAAGCCGCCCGAAAAAAACTCGGTCTGACGCAGGAGGAACTTGCCTATCAAATCGGCGTGACCTCACAGGCAGTCAGCAGATGGGAATCCGGCATCGGAATGCCGGACATCTCCTTAGTCGTTCCTCTGGCACAGGTGCTGGCCATATCGACAGACGCACTCTTTGGTTTGGAACAGACCAGTCAGGAAGAAGCGGATTACATTGAAATCAAAAATCATTTAGATGAAATAAACCATTCGAATCAGGCTCCGGAACAGAGAGCGCTGCAGGCGTGCCACTATTTGAACGACCTGCTGTCGCGAAGCCCGTCCAGCCATGTCATCTCCTGCTTCTATGCAGAGGGTACTGCAAATCTCAGTCGTTATGTCCATTTTCAGGGATATATCAAAGATGAATGGCCGAAATTCCGGGATACCGCTCTCCGATACGGAACAAACATCATTCGCTTTTGTGAAAATAAAGAATTTGTAGAGCGGGCGCATTATGCACTTGCGTGGATTTATATTCACGAGCAGGATTATGTCAGCGCCAGAGAACACATTAATACGTTACCAAGCGTAGGCTCAAACCGGCTTCAGGAGAGTATTCTCGCACAGCTCACCTTTTTGCAATACGATATGCAGGACATGAAAACGGTTCTCCGGAAAAACCTGCAAAACTTTACAAGAGCGCTAAATAAAGAAATTTTGTACGCAATGGAATGTTTTGCCTATAATGACGAGCCGGAATCAGCCATTCAATTCGGTTTGTGGGGATTAGATATCATACGGGTTTTATCAAAAAATCCGGATTTGATTTCTTTCTGCCGTGGATTTACAAGAGACCTTTACAAATACATTCTTCAAGCTGATTTGCGGGCTGAAAAATACGATGACGCGGTCAGACATTTTGAAGAACTGAAAGAAGCAATGCAGTTGCATTTTGAGCATTATCAGAAAGTACTGGGAGCCGAGGAAGAAAGCAGCAAATACAATTCCCGTACACTGCGTAACATGCGCTCCTATACAACGGAATTTATGAAAGAGAAGCAACAAGATATTTTAAATCACTTAGCGTATCAGGATAAAGAAAAATTCCAGAAATTTATGGATGCCTTAAAACAATCAGAAAAAGACTGACCGAAAACCGCACAATGGGAATTTCCCATATAAGTAAAAAACAACGTCTGTTCCCCTGCCACTTCATGATAGGAGGAACAGACGTTGTTTCCTTTTATCATCCGCCAAGGCGTCTTATCTACGCCCCAAGTCCACGCTTTCGTAATAAGCGCTTTTCTATGACGGAAAAAATACATTTATCAATTAAAATACCGACAACGACAATAACGAGCATCACAAGCATAACCTGATTGATATCCGCCAAATCGCGTCCCATAATCAGCGTCTGGCCAAGACCTATCGAAGTAGTCATCACCTCTCCGGCCATAAGGGCTCTCCAAGCAAAAGACCATCCCTGTTTCAGCCCCGATACTAGCTCCGGCAGACTGGCTGGAAAGATAACATAGCGATAGAGCTGGCTTTTATTTGCCCCCATCGTCAGCGCGGCCTTTGTATAGATAGGCAGAATATTTTTAATCGCATTGTCCACCGCAATCGCAATACTAAACGCCGAGCCCATAATAACAACAAACAAAATGGCCTGCGTTGTCAAACCGAACCACAAAATGGAAAAGGGAACCCAGCATACACTTGGAAGCGTCTGAATGCCCAGTATAACCGGTTTCAGATTTTTCTGCAAATACTTAAACTGATATATCAGCAATCCCAGAACCACACCGATTACAACTGCAATCGCAAAGCCCGCAATTCCACGAAGCAATGAGTTTCCTGTTGCCTCCAACAAAGTGCCGTCGCTGCACAAATCAACAAAGCGCTCCCCGACACCAATCGGAGAAGGAACAGCGTACGGTTTACATAATTCGAGTAAATCAACAAAAAACCAATAGAAGCCCTGCCATAAAGCAAGTAAAATCAAAAGAAACAGTATCATTCCCATTTATACTTCCTCCCCTCTGACAATTTCCAGTATCCGATGTCGGAGTTCAACAAACTCAGAAGCATATACGTGTCTCGGACGCTCCATTGTAACCGGAACAATTCCGGCAATCTTACCGCCATCCGGCGAAAGCGCCACTACCCTGTCGCCCAGATAAACCGCTTCTTCTACACTATGGGTAATGAAAAGAATCGTTCGTTTCGTCTCTATCCAAATCCTCTGCAGCTCTTCTCTCAAGCGATTTGAAGTCTGTTTGTCGAGAGCTGAAAAAGGTTCATCCATCAGAAGCACTTTCGAATCCAAAGTCAGCGCGCGGGCAAGCGCCGTCCGCTGTCTCATCCCGCCGGAAATCTGATGAATCGGGTAATCTTTATAGTCCTGCAAATGTACCATTTCCAGATAATGCATCGCCTTTTTTTCCTGAACATCTTTCGGCACTCCAGCAAGTTTCATTCCAAACTTAACATTTTCCAATACATTGAGCCATGGATAGAGACCGTGTTCCTGAAACATAACGACGCGGTCTGCTCCGGGGCCCTGAATCTCTTCCCCGTCTAACAATATCCTGCCACCGCTTGGCCGCTCCAAACCGGCAACAAGGTTAAGCAGCGTACTCTTTCCACAACCGGAAACACCAACGATACAAACAAATTCTCCATTCTCAATCGTTAAATCAATCTCCTGCAATGTCGCCGCTTCACTATTGTCAAAATGCTTGCTCAATTTTTCTAATACAAGACTCATAGCTTCCTCCATTCCTATTTTCAACCGCCGTAACGACAGTAAAATATAGTATCCGGCTTCTTATTTACTGACAAATAAATCGTCTCCCGGCAACTCGTTGATAAACTTCTGGTCTTTACTTATATTGCCAAACTCTAAAATAGCGTCCCGATTCAATTCCGTACTAACGCCGATTCGCTCAAAGGATTCCTTTATTATATTCTCGCCAAGTGATTTCCCTGTCGCTGAATCCAGCTCTTCATTGATTTTTTTGAGCGTTGTGTCCTTATCTTCATTAATTTTCACAGTTGCCGCTTCATGCTCTTTCAAAAACTTTTCTACCAGCTCCGGATTTTCCTCCTGAAACTCTTTTCTTACAACGACAACTGCCACGTCATATTCACCATTCCGATATACTTCGTTATAATCCAACACTAATTCCGCATCCTTTTCAAGCAGCGTCGCACCCCACGGTTCCGGAACGAACGCGGCGTCAATATCTCCCCGCGCCATCGTATTGGCAACATCGGCATTAGCAACGGCAGCCACTTTTACATCTCCACCCTCAGTATCCGGTTTCAGGCCATTTTCTGAAAGCAAATCAAGCAGACAGAGATGCTGCGTATTACCAATTTGCGGAATGGCAACAACCTTACCGGATAAATCTTTCACACTATTAATATTGGAACCTTTTTTTCTAACTAAAACAGCTCCTGCTTTTGTCGCTCCTGAAAGAATCGAAACATCCCCCTTGGACTTGACATTGGCGCTAATTGCCGGCACCGGCCCGATATAACCGATATCAATATCACCGGAAAACAATGCTTCCACTTCTGCTGGTCCGGCATTGAAAGCCGTCCATTTTACTTTCTTATCCTCGCCAAAGGCCTTTTCCAAACTTCCTTCGGCTTTCATTAACAACGCCTGTGCATGGGTAATATTGTTGAAATATCCAACAGACACTTCTTTCGTCTCCTCGCTCCCTTTTCCGCAGCCTGCAATCCCTATCCCCATCATAACAACAACTCCTGTCAAAAATAACGTTTTAAATACTTTCACATTAAAACCTCTCTTCCATCTTTTATTGTTATTTTGTTGTGTTTTCCTCAAAAAATTCATATAAAACACAAACTTACTCTATTATACTGTGTAGTTATGTCAAACAAATTGCAAAATTTTCCCATTTTTATAAAAATTCGACGCTCTCCTGAGTGGTCACACGGTTTCTCACATGCTCCCTGCTGCCGCATACAATAAATTAAATGCAGACATTGAAGTTATTTTGACACTTCGAAATGGAGGTTATTTTGAAATCTTCTACTATTTTTTCCATGTTGACTATGAGCAAAATTCCGGATGCCTTTGCCATTATTCATGGCGGTGAACAATATCCGGACATTTCCGGCGTTGCAAATTTTTACCGTCCCCGTTGGGATTCCGGCATCGTCTTGGAAATTGAACTAAGCCATCTGCCGAATACAAAAGAATTTTCTCCCCGCTTTATGGGACTTCATATACACGAAAATGGGAATTGCAGCCAAAACATGGCGCATACGGGTTCCCACTACAATCCCACCAATGCCGACCATCCATACCATTTAGGTGATTTGCCGCCGATTCTCAACAGCAACGGCTATTCTTATATGGCAGTATACGACAGTTTCTTATCAATAGAAGAAATCATAGGAAAATCAATTATTCTTCACAGCAGACGTGACGATTTTGTCACCCAGCCGGCGGGCGATTCCGGCGAAAAAATTGCTTGCGGCGTCATTCGTCCTGTTTCAGGGCTTTTATAGCAAAGGCTAACGTCCGGGGCTGCTCTGCAGATAAACGATATTCGTCATGCACGGGAGCCCCCCAAGAGTCATCGCCTCCCACTCCCATTTGAGCCGCTGCGATACGCACCCATGTATTAATTTGAGGGCCTAGCTCCTCCCGGCAACTGGCATGCTCCAAATCCGTTGCCGAATAAGGCAAAATGCTCATTTCAAATGGTTCTCCTTCACAAGAGAAACGAATGCCTCTTCCCTCCTCATCCCGCAATTCGGCGTATCGGACACCCATTCTATTACCACATTCCTGTGGATTGAGATATCCTGAAAAATTATCCCATACGGTAGAAGCAAATTTCCCAAGACGCGCCCCCTCGGCGCGGTCACAGTAATTTTCCTCCGGCCCCATGCCGTAATATGAAAAATGTTGCAGCTCTTTTCTCATCTGCCAGTCCAGCGCAAATACAGGCATATCGGACAAACCGGAAACGCCCGGATATTCTGCCTGTATCCGGAGACTTCCATCGCTACGCGCCTCATACGATATTACATAAGAAAACGACGGACGAGAAGGCGTCTCATAAGTAAAAAACAGTTTTATCCTGTTTTCCTCCCGCTCCTGCCGGAACAAATCCCCACAATACCGGGCATACTTTCCCGCAATCGCCCACTGTGCTGCCTCAAACGGATATCCGGCGCCACAATCGTTGTCCGTTTTCGCACGCCAGAAACTAACTTGTGGTATACGGCTGACATATTCGATGCCATTATAGACAAGGGAACAGATTCCACCCATCCGCAAATCAAACATCATAGAAAAATCCCCGCCATAAACACCGATACAGCCATCCCCCTCAGCAATCCGCATACTCTCAACCGCTTCTGTTTTCTGCGCACACGGCTCTTTCTCTTCCACGACAAAGATTTCCTGCGCAAAAGCCACCTCATGACCTCTTTTTGCCCAATGCGTATCTTCTGCCAAATGGGCAATGACATGACAGACATACTCGCCTGCAGCTTCCGGTTCTTCTCTTTGGATTTTCAAGCACCCGCTCTCCCCTGCAGGAACATCAAGAAAGTACTCATCTTTTCGCTGCACTACTCCCTCTCTTTCAAGACGAACCTCGAAAAGCAGGTTTTTCGTACTGATAAACAAATTTTGATTCTTTACAATCAGCTTATCTCCTTCTATATACATGTGAATATTGGCATATAGCGCTTTCACATCCTGCATCTTGGGCGACGGCACACGATTTGCATAAACGATGCCATCCGTGCAAAAACCATAATCGGATGGGCGGTCTCCAAAATCACCGCCGACCGACAACACTTTTTCTCCCTTTTCATCCATGCGGTATAACGCCTGGTCAATATAATCCCAAATAAATCCGCCCTGAAAATTCGGATAACGTTGTGTCAGTTCCATATAATGCTTCATTCCTCCCAGCGAGTTTCCCATGGCATGCATAAATTCGCACAGAATAAAAGGGCGCTGCGGATTCTCTTTCAAAAATGCTTCGATATTTTCTACTTTCTCGTACATACGGCTCTCAACATCCGGCAGGGATTGATAGCGCTTATTGTGGAACACCCCTTCATAATGTACAAGACGGCGGCTGTCCTTTTCTCGAAAATACGCGGCCATCGCCGCGATATTATCGCCGCAATAGGATTCGTTACCACATGACCAGAATAAAATACTGGCATGATTTTTATCCCTCTCGTACATTGAGGCCGCGCGGTCAAGGACATTTTCCCGCCACTCCGGAAGCGACGCCGGAACGTTCCAATTCGGATTAATCTCATTGCGCAGCATCCATGTTCCGTGAGTTTCCAGATTCGTCTCATCAATGACATAAATTCCGTATTCGTCACAGAGCTCATACCATCTCGACTGATTCGGATAATGGCTCGTTCTCACTGCGTTAATATTATTTTTCTTTAGCAGGCGAATATCATAGAGCATCTCTTCCTCACCAATTGCTCTTCCTTTGTCAGCGGAAAACTCATGACGGTTGACCCCCTTAAACACGAGTCGTTTCCCATTCAGATACAATACCCCGCCACGCTTTTCAAATTTCCGAAAACCGACTCTGGTCTTGGCAACTTCGATTAATTCACCGTCTGCCCCCAACACTTCAACATATAACGTATAGAGCGTCGGCTGTTCCGCACTCCACGGAGAGACAACAGGAATTATTTCCTGTCTGTTCCAATTCCGTGATGTTATAGGATATTCCTGCTCCAAAACGATATCGTCTTCGCTGTCCCGAAGCACGCATCTTGCCGATACCGCTATATCTTCTTTTGCAAGAATAAGTTCGCAGCCAATACCGAGAACTCCCTCTCCACTGTCCGGATTGTAGTCTGCCGTCACAGACAAATCTCTCACATGCGCCGCCGGAACAGCATAGAGATATACCTCTCGGAAGATGCCGGAAAAACGCCAAAAATCTTGGTCTTCCAACCAACTGGCAGTACTCCGCTGATAGACTTCCACTGCTAATTTGTTATTTTCTTTTTGCAAATACGGTGTAATGCAAAACTCAGAAGGCGTAAAAGAATCTTCACTGTAACCTACAAATTCTCCATTCAGCCATACATAGAAAGCGGTTTCCACTCCCTGAAAAGACAGGTACACCTCTTTATCTAACCACTCGCCCCCGACGTCAAAATACTTCACATAGCTTCCCACCGCATTATGTTTTTGGGGAATCTCAGGGGGATGTATTTCCTCCACGCCATCCCATGGATAGATAAAATTCACATACTGGCAGCAGCCATATCCCTGTAACTGAATATGCCCCGGCACTTCAATCGTCTCGGCGCCCGCCATATCGAAATCCTTTTTGTAAAAGTCCGCCCTTCGATTCTGCAAACTGTCGGCATAGAAAAAATCCCATGTGCCATTTAACGATTGGCGCAATCTGCCCTGTGGATATTTGTGCATTTCCTCATACGATTGAAAAAACAGGTGGTCCGAATGGGCCTTTTCGCGATTCACCTGAAAGACTTCCGGCTTCTCCAGCCATTGAAGATAATTCATCTCTGCGTTCTCCTCTCTATTTTACACGGTGCAAAACACCGCCGTTTACAACAAACTTCCTATCTGAAATATGGCAAAGGATACAAACCATGCCACCAACAACTGAAATCCCGCCGTCAGCGCGGTAAATTTCCAACTAGAACTCTCTCTCCGTATTGTAACCAGCGTGGCGAAACACGGAATATACAACAGACAGAATACCATCAGGCAATACGCATTCAGCATACCAAAGCCACTGCCCGCTAAAGCATTGTGAAGAGAATTCATACCGGCAGATGAATTTACATTGGCAATTCCAAACAGAACAGCGCAACTGGATACCACAACTTCTTTTGCCGAGATTCCGGCAATTAAAGCTACTGCCAATTGCCAATAACCCAAACCGACAGGCGCCAGCGCCGGCGCCAAAAGACGGCCAATATTTGCTCCAAAACTTTCTGTCATATCCTTTGTATAACCGCCTAATCCAAAATTCAGCAAAATCCACATGACAACAGAGGCAAGAAAGATTACCGTGCCCGCTTTTGTCAAATAATCCTTTACTTTCTCCCAAACAAAAATCCATATTGTTCTTGCACTTGGCGCCTTGTATTCCGGCAATTCAATCAACAACATTCCTGCAGCCTTTTTACGGTCTGATACATGAAAGACAAAAGCAGTCAGTATCGCTATCAGCATACCGATGACATACATGGAGTAGGCGGCAAACATCGCATACTTTCCGAAAAACATCTGGGAAAACAAAATATAAATCGGTAATCTGGCGCTGCAAGACATAAACGGAGTCACAAGCATTGTTTTCATACGGTCTTTCCTATCCTCCAGCGCCCGTGAAGCCATAATTGCCGGCACGGAACAGCCAAAGCCAAGCATCATCGGAATGAATGCACGCCCCGACAAACCAATTTTTCCCATAACCCCATCCATAACATATGCCACGCGCGCCATATAACCACTATCCTCGAGAAACGCCAAGGCAAGGAAAAGAATAAAAATATTGGGAAGAAAAGTTAGAATACCACCGACACCGGTAATGATTCCGTCAACAACAAGCGATGTCACTACCGGGTGGACGTTCCAGCCGGCAAACAGACTGCCGACTACATTGCAGAGCCATTCCACTGCTATTTCAAAATAGCCGGCAATCCAATCCCCTATCGTAAAGGTTAATACGAAAACCAATGCCATAATGCCAAGAAATATAGGAATCCCCAATACCCGATGCGTGAAAAAACGGTCGGCTCTATTCGTTGTCTCTGCTTTCTCCTCTTTATTAACTAACACCTCGCTCACGATTTCTTCGATAAACTCATATTTTTGATTGATAATATCCGACTCATAACTCCGGTCAATGATATCGGATAAATCAAGCGGATATTTTTCCATTAATTCCTTATCCTGCTCCAATAATTTAATGGCACACCAACGCAGATTCGAAACTTGCGGATATTTGTCGGACAATGCCTCGGATATCAAATCTATCTTATCCTCAATTTCATCACCATAGACCATCACTTGGTCTACATGATGATTATGCCGGTGCTGCGACACTTCCGCATGATGATGCTCCAGACGGTCCGGTGATACTGCATTTTTGTGATGTGCCACCGCATGCATCAAAATGCCAAGCCCGGTACGTCTACGCGCCGATACGGGAATCACAGGTATCCCCAACATCTCCGGCAAACGATGTAAATCAATCTCCATTCCCCGTTTTTCCACAATATCCATCATATTGAGCGCCAGCACAACCGGCTTGCCCAATTCGAGAAGCTGCAAAGTCAGATACAGATTTCTCTCCAAAGAAGAAGCGTCTGCGACATCAACAATTACATCCACTTCATCACTCATAATATATTGGCGTGTCACCTGCTCTTCCATCGTATAGGAAGTCAGACTATATGTTCCGGGCAAGTCTACCAACCGATAGCTGTGATTGTGATAGTTGACTGCGCCCTCTATCTTCTCAACCGTCACACCGGGCCAATTAGCTACTTTTAAATTTGCTCCGGTAAAAGCGTTATACAATGTCGTCTTGCCACAGTTTGGATTACCGATAAATCCTACGGTCAGATTTTCGCTCATTGCACAACCTCCTTTACCTCAATATTTTTCGTTATGCCATGTCCCAACGCAAATCGTGAGCCGCGCACATTCACAATCATCGTACCGCACCTTTTTCTATTTAAAACAGAAATCGGAGTTCCCTTTGTCATCCCTAACGCCTCTAAACGCTTTTCCGTCTGGAGAGGAAGCGCTATAGACTCGATAACATAGGTACTCCGAATTTGTCCTTCCCGTAATTCCATCGTATCATTTCTCCTTACAACGCATCTGCTTTCCACATCAATAGAATTTCCTTCTCATTCGTTCCTGAATCCACTTGTTCGGACTGTACTTTAAATCCCTCTCTCAAATAAAAATGAACAGCCTGTGTATTTTTTTCATATGCTGCTAACGTCAATTCTTCCTGCTTTGTTTTCAAATAGTCTAAAAGAGCCTTTCCAATCCCCCGGCCTCTTGCTTTTTCGTCTACGAATAACCCCATTACCATCGTTTCCATCGAACCGACAAAACCAAGAATATGCCCCGCCTCTTCCCATACATAGACAGTTGCAATCTCCATAATGCGGCTCACCTCTGTAAAATTATCTTTCCAATACTTCGCCGGAATAAAGTTATGTACCTGTAAGTTACTAAAAAGCCAGATTTCCATAACCTGCTCATGGTCGTTTGCCTCATATGCCCGTATCATATTTACATTCCCTTTCCCGTTATAATCCAAGGCGCCGGCTGCTGCTTAAAGGAGTGATTACTTCCCAGACAGGAAACGGCAACCTGTATTGTCTGCACATCCATAATCCCTATATTTTCCAACATTTCTTTTGCTCCTGCTGCCACTAGAAAATCCAGCGTATATATGACAACCTGAATTTGCGGATTCAACTTCTTGAGGTAGGCCAGTTCCTGGTCCATGCTGGCAGACGCAACTAAAAACACCAACGAAGGAACAGGGCAATCTTTCATACTGTTCTCATCTACGTGGTCAATAATAATGACGTTATGCAAGCCAAAATGCTGTACATTGTCTTCCATCGTATCACGGTCTGCCTGATTATACTCGACAGCAATAACCGTTCCCTCTGGTGCGAGCAGAGCGGCCTCAATGGCGATACTCTCTCCTCCGATAACGCATATATCATCGGCTGTATCAACCATCATCTTATTTAATATAATCGCCCGAATCTCACTTCCCACATACTGAATAGAACCCTTTCGGAAAAGCTCGTTTCCAATACCAATCTTTGCCGTATTGCGTGCTTGGGGATTGATAATCAGCATTCCCGCCGAGGCGTTAATTCCACGGTCAATCATATCCTTAACTTTCTTGTTATACATCTGCCCTTCCGGTTCCGAGCCCTCATTATACCAGACGTCGCACTCTCCGAGCCCGGCATTCCATAACCGGTAAAAAATATCATCAATCCCGGCATTACTGAACACCATCGTCGTCTTATGCGATTCCACCGTGGGAATGATATTTTTATTTTTCTTTGTAATATCAATAATCTTTACGTGCTCCAAATCAATCGTTGCATTCTTGGCATAATACTGAAGCCATGACAAAATCACCTCATTCGTAAAAATCTGTTCCGCCATAGAATCATCCCTCCTTACTTTTCCACTCCCTGTCAAACCTGATAACAGGCTTTCAGGACATTTCGTGCATCCCTCTGTACCACATTAAAGCTACTTTCATTATACTCTTTTCCCTTTTATTCATCAATGCCAAAATAAATCTAAAGTACCTTTATGATACTAAAATCTTCATCTGCTTCACAAGTTCCCCTATCTTTTCATCCCTCGTGAGACCATGAACAATCTCAAAACAATAGAGAGCCCCATCAAACATTTGCCGGTTCATAAACTGCTCGCCCATACCGACAGCCAGATTGATAATATCGCCGTTCGGCGCGCTGGCGAAGCCATTCTTTGCAGCAAGCCGCTCCAACTCTTTCTTCGTCGGCATTTTAGCCGCTCCGCCGGTTTTATTCTGCAATTCCTTCATCAGACTTTGCGCCACGATATTCTCCGGTGCAAACTGAAGGCTCAACTGACCGCAGGCAAGAGCAGCCTGCCACTCCTGTTTCCCCGCAAAATAGCCGGCAAAATTACAATAGCATCCCGCCACGTCATCCGCCTTGTAAAGATAAGGAAAAATGGTGCGATTCAATTCCGCATATTCTTCCATCTCTCCCGTGGCCCGAAAAGTATCCATATAGGCAAAGGCAATCGGCGCACTCACCGGATTCCAACGCCTTGCTTTTGCCAGTACATCGCGCGCTGCGAGGGGATTATTTTGCTCCACCAGCAGAAGACCATGCTGATAGTAAATATCGGCAAACGGAAACTCCGCTTTGATTACTTCCCTCCCTGTCTGCATAAATTCCTTGACCATAATTTCTTCAAAAAACTCGGAAAAAGAATAATATTCACAACCCGCATTATCATTATAAAACTTATTACTATCCGCACATGTTACTAATTGTCCACTCAGACGCAAAGCACTTTCCCTGTCGCCCTGTTCAATATAAATGCGCACTTCCTGCATATGCTTCTGCACTTCCATCTGCTGTTCCCGTTTCATTTCCTCCTGCTCAGACGACATATCATATAACAGTCGGCTGCATTCACGCAGAATCTCTTCTCCCTGCTCATGCTCCCGGTACTTCTCCATTTTTTCTTGTAAATAGGGAATATCTTTTTCTGTCTCTCCGGTAAATCCTTCCCGTATCCGTCTCAAAATCTCATCCGCTGTCTGCTGCATGACACTGCCCTCCTGTTCCTGTATTTACAAAATTCCAAACGACTGCAAAAGCAATACTGCCAGCAAAATCGGCGCTATCACCTTTACCATTACAATATACAAACCTCGTCGGTGAAAAGGATGAACCCCCTGTGTCACTTCATCAATAATCGTCTTTGGCTTGACAATCCAACCGACGAGAATACACGTCAGAAGCGCTACTAGCGGCATCAGACAATTGTTACTAATATAATCCATAACATCCAAAATCTGGCCTTCCGTTCCATTCGGCAATGTCAGCTTAAAATAAAATATGTTATATCCAAGACAAACAACCACACCGCCTATCAGGGCATATATCGTGACAATAATCGTACTCTTGTGACGCGACCAGTGTTTCACATCCATAATACTCGAAACAATCGCTTCCATAACAGACACCGCGGAAGTGATGGCTGCAAAAATGACCATAATGAAAAACAACAGACCCAGTATAGAGCCAATCACTCCCATAGCTTCAAATACTTTTGGCAGAGACACAAACATTAATCCCGGCCCTTTGGACATTCCTTCCGCTCCCATAAACGTAAACACAGCGGGTACAATCAACAATCCGGCAAGAAGCGCTACTATCGTATCAAATATCTCTATCTGATTAATGGATTTCATTAAATTGACCTCTTTTTTTACATAAGAGCCATAAGCAATCATGATGCCCATGGAAACACTAATAGAAAAGAACAACTGCCCCATCGCATCCATCAGTATAATAAAAAATTCCTTTACCGTAATACCTGAAAAATCCGGAACCAAATATACTTTTACCCCTTGTAAGCCCGTCCGTGTGACGCCATTGGCATCCGTATGGCTTATTGTCATTGAATAGATTGCTAAACCGACGACAAGAGCAAGCAAAATGGGCATCAACACCTTGCTGTACTTTTCTATCCCCTTATTAATTCCGCGGTACACAACAAACGCCGTCAATAAAAGGAAAATAAGCATCCAGACAATCGGCTCCCAATTGCCGGATATGAAACCGTCAAAGAAGTTCTCCTGTACTGCCTCTTTACTTGAACCGGTTAAATAAATAGCAAAATATTTCATAACCCAAGCGCCAATCGTGCAGTAGTATGGAAGGATAATCGTAGGAACAAGACATGTCAGTATACCAAGTCCTTTCCATTTAGCATTCAATACGCCATATGCTGTCAAAGGGCTCTGCGCTGTTTTGCGTCCAATGGCAATCTCAGTTGTCAAAAGCGCAAAACCAAAAGTTATAGCCAGCAGGATATAGCATAAAATAAAAACACCGCCGTGTCCTTTTGCTGCCAAATAAGGAAAGCGCCATATATTTCCTAATCCCACTGCACTGCCTGCCGCCGCCATAACAAATCCTATAGTTCCCGAAAAATTTCCCCGTTTCTCTTTCATCCTTCCTCTTCCTTCCTCTATTTTTAAGAAAGAAGAGATGCCTGTCAATCCCGGACATCCCTTCTCTTAAACTTTCGTCTGATTATTACTCTTCTTTCACACATGGAGCGTCTACTGTATCCTCTTCTGCATCTCCTCTGCTAAACGAATTGTTTTGGCAAGTTCTTCATGAATCTCACTGATACTGTCCATATGAGACTTTGCAACACCATTTACATCCTTAATAGAAGTATTAACTTCTGTTAAATGTTCCTGCATAATATTCAGTTTATCACCAATTTCTTTTGCTGAACTTCCGCTATCGTTAGCAAGTTCTCCCATGCTGTTGGCAACGACGGCAAAACCACGTCCGGCATCACCGCTGCGAGCCGCTTCAATGGAGGCATTCAAAGCTAAAATATTCGAACGGGAGGCATTTCCACTAATTTTCTGAACTACATCCGTAACTTCTTGTACATCATGATTGATACCGTCTGTCAGCTCCGTCATGCCTGACAGCATTTCAAATAAACTCTTAATTCCATCAATGACATTTTGTACAGATTTATCAACAGCCTGAATTGATTCCTGAAAATCTTGTGCCATATCCTTTACATGTTCTTTATCACCAATCGAATAACAATAAGTGATGCAGCCAACAGCTTTATCATCGTCTTTAATCGGTACAAGTAGTCCTTCAAAAGCCGCTCCCATTACTTCTTTAGGTAAAAAGTTTTTCTTTTTCCTGCCGGTAGCCATCACCTCGTCAAAGCAACCCGTAATGTCGTCCATCTTTTCTCCCAGACGAAGTTTCGGTACTTCCCCTTCGGGTATAGCATATCCGCGCAGAATACTCTCCTCATCGAGTACCGATATGTATGATTCTTCTCCTAAAATTTGGTGCAATAAAGGAAGAATATCAATAATTTTTTGCAATTCCTCATTTACCATGATGAGCCTCCTTCTCTTCTCTACGATAGTTATTGTTTTTATTGTAACATAAGCGGAACAAAAAAGAAAGAGCGTTATCTACTTCTTTTTACTTCCTATTACTTCTTCGCCATATTTTTCTCTTCTCCGCCTCTTTTACCAACAAATCGCGAAACGCAGGGTGCGCGATTGATATAAGCGCCTCTGCCCGCTCCCATGTAGAACGCCCTTCTAAGTTCACGACGCCATATTCTGTTGCCAAAAAATATACCTGACTTCTTGGCGACGTAATTATATCGCCGTCAAACTGCGGGCGGATTCGGGAATGTGTTTCTCCCTCTCTATCTACATAAACAGAACTCATGCATATAAAAGCCTTACCTCCCCGGGAAGCCGAAGCGCCAATGAGAAAGTCCAACTGGCCCCCCGTACCGCTAATCTGCCTTGCCCCGAAACTCTCAGCAGCCACCTGTCCATATAAATCCACCGCTACACAACTATTAATGGATACCATATTATCAATTTGCGCAATGATGTTCGGACGATTTACATATTCTAACGGGTACGCCGCCACTCCGGAATTGTCATCCAGCCACTCATATAATTCCGTGGAGCCAACCGCGCAGCCAAAAACACCTTTTCCCCGGTCAATGCGTTTCTTACGGTTCGTCAATTTCCCCGCCAAATACATCTGCAGGTAGGCATCGGAACACAATTCCGTGTGCATTCCCAAATCTTTTAAATCCGACTGCGCTATCATGGCGCCAACTGCATTTGGCATACTTCCAATTCCTAATTGCAGCGTGGCGCCGTCCACCATATGGGGAATAATTAATTCTGCTATCGTACAGTCTGTCTCCGTCGGCTCCGGCGCGAAAACACTTGCAATCGGTTCATGTTCTCCTTCAACGATATAATCAACTTCCGATATGTGAATACACTCATCGTACCCCCCTCTTACCCGGGGCAGATTTTCATTCACTTCCACAATAACAGTTTTCGCCATTCGGATAATCGGAGCCGCCACTCCAGTATTTACAGACAGGTTAAAGAAACCATGCTTGTCCATCGGGGTGACACTCAACATCACTACATCTACATGCAGAAAATATTCATAATACGCTGCATTATTATGAAACACCATAGGAATGTAATAACATAATCCCTTATCGCATAACCTTCTCTCATACGACGAGCAATGCCAACTGTGATAAACGAAATGTTCCTGACTCTCATCACATTCCGCCACTGCAATCGGACCAGAAATTAAATTGCCCCGAATCTTGACGTCCGTCAATTCTTCTTTCCTTGCTGCCAGTGCACGGTCCAACAAGACGGGTTTCCCAAGAGAACTGGTATAATCAATCCAATCACCACTTTTTACAACAGAAACCGCTTCCTCTGGTGAGCAAACTTTTCTATTATAGTCTGCCAAGAAATCTTTTAACATAACAGTACCTCCCTGTATACGTTTCGTTTCAAGCGTTTTCATTTATTATTCATATAAAGCAAGAAAGTATAAATCATTCAAAGCAAAGATATTCGTAACACGAATAAGTGCATCTCATTGACTTATACTTTCTCTTTTCAATATGAACAGATATAATTTCTAATACACAATAATCTTATATTATTAATACTGCACACTAATTAATATTTACCGAAATCATCATCGAAAGAAATGATATTTTCGCTCATTGTTGCAGCACCGCCTGCCGAAGCACTACTGCTGCTTCCTCCGCTATAGGACTGTGAACCGTTACCCAAATTATAAATAGCAAGCATCTCACGCATTCTAGCTGCCTGATTGGACAACTCTTCGCTGGCAGCCGCACACTGTTCGCTAGTCGCAGAGTTTGTCTGAACTACCTGAGACACCTGTGTAATTGCCTGCTCAATCTGCGCAACAGCTGTTGCCTGATAGTTAGAAGACTCAGCAATACCATTAATAATCTTTTCACTTTCCTGTACAACACGTGAAATCTCTTCCATTGCTTTCGCTGTGTCATCAACAATTCTTGAACCTGAGCCCACTTTCTCAATCGAATCTTCAATCAATTCTGCAGTTTCTGCTGAAGCAGCGGCGCTCTTGGCAGCAAGGCTTCTAACCTCCTCTGCTACGACAGCAAAGCCTTTTCCAGCCTCTCCTGCTCTTGCTGCCTCAACAGCTGCGTTCAGGGCAAGAATGTTTGTCTGGAATGCAATATCGTCGATTGTCTTGATAATCTTAGAAATACTCTCAGATGATTTATTAATATCCTGCATAGCAGCCATTGTATCATGCATCTGCTTATTCCCTTGTTTTACATCATCGATTGCACGAACTACAAGACCTGCCGCCTCATTGGCCTGCTCTGCATTTCCTTTTGTCTTCTCTGCGATTTCATTAATAGAAGCAGTAATCTCCTGAATGGCGCTTGCCTGCTCTGTAGAGCCTTGTGCTAATGCCTGACTGGCGCTTGCTACCTGAGATGAGCTGACGCTTACCTGAGAGCCTGCATCACTGACATTTGACAGAGCATGTAAGTTATCTTCTACTAATTTCTTTAACGCATTACCCAACATATCTTCATTGGATTTCGGAGTAACCTGAACTGTCAGGTTTCCACCTGCGACTTCTTCTGCAATCATAGCCTGTGTCTTTATATTATCAATTACTTCCGTATATTCGTCTACGAGTTCTCCAAACTCATCATTTGCATATTTTACCAGTTTAATATCCGTATGACCTAACGCAATGCGTTTCGCCGCATCTGACAACTGTTTAACAGACCTTGCAATCTGCTTAATCAAGGACAATGCCAGAATAATTGTAACCAAAATGGATACTGCGACAATACCCAGACTAACATAATTGGCTATGTCCGCTGTCCGATTAATGTCTTCCATACCCTCTGCTTTAGAAGTTTGAAGCGCATCCGTTACGGTTTTGGCTTTCTTCTCGTCTGCGCCAATCTCTTTCATCTTGTTCTGGATGCTGATGAATTCCTCTTCCTGCATCTCGGCTACCGAATTTTCAATTCTGTTTACAGAAGTCATCCCCGCTACTGCATTTACAGCGGTAAGAATTACCAGAATAACAAAGGTTATTATCATTTTTGTTTTCATCGTCAAGTTTTTCATAATTTATACCTCTCCTTCTTCGTCAATACCTATATCATTTACTTGTTCCACTACCGATAAATCTTCATCATTTAACAACTTATCAGGGTCTAGCAGCAGTTTGACGGAATTTCCGACTTTACCGATGCCATAAACATACTTATTTTGCACTTTATCCGTATGTCCGATTTTCGGAGGCGGAAGAATATTTTCCTCTTTAATCTCAACCACCTCTGCAATTTTCTCTACAATCAGACCTACTATTGTAGATTTCACATTAATGACAATAATACAAGTCCTGTCATTGTACTCAAATGCCTCCTGCTTGAATCTCAGGCGGACATCAATTACGGGAATTACTTTTCCACGCAGATTAATAAGTCCCTTAATATAATTTTCAGTTTCCGGAATCGCCGTGATTTCCTGAATCTGAATAATTTCGTTCACATACTGAATGCCCAGTCCGAAATACTCATTCCCTGATTTAAAGGTCATGTATTTCCCTTTTTCACTATTCGCATCATGTGAAATATCCTGAGTTTCTTCTGCATGTTTTTTCATTTCGCTCATTTCATCCATATGATTACCGTTCCTTTCTATAATCTTATTCCATTAATCCGGCGGCGTCCAGAATCAAAGCAATGCTTCCGTCGCCAAGCTGTGTACAACCAGATAAGCCTTTGACTTTCTTGATATAGGATGGAATCGGTTTTACCACAATTTCCTGTTCGCCAATCAACTTGTCAACAAAAAGACAGACTCTCTGTTCCTCCACCTCCAGAATTAACATAATTCCGTCCTCCACGGATTCTTGATACTGCTCTAAGCCATACCATCTGCCCAAACGGAGTACCGGATAACATTCTCCGCGTATCATAATATACTCGTCGCCATTTGGCTCATAAATCATCATCTCTTCTTTTACGCGGACAAATTCTTTAATCACACCTGTTTCCAATACAAAGGAAGAATTTCCTGTTTCCATTACGATTCCATCAACAATCGCAAGTGTGAGCGGTATTTTGAGACTCATAATACTTCCCAATCCCGGTGTGCTCTCAATATCGAGCATGCCTCCAATGGATTGAAGATTCTGGACTACGACGTCCATACCAACCCCACGCCCGGAGTATTCCGTAACTTGTTCGTTCGTGGAAAAACCGGGAAGCGTAATAAACTGAAACACCTCTTTATCCGTATAAGATGAATCTGCTTTACTGTCATCCAGTAACTGCTGCTTTCTCGCTTTTGCAAGTATTTTCTCACGGTCCAGTCCGGCGCCATTATCCTCAACACTAATCCAGACCTTACCGGCCTCTGTCTTGGCAGACAAAGTAATCTTTCCTTTCTCTGCTTTCCCACTGTCAATTCGCTCTTCATTTGATTCGATTCCGTGGTCTACGGCATTTCTTACCAAATGCATCAGCGGGTCAGAAATATGTTCAATTATATTTTTATCTACTTCCGTGTGTTCCCCTACCATTTCAAACTCAATATCCTTACCAAGTTTTCTGGAAACATCAAAGACGATACGGTTCATCTTTTGGAACGTATTTGTCAAAGGAACCATTCGCATCGACATGATAACATCTTGTAAATCCGTCGATATCTTTGACAACTGTGCGGCGGCCTTATTGAAGCGGTCCAAATTAAGTCCGGGTACTTTCAAATCAGGGTTCTGCAACACAACTGATTCGGAAATAACAAGCTCCCCTATTAAATCCATCAACTGGTCCATTTTCTTTACATTGACACTGATGAACGAAGCTTTCTCCGCCTTTGCCCTGTCTTTCGCCAGTTTCTTTGGTCTGCCCGGCTCTTTTGATTTAATAACAAAATCACCCGGCGCTATCTTCTTCTTTTCCGGCGCTTTTGGCTCCTCGTCTTTCGTCTCTTGGGCAGCTTTTTCTTCCGCTTTGTTTTCAATGTCCTCTACGCTGGATTCCAAATCAATTACCATCGGCTCCTGCTCACCGAAATCAAAGCCCTGAAGGAACTCTTCTGCCTTACATTCATAGATATCTACCTTTTCAATATCATATCCGATACCGATGAGTTCACGTATCTCTTCTTCCGTGCACTGTGCCTGTAAGAGAATACGAAAACCATCTTCCAAAATGGTCTGTGCGCTCGCCTCATCCGAAATAATGTCTTCCGGTGAGTACAACAAATCTTCCGCAATTTCTTTGAGGGCATACACCGTCTTATAGGCATGGACATTTGACATCTCCGTTTCCGGATAAAAAGTTATGTAAATTTTGTAAAAGCGACTGGCGCTTGTCGCAACCGGCGCAATATAAAACTGCTTCGGTTCTTCATGCACATTCTCGGGTGGCGGGTCTTCCCCCTCCTGCGCCGCACCATTCTTAATTTCATTCAAAAATTTGTCCAAATCCGCTATAATAGCGCTGGCATCACCATCAACCGGGTCGCCATTGCGAATCTTTTCCATCTCATTTGAAATGAAGTCTTCCACCGCTAACACATGCTCCACCAAGTCAAGGTGAGGTACATTTTCGGGATGGGATTCTCTCAGATAATAAAAGACATCCTCTAGCTTATGAGACACAGCTGTTATATCATCAAACATCATGATTCCCGAAGAGCCTTTAATGGTATGCATGGTTCTGAATATTTCATTAATGCTGTCTTCATCAAAGCATTCTGCATCCTTCTGTTCCAAAACGGTTTCCTGTAGCTGTTCCAGCAACTGACCGTTTTCAAACAGATACATGTCAAGCATGCCGTCTGTGTTAAATTCTTCAGACATATTCTTCTCCTTTCCTGCATATTCTATGTTCTTCCGTCAGGCTATAATACAATTCATCATAGCCGCCTGCGCCCCTCGCAAGAGAACTTGCTCGGTTCACTTAAGGTATCAGGTCTAGTTTTTTTAATGCCTGCTCAAACTTATCCTGATCGATAGGCTTTCCTGAATAAATGGTACAGCCCAATTCAAATGCCATATTGACATTTTTCTCATCGTTTAAAGCGGTCGTCATAATAACCTTGACTGCTTTATCCTCCGGAATATTTCTCTCCTTTTCCAGATTACGAATACCCAAAAGTGACTGGTATCCATCCATGACCGGCATCATAATATCAAGACATACCAAATCATAGGGTTCCCCATCCTCCAAAGCCATCATAAATGCGTCGACTGCTTCCATTCCATCTACAGTTACATCACATTCACCATACTTTGACAGGAAACTTACCATAAACTTCCTTGTTACAAAATCGTCTTCTGCCAATAGAATCCTCATGCTCTCTCTCCTTTACATTTTATTCAATAATGCGTATGTTTTCCTTGCGATATCAGTTAATTTCTCCTGATGCTGCACGGCTCCCAAATCATAAGCGACCTGCGGCATTCCATACACTACGCAAGTAGATTCATCCTGCCCAATCGTCTTGGCGCCAGCTCTTCGCATGGCCAGCAGCCCCTTGGCGCCGTCGCCGCCCATTCCTGTCAAAATAATCCCCACAGCATGGGAACCCGCCGTTTTGGCTACGGACTCAAACAACACATCAACAGACGGACAATGTCCGTTCACCCTCTCCCCTTTCTTGCATTCTACCTGATATACACCGTTGACCTTAACCAACCTCATATGTTCATCGCCTCCCGGCGCAATCAGCATATGTCCCGGCAGCACTCTGTCTCCCGTCCTCGCTTCCTTTACCTGAATACGACATTGGTCGTTCAGTCTCTTGGCATACATTTCCGTGAATTTCGGCGGCATATGCTGCACTACGACAATCCCCGGAATATCTGTTCCAAAATCTTTCACGACAGAAAAGATTGCCTCTGTACCGCCCGTGGAAGCCCCAATCGCTACAACAAGATTATTTCCCGCAACAGAAAGCGTTTGCTGCTCCTGTGGCATAATCGCTTTCTTAATATTACTAATTTTTGCAGTAGAAGCTATTTTAATTTTCACTAACAAATCATTTTTAATAAAACTTTCTAACTGTTCCCTGCTTGACACTGCCGGTTTCGCCACAAAATCTACCGCCCCCGCATTCAATGCGTCAAAAACTTTATCACTCAAAGAGCTGATAACCACAACCGGAAGCGGGTACTGCGGCATCAATTTCCGCAAAAATTCTATCCCGTTCATTCTCGGCAGCTCTACATCAAGCGTCATTACATCCGGTTTGTGGCGCACGATAGCATCTCTTGCCTCATAGGGGTCTCTTGCCGTTCCCACAATCTGTATCGCCGGGTCTTTGCTCAAATTTTGAACAAGTAACTCCCTAAATACAATTGAATCTTCTACAACTAACACTCGTATTGGCCGCATAGTATATACATTCCTTCCTTACTTTCTGAATATTGATGGCTGAATTATCTGAAATGGAGTAGAACTTCTATCCAGCGTCTCTGTTGTTCCGATAAACAAATAACCTCCCGGTTCTAAAGCGTCATACACCCTCTGAACCACATCTCTTTTTGTATTATCATCAAAATATATCATAACATTCCGCAAAAAGATAGTATGCATTTTCTTTTTAAATGGGAATGGCTCCATCAAATTTAACTGGCGGAAAAGAACTTCATTTTTTAATTCCGGCTTCACATGATACTGTGTTCCACCGGCTGCAGCTTTGAAAAAGTGCCTTTTCCACTGCTCCGGAAGACTTTCTAACTGGCTGGCGCTATATATGCCGGCGGACGCCTGCTGAAGCACTTTCGTTGAAATATCCGTTGCCAGAACTTTCGTATCCCACTGATTTCTCTCCAAGCCGAAAAAGTCTGCTAAAACCATAGCAATCATATAAGGCTCTTCTCCTGTCGAAGCGGCGCCACACCATATTCGAAGGTCTTTCCGTGCGCTTTCTCTCTTCTTCAGTTCGGGAAGCACTACTCCTTTAAAATAATCAAAATGCTCAAATTCCCGCATAAAATATGTATGATTCGTTGTCAGAAAATTGACGAGCATCTTTTCCTGATTACCGGTCTGGTCCTTCTCTACAATATCCATAAAAGCATTAAAATTCGTATAGCCCTGCTTTTTAATATAATTCTCCAAACGACCGTTTACAATTGTTTTTTTCTGGCTCAAGTCAATTCCATACTTTTGTTTCATAAAAACTGAAATTCTTCTAAATTCTTCGTCTGTTATCAAAGTTCTATTCCTCCGTCAAATGATTTTCTTTTTTTCAACAAAATTGACGTGATATTTTACAGCATATCTCAAAAATCTCGGGATTAAACTTTACGCCGGCTTCCTCCTTCATAATGGCAAGCGCTTCCTCACTGCCATGCTCCCGCTCTGTCAGCATACAGTATCTGCTCATTAACGAGACAATCTGTGCCGCAAGCGGTATTTCATTGTGTTTCAGTCCTTCCGGATAGCCGCTGCCATCCCAATTTTCATGATGGTAATGGGCAATATCCATCGTTATATTAATAAAATCATTATAGTCATCACTGCCGCGGAGGTCGCTTACCAGCTTGGCGCCCAACTTCGTGTGTCCTTTCCTGATTTCCAATTCCTCCGGTGTCAACTCCGACTGCTTACGCAAAATTTCCGTCGAAATACCTATATTCCCGATATCGCAAAGAGATGCCGCTAATTCTATCGCATCAATATAAGTGTCAGAAATTTCCCGTTCAAACAAAGGAGACAACTGCATTCCCTGCGCTAAAGTCCTGCTGTTTTTACTCAACCGCTTCATATATTCTTTCTCATAGAGAGCATTCTGCGTCGCTATATCGGCAAGCGCATACAAAATATTTTTCTTTTCCATTTCCATCTGCTTTAACTGTTGGCTGATAGAAGCCTGAAGATGCCGGTTCATTTCCATTAGCTCACGAGTCATATCGTAAAGCCGGAGCTGAACGCCTACTCTTGCCTCTACTTCCTCAGCAATAAACGGTTTCGTAATATAATCGGCTCCTCCGTGGGAAAACCCTTCCACTACATCCTGAACAGCGTCATGTGCTGAAATAAAAATAACCGGAATTTCTCTTGTATCCTCATCCTCCTTTAATATTCTGCATAATTCATATCCACTCATGCCCGGCATGGAAATGTCGAGCAATATTAACTTTGGCAGCTGGTCTTTGATGATTTCCAATGCCTGTTCTCCGCTCTCCGCCAAAACCGGATTCTGATTCATACTGCGGATAATTTCTTCCAAAATGGCTCTGTTTATCTCTACATCATCTACAATCAGGATAGTTTCCATTCCCGTACCGCTGTCACTGTAACTCATTCATGCACCTCCTTTGATTGCAGAAAATCTTCTAATTTTTTATATTCATTAATAATTCTATCATAATTTTCTTTTTGAACCGCCATCTTTAATCGCAAGACCATGCGGCCCACATCCTGAGGCGCCCCCTCGGTAAGCTGTCGGATTGTATCCATAAACATCTCTGCCTTTTCCCAGTTTCCCATCTCCACACAGAGAACAAGCTTGCCCAGATTACGCAATACCGCTTCCCGATTTTCCGTTCCGCCATATTGGCTTCCTTCTTTGCTCTTTCTCAAATTCTCTTTTGCGGACATCAGGACAGATGCTTTCGTAAACGTGGATAACTGCTCATCGCTCGCTTCCTCAGTGCCAACCCACACAGAAAAAGAAAATGCGCTTCCGTGTCCTTTCTCACTTTCGACACCAATTCTTCCGCCCATCAGTTCTACTAACTGTTTGCAGATATTTAATCCTAAGCCGGTACCTCCATACTTTCTCGATATCGAAGCATCGACCTGTGAGAAACTTTGAAATAATTTATCTTTATCGGCTTTATCAATACCAATTCCGGAGTCAATAACAAGAAAAAATAATTCCACCTTGTCATTCACCTGTGCAGTCTTAAGCACTTCCAAAGTGACTTTCCCGACTGCTGTGAATTTCAGCGCGTTGGATAATAAATTGTTTAACACCTGTTTTATCCGCAGCTCGTCGCCAATGACGTATTCCGGCACCTGCGGCGATACAGTCATAAAAAACTCCAAACCTTTTTCCGTAATCTTCCCCATATGATTAGCTTTCACATAATCCAACATATCCCGAAAATTAAATTTACGCTGCTCCAGAGAAAATTTGCCGGCTTCCAGCTTGGAAAAATCGAGTATATTATTAATAATCTTGTGCATATCCTCGCAGCATTGCTCAATCATATGCATCGGTCTTAACTTCTGCTTATCCGTCTCCATATCAAGCAGTTCCCGAATATTGCCGAGCACTCCGTTTACCGGAGTACGCAGCTCATGCGTTACGTTGGCAACAAACTCGGATTTTACTTTTAATGCCTGCTTGGCATCTTCCCTGCCCTTTGTAACCTCACGGCTTAACTGCTCCCTCTCCAACATATCGTTGGCCATACATATGTACTTTCCCGGATTCGTATCGCTTTGTATCATCTTGGCTTCCACTGGAAAACAAGTGCGGTTCTTACGGTATGCCACAAGATTTTGCAGCTCACAGCCAAAAGAAACATCCTCTTCAATACTTTCTGATGATGATTTTATATCGTTGGGAAACACATCCCGAATACTGACGCCGCAAAGGTCTTCTTCATATCCCAATTCTTTGACGGCGGCGTCATTCCCATAGAGAATATTACCTGTATCGTCAAAAACAAGTACCATTTCCAGAGCATCTTTTACCGGAAATATATCGGCCCCGGCCCATTCCATATCTTATCCACCTCCAGTAAAACTGAAAGAAAGGCAGCAAAAAAGCTTGTCATTTTTTTACTGCCTGTTGTCCTCTAACTAACATTATGAAAAATCAAACACTTTTATTACTTCCACAATGTTAAAGAAGTCTACCTTTGCCAATGCAAAGCACTCCAGTATGTCCGGTGCGAACTGTCCGCACTCGCCTTTCATAATCATATCATATGCTATATTGTTTGCATAGGCGCTCTTATAAACTCTCGGACTAACCAAAGCATCATAAACATCTGCGACAGCAACAATCTGTGCACTTATCGGTATCTCATCCCCCACGAGATGGTCAGGATATCCGTTGCCATCCCATCTCTCATGGTGATGCCGGCAAATCTCATAACAATAGCGGTAAAATTCGCTCACTTCCACATCTTCGTCTTTGCGGAACCGCTCCAGCAAATCACAGCCTATCGTCGTATGAGTCTTCATCGTTTCAAATTCTTCCGGCGTCAATTTCCCCGGTTTGAGCAAAATAGAATCCGGAATTCCAATCTTACCAATATCGTGTAACGCTGCCGCTCTGGAAATCTCTGCGACCTGCTCTTCCGTAAGTCCGTATTTCGGGAAGTATCTCATTAAGTACTTCAGCAAAATCCTCGTAAAATATTTGATACGTCGTATATGTTCTCCCGTCTCGGAACTCCGGAATTCAACAACGGAACTCAATGCCCCAATCATAAATTCATTATCGGCGCGCAGTTTCTTCTCCTGCTTGCGGATTGCTTCTTCCTGTTCTTTCAGACGAACTTCCATATTATGTCTGCTTTGGTACAGTTCAATAATATTTTTACTTCTCCGTTTGACAATATTCGGATAGAAAGGTTTATGCATAACGTCTGCCACACTGTAAGAATATGCGCGGTCTTCACTGTCCTGAACCGTTTCGCTGGTAATCAAAATGACAGGTATCTTAGATAGCAAATCATGTTGATTCATGTACTCCAAAACTCCAAAGCCATCTAGAACAGGCATTATGACGTCCAGTAATATCAACACAATATTATTGTCACTCTCAATATGCTCAACCGCTTCTTTACCATTTGCTGCCTCGATAACATCGTATTCTTCCTCAAAGACACTGCTGAGAATCGCGCGATTTATTTCTTCATCATCTACAATCAATATCTGCTGCTTATTCATATTTCCTCCTCGTCTCCTGCTCCCATAATTAACTGTTTCTTCAACAATAAATGTTATCATTTTTGCATTTGAATGTCAAATTATTTCTAGTTTTTTTATGTGTCATTTTTTGTCATCGTATCTGCATTCCGATTTGAGCCCATACTGCCTGAGTGCAAATACGGCAGCAAGACAGAGTATAACGCCGGCCAGCCCATAGCGGATGTGTAAAAGCTTTATCTGTATTTCATATTCTTCTTCGATTATCAATGCTTCGTTTTCTATTTGAAAGTTGCGCTTTTGCAAATTACTTATATGAAGTCCATCCAAGTCATGCCTTTCAAACCGAACCCGCAGGCCGTCGGCTTCCTTTACGAGTTTGCTTTCCTCCCATGAAGAATAGACGAAACCCTCCTCCTGCAAGGTTTCGTCTGTAATTACAATAAGTTGTGCGGTTTTATAGACAGACGGGGCTTCCACTCCATCCGAAGCATCCGACGCCGTTTCCACGGCATACCGCACAGCAAACTCCGTCTCTCCCTGTATCTGCCCGGGTTCCGGTAATTCGGTTTCCCTGCCGCTTTCTTCGGTTAATGTCTGTCGAAAGCCGGAGTACGCTTCCTTATTCATAAAAATCTTTTTTGTTCCCTCCGTCAGAGAGGCGCCAAACCTCTCGTCCAAATATTTTTTTGACACCATAGTGCAGTTCAACGCCGCCTGTGAATTTTTATAAGCTATTGTGATTGGTACTTCTCTTTGACGGCTCACAAGCGCTACATCTTTGCTTTGCCGCAGCTCATCCATATGTTTCTGTGATATTGAGCCCTGATTGGAAAGCACATATTCCGCCGGAGACGCCAAATACCGGTAAATTCCTCCTGAATGAACGATAATATGGATAAGACATACGACTGCAATCAATGCAAAAAGACTCATGATTTTGACGGCGTCACTCTGCTTTCTAAACTGCAAATACATTTTTAATCTATGTTTCATTTCCTACTTCCTCTCCCATGTTCTCTTTCTTTGACCGCTTCATAAAAAATATCAACAACGCCTGTATGAAAAATGCAGCAATGATTCCCATAATAATCCACCACTGTCTTGTATCATCCTCTAACTTGTCACTGTCTTCCCTGCTCACCGGAGATAAAAGGGAAGTATCAAAAGTCTGTTCCTGCGTCATCTCATTTCCCATATCATCCTCATAGTAAAAAGTAACTTTACCTTGCGTTTTACCATACAACGAATTTCCAGTAAGTCCCTCGGCAACGATTTCCATAGAGCCAGTCATCGATGTTCCCGGTTCCATGTCTCCGATAAAAGCATAGCCGGAAGCGGATAATCCCTCCGCCTCTACTGCAGCGCGGACGTTGTAAAGTTTTCCCTTCCCCAAATTCATTGCCTGCGGCTGCAGCTCCACCGTTTCACCTAATAAAATTTGTTTCGGCACGCAAAGCGGGGCAATTTCAATTTGCGCTTTCTGAAGAGCCGATACTTTAACGGCGCTTTGAAGCGTATACGTTTTACCCTTACTGTCAAAATAATCCATCGTGACGTCAATATTATACTGTGCCGACGGGGCCGTTGAATGAATTCGGAAATCAAACGATATTTCGCATGTTTCCCCACATCCCAATGACTCTACAAAAGCGCTGTTTGTCTTACTCATCAATTCCACATTTTCGGCGGGTGCAACGGACACCAGCATATTTTTCACCCGCTCTTTCTTACTCGTATTGCACAAGATAAGTTTCGCCCGAAATCGCCGGCCACAGATGATTTTTTTCTTTGAAAACCGATAGGAAGCAATCATTACTTTCGGCGCCAAAAGTGATTCTGTTTCTTCCCCCTTACTATCATTCTCATCCGTACCTGTCTTTTTGCCGTCTGTGATAGTGACATACAGCGTAAAACTCTGATTTATCTCATTGCCGGCAACATCCTCTGCCGATACTGATATCGTTAGCGGATAGCTGCCGTTATAACGCCTTTCTTTCAGAGGCAGCCGGAAAGCAACGAGATAACATGCGGTTTTTTTCCCTTTTTTTGCTGTCTTATAATAACCAAGAGAGACGCTTTTTTCATAATTTTTGCAGACGAAAGGCTGCGTCTGCGACTCTGTCAGTTGGAGACTCGCCGTCATCTGCTTATTTTTAAGTTCTTTTTTCGACAGCAGCGGGAGGACGACAATTGCTTTGCCTCCACTTATTTGGGGAACATAGCCTTTCGCATAAGAAGTTGCCATCCCCTCATAAACATTTCTGCTGTCTATGGCAAGAGCGGTTCCCCCTCCGCTTTCCAGAGCGCAGGCATATGTTCCAAACGATAGCTCCCGCAAGAACATACAGCACACAAAACAGGCGATTACAACTATTTTTTTCCATTTTCCATCTATTTTCATTTCTATTCCCCTTTCCCCTCTCTTTTTCCATGCCGATATTTCATGCACGCATCATATCACGCACATCATCGCAAAGCTCTTCAATATCCTGTGCATTGTGGCTGGCAAGCAGAATCGATTTGCCGTCGGCTTTCAGTTCGTGAAGCAATGACCGTATCTCCGCCACACCATACTTATCTAAGCCGTTTAACGGTTCATCCAGAATCAAAACATCCGGATTTTCCATAATTGCCTGCGCAATTCCCAGCCGCTGCCGCATTCCCAGAGAATATTTTGCGACCGGTTTTTTCATCGCCGCTTCCAGTCCGACCCGCTTCATCGTTTCCTGAATTTCCTTTTTTCCGATACGCCCCTTTAAACCGGCAAGTATTTTTAAGTTTTTATATCCGGACAGATTGGGAATAAAACCGGGCGTCTCTATAATAACCCCCAGTCTGTCGGGAAAATCTACCTCTTTTCCTACCCGCTTTCCATTGACAAGTATGCTCCCTCTGTCACACTTCATAAAACCGCAGATACATTTCATAAGTACCGTTTTTCCGCTGCCGTTATTGCCGACAACTCCGTAAATGCATCCCGGCGGTATGGAAAAACTGACATCAGATAATACCTGCTCTTTCCCAAATGATTTGTATACGTTTTTTATTATGACGCCGACATGATTTTCTATGCTCATGGCGAACTCCTCCTCTCGTACACTCTTTATGTTCCGGTAAAACGGAATGAATGATTCCTCACTTTGATAAGAGAACCGACAAAAAGTATGGCGCTGACAACAATAAAAAACATATAAGACTGCCACAGACGCGGCAAATTGTCATAGCCAAAATTATGCATATAATAGGTAGCATGATTTAATGGGGAAATCCAGCCGCTTAAAATGTTTGCAATCTGCATTCTTTCCATTGAGATTCCAAACCAATTTGCAATTATATCCGGATTTGTTATGACTCCGAACACGCTAAAAATAACGCCGCCAATCATACCGCCATTGTCGCGGCACAAATTCAGAAACAGAATAAGGCTTGTCATCGTCACGGCATAACCTGTCACCAATAAAAATATATGTACCGTACACCGATATGGGGATGTCAGTTCCATTACTTTCATAAAAGCAGGAACGGCAAGTTTTTCTCCTGTATCCGAATATCCCAAAATAGCTGCCGTATCACTCCAGATATTTGCCGGATACGCTCTGCCTGCGGACAAAAAAATAGTTGCAGCAAAAATGAATAAAAGAAAAACAAACGTTGCCGACACCAGATACAAAATCTGTCCACACATCCATGTCTTCCGGTCTGTGCGCACTATAAAATACGGAACTTCATTAGAAAGATTCGGCATATCGGAAAAGAGCAGAAGCAGCAAAATAGAAATCGCAAGCACCGACTGCGAATCTCCAAACGTCCAGATAAAGGCTTCCAATCCCTGTAAATGAGTATCGTACGTCTGTGCAAACTGCATGACTTTATCTGATAATAAAAAACAGAAAATAAAGGCTAACAGAAAGCATAAAATAATTGTTGAGTTTCTATGCCATTTACGGAATCCCTCTCTGGCAATATACAGAGCCTGCTTTATTTTACGCACGCGCCATACACCCCCTAAGAATCGAATAATAAAATATTCCCATAATGGAAATCAGACCGGTAAGCATCAGAATAATGCCGGCGCCGCCAAACACCCATATATGTTTTTCCTCGTACCATTCTACCGGATACAGGCAGTACAATGACTTGAAATACCGCTCATATAAAATAATCAACATATAAAATATGACAAAGGAACCTCCGTAAGCGACATATCTGCTGTTAGCGGCAGCGGCAAGAACTGCCGCCGTTACCGCCCAAAACATACCGGAAAGAAAAATAAGAAAGATATCTATTTCCAACGGCTGCCCCTCTGCCGTCTGCGGACAGAGAAGACAGGCAATGGCAGGCAGGGTTCCTCCGCTTATCCCGCAAGATAAAAACTTTCCCCATATATAAGCGTTTTGCCCGCATCTGGGCAGATACGATTTCAGAAAACCACTCTGGTACTCATCCAGCCATGCCACCGAGTAGGGAAGAGACGGGAGCACAGGCACACTCATCCGAAACAACTCTGAGGAAGAACCAGAGTACAATAGGATAATGCACTCAATCACCAGCCCCGCCAAAAAATGCCAACTGCAAAAGGCCCGCTTCAAATCTATCTCAAAACTATTCATACTAATCCTCATTTCTAAGAGATTTATCGCGAAGAACCGCACGAGAAAAATCAGCGCATCGGCGTGATTTTTCGGCCTAATACCCCAGTTCCTGATTAATGACAGAACCGTCAATAGCATTAATGGAAAGGATATTGCCTGTTTTTTCATGTCCATATTCATCCACTATCGTTCCCTCGAAATCCCATATGGGAACGATAAGTCCTGTATCAAAACTATCTTTTTCACTGATTCTTGTATACACGAGGCGCACGTCGGTTACTTTTACAGATACACCGCCATTCGCCAAATCCTCCTCTGAATCCGGCTTATTGGCAATTACCACCATTTTCTCAAAGGTTTCTTTAACCTCTTTAAAAGACTTGATTCTACTTTGTTCTACTACTGTCTCCTTAATCTCGAGAGGAGACAGATAATGGAAATTTACAACTCCGCTGTCGTTTACGCATATGGCGATAGCCTCGCTGCCCCACATCTTTTTTACATAGCTTCCACTCTGCCAGCCATCCGCATATTTAAAACCGGCCTGATTATTGACAAAGACATCGTCCAGCTTTCTCAAATATAAAAAGTGCCAGACATTACGATAGACATTCTGCGCCTCATCTGCCGAAAGTAATTGCGCATACTTTCCCTTATCAAAGCATGCAAAATCGTTTAGTTTGAGCTTCCCAAGTAAATCCATCGCTTTTTTTTCGGCGTCTATCTCCGAAATAGTCAGTTTTTCGTTTTCCGCACATTTCGCCGATGTATCGGTTTCTTGTTTTGTTCCTTTTCCCTCAATTATTCCGCCGTCATAAAAGTTCGGCGTCTCATCCCCCTTAACAGGTACAATCATAGAAATATCATTTTCCACATTGGCATGATATACCGCCGAATCATAGGCAGTTTTGTTTACCGAATAGCGCAGACAGTTTCCATAGTTAGGTGAGTTTTGCAGAAACAGCGCATGATAGTTTCCATCTTTGGCATCGCTTACCCCGTAGAACACATCGCCGTTGCCATGCAATTCATGCAGCCATTGATAAAAGGTATTTTGAGAATTGTCTTTAACAAGTTGGGAAATTTTCTGAATCGAGGCAGCCGCCGGATAATCCGTTAATTTAACGGAATCCGGCGCATTTTTGTATTCCTTTCTCAAATCAGCTAACTGCATCTCGTATTCCTCTACCACATCGCTATCGTTTCTTTTGGCGCTCTTCAATTCTTTTTCACAAAAACTTATTTCCTGCGCGATTACAGGCTTAGTTCTGGCATCAGCCTTATCTCCCTCATAGTAATCAATATCCGGTGTAAGCGTTTTTTTGACACGGTTCAAAAAATCCTCTTTGATTTTCGAGGCGCTGACACGATAAACAGATAGTTTATTTACTTCCGGCACCTCTACTTTTGCATTTACGTCTACCATTACTTTCATCTTCTTATCTTTAATCTGTGTTTGGTATGTCTCATATTTTTTTACTTCTTTCCTTACCTGCTCATACGAACTTGTATCCTCTTTTGTTTCTGCCTGCGTCAGCATTTTGTCCATGTTCTTTTCTTGTACAATTGACTTTTCCGGATTGCTCTCACATCCGGCGAGCGTTATTACAATAAATCCCATCATCATCCATGCCATACATCTTTGTCTTCTTTTTACTCCCATGCAAATCCTCCTTTTTTCGTGACATCTTAGTTCAAAAACTTCAATATTGCGGCATTTTGAAGCTGATATCAGACAACAAAAAGCGCCCTTGTTGAATTCATTGTAACATGGACGCATTTATCAAGTATTCATCAATATTTAAACAAATTGTAAAATCATGCGGGTGCCCCGCCCAACTTCGCTTTCAATCCGGAGCAGACAGTTGTGCCGTTTCAATATCGTTGCCGTAATCGCCAGCCCAAGCCCACAACCGCCATTTTTCCTGCTTCTTGACTTATCAATCATATAAAAAGGCGCTAGAATTTTATCCCTTTCTTCCTCCGGGATGCCCTTTCCAAAATCTTCCACCACGATTCGGTTTTCGGCAGCAGTGACAATAATGTTGTCTCCACTTTTACTCGCCTTTCTGGCATTATCAATAAGATTAATCAGCACTTCAGAAAGCAAATCGGCATCTGCGAGAAATGTCTCACCACTCTCTCTGCATACTAATGTAATGCCATCTTCGTCAAGACTGCGTTGACATACTTCTCTGGCATTATGAAAGAGGATATCGGCCGGGACTTGCGTCATTTGGATGGATTCATTTTCCTCCAACAGCAGCAGATTCATCAGTTTTTTGGAAAGTCTCTCTAAGCGGCAACTTTCCTCATATATATAGGTAAGAGCCTCTTCTGCATCCTGTTCCGATAATTTTACCGACAAAAGGGTTTTAGCATAACCGGAAATTGCCGTCATCGGTGTTTTTAGTTCATGCGTTAAATTTCCCATAAATAATGTCTGTCTGCACTCCACATCTTTCAGTTCTTCGATACGGGATTGCACCGCCTCGGCCATCTGATTAAAATTTTGGCTCAATTCACCAATTTCGTCCGTTTTTTCTACCTCGATACGGTTGTCGTAGTTTCCCTGTGCAATCTGTTTGGCACCGGCGTTGAGTTTTGACAGCGGTTGAAGCAGTTTGCCAAGAATAAGGAAGAGTATGAGACAGGCAATGGCAGTAATAACAAATACCGCAATTGCCAGACCAATGCCAAGCATTCTCATACGTTCCCCCACATAACTGATATCTTCCAGTTTGTAAATCGTACAGCCGGCCACATTGGCGTTTCGATAAACTAAAAAGTGTCTGCCCTCCCAGTACAAATCCGCACAATCAAGCGTTGGATAATCGTAATTATAGGCAGCCGGCGTTTGTTCTGATTCATAATTCAGCGCTTCCAAATCGTTCTGTGAAAAAATAGTCGCATTAAAAACTTCATTTTGCTTTTCTGCCGAATTTGCAGCCTTATCTGAAGTATCCACAATACAAACAAGCAATTCATCTTGTCTTTGTTTAAAAATATATTCCAACACTACCCTGTCCATTTTTTGAGAATTAGCGCTGCCGATTTGTTCTATCTTGTTCTTTACCGAAGAAATGACCGTTTCCGCATTTTGAGAACTCCGGCTTCGGGCGGCGTCGATAGAATTGTTTTTTACAATATGATACACGGTAACGCTGCAGGCGATAGAAGAAAGAAGAATACTACTACAACATATAAGAATGATTTTTGTCTTAAAACGCATGCATTTATTCCTCCAGTCGGTATCCCATCTTAGAAATCGTCTTAATATGATTGGCGAGGGAAAGTTTTTTGCGCAGTTGGCCGATATGGACATCTACCGTCCTCGTCTCTCCAACAAAATCAACACCCCATACCCTGCGCAGCAGTTCCTCTCTGGAAATCGCTATGTTTTTATTTCTTGCCAGTACGCATAACAGTTCAAATTCCATTGGTTTCAGGGGGATTTCTTTCCCGTTTTTGCGAACGGTACGCGCCGATATATTTATTTCCACATCTAAAAACCGGATGGTGTCGCAAAGTTTTTGTGTCCTCTCTAACACCTTTTCCATGCGGACCATGAGTTCTAACATCTCAAAAGGTTTGACGATGTAGTCTTCAGCGCCGCCCTGCAACCCTTGTACTTTTGAGGCAATATCATCTTTAGCTGTCAGAAAAATAACAGGTATTTCATACGTTTTAATAATTTCAAACAACTCAAAACCATCCATTTCCGGAAGCATAACATCAAGTAAGGCGATATCATAGTCGTTTATCTGCCGAATCGCCTTGGCAGCTTCCGCCCCATCATGGAAAATGGTAGTATGATATCCTGCCACAGTAAGATTCATTGATATCATTTTGGCAATAGAGATTTCATCTTCTACAATCAACACTTTATTGGACTCCATTTTTCGCCCTCCCTTGGAAATACAAACCTATTATGTCTGTGGTGTTTTTTCTGCTCTACCATATTTATAGCTATTATACTTGATTTCCCACATTACATCAAATATTAATCTTTTAAAACAAACAAATTGATTTCCACGCCTTTTCTGTTATAATTAAATTATTAAGAAAAATATGGTAAGCGAGGTGGACAAAATGACAAAACGTACCTTTCTATTATTACTTGTTATTTCTCTGGCAATGGCTTCCGGCGGTTGCGGAAAAGAGCGTCCTACAATCAACCTCTCTATTTGGACTTCCGCTGAAGAAAAAGAGATTATGAAAGAAATGATTGAAACATTTAAAGAAAAGCATAAGCAGGAAGCGCAGTTTGAGATTACCATCAGCGAAGAAGATGAAAAAACGTGCCGGGATACCGTGTTATCCGACCCCTCAGGCGCCGCTGACATTTATACTTTTGCTTCCGACCAGTTTGATGATTTAATAAGGGAAAAGGCACTTCTCCCGATTACAGACAATGCCAGGCAGATAGTAGCAGAGAATGGCGGTTCCAATTCTGCCGCCGTTGAATCTTCCTCCAAAGAGGGAACTCTCTACGCATACCCGATGGTAGCCAGCAACGGATATTTTATGTATTACAATTCCGCCTATTTTACAGAAAAGGACGTGGCATCTTTTGATGATATGTTGAACATAGCCGCAAAGAACGGGAAAAAAATTGCCATGGATTTCACGAGTGGATGGTATATTTATTCCTTTTTCAAAGGAGCCGGACTGGATGTGGACATGAACGAAGACGGAATTACCAATTCGTGTAACTGGAATGACAAAACTTCCGCATATACCGGAACAGACGTCGCAGATGCCATGCTTGCCATCGCAAAACACCCCGGTTTTATAAATTGTACCGACGAAGATTTTTTGAAAGGCGTAAAGGATGGAACGATTATCGCAGGAATTAATGGCGCATGGAATTCCAGCGCTATTGAGAAAGCATATAAGGAAAATTATAACGCCGCCAAACTTCCTACTTATACTCTAGCAGGAAAACAAGTACAGATGCATAGTTTTGCCGGATACAAATTAATGGGAATTAACGCATCTACAAAACATCCGGAATGGGCTATGCGCCTTGCTGCATGGCTGACAAATGAAGAAAATCAAACGACGCGTTTCCGCAAAAGGGGCGAGGGGCCTTCCAACATAAAAGCTGCCGCATCCAAGGAAGTTCAAGCTGCCCCGGCAATCAAAGCGTTGGGAGAACAGTCAAAGTACAGTCACCTTCAGCACGTGGCAGAAACCTTTTGGACTCCGACATTTAAGTTTGGTACCATCATTGCAGGAGGCAACCGAGACAAAATTAATTTACAGAAACTATTAGATACAATGACGCAAGATATTACGTCTAAGCCAGAAAAATGAGGTTATAAAGCAAGATGATGAAAAAAATCGTTTCCAAGATGAAGAGCATCCCTTTTCGTGTCTTTATAATGGTATTATCCGCAGGCATAATCGGCATTTCCGGTGTGCTTATACTAAAAAATAATATTGACAGACTCTCCGACAGCTATCGGAAAATCATCGAAGAACATAGTGTAAACAGGGCCTATATGGAGCAGATTAGTCAATTTCTCTACCAACATCGTTCCATTGTCGCCATTCACGTAGCGTCAAAAGAGGATGCAGACCGCGCCAAATATGAGAAAGAAGAACAGCAGTTAAGAAAAAAAATGGATAAACTTTTTGTTCAATTTCGTCGGCGCATGACAGGTAATGAGCGGGAACAGGTGTACCACCGCGTATATTCTGATTATTATAGTTATCTTCAAAATGTAGACATTACTTTGCAGTTAAGCCGGGAAGGCAGCGTGGAAACATCCGTGTTTTATTTGACCGGACAGATGAGCGGTTTTATAGAAAGCGTAAATACTAATCTTTCCAAATTAGAACAACTTACACTCAAAGAAATGAAACTAGCCAAAGAGAAAATGAACTCTTATATTGACTTTTCCCGCCTCAGTACCACCGTCTGCATCATAATGATTTCCGTGACTATGCTGATTTGTCTGATTTACTGTGTTACCATTACAAGCCATTTGAATCACTATAAAGAAAATTTGGAACGGGAAATTGAAAAGAAGAATCTGTCCATTACGAGGCATAACGAAAAGATGTTATCTCTGCAAGATAATATTATTATCGGTATGGCTAATCTTATCGAGAGCAGAGACGGAGATACCGGCCAGCATATAAAACGTACAAGTTTTTATGTTAATCTTCTTGCCTGCGCCATTAGAAACAATGGTCTGTATACAGATATACTGACTGACAATTACATAGAACTTCTGACAAAAGCTGCTCCTATGCATGATATCGGGAAAATTCTTGTTCCTGACCATATTTTACAAAAACCGGGCCGCCTTACACCGGAAGAATTTGAAGCTATCAAACAACACTCTGCGGCAGGCGGCAAAATCGTGAGGGAAGTGCTGGGCTTTATTGAGGAAAAGGATTATATTGAGATTGCCTCGGATATGGCCGCACATCATCACGAAAAATGGAATGGCAGCGGATACACAGAGGGCCTTTCACAGGAAGATATTCCTCTATCCGCTCGCATTATGGCTATCGCAGATGTATTTGACGCCTTGGTGTCAAAACGTTGCTATAAATCAGCCATGTCGATAGAAGAGGCGTTCGCGGAGATTGAAAAATCTTCCGGAACGCACTTTGACCCGCAGCTTGTAACAATATTCCTCGGACTTAAAGATGAAATTATAAGCTATTTAAACTCAGCATGAATGCCACATCACAAAAATAATCCCCAACAAAGTGAAAATGCGATGGACACAAGAAAACACAGGCTACCCTACTATCGTTCCCCCGTTCGGGTGGAGCACCTGTCCCGTCATGTAACTGGAATCATCCGATGCAAGAAATACATAACACGGGGAAACTTCACATGGCTGTCCTGCGCGGTTCATTGGCACATGGGATGTACCCTTTCCAAAGGTAGCGACTTCTTCTGCCGAATAAGATGCCGGAATTAGAGGCGTCCATATCGGACCGGGCGCCACTCCATTTACCCGAATCCCCTTTTCCACCAGAGAAAGTGAAAGCGACCGCGTCAAGGCTACAATCGCCCCCTTTGTCGCACTGTAATCAATAAGGTCTTTATTCCCCTCATACGCCGTTACCGATGTCGTATTAATAATACTTGCACCTTTTTTCATATACGGTAATGCATACTGAATTAAATAGAAAAATGAGAATACATTATTTTTGAAAGTAAATTCTAACTGCTCCTGCGAGATATCCAAAATACTCCGCTGAATAAACTGAACGGCATGATTATTCACGAGAATATTCAGTTTTCCAAAATAACTGACCGTCTTATCGACACAGTATTTTGCAAAAGAGGGCTCCTTTAAATCCCCGCACAGCAGTAACGCCCTGCCACCCAACTGTTCAATCCGTTCTGCCGTTTCCCTTGCATCCCTTTCTTCGTCATAATACACAATGACAACAGCAGCGCCTTCCTTTACAAAATCATAAGCAACCGCTCTTCCGATGCCGCTGTCACCACCCGTAATTAGTGCAACTTTGTTTTTCAGTTTACGGCATTTCTCTCCACACTCCGAGACCGGCAGCGGTTCCATTACATATTCGTACCCCGGCTGTCTGTCCTGATGCTGCGGCGGAAACGCCCTGCTCTCTTTGTCACACTCTGCCATACAATCGCACATACTATTATTTTTCAAATCACATACCTCTCCAACCATCTTATATTCCATCTTATTCGATTTGTGGAATATGGTTAAAAAGGATTGCCCGTCATCGGAAGCTTTCAGCATTTTTCTGAGAAGAGTTCGTAAAATACAGGCACAAATCCAGATTGAAACGCCACTTTCTGCGACTTAATATGACTTTCAACCGTCGCATATGTCGGAACAATTCCCCGATGTAACAGCTCTTCTTTTAAACACGTTGTCACATAGGAGCCGACACCCTTTCCATGCCCCTCCTGCGTAACATTCACGCCAATCTGCCATAACCGCTCACAATCTCTTGTCGCACTTGCCATCCCTAATATCGTATCACCATCTACCGCACACACGGCAAGCATATCCGGAGTATTTTCATCGAAGAGGAGCGCCTCCCAAAATCGACCATCCCCTCGAAAAATATCTATTTCATCTTTCTCGTACCACTTGATTTCAAACCTTTTTTCTGTCGAAACCGATGTCTGTGCCGGAATATAATGATGATGGATATCTGCCAGTTTTTGCCCATATTCCAACAGCTTATTATTTATCTTCATCAGATTCTCCGGTTCCGCTAACCAGATTCCATTCTCCCCCTGAAATGTCTGCATACACCATTCCAGCAGTCCCGTATCCGCCATTACTAGCAATTTCTCATTATATACCGCCATTTTCAACAATGTACCGGCATTTCCGATTGGTCTGGCATTTTTATTCGCTTTCAAAACCCGATAAATGTTTTCACTGTTTTTTATATCCTCAATCGTGCAGTCGTAATCAACGGCCAACTGTTTTTCCAGTATATCTGTATACTTATCTCCCATAGTATTCGACCTCCTGCTTATTCTATAAAAACCGCTCCTTGTATCTGACAATACGCTGGAGCGGTTTGATTGCTGCTACAATGCATTCTCCCTATTGTTGGAGTTTTTCCTTACACTTTGTTTCTTGAACAAACGTAACACTATACTTTATAATACCAGTGCCTTTTTAGGGCAAAAATTCGAACATTTGCCACACCCGATACACTTGTTATAATCAATTTGGGGCGCTTCAAAACCTTCTTGGCTCAACGCTCCAACCGGACAAACTTTTACAGCAGGGCACTTGTGATTTTGAGGGCAATTATCAATTATTATATGTACTTTATTCTCCACCATTTTATCTCCTTTCTAATATTCAATTTGTCTCAAATACTTTAACTCTATATTTAAGTAACAATCATATAAATATATTAACACAATCGGCTGAATATTTCCAAGCGTTATTTAGAAATGCATTTTTATTCCTATTCTAAACAGGTCTTCCCTGTAACAGCCATAGCGGTATTCATGGCAATCCCGCATTCCAAAGCTATTGTCATATACTTATTGCTAAAACTCAAACCATAATCTGTTAAGTCCCTTATTTCCCATTTATCGCAATCTAAGTTATCCGCTCCATAGAAAAACTGGATAATTGGTATATTTCTAAATTTCGCAACAGCTAATGATGCTGAACATTCCATTTCCACCGCAATACACCCCTGCTTTTTGCGTTCTTCAATAACTTCCGGGGTTTCTCTGTAAATCGCATCTGTTGTCCAGACTTTTCCTACCACATACGGAATCCCATGCTGTTTCAAACACTGTACTGCTATGTCCGTCGAAGAAGCTTCTACGCTCATTTCCTCACTTCCCGAAAAGTAATGATAACTTGTTCCCTCATCTCTGACAGCCGACGATGGGAGAATTATTTTACCATCGGCAATAGATTGATTTAATATACCGCAACACCCAAACAGTACGATTTTCTTTGCCCCTAACGCTATGATTTCCTCCAAACCGGCTACACAAGCGGGCGCTCCTACTCTGGAAAGAAATAATCCCATCTTTTTATCCGCATATTCTATTTCATATACAGGTATTGTTCCATTGGCGGAATATAAATTTGCAATTACTCTCGCAGTATTCTTTTCCACAAAATCTTTTATAATGCTTTCTGAAAAAGTAGTGATACATACCTCCGGAAACCCAGGAATCTTTTCCGTTATATCACAAGGATTTAAAAATGCATTTTTATTCCCATAAAAATGGTTAAAAATTGTTGCCATCGCCATCACTCCTCACTAAAATTTTTCTGATTTCTTTTATGATTCTAGAAGGGATTTCTTTATCAATGGGCATCAGCTTACTATACATCCTCACCCCCTGATAGGAAAATACAATCAAATCAAAAACAGCGGCAATATCTACCTCCTTAAACTCCTGTCTGGCTATTCCATATTGCATTAGCTTTTTCCATGTATTTGCAGATATTAAATATTGCTCATATAATGTATTATTTCGGCACGCAATATCATGGATACTAAAATACTCATATATTGCCACGCTTAACGACGATTGGCTGTCAATCATTTCATTCTCATATTTGTATAAAATATCATCCAATATCGTTACCGCCGATTGGTTTTGTTTTATTCTTACAGCAATTTCATTATCCTGCTGCCCCGTCATGTCATCAATAATTTCTTGGAAAATTTGACGTGTACTCTCATAATGGCAATACAGGCCACCTCTGCTTAATTGCGAAGCTTCACAAATGTCTTTCATTGTTACCTGTTTAAAGCCCTTTTCAGCAAATAAGGAACAGGCACATCTTTTAATATGTTTTCTCGTTTCCTCTCCTCTTTTATTCATATGCGCACCACCTTCCCGACACCTGTGTCTTAAAATATTGTACGACACTCGTGTCGGAAAGTCAAGATAATATTACTCTGTTTCCATATTCCTAAAAAAGCTCATTGCAGACAGTCCTACAATGCAAACTATGATACCAGTCGGAATCAAGACAAAATATACGGCATTGTGAAATCTGTCAAACAGAAAACCGTACACGATTTGCCCTATGGGCTGGACGCACAAGGTAACCGTTGATGTATAAGCCATCACTTTTCCTATGAAATGATTTGGCGTCCTCT
>CAPAOV010000021.1 GCA_948579355.1 uncultured Eubacterium sp. | reverse complement strand
GCGTCAGCGAATACTATCTTATCAAAGAAGTTTTCTCTTGTCAACACTTTTTTTGCAATTTTTTTCAAAAAAATACAAAAAGCTTTTTTACTGAATTTTACAATAACAAATCATATCATCATATGTATCCATAACTGCATCATACCGCCTTTCTTTTAATACTGCCTCTCTCACCATGCCTGCCTTTTCCATTACACGCCCACTCGCTGGATTCAGACTATGATATCTGGCTTCTACGACATGCATTCCACACTCATTCAGCATATAGTCAACAACTGCCTTTAGCGCCTCCGTCGCATACCCCTGATTCCAATACTTTGACCCGTAACAATAACCAATTTCACAATTGTTATGCTTTCTGGAAATATGGATTACACTAATGCTACCAATCAATTCCCCTGTCTGTTCTAATTCAACCACCCAGTTATAGCTGCCATTTTCATATTTATTAATCCAATTTTGAATAACTTCTCTGGTTTCCTCCACATTTTTATGCGTACTCCAGCTCACATAAGGCGTAACTTTTTCATCCGATGTCCAGTTATGGTACACCTCCTCCGCATCCGCCAACGTAAACTTTCGTAAGATTAGGCGTTCTGTTTTTATTATTCTTGTTCCTGTTTCTATCATTCTTTAATTTACCCTTTCTAATACATTTTCTTATCCGGCTTTATAGTCAAATGACTTGGAAAAGCATTCAGAAATCTTGGTTATCCGGGTTAGGTATTCAAGCTGTTTACAAAACAGCTTTACTTGTTTTATATAAAAAAAGTTTGAAAAGCGCCATTTTACGGTACTTTTCAAACTTTCTAAGTGCATTTTCCAAATGCGCTTTCTTAAATTTGAACCTTTTCCGTAATTTACATTTCCATAATTTGGTCAATCGTCAATTCAGGCATACTATACTTCTCTTTTGTATAATCACCAGTACCTCCATTATCATACTGTTCCAAATACCGAACCATTCCAACCGGACCAAGCTCCCGAAGTAATACTTCCGTTCCCTTGGCTTGAATCGTATTATAATCCATCAATTTTATTGTCTCATTCATCCTCCCTAGCAATTAACTTATTTGTTAAAATTTTAGGCGTATTTCCTACTATTTTGTAGTGCTTATTTCGCATATTTTCCACTTATTTTGTATTTTAGAACAAATAAGTATCATATGGTATCATGAAACTTTACAACCCAAATGTCCGATACAGCCACGCTTTACTATCGACTAACATATGCAAAATTCTAACTATGTAAATGGTGTCCTTTTTAATGACATAATAAATCTTGTAATTGCGATAATAATCTTTTCGGACACCCAATCCGGCAAGTAACTCATCTTCGTCCAACTCATTTTTCTCTGGAAAGTTTACCAGAGAATTTATCTTTGCACGAATCCCACTTACTGTACTTTCAGCCGCAGACGGATTTTTCAATTCATAGGCAATGTAATCACCAGCATTTTCTAAATCTTTCTCTGCCAACTCCGTAATATTAATTTGATATGACCTCATCTCTATATTTCTTCTCCAATCTGTCACACACAGTATTAAAGTCTTTTGTCTTTCCCTCCTTTATCTGTTCCAATCCTGCCATTACAAGCTCTCGAACTTCTTTTTTCTGTTCGTCCAAAGCCTGTTGGTAATCTTCTTTAAGTGCTATAGCCACAAAATCAGTCCTTTCCTCTTTTATTTATTATACTTTAACATCGACTCTTTTTAATATCTGTAGTCAAAAACACTTTCGCATTTTTCTCCGAAATTGCTAAATGCAAACTATCAAATGATGTTGTTCCGGCAAATTTTGATATATAGCATGAATCCCTTTTTCTTTTCATAACATCTTTAATAGCCAATATCATATATTTTCACAATGTCATCTTCTTTTTCCTTAGTATAACACTTTTTCACGGAATATGCAGTATTATTTATAAAACCTTAAAATAGATAATCCGGAAGAAACTTTCAGAAATCCCAGCTAAGTGTTCAAACTTTCTTGAACAAAAAAATGAGGAAAGCACCATTTTCCGGTACTTTCCATCATTTTTTACTGAACGGAGAAGGAGGGATTTGAACCCTCGCGCCGCGCGAACGACCTACACCCTTAGCAGGGGCGCCTCTTCAGCCACTTGAGTACTTCTCCAACTGAATATTTTTACCATATTCTTTTTTAATGCAAACAATATTCTAACAAATAAAAATCAGTTTGTCAATTATTTTCTATAGGAAATTGCCGCTGTCTCGTACATATTATTTCCCTGACAATCAATCACGGTTATAACCGGCAGTTTTTCTACATATAATTCCCGAATTGCCTCGGTTCCCAAATCATCGTAAGCGATTACTTTGCTCTTTTTTATACATTGGGAGAGTAATGCTCCCGCGCCGCCGACTGCTGCAAAATAAACAGCCTTGTTCTTTTTCATGGATTCTATTACTTCTGTGCTGCGCTTTCCTTTTCCAATCATTCCTGTCTGCCCCATATTCATAAGAACAGGCGCATATTTATCCATGCGGCTGCTTGTCGTCGGACCAGCCGAGCCGATAACCTGCCCTTCGCGATTCGGGGTAGGCCCTAAATAATATATAATCTGGTTCTCAATATTAAAGGGGAGCGGCTTTCCTTCTGCCAGCTCTTCTGTCATTCTTTTGTGTGCGGCATCTCTCGCTGTATAAATCGTGCCCGATATATATACATAATCTCCGGCATGCAAATCTTTTACCTTATCTTTTGTCAACGGTGTTTCTATATATTTATCCATCTTAACCTCCATTCCGAAGCATCACAAATAGCTGATTTGTCCGCATCACAACACTCGTTTTATATGCCGGTTTACGTGACAGCATATATTGACGGCTACCGGAAGACCAGCTATGTGCGTCGGGTATGTCTCGATATTGAGCCCGATTGCCGTCACGCGGCCGCCAAGGCCGCCCGGCCCGATTCCGAGATTATTTACTTTTTCCAGCATTTCTGTTTCTAAATCTTTTATATAAGGAATATCCGAATGGGCATCCAAATCTCTCGTCAGCGCTTTTTTAGCCAATACGGCGCATTTTTCAAATGTACCGCCAATTCCTACGCCGATTACCATCGGCGGACAAGCGTTTGGCCCTGCCGCCTCCACGGTTTCCAGTATTGCTTTTTTGACGCCCTCGATTCCATCTGCCGGCTTTAACATAAATATACGGCTCATATTTTCACTGCCGAATCCTTTTGGCGCCACCGTTATCTCCAACCGGTCGCCCGGTACTATCTCATAGTGAATAATACCCGGTGTATTATCTCCGGTATTTTTGCGGATAATCGGGTCGCCGACGACAGACTTTCGCAGATATCCCTCTTCGTATCCCTGACGGATTCCCTCATTGACGGCATTTTCAATATTGTCTCCCTCAATGTGTAAATCCTGACCGATTTTTAAAAATACAACGGCCATTCCCGTATCCTGACAGATGGGAATCTTACTTTCATAGGCAATATCCATATTCTCTTCCAACTGCCCAAGTATCTGACTTCCAATTTCTGACTCTTCATTTTCCCGAGCTGTGAGAATCGCATTCCTGACATCCGGCGATAATTTAACATTAACGGCTATGCACATTTCTTTTATATTTTTTATAATATCATCCGTGTGAATTGTTCTCATACTAATTCCTCATCATCCTTTTCTATATTGTCGCTCTCGTTTTCTTCCTCTTCTGAATCTTCATCGTCGTGAACGCGTGCTATACTTGCTATTTTTATATCTTTTTCACTATCCAGATTCATCAGTTTCACACCAGAAGTTACGCGGCCGAGCTGTGAGATATCGTCGACGCCGATACGGATGATAATTCCTTCATTGGTAATCAACATAATTTCCGTACCGTCTTCTACTGCCTTACAGCCAACTACGTCTCCTGTTTTTTCCGTAATTTTATAACATTTTACTCCTTTGCCGCCACGGAACTGCGGACTGAATTCATCAATGGAAGTGCGTTTACCCATACCAAATTCCGATACCAGTAAAAGGTTAGGCCCCTGACTATCCATCTGCATTGCCACTACTTCATCGTTTTCATCAATTTTCATGCCGCGGACTCCAATGGAAGTACGTCCTGTCGTTCTGGCGTCTCTCTCATTAAAACGGATACATTGCCCTTTCTTTGTGACAAGGAAAATGTCGCGGTTGTTGTCCGTTACTTTTACTTCCATTAATTCATTGCCATCCCGCAGCGTTATTGCCTGAAGTCCGGTCTTGCGGATGTTGGCATATTCCCGTATCGGCGTCTTTTTCACCGTTCCGTCTTTTGTTGCCATAAAGAGGAACTTATCTTCTTCGTATTCTCTTATGGAAATGACGGCGGAAATCTTTTCTTCCGGCAGCAATTGCAGCAGATTAACAATTGCCGTTCCTCTGGAAGTGCGGCTTGCTTCCGGAATCTCATATGCTTTCATGCGGTACACGCGTCCCATATTCGTAAAGAACATGAGATAATGATGGGTCGTCGCCATAAACAGATTTTCGATATAATCGTCTTCAATTGTCTGCATTCCTTTGATTCCCTTGCCGCCGCGGTGCTGGTTTTTAAAATTATCAATCGTCATTCGTTTTATGTATCCAAGATGTGACATGGCAATTACCGTATTCTCTACCGGTATTAAGTCTTCCATGGAAATATCGAACTCATCAAAGCCGATTGCTGTTCTCCGCTCATCCCCGAATTTGTCCTGAATGATACAAATTTCATTTTTAATCACGCCGAGCAAAAGTTTACGGTCAGCAAGAATCGCTTTATATTCCGCTATCTTTTTCTGCAATTCTTCATATTCTTTTTCTAATTTCTCCCGCTCCAAACCGGTTAATGCGCGGAGACGCATATCAATAATGGCCTGTGCCTGTACTTCATCCAGACCGAAACGCTCAATTAACTTTTCTTTTGCCAGTGCAGCGCTCTCTGAACCGCGGATAATACGGATTACTTCATCAATATTATCCAGAGCAATCAGCAGGCCTTTTAAAATATGGGCGCGCTCTTCCGCCTTGTTCAAATCATATTTTGTCCGGCGGGTAACGACTTCTTCCTGATGCTTCAGATAATGTTGAAGCATCTGCAGGAGATTCATAACGATTGGCTCGTTGTTTACCAGAGCCAGCATATTTACACCAAACGTATCCTGCATCTGCGTATGCTTATACAATTGGTTCAAAATTACATTAGCGTTGACATCTTTGCGCAATTCAATACACACACGCATTCCCTCGCGGTTTGACTCATCGCGTATTTCAGTAATGCCATCGACTTTCTTATCCCGATGAAGTTCCGCTATTTTTTCAATCAGTCTCGCCTTATTAACCATAAACGGTAATTCAGTAACGATAATACGATTTTTTCCGTTTGCCATCGGCTCAATGTCTGTCACGGCGCGGACGCGAATTTTTCCGTGTCCGGTACGGTATGCTTCTTCTATTCCACGTCTTCCGAGGATAGTTGCTCCGGTTGGAAAATCCGGCCCTTTAATGATTTCCATAACTTCATCGAGCGTTGTATCCCGCTCTTCTTCTACTATATTATCAATGATTTTGACAACGCCGTTAATTACCTCTTTCAGATTATGAGGAGGAATATTTGTTGCCATACCTACTGCAATACCAGACGTACCGTTTACAAGAAGATTTGGAAAACGTGAGGGAAGTACCGTAGGCTCTTTTTCCGTTTCATCAAAGTTAGGTATAAAATCTACCGTATCTTTATTGATATCCGAAAGCATTTCCATCGATATCTTACTTAATCTTGCTTCGGTATAACGCATGGCGGCGGCGCCGTCTCCGTCTACGGAGCCAAAGTTTCCGTGTCCGTCTACGAGAGGGTAGCGGGTTGACCACTCCTGTGCCATATTAACCAATGCGCCATAAATGGAACTGTCCCCGTGAGGGTGATATTTACCCATGGCATCACCGACGATACGGGCACATTTACGATGTGGCTTGTCCGGTCCGTTGTTCAATTCAATCATGGCATATAAAATACGTCTCTGTACCGGTTTCAAACCATCCCTTACATCCGGCAAAGCACGCGATGCGATAACCGACATGGCATAATCAATATAAGATGTTTCCATCGTCCTCTTCAAATCGACCGGCTGTATCGAATCGTATCTGTCTTTGTCAAATATATTTTCATCCATTCTACTTTACTCCTTTCTGTTTATCACAGAATTTTCCACACTAAATATCTAAATTTCTTACATATTTGGCATTGGCTTCTATAAATTCCCGACGCGGCTCCACCTTATCGCCCATCAGGGTATTAAATGTCATATCAACTTCCGATGTCTCTTCTTCATTCATCGTCACTTTAAGCAAAATTCTCTTATCTGGGTCCATTGTCGTATCCCACAATTGTTCAGCATCCATCTCTCCCAGACCTTTATAGCGCTGGATGCTGTTATTACCGTCGCGTCCGATTTCTTCCAACGTGGCATTTAATTCCTCGTCACTGTATGCGTAATAACTTTTTTTGTTTTTATCAATTTTATACAACGGCGGCTGCGCTAGATAAACATAACCTTGCTTTATTAATTCCGGCATAAACCGATATAAAAATGTCAGTAGCAGCGTAGAAATATGAGCTCCGTCCACATCGGCATCCGTCATAATAATAATTTTATGATATCTTAATTTATCAATATCAAAATCTTCTGATATTCCGGTACCAAAAGCAGTAATCATTGCTTTTATTTCCGCATTCACTAAAATCTTATCCAATCTCGCTTTTTCTACATTTAGGATTTTGCCGCGCAGCGGAAGAATTGCCTGCGTTGCACGGTCACGAGCCGTCTTGGCGCTGCCGCCTGCAGAATCTCCCTCTACAATATAAATTTCGCAATTTTCCGGATTTTTGTCACTACAGTCCGCCAGTTTTCCCGGTAATCCCGAGCCGTCCAGCGACGTTTTTCTTCTCGTTAAGTCGCGGGCCTTACGGGCGGCGTCGCGGGCTCGCTGTGCCAATACCGCCTTATCGCAAATTAATCTGGCCACTGCCGGATTCTGCTCCAGAAAATAAGTCAACTGTTCACTTACAATACTATCGACGGCGCCGCGCGCTTCCGAATTGCCAAGTTTTTGTTTTGTCTGTCCCTCAAACTGCGGTTCTGAAATTTTAATACTGATGATTGCTGTCAATCCCTCACGAATATCTTCCCCGCTCAGATTAGTGTCATTTTCTTTTAAAATCTTCTGTCCTCTGGCATAATCATTGAATGTCTTTGTCAGGGCATTTTTGAATCCCGCCAGATGAGTTCCTCCCTCTGGCGTCGTTATATTATTTACGAAACTGTAACATCCCTCATTAAATGCCGAGTTATGCTGAAACGCCACTTCGACATAGACATCCCCTTTCTGTCCCTCACAGTAAATAATATCTTCATAGAGAGGTTCTTTATGTTTATTCAGATAGGTCACGTATTCTTTAATACCACCCTCGTAGTGGTATGTTTCCGTGCGCTGTTCTTCCCCGCGCAAATCTGTTAAAATAATCTTAACTCCCTTTGTCAAAAAGGCCATCTCACGAAGACGCTGTTTTAAAATACTGTAATCAAATTCTGTTGTTTCCGTAAAAATAGTAGCATCCGGCAGGAAAGATACTTTTGTTCCGCGGAGGTCTGTCGTTCCTATTTCTTTTAATTCGTACATTGTCTTACCGCGCTCATAACGCTGTCTGTACTGTTTTCCATCCTGAAAAATGTCAACTTCCAGCCAGTCAGAAAGAGCATTTACGACAGAAGCGCCTACACCGTGGAGGCCTCCGGATACTTTGTATCCGCCGCCGCCGAATTTTCCTCCGGCGTGAAGAACCGTAAATACAACTTCCACGGCCGGTTTTCCGGCTTTATGATTGATACCAACCGGTATTCCCCGCCCGTTATCGGTAACGGTAATCGAATTATCCGGATTGATAAAAACCTGAATTTCATCGCAGTAGCCGCCTAATGCCTCGTCAATAGCGTTATCTACAATTTCATATACAAGATGGTGCAGTCCTCTCTCAGATGTACTTCCAATATACATACCGGGCCTTTTCCGCACGGCTTGCAATCCTTCTAATATTTGGATTTGGTCGGCGCCGTATACAATTTCTTTTTCTTTATCACTCATGAAATAACCTCCACTTATCAGTTATCTTTAATACTTCCATCAACGATTTCAAACGTTTGATTTATATTAATACCATTTTCTATAAACTCTTCTAATCCCGTACAGGTAATAATCGTCTGGATTCCTTTTAAATTTTCCAGAAGATAATTTTGCCGGTTTCTATCCAGTTCCGATAGCACATCATCTAATAGAAGAATCGGTTTTTCTCCCAATAGCTGCTCCACTATTTCGATTTCAGCCATCTTAAGAGATAAGGCGGCCGTTCTTTTTTGACCTTGCGAGCCGTATTTTTTTATTTCCTGATTTTCTATAAAAAATAGAATATCATCTCTGTGCGGCCCTATCGTTGTGGAACCTTGAAAAATATCTCTATCCTTATTGATAAATAATTGCTCAGAAAAACTTTTTTTGCTGCAGCTTGGTTTGTACACCGTTTCGATATCTTCTCTCCCTCCGGTGAGATGGCTGTGTTTCTTTTTCATAATCTCACCAAGATGCGCTATAAATTCTTCCCGCAGCTCCATCACCTTTATACCATACTGCACGAGCTGGGCATCCCATAATTCTAAAGTCGAAGATAAACTGTTTTTTTCCTGAATGTGCTTTAATTGCGCATTTCTTTGTTTCAATACTTTTTTATACTGTGTCAGATAATATAAATATGTTTTATCTAACTGGCACAATTCCATATCTATAAATCTTCTTCTCTGCTCCGGCCCATCTTTTATAATCCCTAAATCTTCCGGCGAGAAAAAAACGATATTGCAAAGTCCGATTAATTCCTTACTACTCTTGATTGGCAAGCCATCAATGGCAATTCCTTTTGCCTTTCTGCGTTTCATATGTATCTCAACTTTAAAAGTACAATCTCTCTTCTCTACGAAAAAGCGAATATGCGATTCTTCTTTTCCTCTTTTTATCATATCCGTATCTTTACTTCCTTTATGAGACTTTGTCGTACCTCCTACATAAATGGCTTCCAACACATTTGTCTTTCCCTGCGCATTATCCCCATAAAGAACATTCGTGCCCTCGTGAAAATGAAATTCTTCTCTCTCATAATTGCGGAAGTTACAAAGTTCTATACTTTTAATAATCATAGAGCAGTAACCTTTACTTCTTTTCCATCCAATGAAAATATATCATCCGCATACAACTTTCTTCCTCTTCGTTCCTCGACTTCGTTATTTACCATAACAAGTCCGTCCTGTATAAGCATTTTGGCTTCCACTCCGGAACTGACAAGACCCGCTAATTTGAGAGCTTGTCCCAATTTTATATAATCATCTTTAATGGTAATCTCCTGCATAATAATCTCCATTCACTCTTTTCTATGCGTCAGTGGCATTCATCAATTCATATTAACAGGTAAAATCAGATAAATATAAGTTTCCTCATCGTTTTTTATGAAGCATGGGGCATTTGCATTAAATAGATACAAATTTACTTCTTCGTCATCAATGACTTTCAATACATCATTGATATATTTAGGATTAAAGGCAATCGTCAAATCTTTTCCCTCTTTATCAGCCACTACTTCTTCATCCATAGAACCTATTTTGGTATTCATTTCCATCTGGATTTCTTTGTCTCTTATATGTAAGATTACCGGCTTTTTCTCTGATTCGCGAAGAAGAAGAGTAGCGCGGTCAATACAGCCGTACAATTCATTTTTATTAATGGTAATCTTCGTCTCGTAATTATTTTTTAACATCTGGTCTATGTTATAAAAGTTTCCCTCAATAAGTCGTGAAACAACAACTGTTTCATTAAATTCAAATAAAACATGATTTTTAGAGAAAGAAATCGTAACTTCATCTTCTAATTCTCCATTCAAAATCTTGCTTACTTCATTTAACGTCTTGCCGGGAATCACTACTTTGATATGCTCGTAACTCTCTTTTAACTGAATCTTGCGTATGGACACACGGACTAAATCCAAAGACGCTATTTTAAATTCATCCCCATTAATTTCAAAGAGCTCACCGGTTAAAATTTTATTGCTTTCATTATCGGAAATGGAAAAGATTGTCTGGCGAATCATTTCTTTTAATGTGAACTGGGATATCTCTATCTTCTTTTCTACATTAATCTTTGGAAGCATCGGAAATTCTTCATGATTAATTCCCGGTATACTAAACTTTGATTTACCACAGAATAGAAGAATATTATTATTTTCATCTACTTCAAAATTAACGTCATCATCTGGAAGACGGCGGACAATTTCAGAAATCATTTTAGCATTTACTAAAATAATACCCTCGTTTTCTACCGAAGCAGGTATCTTTGTCTCAATACCAAGCTGCATATCATTCGTTGTCAGTTTTATACTTTCATCTTTGGCCTCAATTACGACGCATTCCAGAATAGGCATTGTTGTCTTTCCCGGAACAGCCTTTAAGGCAATATTGATTCCATTGTTAAAGTTATTTTTCGTGCAAGAAAATTTCATAATGTGAATAACTCCTTTCCGCTCTTTATAAATATATCATATTAAGGTTTAGTTAGTAGTAATAGTAGTAGGGGCTGTTGATTTGTGGACAACTCTGACAAGCTTTACTACGAGTTACTTCCGGCTCTTCCGGTTACAAAAAATAAAATGTTTGTTAAGGTGTAAAAAGGTTCATAAAAAATAAGTAAAAAATAGTTTTGTCTTTCTTGTAATAACTTTGTCCACTTACTTTGTACAAGGTTTAAACAGGTTATTGTGAATTTAATTTTTTATTGAGAACCTGTATCGTATTTTCCAGTTCTTTATCAACAAGAATATCTTTGCGTATTTTGTTGATACCGTGTATAACTGTTGAATGGTTCTGTCTCTTTAACTTTGTAGCAATTTCATTCAGTGTAAGATTTGTTAATTCATCGCATAAGTACATGCATATTTGTCTTGGTACGGTAATTGCCTTTGTTCTCTTTTCAGAGAGAAGAGAATCTCTGTCTAAATTAAAGTGGTCGGCAACTATGTCAATAATGTACTCAGCAGTGATTACTAAATTTTCATTGGGAGAAATAAAGTCTTTTAATGCTTCTTCTGCCATACTCAATGTTATTTCCTGTCCCTGATTGGTAAAGCGGGCAAAAAGAAGAATTTTATTGTAAGCTCCCTCTAAAATACGAATATTTGATTTAATATTTGTTGCTATATAACTAAGGATTTCATCGTTTAGATGAATATCGGAATTTTCCTGCTTGTTTCTGAGAATGGCCATGCTTGTCTCATAATCCGGCGGCTGAATATCAATCGTCATTCCGGAATTGAATCGCGAGCGGTATCTCATATCTAGATGTTCCATCTGGCTCGGCGGCCGGTCACTGGAAATAACTAATTGTTTACCGGACTGATACAACGCTTCAAAAGTATTAAAAAATTCAATTTGAGTTGTATCCTTTCCTATTATAAACTGTATATCATCAATGAGAAGCACATCGACGTTTCTGTAATTCTTTCTCAGATTGGAAACGGCGACCGTATCTTGTTTGTTACGGATGGCCTCTACTACGTTATTCATAAAATCTTCGCTTGTCGTGTACATAACGGAGTACTCGGGATGGTTTTCCAGAATGTATCTGGCGATGGAATGCATCAGGTGAGTTTTCCCTAATCCCGGGCCGCTGTAGAAAAATAATGGATTATACATTTGTCCATCTGGATTTTCTGCCACGGCAACCGCTGCCGCATACGCAATATTGTTACTTCCACTGACAACAAATGTATCGAATGAATGTCCCATTTTCAAAAACGGATATTTTTCTTCTAATAGATTCCCTTTATCATAGGAAGAAACTCCTTTTTCTTCTATCTCATTTTTGTAAACAAAACGAATATCTACCTGCATTTCCGTAATAACTTCAATGGAAACCTGTAAAGGAATTTTGTACCGCTGTTCAATCAGATTCATAATATCGCCTTGCGTTGTCTTGTCGATGGCGATAACAAGAGTATTATTTTGGAAAGAAACAACGGTCAGGGGTTCTATCCATGTCCGAAAAAGGACTCCGTTGATTAGATATTCATCCCTCAAATAAGTGATTATTTCGCTCCATTTGTTTTTTATCTCATTTTTCATCAAATTTCCTGCCTATCTTAATAAAAATTGATTTTAGGTAAAAACATACATTTTTATTGTACTACAAAAAGAGAGTAAAATCAAATTTTATTAACACTTTTTAAAGGTAATCATTTAATTATTTATAGTTTTTAAGGTAACAGATATATTGCCGTATTTTATCCTTGTGCCGCTCCCCGAAAAATACTTGTTTTTTTATTTACAGAGCGCCGCCCGAGCATTGTCTGAGATGTCTGCTGTCGTTTTATCCTGACTTTTGACAGCCCGTTTGCACTAGACCGCTACGCAGCGGTGCATAAGTACCGGCGAGCGGTCAATGCTGCAAAAGTCAGGATAAAACAACAGCAGACAGAGAGTTTTGTGAGGGCGGCGAAAGATTTCTGTAAATAAAAAAACAATCTATTTTTCGTTGGGAGCGTTGCACCGGATGATATACGGCAATATATCCGTGTATTAAAATAAATAATTAAATGATTATCCTATATTTTTAGGGTTAAAGTAAAAAGATATGCTTGACTATTGAAAAAAGAGATAATATAATTAGGCTTGATACGGATTTTGAAACGATTTTATAGAGAAGGAGGTGTATCCGCTTATGAAAATGACATTTCAGCCAAAAAAGAGACAGAGAGCAAAAGTTCATGGTTTTAGAAAAAGAATGAGGACATCCAATGGCAGGAAAGTACTTGCCAGAAGAAGAGCAAAGGGAAGAAAGAAATTGTCTGCATAAGGTCGATTATTTTCGACCTTTTCTTCTCATTGTCAGAGGGAGAAAAGATTGTTTGAAAAATTAGGAAAAAATCCTGAATTTCAAAAGGTTTACAAATTCGGTAAATCAAAAGCAAATAAATTTCTGGTAATGTATGTAAAAACCGGGGAGAGTGGTCCCAGTCGATATGGTTTTTCAGTCAGTAAAAAAGTAGGAAACAGTGTTGTGCGTCATCGCATTACCAGATTGTTAAGAGAATCCGTTCGTAAAAATGACGCATTTGTAAAAGAGGGCAACAGAATTGTGATTGTTGCCAGAAAGAATGTCAGTAACAGGACATTTAAAGAAGTAGACGGCGCAGTAATTCATTTACTAAAATTACATGGAATTTTGAAATGAAGTGAGTATGTGAAGAAAATTTTATTGGGAATGTTACACATATATCAAAAATATATATCGCCGATGAAGAGAACACCTTCTTGCATCTATACACCATCCTGCTCTGAATATGCAGTTCAGGCGATACAAAAATATGGTGCATGGAAAGGTGGTTTTTTGGCTGTAAAAAGAATTTTAAGATGCCATCCTTTTCATAAAGGTGGTTATGACCCTGTGCCGTAAATAACAGGAGGAAATAATTTTGTTAGATTGGTTATATTGGATTTTTGGTAAAATCCTCTTCGGTATTGATTGGGCTGTATTTCATACGATAGGCATTCATAATACCGGGCTTTGTATTATTTTGTTTACCATTGTTGCGTATTTACTCATGTACCCTCTGAATTCAAAGCAGCAAAAATCATCCCGCTTAATGAGTAAAATTAATCCGGAGATTAAAGCAATTCAGAAAAAGTATAAAGGAAAGACAGATCAGGCGTCTCAGATGAAAATGAATCAGGAGACACAGGCAGTTTATGCGAAATACGGAATTAGTCCGTTTAGCGGTTGTCTTCCACTGATTGTTACTTTACCGGTTATGTACTGTCTATATCGGGTTATGTATGATGTAAAGAAATATGTACCGGCTTTGGCCGAGGCGAAAGATTCTAATATTTTCTTAGGGTTGAATATTGATTCAAGTCCACTGAATTTCTTTCGCGAGGGGCATACGTTCGGATGGGCTGCTTTTCTTATTCCGGTACTTGCCGTAGTATTACAGTTTTTAAATACGAAACTGTTGCAGGTAAAAACGGATGGTAATCAGGAACAGGATTCGATGGCAAGCTCAATGAAAATGATGAATTATTTTATGCCGTTTATGTCTGGATTTTTTTGTTTGAGTTTACCAATGTATATTGGTCTTTACTGGGTAGCCGGCAGTTTATTCCGAATTGTTCAGGCTATTTTGATTAATCGAAAAGTCGATAGTATTTCTATGGATGATTTGATTGAGAAAAATAAGGAAAAGGCTTCCAAGAAAAATGCAAAACGTGCGGAAATGAACAAGCAAATGGAAGAGTATGCGAAAAAGCGTACTTCTACGATTAAGAGTGCATCTGCTTATCAAAATAAAGAGACTTCAGATAAAGTAGAAGATGTAAGCATTGAAGAAAAGAAAAATTATCAATCAGGTAGCATTGCAGGCTATGCTCATATGCTTTCCGGTAAAAAAGATAAGAAGTAGGGGGAAAGAAAATGGAAGAATGGAAAGAGTTTTCTGCAAAAACAGCAGATGAGGCTTTGACAAATGCTTTAATCCAAATGGAAACGACAAGCGACCAAATTGAATATGAAGTAATCGAAGAAGAAAAGAGTGGTATTTTAGGTTTATTTAGTAAACCTGCTGTCATTCGGGTTCGCAAAAAGAAAGATGTAACCGATAATGTAAAGGATTTTCTTACAAAAGTTTTTGATGCAATGAAACTTATTGTAGAAATAGAAATTGATTTTGACGAGCAGGAACGCCAGATGAATATTGAACTCAAAGGTGATGAGATGGGTATGCTTATTGGAAAAAGAGGGCAGACATTAGATTCACTGCAGTATTTAACTTCTCTAGTTGCCAACAAGAAGACTGAAGACTATATTAAAATTAAAATTGATACTGAAAATTATCGTCAGAGAAGAAAAGAGACAATTGAAAATCTCGCACGGAATGTGGCAAGCAAAGTGAAAAAGACAGGTCGTCCGGCATTTCTTGAGCCGATGAATCCTTATGAGAGAAGAATTATTCATGCGGAGCTGCAAAATGATAAATATGTAGATACACATAGCGAGGGTGACGAGCCGCACCGCAAAGTAGTTGTTACATTGAATCGGGAATATGCTTCAGATTTGCCTAGAAGAAATAATTACAGAAGACGGAAGAATACTTATTCCCGTGAGCGCAGAAGACCATATTCGGAAAAGAGAGAAATTGAAAAAGAAGATTAAGTGTGAAAGGCTGAATCTTATGATTCAGCCTTTTGTTACCTGTAAAGGTGGATGAATCATTATGTTATATGAAAATACTATTGCCGCCACGGCTACTTCATCGGCAAATGGAAGTATTAGTGTAATACGGGTCAGCGGAAAAGAAACATTTGCCGCTGTAAGCAATATTTTTTGTGATGGAAAAGGAAATCGAATCAATTTATCAAAATATGAAACTCATACGATACATTATGGGTTTATTTGTGATGAGTCGAATCGCCTGATTGATGAAGTGCTTGTATTATTGATGAGAGCTCCGCGCAGTTATACGCGGGAAGATGTTATTGAAATTCATTGTCATGGCGGTCATTATATTTGTGAGGAAATATTGCAGTTATTATTAAAATGTGGTGTTCGTATCGCTGAACCGGGGGAGTTTACGAAACGTGCTTTTTTAAACGGGCGTCTTGATTTATCGCAGGCAGAGTCGGTTATGGATGTTATTCAATCAAAAAGCAAACTTGCCCTGCAAAATTCTTTACAGCAGTTACGCGGTAAGATAAGAGAAAAAATTATTGTTCTCAGGGAAATGATTTTGGAAGATGTAGCTTATCTGGAAGCTGCTCTGGATGACCCGGAACATATTTCACTTGATGATTTTACAGAGCGGATTGAGTCGCATGTCGATTATTTATTAACAGAAGTAAATCATTTAATTGAAAATAGTAATAATGGGCGGCTTATAAAGGATGGCATTCATACGGTAATAGTAGGAAAACCGAATGTAGGAAAGTCTTCTCTTTTAAATTGTATGCTGCGGGAAAACCGCGCCATCGTGACGAATGTTCCCGGTACGACAAGGGATACGTTGGAAGAGGACATAAGGATTGGCAATCATCTGCTGCGCCTCATTGATACCGCGGGGATTCATCAAACTGAAAATGAAGTGGAATGTATTGGAATTGCTAAGTCGAAAGAATCAATGGAAAAGGCAGATTTTATTATTTGTGTTCTCAATCAGAATGAAAGTCTTTCCGAAGAAGACAGAGAAGTTTTGTCATTGATTGAAGAAAAAGACGGCGTAATTTTATTAAATAAAAGTGATTTACCTGCCGCATTACAAAAAGAAGAGATAATGCGGTACAGCAATAAAAAGGTGATTCCTTTTTCTGCTAAAAGGGGAGAGGGATTAGATGAGCTGGAAGATTATTTGAATCAGTTATTGTCGGACAGGAAGATGGATTCAAAAGAAGAAATCTATATTACGAATGTGCGGCAGCGGGAAGCACTTTTGAGGACAAAAGAAAGTCTGGAAAAAGTAGAGGAAAGTATACAGGCAGGTATGCCGGAAGATATGTATGCTATAGATTTGACAGACGCTTACGAATCACTCGGTCTTATTATTGGAGAGACGGTTGAGGAAGACATAATCGAGAAGATATTTAAAGATTTTTGTATGGGAAAATAAAGGGGAGGAATATCATGACAGATTATTATGATGCTATTGTAGTGGGCGCCGGACATGCGGGTTGTGAGGCTGCTTTGGCATTGGCGAGATTATCGTTAAAGACAGTTATTTTTACGGTAAGTGTTGACAGTATTGCCATGATGCCCTGTAATCCTAATATCGGGGGAACGTCAAAAGGACATCTGGTTCGGGAAATTGATGCTCTCGGTGGAGAGATGGGAAAAAATATTGATAAGACATTTATCCAGTCAAAGATGTTGAATCAGTCAAAAGGCCCTGCTGTCCATTCACTGAGGGCGCAGGCAGATAAAAAGGAATATAGTTATGCGATGAGAAAAGTATTGGAGGAGACGGAGAATCTTTCAATTAAGCAGGGAGAAATTACGGATTTACTTATCGAGGATGGAAAAATTACCGGTGTCCGTTCTTATACGGGTAATGAGTATTCCTGCCGCGTATGTATTTTGTGTACGGGAACTTATCTGAATGCGAAATGTATTACCGGTGAGATAGCAGTTCATACCGGCCCCAATGGATTACAGGCAGCTACACATCTCACGGATTCTCTTCTCAAAGCAGGTATTTCCATCAGAAGATTTAAGACCGGAACCCCCGCCCGCATGGATGGCAGTACGATTGACTATTCCAAAATGGAGCCTCAATATGGCGACGAAAAAATTGTACCATTTTCTTTTATGAATGAGGCAGAAGATTTGCAGCGGGAGCAGGTAAAGTGTTGGCTGACTTATACAAATGAGGAGACGCATGATATTATAAGAGAAAATTTGGACCGTTCTCCTCTTTTTTCCGGTTATATTAAAGGCACGGGCCCGCGCTACTGTCCTTCCATAGAGGATAAGGTTGTTCGTTTTTCCGATAAAAACCGTCATCAGGTATTTATTGAGCCAGAGGGGAATTATACAAATGAAATGTATGTGGGAGGAATGTCGAGTTCCCTGCCGGAAGATGTTCAGGAAAAAATGTATCAGTCTGTGCCCGGACTCGAGCACGCGCGAATTGTCAGAAATGCCTATGCCATTGAATACGATTGTATTGATTCTCTGGAATTACTTCCTACTTTGGAATTAAAGAAAATAAAAGGACTTTACAGCGCCGGACAGGCAAATGGAAGTTCCGGTTATGAAGAGGCTGCGGCACAGGGATTGGTAGCAGGAATCAATGCTGCCCATAAAGTTCTGGGAAAAGAGCCGGTTATTATTGACCGCTCGCAGGGCTATGTAGGCGTATTAATTGATGATTTGGTGACAAAGGGAACGAATGAACCATACCGGATGATGACTTCCCGCGCCGAATACCGTCTTCTTCTCCGGCAGGATAATGCCGATGAGAGACTAACAGAACTTGGTTATGAAGTCGGTTTGATTTCGGAGGAAAGATACCAGCGTTTTGTAGAGAAATATAATCAAATCAGGCAGGAAGTAGAAAGGATGAAAACGACACATGTCGGTAATACCGAACAAGTACAAAAAATATTGGAAACATATAACAGCACAAAGTTAGTAAGCGGCGTCACGCTTGCCGAGTTGATACGGAGACCGGAATTGAATTATGAAGTCTTATCCCCGATTGATGAGAAGCGTCCGCATTTATCAGATGAGGTAAAAGAGGAAGTAAATATTATTTTAAAATACGAGGGATATATAAAGAGACAGCAGAAACAGGTTGAGCAGTTTCATAAACTGGAAAAGAAAAGGATACCGGCTGATTTAGATTATAACAATATAAAAAGCCTGCGATTAGAGGCAATTCAAAAGTTATCCAATATACGGCCGGAATCAGTTGGACAGGCTGCCCGTATTAGCGGAGTATCGCCATCCGACATATCGGTATTATTAATTTATCTGGAGCAGAATAGCAGAAAAGGGGTTACAGATGAAAAAGATATTTGAGACATACGGTATAGTTCTCTCACAGCAACAGGAAAAAATGCTGAATACCTATTATGAATTATTAGTCAGTGAAAATGAAAAAATGAATTTGACTTCAATAACAGAGTATGAAGACGTCATATGGAAACATTTTCTTGATTCTTCCTTTCTTATGTTGGACGATATTTGGAAAAAGAGTAATTCAGCAAGAGTGCTCGATGTAGGAACCGGCGCCGGCTTTCCCGGAATGGTACTTGCTATTCTAAATCCGGACAAGAAATTTGTATTACTGGACTCACTGAATAAGAGAATTGATTTTCTTCAAAAAGTAATTGAAGCATTGTCTTTAAAGAATGTAGAGACCTTTCACGGGAGAGCGGAGACTTTTGGGAGAAAAGAAGAATTTCGTAATCAATTTGATTTTGTTGTATCAAGAGCAGTAGCGGAACTTCCTGTTCTAATGGAATATTGTATTCCCTTTGTAAAGAAAGAGGGGTATTTTATTTCTTATAAGGGGAAAAGGCAGGAGGAGGAAATTGAAAAAGCGTCTCATGCATTTACGGAATTGGGGGCAGTTTTTCGTTATTGCAAGAAGTATAGATTGAGAGAGGAAGAAGAGAGATATTTATTATTTATTCAAAACAATGAACTTACCAAAGACAAGTATCCAAGAAAAGATGGTAAACCGAAGAAAAAACCTTTGTAATGTTTCACGTGAAACATATCAGAGACAGATAGAAGACAGAAATTGTTTCACGTGAAACATTGTATTAATGAAATAATATAAAAAAAGCAAATTTATGTAGTCAAATGCTTTTTGAAATGCTATAATGGCAATAGTCGAGTTATGAATGGAGGCAAAAGAAAAATATGAGTGAATGTGAAATTATGGCGATAGCCAATCAGAAAGGCGGCGTTGGTAAAACAACTACGACAATTAACCTCGCTGCAGCTCTGGCAGAAAAAGGTAAACATGTTTTAGTCATTGATATGGACCCGCAGGGAAATACATCCAGTGGGATTGGCATTGATAAGGATGAATTGGAAACAACGGTTTATCAATTAATGATTGGTGATAATACATTTGATGAATGTGTGCAAAAGGATATTTTTGACAATTTGGATGTATTAGCTGCAAATGTTAATTTGGCTGGTATTGAGATTGAAACAATGGATATGGAAGACCGCAATTACATTTTGAATAACATTATTTCAAAAGTAAAAGAAAGATATGATTTCATTATTATTGATTGTCCTCCCTCTCTGAATACATTGACGATTAATTCCATGACGACAGCAAATTCCGTTCTTGTTCCGATTCAGTGTGAGTATTATGCATTGGAGGGATTGAGTCAGCTCATCTATACGATTAATCTTGTGAAAGACCGTTTGAATCCTAAATTGTGTATTAACGGAGTCGTTTTCACTATGTATGACGGAAGAACGAATCTTTCCATGCAGGTAATAGAAAATGTAAGAAACAATTTGAATCAGACGATTTATGATACCATTATTCCTCGCGGGATTCGTCTGGCAGAGGCCCCTAGTCATGGATTGCCGATTACTCAATATGATATTCGCTCGACAGGAGCGAAAGCATATATGGCGTTGGCAGAAGAAGTGATTGAAAGGAGCAAAAGATAATGGCAACGAGGAGAACAGGTCTGGGAAAAGGATTGGATTCCATGATACCGCCAAAAGCAATTGGGAAAGCTACCAGTCAGAAGCCGGAAGCGGATAGTACAAAAACGGGTGAAACGATATTAAAAATAAATGAAGTAGAGCCAAATAAAAAGCAGCCGCGAAAATCGTTTAATGAAGAGGCGCTGCACGAATTGAGTGAATCCATTAAACAGCACGGAATTGTGCAGCCGCTTGTCGTAGCAAAAAAAGAGGACTATTATGAAATTATTGCGGGAGAGCGTCGCTGGCGTGCTGCCAAACTGGCCGGTTTAAAGGAAGTCCCCGTAGTAATTAAAGATTATACGCCACAGGAAATCATGGAAGTTGCGCTAATCGAAAATATTCAGCGTGAGGACTTAAATCCAGTAGAAGAGGCAAGAGCTTATCAAAATCTGATTAAAGAATACAATTTGAAACAGGAAGAGCTGGCAGTTCGTGTTTCAAAGAGCCGCTCCACAATTACAAATTCTCTCCGTCTTCTTAAATTGGATGATAAAGTGTTAGATATGTTAGTTGAGGAATCTATATCGAGTGGACATGCCCGAGCGCTTCTTTCCCTCGAAGATGGCGAGCAGCAGATTGAGGCGGCAGAGAAAATTGTCCGCGACAAATTGAGCGTGCGCGATATAGAGAAGATGGTTAAGGCAATGAATCAGCCGGTGAAGCCATCTGCGAAAAAAGAATTGAAAAATGATTTTGTCTATAAAGATATGGAAGAACAGCTAAAACAAAAGATAGGTACAAAAGTAAAAATAAATCGCAAATCAGAAAATAAGGGTAAAATAGAGATAGAATACTATTCTCAGGAAGAATTGGAAAAAATAGTAGCATACTTTAAATAATCGAACAAGTGTTTGTAAGGAGGAAGAAGAATGTTTCAGTTTAGTGATTACGGTCTCAGTACGGATGTAGTATTATTAGGCGCCATCGGATGTATTTTTATTTTACTTATTCTTTGTATTGTTTTAATAGGTAAGAACAGCTCCCTGAAAAAGAGATATATGAGCTTAATGGAGGGGGCCGATGGCAGGAGTCTGGAGGAATCGTTCCATAAGAAATTTGAAAATATGGATTTTATTAATGAGAAAATCAGAGAAATTGATACAAGATTAAACGGTATTGAGACAAATCTTTTGAAAACTTATCAAAAAATCGGTATTGTCAAATATGATGCTTTCAAACAGGTAGGAGGCACATTAAGCTTTGTTCTGACGCTTCTTACGAAAGAAAATGACGGATTTATTATGAATTCCATGCATAGTAACAAAGAGGGCTGTTACATTTACATTAAGGAAGTAAAAGCAGGCGAAGTATTTGTTTCCTTATCGGAAGAAGAGAGCCAGTCTCTTGAGCAGGCCATCGGAAATATGTAAGAAAAAGAATTAGCAGGTGTGGGGCTTGGCATGAAACCTGTTTTGTGCAATAAAAAAAGCCCTCACCCAGCAGTTGCAGGTCTGCCAAACAAGGACTCGGGAGTACGCCATCGGGGGCTCGAACCCCGGACACCCTGATTAAGAGTCAGGTGCTCTTCCAACTGAGCTAATGGCGCTTAATCAATCACGCAAAAGATATTATATAACAGTATATGCAAAAATGCAAGTACTAAATTAAAAAAAATGAAATTTTATGGGGGGATAGTGTAAAAAATAAGATTGATAGCTTATTTTTTACACGGCAATTTGTGTCTGCGCGCTGCTTGACACAAAGTTGCTTTATGCGCAAAAGGCAGCGCAGAAATGGGGATTTGTATGGAAAGGAAAAATAAGTATATTGACATCATCAAAAGTATTGTATCTAATATATGGTATTTAATTGCCATTATTGCCGTTATTGCTATTGTGTTCCTGCTATTTGCAAATTGGGGAGACGTCTGGCATATTGTCGGCCGGTTTATTGGAATTTTGATGCCATTTATCTTTGGTTTTTTCTTTGCCTATTTGATTAAGCCGCTTGTGGAGATAATTGGTAAGGGATTGAATTTAATATCGCCGCACAAGGGCAAAAAAATTAAGCGTATGATAAGTGTTTTGATTAGTTATATTATTGTAATCGGAATACTGGCAGTAATTATTATATATATTTTCCCACAGATACGCGACAGCGCAAAAGATATGGGCAGGTCGGTGCAGGACGGATATAAATATATGATAACGCATGAGAAAGAAATCAATGATAAAATACCTTTTATGGATATAAGCGGTATTATTGATTACATGAAAGAATTTTTATACGATAAAATTATGAATCACGGAAGCGATTGGTTCCCATATGTTTATCAGCTTTCCTCTTCATTGATTGTTACCTTATATAATGTTTTGATGGGTCTGGTTATATCCATCTACATTGTTTTGGATTCAAAGAAATTAAAGCAGAGCATTAAAAAAATGATTTATGCCGTTTCACCAAATAAAAAGGAAGAAGAAGTATGGGACACAATCAAACAGTGTAATCATATTTTTAATGGTTTTCTGATTGGGAAAGTAATTGATTCACTGATTATCGGCATTATCTGTCTGGTTGCTATGATTATTTTGCAATTACCTTATGCGCTTCTTCTGAGCCTGATTGTCTGCATTACCAATATGATACCGTATTTCGGGCCTATTATAGGTGCAGTACCGGGGGTTTTAATTTATCTGTTTATTGACCCGCGTCTGGCAATCGTATTTGCCGTACTAATCTTAATTTTGCAGCAATTTGACGGATTGTACCTCGGCCCGAAAATTTTAGGAGACCAGACAGGAATCAAACCGCTCTGGGTAATATTTGGAATAACGGTAGGGGGCGCCTACTTCGGCGTATTGGGAATGTTTCTCGGTGTGCCGACCGTTGCCGTGCTCATGTATCTTATCAATTTAATAATAGAAAAGAAATTAAAGAGAAAAGATATTTCATCCTTTGATTCCTAATAATTTTTTAATTTCTTCCAGAGAAAGAAGAATGCGAAGTAACTTTTTAGAGCCCCGGCTGCGGTATAATTTTGAAGAAAGTTTTCGTTGAAAAGAAGATGACATAGAAAAGAACCTTTTTCTTTATTGTATGAAAAAGGTTCTTTTTTTGTGTCGCTTTTTTAGCGGGAAATAACAAAGCGGCATATCGGTTTTCCCTCTGCGACAAAACGGCTTTCATATTCTGTCATAATATTTCCTTCTATAAATTCACTATGGTGCAAATCATAAGTGATTTCATCTATATGCCAGTGGGCGGATTGTTCTACCGTTTCCACAGAAAAATCAAACAAATCGCGGTTATCGGTTTTGAATTGAATGAATCCCTCCAGCGCCAGTATTTTATCATATCGTGAAAGAAATAAAGGACTGGTCAGTCTTCTTTTGCTGTGCCGCTCTTTCGGCCAAGGGTCAGAGAAATTAAGATAAATGCGTCCTACCTCTCCATTATCAAAAATTTCTTCCAAATATTTGGCGTCAAAGCGCAGAAAATACAAATTATCTAAATCCGTTTCCTCTCGTTTTTCCAGAGCGCGATACAATACACTGGAGTACATTTCAATGCCAATATAGTTTATTTGCGGATTTTTTTCGGCTAACTGATGTATAAATTGTCCCTTTCCCATACCGATTTCAATATGCAGGGGATTTTGATTTTGAAATAGGGAAGACCATTTTCCCTTATAATCTTCCGGCGTCTGTATAACAAACGGACTTGCGGATATAAATTCTTTTGAACCTTTAATATTGCGTAATCTCATATTAATCCTCATTTCAATGTTAAAAATTTTATCTTTCCGTACCATAATATATCATAAAATGAAAAATTATAAAATAAAAGATTGGAAAAATATATAAAATCGTGTATGATAGAATAGAATTCAAGTACATGGAGGAGAAAAATGAAAAAGCAATATGTTACATTTCTAGTATGTATAATAGGACTGCTTTTATTTCATTCTGATATTGATGCCAAGAAAAAACCATCTATATCAGCAGAATCGGCGATTGTAATGGATGTACAGTCAGGAACGATTTTATATGAGAAAAACATGGATAAGAAACAGTATCCGGCCAGTATTACGAAAATAATGACGGCCCTGATTGCCATTGAAAATTCTTCCTTATCGGAAACGGTTACTTATTCGCGGGAAGCCGTTACCAATCTGGAAATAAATGCTTCTAATATTGAAATAAAGCCGGGGGAAAAACTGTCGATGGAAGACAGTTTATATGCGATTCTTCTTATGTCAGCAAATGAAGCCTGCAACGGTGTCGCCGAACATATCGCCGGCGGCATAGATAATTTTGTTAAGATGATGAATGTGCGGGCGAAGCAGCTCGGCTGTACCAATACGCATTTTGCCAACGCCAACGGTCTGTGGATGAAAAATCATTATACATCGGCCCACGACATGGCAATCATTTCACGGGAAGCATATAAAAATCCTACCTTTGCAAAGATTACCGGCACGAAGAGATATAATATCGGCAAGACGAATAAGAGCGGCCCGCGGTCTTTGTTCAATCACCACGGAATGTTGTATGCCAGCACGTTTTCGCAATATTTATATGAGTATTGTGTCGGCGGAAAGACAGGTTTTACAATAAAATGCCGGTATACGTTAGTGACTTATGCCAAGAAAAATAATATGACGCTCGTTTCAGTTATTATGAAAGCGCCAAATTCACCTTGGACAGTGCCGAATGAATATACAGATACAACGAAGATTCTCAATCATTGTTTTGAAAATTACGACAGACATGCCATAAATCAAAATGCCAATATGGCGATTAATGATAACAATCTGTTTACGCAATTTAGTCCGTACTACAATTCCAAACAGAGCCCTTTAACGTTTGAGCAGAATGCGGGTGTTTTACTGCCAAAGGGAGTGCCGCTGAATCAGGCCCAGCGGAAGATTGAATTATATGAACAGCCAAAAGAAATTACAAATAGGAAGAAAAATATTGGGAAAATAACATATACTTATAAGGGAAAACAAGTAGGCGGCGCTGAAATTTACTACGAAAATAAGAATTATCCGGTTTTGGATGACAGTATTGATATGTCGAAATGGTTTGATGCCGCGATTGAAAAGGCCAGAGAAAAGCCATTCCCGTGGAAGAAAGTAATTTTAGTTATTCTTATTATTTTATTCTCTGTAGGATGCGCAACAGTGGCAATTATGCAGTTTTACAGCAGGCGGGAACACCGCATAAGAAAAAATCATTACAAGCGGAACCGCAGGAAAGAGAGTTCAAACGGGAGAGGACTATATTATCGGAAAAGGAGATAGTAACGGATGCCTAAAACAAAGATTGTATGTACATTGGGACCCTCAACAGATAAGGATGGCGTTCTTGAGCAGTGTATCGCTCAGGGAATGAATGTAGCACGTTTTAATTTTTCACATGGAGACCATGAAATACACCAGAAGAGAGTTGATGAGTTTCGGGAAATTCAGAAGAAATGCAAGAAACCGCTGGCTATGCTTTTGGATACGAAAGGGCCGGAAATCCGCTTGGGGAATTTTGCAGACGGAAAAGTTTCCCTAAAAGCAGGACAGGCATTTGAGTTGACGACGGAAGATGTGATGGGTGACGAGACGATAAGCCATGTTTCTTATCAGGATTTACCAAAGGAAGTGGAAGTGGGAACACGAATCCTTATTAACGACGGTTTAGTTGAGATGCGCGTGGAGGAAGTACGTGAAACATCGGTTGTCTGTCGGGTTGAGAACGACAGTGTTCTCTCGAATTATAAAGGCGTCAACATTCCGGAGATTCATCTGAATATACCGTATTTGAGTGAGCAGGATAAAAGTGATTTAATATTCGGAATTAATCAGGATTTTGATTTTATTGCGGCGTCCTTTGTGAGAACGGCGCAGGACATCAGGGACTTGCGGAGTTTTCTCCATGAAAACGGCGGCGACGGCATTCTTGTTATAGCAAAGATTGAAAATCGCGAGGGCGTTGAAAATATTGACGAGATTATAGAAGTTTCCGACGGAATTATGATTGCGCGCGGGGATATGGGCGTTGAGCTGCCGGAAGAGGAAGTTCCCGTGCTGCAGAAAATGATAATCAGTAAAGTTTATGAAGCGGGAAAACAGGTGATTACGGCTACGCAAATGCTCGAATCAATGATTACGAATCCGCGGCCGACCCGCGCCGAAGTGACGGATGTGGCCAATGCGATTTATGACGGCACGAGCGCCATTATGTTGTCTGGCGAAACCGCAGCCGGAAAGTTTCCGGTAGAAGCGGTCTCGACGATGGTGAGAATTGCCGAAAATATCGAGAAACATATTCATTATAAGAAACGTTTCTTCAACAGGGGCCGGTTGGAAAATCCGGACATCACCGACGCAGTATGTCATGCCACTTGTACAACGGCTTATGACCTTGGCGCCTCTGCAATAATTGCAGTAACAAAAACCGGACGGGCGGCAAAGATGATTTCCCGTTTTCGTCCGGCATGCCCGATACTCGGTGGCACGACTTCCCGCAGGGTGTGGCGTCAGCTCGCCATGAGCTGGGGCGTGAAACCACTTCTTCTCGATGAAAAAGTTGATGTACTGGAACTGTTTTCCCATGCGGTAGAGCAGGGAAAGAAAGAAGAACTGCTGAAAGACGGGGATTTGGCGGTTATTACTTCCGGCGTTCCACTCGGTCAATCTGGAACAACAAATATGATGAAAGTAGTAAAGGTATGATGTGATTTCCTTTTGATTTTTAGAGAATCCTATTGTAGAAATACAGTAGGATTTTTTTTATTTACGCGAAAGTAAAGAGAGAATACCTGCGGGCTTGCTCGCAGATATTGAAGCGCACCCGCGAACCAAGTGGTCTCGCGAAGCGTGACGTTCGTGGTTAAAAGGAGGAAGATTAGATGAAAAAAGGAATAGAATATGGATATGTGCGGGTGTCGAGTATGGAGCAGAATGTGAGCCGTCAGATAACAGCGATGTTAAATGCCGGAATAAGAAAGGAAAATATCTATGTTGACAAGCAGACAGGAAAAGATTTTCACAGACAAAATTATGAGAAAATGCTGTCTCTGCTGCAAACCGGAGATTTACTGTACATAGTCAGTATCGACAGGCTCGGCCGCAACTATGTGGAAGTGCAGGAGCAGTGGAGAATACTGACAAAGGAAATAGGCGTTGATATTTGTGTAATTGATATGCCGCTTCTGGACACGCGGAATGGAAAGGATTTGATGGGAACGTTTATTGCGGATTTGGTTTTGCAGATATTGTCTTTCGTTGCCGAAAGCGAGAGGGAAAATATCCACAGACGACAGGAAGAGGGCATTGCCGCCGCCAAGAAAAACGGCGTCCGCTTTGGACGGCCAGAGGCCTCAATACCAAAGAATTTCGAAACAATTGTATGCCGCTGGAAAAATAAGGAAATTACCTTAAAAGAAGCACTGCGAAAATGCAAAATAAGCAAATCAACGTTTTACCGCAGATTGAGGAAGTTAAGTTATAAAGGGTGATATCTCGAAAAAAGCCCTTAAAACAGATGGGTTGTGCATATGAAAAGAGTGTCAAAAAGTATACCTTTTGACACTCTTTTTACAAGAAATATTTTACTACTTTTTTATGTGTAATGCAAGAAAATTTTATATTTTAGGAAAAATTTGAGGTAAAAACAGGTTTATTTTTATAATTTTATGTGAAAATGGCTGCATAAGAAAGAATGTCAAAAAGTATACCTTTTGACATTAGTATAAAATGTGAACAGGACATTGAGAATGGAGGAATTACAGTATGAGAGTAGCGACAAAGAAGTTGTTAGTAATGGTTGGTTTGTTATTGATTTGTATATCATTTGTTGGATGTGGTTCATCAAATGATATAACTGGCACTTGGGTATATGTGGAAAGTGAAAGTAGCGATGACGGAATGCATTTTTATGATGATGGAACTTGTGTAAATGTTTATAAAAATCATACAAGTGCAGATGCAACAAATTGGAAAATACAAGAAGATGGAATGCTTATTTTGAAAATGGAATGGGACGGGAATGCATCCTTTGAACGTGTGGACAAAAAGGAGGAGGCGCTTGAAAATAGGAAATTATACTATTTGTCTGGAAATACTTTAATATTTAATAAAAATGAATATAAAAGAAAATAAAAATTTGGATACCAAAAATTAAAAGCTAAAAAAGGAGGAGGAATTTATGCCGAGAACAATTATTCAAATAAACTATGGTTGTAGCAGGGAGGAGGCTGAAAGACAGGCAGTACAAATTTTAATGAATGATGGATACTATGAAGCAGAACAGGAGGGAGAAATGATTTGGATAAAAGGGGATGTTAAATTAACAGGAGTACGCGCTATCAAAGTGGATTATTATGAGGATAAGGTTAAATTATCCGGTTGGATAAGAGGTTTGGTAGGAGGTGAAACACCGTTAAATGGAATTGCTGGTGCAGTTACAAAACGTGATGTAAAAAAAACGATGGGAAAATTGCAATCAGTAATAAGTGGAAAATAATTTGAAAGGATTTACAATAAAAAGTAGAAGCGGCAGGTATATATAGAGAATGGAGGTATTCTTATGAATAAATTTTATTGTTTAGTAGTGACAGCCTTTCTGTTTGCCGGCATTATCCTGGGGGCTAAAACAGCGTCCGCCTATGTAAAAATAGAGGATGGCACTTATTCCATTAACAGTAAGGTTAGCAGTAATATGATGCTGGATGTTGACGGAGGAAAGAAAGCAAACGGAACCAATATTCAGATTTATACAGACAATGAAACGATATCGCAGCAATTTGATATTGTTCATCTGGGTTCCGGTTGGTATAAGATTTCCATGCATTCGTCGAAAAAGGTTGTGGATGTAAAAGATGGTAATAAGAACTCCGGAGCTAACGTGCAGCTCCATGATTATAACGGAACCGACGCACAAAAATGGCGCTTTTATTCAGCAGGCAACGGATTTTATTATATAAAAAATAAGTTGAATAAAGCTGAGTTCTGTTTAGACGTGGATGGGTGTAAGAAAGTGAACGGCAGTAATGTTCAGGTTTATAAAAGTAATCAGACTGACGCACAAAAATGGAAATTAAAAAAAGTAGTGTATCCGACAGCTATTAAATTCAATACCAAGTCCCTAAAATTAACGAGCATAGGTGCAAGTCAGAAGCTGTCCGTAACTATGACGCCATCTAAGGCAACGTTAAAGAAAATAGTTTGGTCGACAACAGATAAAAATATTGTTACCGTAGCAAACGGAGTAATAAAAGCGATTGGAAGCGGGAAAGCAACAGTTACAGCAAAAACATCAAATGGAAAGACTGCCAGTGTAATAGTGGAGGTAAATGATGGGAGTATAAAAATAAAAGAGGGGATTTATAAATTCAATTCAAAATTGGCAAAGGATTTCATGCTTGATGTGTATGGCAATGGAACGGCAGACGGAACTAATATACAGATATACAAAAATAACAATACGGTTTCCCAGAAATTCACAATTGAAGGGGACAAGTACGGCTGGTACAAAATATCAAATACCTTTCCGAAAAAATGTCTTGATGTAAACGGCGGTTCCAATAAAAATAACACCAACGTACATCTTTTTAAAGACAACAATAGTGATGCGCAAAAGTGGCGTTTCTATTCCGCGGGAAATGGGTATTACACGATTATGAATAAACTCAACCGTTTTCTGCATGTCAGTGGCAAAGTGCAAAACGGCGCTAATGTAGTATCATTCCAAAAAAGTAATAGCGATGCACAGAAATGGAAATTAATGGAGACGACGACACCATATGTCAATATTGTTGACGGCCTATATACGATTAAAACAAAGCTGAATACTAAAATGGCTCTGGATGTGGATGGAAACAAAACAGCAAATTTCACCAATATACAAATATATGAAAGCAATAACAGTATTGCACAAAAATTTTACATAAGACCGACGGGGGATGGCTGGTACAAGTTTATAAGTCCGCTATCGGGAAAATGCCTGAATGTAAATGGAAATACAAAGAAAGCCGGAAGCAATGTCAGTTTGTATGAATCAAAACCGTGGGATGGACAAAAGTGGCGCATTTGTCAGGCAGGAAAAGATTTTGTAATAAAGAGTAAACTAGGCAACGTATGTCTTGATGTAGACAGTGCGAAAAAAAAGAATGGAACAAACATACAAATATACGGAGTAAATAATACGGCTGCGCAAAAGTGGACAATTAGCGAGACAAACGCCATTATAGCCACACCGACCGCACTGACGTTAGAGGAGGGAAAGACGCAAAATATATCCATTTCTTATGAGCCGTATTGTGTTTTTGCCAACAACAAGGCAATTCAATGGTTTACTAAAAATCAAAATGTGGCAACTGTTTCCAACGGTACGGTTAAGGCGGTGAAAGCAGGAACAACGACTATAACGGCAAGGGCATTTAACGGGCAGACCACTACGGTGAGCGTGATAGTAAAATCGACAGGACTTGGCTCCCCTGTTCCTGCCAATTGCAAATTCTCAGGGGAAACAAAGGATTCCGGATGGTATGGCTATCACGATATCAATAGAAATGTATCAACTTCGACTCCGGTTTATGCAATAGCAGACGGAACGGTAGAGTATAAAGAAGCATTCCGAATTGAAAATGGCAAAAAGTATTATAAAAGCTATGGTAAATATATTGAATTTACATCAGCAGATAATCAATATAAAGCAAAGTATTGCCATTTGAGCCGGTTTGTAGGACAGCAACAGGGAGCGCGCAAAGTGAATAAGGGAGAAATTATCGGTTATATTGGACAGACAGGCAAGGCTACCGGTGTCCACTTGCATTTTGAGCTATTTAGGTGGGATTGGAAAAATCGAATAGACCCTACACAGGTAATTAAGGGATTAGTTTAACAATAGTAAGAAGTCACGAGACGACAAACAATTTTATGATTAGCAGAGGAGGATAAAGCGATGCGTGTACAGATTAACAGTTCGGATTTGGTGCAGTATTTACCTATATTTTTTGGAGTGCTTATTGGAGTTTGTATTGTAATGTTACTAATTGTCTTGTTTTTGAAAAACAAAGACAATTCGAAACCAATGCAGACAATGAGGGCTAAAATTATAGAAAAGCCGATTCAACAGGGAAATATTGAGTGGTATGTAATAGAATGCGAAAATGGCAGACGATTGAAACTTCGGAATTTTCAGAGCAATCAACTGATTATAGCAGTAGGTGATGCGGGAATTATTTCCTTTAAAGGGAAAACAATTCAGTCATTTAAGCGGGAGAAAAAGAGTTAGATAAATTTTTGTGATGAGTATATTGAAAAGAATTACTGCATATGCTATAATCCGAATTTTACACTTGTAGATAGAAAATGGAGTCTTTCCGGCTCCATTTTTGATTTTTCTATTTCTTGAATTTAATAATCATTTGTGTTATATTCTCTTTAACAAACAAAGATGAGAGGGAATGCAATATGTCAGTTACTAACAAAGTTCGGGCAATGCTCAACATTGCTGAAAAAACCATCAGACCTCGAACAATGCTTTGTTTTAACTATGGAGGATATTAAAAAAACTCCTGCCAGTTTCAAAAAATAGGAAACATATTCTCAAACGCGCAGAATAGAGGTAGCAGCCATTAGCAATTTATTATTAGACGAACATCCAATATAGGTAATGCCAACAAGTGAATACAACATTTGCCGCTGCATACAATAACCAAGAAAGGAAGTGTATACTATGAGCTATCAGGAAATTGCCAAAAATATGATTGACCGTTTGCCGGACGATAAAATGATTTTTGTTATCAATATGCTTGAAGGACTGGGGGAAATGTCCGGACTTGACATATATCCGGATTTCAAGCCAAATGCAGAGACAATTGCAGCAATGGCTGAAACGGATGAAATGATAAGAACCGGAAACGGGCAGCACTTTGAGGGTTCAACAGAGGAATTGTTTGCCCAGATTCTGGAGGAATAAGCTATGTTAAAACTCAATCTGACATCACAATTCAAGCGTGACCTAAAGCTATGCCAAAAGCGCAATTACAATATCAGCCTGTTAAATGCCATAGTGGACACGTTACGAATACCGGCTCCGCTTCCACTGAAAAATAAAGACCATGCCTTAAAGGGAAATTATACCGGACGTCGGGAGTGCCACATTTCCCCTGATTGGTTGCTTATATACCGGCTGTACGAAAATGAATTATATCTCGACAGAACTGGCACCCATGCGGATTTGTTCGGGTTATAGCAAAAAGAAAAGGCATGTGCTCCCTGCATATGCTATAATGCCAGTAGGAAAAAAAGAGATAAAAATTTCTATGCAAGCATCTCATCCCCGTTGTGGTATTCGTAAGCGAATTTTAAGAAAGTAAAGAATAAACAAATTTATAATCTGTCCTTATCACGCATTTCTTTCATATAATTTTCTACATCGGCGCTTCTCTCGCTGGGAATAGAGAAACTGTCCCAGTCAACGGTTTCTTTTTTTGTATAATAAACAAACTCCTTGTCTCTCTTATATTCGGTATATCCCAGCTTTTGATAGAAAGAATTTGTGCGAATATTCCAAATAGGAGTGTCAAGATAAATTTCTTTTACAGTAGGAAACATTGCCTCAATTTCCTGCATCATATAAACACCATATCCCTTTTTATGGTGTTCCGGACTAATAAATATTCTTCCTATGGTAAGCTTGTCTCCCTCCGCAAAAAGAATAGCAGTGCCTATAATAAGCCCATCCAGTAACAATTTGTATAAATGATTTGACCTTGCCATTTTTGTATGAAACTGTATCGACATATACCCGGTAGGGCCTCCTTTGATAGGAGCTCCTACCGCTACATCACTTTCGAATGAACGTTTCGAGATACTATTTATCACCAAAGCATCCGACGTACCAGCCTTTACTAATTCAATCATTGTACTCCTTTATAAACATAGTTTTGTTCTAAGAAACATAAATAGTATACCATGCCATTCAATATAATTCCATAATTTCCTTCAAACAAAGATACCATAAGAACTCAACTCAGAAAACAAATCAACGTTTTACCGCAGACGGGCGCAATGCGTAGCAGCAGTAAATAGTTATAAATTGTCGTGCCGGTCTCTTCTTTAAAAATGTGGCATAAGTAGTATTTGTTGTGGGAAAAAATATGGGCAAGGGAATCGAATCCAATATGTATGCTTCCATATAGTTCATTATGCGCTGTACGATTGGTGTATGCTGATGGATTAGTGAAAATTTCTTGACTTTTAAGGGGGGATTAGTACAATAAAATTAAATGGATAAAGGAAAGGATTTGTCATATGAACAAACAATCTGGCATACAGGAAAAAGAAACATTGTCTCTTTGTGAAAGGTTTGTATTTCGTGATATAGAACAGGGTGAGGCAGGACAGGCAGCAGAAATTGAGCGGATTTGTTTTCCGCCCAATGAAGCCTGTTCCGAGAAAAGCATTAGAGAAAGAATTGCCGCAGCGTCCGAGCTGTTTTTAGTGGCAGTTGATAAGCAAAAAGGAAAGATAGCAGGATTTTTGAATGGGATTGCTACGAATGAAGATGCTTTTCGGGATGAATTTTTTACTGATGTCCGTTTGTATAATCCGCAGGGGAAAAATATTATGCTGCTCGGCTTGGATGTACTGCCGGAATATCGCAATCAGGGTCTTGGCAGGGAACTTGTATTTCAGTATCTGAAAAGAGAAAAGGGAAGAAATCGGGAAACGGTTTTTCTTACCTGCTTGAATGCCAAAATAAAAATGTATGAAAAATTCGGCTTCACCGACGGGGGAATCGCCAACTCGACATGGGGCGGTGAGGAATGGCATGAGATGAGGTATACCTTATAATGAGGCAGATTTTTTCTAGTTATTTAATTTAGTATATATGTCTTTGGCTCAGGAAACAGTAAGTTCAAATCTTTTGGATAGAATTTTAAATGGGAAACCATGGTCTCTTACCATTCCCGTTTCTTTTCTAGGCATTATGTAATCTACAATGAACCGCATACATTTGTATTCAAATATATGCGGTTCATATTATAGTATAATTGTTGCCTAGTTTCTATACTAATTATTGTCCTAGACTCTGTAATAGCAAATCCCCATCAAAAGATTGTTTATACAATCCCGATTTAAAATATAACGATTTCATTTCCTCAATCATCAACAGCCAGTTTTGCCGTATTGACAAGCAGGAATCGATTGATTTTGTAAGATGGAAATTACCGTTATCGGAAGCATTTGCGCGGTAATAATGGAGTGTCTGCCATGTTCCGAATGTGCCTCCGTGCCTTTCCCGGTATCTTTTTTGGTTGTACCTTTCATTGGATATACTTTCAAATCCATTAATCTGCAAATACCATCTCCTCATGCGTTATAGTTGAACAAATCTTCTTCTGCCAAAAGCTGCTGCATATAATGGTTATGTACAATACGATTCAGGTAACTTCTACTACTAAATGCGTCCGCACTAAACTGCGTGTTTTGGGGATACATTTCCATGCCAAAAAGGGTGCGGAATGCTTCTTCTGCCGAGTAGCAGATTTTTTTTACAAAATCCGGCTGGTTCATGTATTTCGAATATTGGGCTGATTGTTTATCAATATTGACCCCCGTTTTATGTACATTAAGATAATTGGGAACACCATTATTGACTCTTGTTTCCAGAAAATTATTAAATTTGTCCATGTCGATTCCGTCGTTGAGGAAATCCCGCCAAAAATTTTCGTGACAGGCAAACCTTAAATTACTCTGGGAATCCAGTGTTTGCAAATAAGACATAACCTTTTCATACTGTGACGAATCTGCAAACGGAAGCTGCCACTCTAATTCGGACTCTCCCTGTTTGCGGCAATAGATTCCATCTCGGGTATAAAACGTATAATAAACATCATCGGGAACATCTTTCTCACCGGAAGGGTAAGTAGCGGTTGTAAATTCTGTTAAAGGCATTTCCTTATCTTGCAACAACTGCGAAAACATTTCTTTCATTGTTTTTTTCTGACTATTTCCTTTGTCAGTTGCCGGCATATTCATAGCGTTCAAGTCACTACTACTGCCTAATGCATTTACTAAACTCATGTGTTCTCCTTTCTGCAATTCTTCTGGCATTCGGAATTGCGAAGCTCTCCAAACATGGGCCGAGCTTTTTTATTTTTTTGTATCATTTTGATAGTCTAAGATTTCACCTCCTAAACAATTATAACTCGTATATGGTATCGTCAGTTCATTTATGTAAATGCAGGTCTGTTGCAGAAAACGGATTTTTCTTGCAGAATTAGGCAAAAAACTGCCGCACCGGTGATTAAGCGATTAAGCCTTTCCGATGCGGCAGCTCTGTCTTATGCCATTCCGTTTGCCGTCTTATACTTATAAATCATTTCCGCATGGTTCTGCTCTTCTGTCTGAATGTGATTGAGCAGGCGGCGGATAGCGGCTGCGCCAAAGGCGAACAGTTCAGTATTATAAGTGCCGGAAACAAGTTTCTCCGTTGCAATTGTGTCGGTACAGAGAAATTGGTCATGGCGCTTATTTTCTGAATTATCACCAGCCTCGTATGTGGTAGTTGGGGAAAAGCCCTCCATACCGCTGCGGGCTGCTTCTACGTTAGGAACTTCACCTTTGAGTACCTGCGCAAGAGAATCGAAATGCTCTTGCTCCTCATTACCGATTCGATGAAAGAGGTTTTTCAACTGTGGGTCCTTTGCTGAATTTTCATAGAAGCGGTATTTCTCAATACAAGTCTGCTCTTGAGTCTGAAGATCTTTGATAACTGTTTTTTCCTGTTCTGTTAATTGCATAATTGCCCTCCTTTAGGTTTTGTGATAGTATGGGCATGAAAAGGGAAATTTATACATATGAGGTTACCACAACATCATTTTATAACAGTTTTAATATTGGGAGGCGGCCATGGTACGCATTGCATTTTGTGAGGATGAGAAGCCACAATCAGAATATATTACCGGATTAATAAAAACTTATGCTAAAAAGCATCAGAGGACAATTTTTGTAGATACCTATATAAGTGCAGAGCAGTTTCTGATTAGTCAGGAAGATATAGAGCCTTACCATCTGTTTATTCTGGATATTCAATTGGGAAAAATGAATGGGATGGATTTGGCAAAAAAGATTCGCGAGAAAGAGAAAGAGGCTTATATTGTTTTTCTCACCGGATTGAAAGACTATGCGATAGAGGGATACGAAGTAGGTGCGGTGCGTTATTTACTAAAACCTGTTCGGGAAGAAGTTCTATTTGAATTACTTGAAAAAATTTGTGATGAAATCGAATCAGGTGAGACAAAATACTTTCTGTATCAGGCGTCTGGTTGTACGAAGCGTATTCCCTTTTCTGATATATATTACATTGAATCTGAGGGGCACTATGTAAACATTCATACAGCACACGAAGCTAACCGCTGGAAATCCAGTCTTTCTTCCATAGCAAAACAATTTGAAAGGCAGGGTTTTGTCGTGGTACGCCGGGGATTGTATGCGAATATAAGCCATATAGAGAGGATTGGCCGTTTGGAATGTTTTTTGGACAATGGGGAAACATTACCTGTTAGCAAGAGTTGTTACAAGGCAATCAATCAGGCATTTATCGAGTACTATCAGGAGAGAGAAAGGGGAGACTCCTTATGAGTATGGAAATACAAATTATCATATTAATATTAGCGGTTGCACTGACGGCTCTTGTAACAGCGATTCTTGTAAGAAATTCTGAGATGAAGAAAATGGAGGATTATCAGGATAAGGTGCTGGCGAAGCAAAGAGAGGAAGTTCAGAATATTTACGAGACAATGCGCGGATGGCGGCATGATTATCACAATCATATGCAGACGATGAACGCGTATCTGTCGCTGAAACGGATTGACGAGGCATTGACATATCTGAGCCATCTCGAAGAAGATTTGGACAGTATTGATATTGCCATCCGTACGGGGAACGTAAGCGCTGATGCTATCGTCAGCAGTAAAGTGTCAATTGCCAGAAAAAACGAGATTTCCGTTAATTGTACGGCGCGTGTACCGAAAGCATTGTCGGTAAGTGATGTAGACCTCTGTGCAATCTTGGGAAATCTTCTGGATAATGCGATAGAATCCTGTATGCGGGTACAGAGTGAAAAACGCTTTTTGCGTATATACATGGGAATCTACCGTAAACAGCTCTATATTTCCGTCAGCAATTCCACAAATGAATCAAGACGTCAAAAACTGGCGGATTTTATCACTCGAAAACAGGGCGAGCACGGTTTTGGTTTGCAGCGCATTGACCGCATAACTGAGAAGTATGACGGTTATGTAAACCGTAAAAATGAACCGGGCGTGTTTGTCACGGAAGTGATGCTTCCGATATAAGAAGCATTTTGTGTCTGGATTTTGTCTTTTCGTGTACGTCTACGATTCTTATTTCTTTTTATCTGATATACTTCAAAACAACAATCATTCTGTATAGGAGAGGAATTGTATGAAAGAAAGTGCAGAAAAGAAACATACTACGGTTTTTCAGAATATTTGTCAGGTGCTGAAAGTAATGTTTACCTGCTATCCAATATCCAGATGGAAAACGGTGGTTCTTATTGTTATTCAGGTGGGCGAACCACTATTAATGACAGCAGTTCCATCCATTGCCATCGCTGCGATTACGGAGGGAAACATTCAATACTATTTGCTTTGCATGGTCGGCGTTCTGCTGCTTTTGGGAATATTGAAAGCGGTCAAGGACGTGTTAGATTTGGATACCTTTTTATGTCGGATTAATTGTCGGATGCAGTGGTTTATTCCCCGATTAGTGAAAAGGGTTTTGACAATGGATTATGCAAAAGTAGAACCTCACAGCCATCAGAAGAAGATTCGTGAGGCGTCGGAAAGTATAAATGGAAATTCAAGCGGGGCGGAACGTCTCATGTATGAGTCGCCTAATTTAGTTATAAAGTCTGCCGGTTTACTTACTTATGGTATTACGCTTCTTGTGCTCGACGTGAGAATCATTATAGTTATGATTGTTATGTGTATTATTGATATCTTACTTCGCAGCCATGCCATTGCCTATTCCAATAAGTCATGGGAGGAGAACGTAGATATTTATTATCAGATGAGATATGTAGAAAATGAAGTACTGGATTTAAAAGCGGGAAAAGATGTAAGGATATATCAGATGAAGCCGTGGTTTCACCAGACGTTTGAAAGGTTGATTAAACGGGAAGTTTCACTCGTCGGTAAAATACAGCTTCGCTGGTATTTTCCAACGTTGGCGGACCAGTGCTTCGCGGTCATTCGGGATTTACTCTCATATTTTATACTCGTTTCACAGGCGGTTGCCGGTGAGATTTCTCCAGCCATGTTTACTTTCTATCTTGGCGTTATTGCAGATTTTGCCTCTTGGTTTTATGGTTTTTCAGAAAACTTTTCCGCTATCCGCAAGGCAAGTAAGGAGCATGATTTTTATCGGGTGATTATGGATGAGGAAGAGGAACCGGAAGCGGATGGTCAGTTGCAAACACCAGTCGGCAAAGGGTTTTCCATAGAATTAAAAAATGTCTGTTTTCGCTATGAGGATGCCGATGAAGATACGATTCACAACTTGAATCTGAAGATTAAAGTTGGGGAAAAGATAGCGATTGTCGGAAACAATGGAGCCGGAAAGACAACGTTAGTAAAATTGTTATGTGGTTTGTATCATCCAAGCAGCGGTAAAATTTATGTGGATGGCATAGATATTACCACGCTAAATCGTACGGACTACCAAAAACGTATCAGTGTACTGTTTCAGGATATTGAGCCGTTTCACTTTACCATTGCCTCGAATGTGTGTGCAGGTGAGGAAGAACACTATTGTCCGCAGAAATTAAAGGAGAGCCTGCAAAAGGCGGAACTGTGGGAGAAAGTAATGTTTCTTCCCAACAAAGAGAATACTTATATAACGCAAACGTTTGATAAAGACGGTATTGTGTTGTCCGGCGGGGAGACACAGAAGCTGCTTTTGGCGAGGGCGATTTATAAAAACGGAGATTTCCTCATATTGGATGAACCGACGTCCGCCCTTGACCCCATTGCGGAAAGTCACATATATGAGCAGTACAGTGAACTGGCAAAGGGTAAGACGGCAATCTTTATTTCCCATCGTCTGGCAAGTACAAAGTTTTGTGAAAAGATACTGTTTTTGGAAAATGGACAAGTAAGAGAAGAGGGAAGTCACGAGCAGCTCATGGCAGCGGGAGGAGAGTACCGGAAGATTTTTGATATTCAGAGCCACTACTATAAAGAGAAAGGGGGCATAGCAGATGATTTGGAAATCATTGAAAATGACACATTCTCTAAATAAAAAATATATCCCTCTCGTTGTATTGGGGAAGATTTTGGCGGTGAGCCAGCTTTATGTCTCAATTATTATGGGAAGTATGATTCTCGATATGGTAATTGGCAGACAGGCAGTTTCGGAGATTATGCGCCTTGTTTTCATTATGGTTATAAGTACCGCCCTATTGATTGTGGGATGGTGGGGAGTGGAAAATGTGCTGCGGGTAATGGAGAGGGAGTTAATCAGCAAAATGCGTCAGGCCATTGTTGAGCACTGTATGACATTGGATTATGAGGTTTTGGAAAAAAAGGAAACGCTGGAAATGATTCAGAAAGCGGGAGATTCAATTAATAGTGGAGGTGGGATAGGGAATTTTTACTATAATCTCACGGCCTTTATTGAGTATTTCATTTCAATTATCACTTCCATAGTCGTTCTCATTCCGTTATTTGTTCCCACGTCGGAAAAAGTTTCGGGACTGACAGGATTTTTAAACGGTTGGTACAGCGGTCTGATTTTAATGTGCATTCTTATTGTATCGGTTGTATATCGTTACCTGCTTGCGCGCCGCATGAGCCGGATAGGACAGATGCAATTTGAAAAAAATATTGATTTGAATCGTAAATTTGCATACTTTTTTAACCTCATCTTCCGCTATCAGAAAGGGAAAGATATCCGTTTATATCATATGCAGGATAAGGTTTTAAACGGAGTGGTTGAAAATGCGAAAGAAATAGAAAACAATGGACAATGGATGGCAAAGGAGGAACGGCCTTATATTATATGGAAAAGCGTGATAAATTACATTTTGCTCCTGAGTACTTATGTTTATGTCGGTTTGAAAGTAATCTGCCGCCTAATCAGTTTAGGTAACGTTATGAAGTATGTGGCGGCAATTACAAGAATGTCGGATAGTCTCGGGAGCATGATGGAGAGTTATAATGCTCTTCAGATAAAGGGAAAATATACTTCCTATTATTATGATTTTCTAAATATTAAAAATGAAAAATATGAGGGCACGCTGCCGTTAGAGAAGCGGGACGACAATGAATATCTTTTGGAATTTAAAGATGTATCCTTTCACTATCCAAATCAAAAGGAAATGGTACTCTCTCATGTTTCCATGAAATTTACCATTGGGGAGAAAATGGCTATTGTGGGGCCGAACGGCGCCGGCAAGAGTACGTTTATTAAGTTGTTATGCCGTCTGTATGACCCAACAGAGGGAGAGATTTTACTGAATGGGATTGATATTAAATTGTATGATTATGAGGAGTATATGAAAATTTTTTCCATTGTCTTTCAGGATTATCAGCTCTTTAGTTTTCCTTTGGCAGAAAATGTGGCGGCTTCTATAGAATACGATAGTGAGAAAGTAAAACGCAGCTTGATTGAGGCCGGTTTTGAAAAGCAGCTTAAAAAGTTTAAAGATGGCATTTATGCGAATCTCTATCAGATGAAAGAAAAAGGGATTGAAATATCCGGAGGGGAGGCGCAGAAGATTGCACTGGCAAGAGCCCTCTATAAAGATGCGGCTGTTGTTATTTTGGATGAACCGACATCGGCATTAGACCCGGTTTCCGAGTTTGAGATTTATAAACATTTTGACGAGATGGTTCAGGGCAAGACGTCGATTTATATTTCCCACCGCATGTCAAGCTGTCGTTTTTGTAACCGCATACTTGTATTTGACAAGGGGAAAATCGTCCAGCAGGGAAGCCATGAGCAGCTTATGAGTCAGACCGGTGAATTGTATGCAAAGTTGTGGGAGGCACAGGCAAAGTATTATCAATGATAAGGCAAGAGGGGGAATGATATGAACACAAAGGGAATTTTAAAAAATATTTCTAATGTGTACAGAGAGCTGTTTCGCTATTCGAAAAAAATCTGCTGGCAGTTGCCGTTATATGCGCTGATTCGTATTATTATGCCGCTTATTGTCAGTGCGATACCGGCAATCGCGATTGCGATGCTCACACGGGACGGCCTAACAAAGTATGTGTTGGGAATCAGCGCGCTGCTTGTTGTCAATATGCTTTTGGCAGGAATCAGCATTTTGCTTGAAAACCGCTTTAGTCTTGATATTATGGGCATGCGCCTGAACGCCTTTGCCGGCCGATTACTACGCAAGTGCCTGACGATGGATTTTTGTAATATAGAGCCCGCGGATAAGCAAAAAAAGATGTTTCGGGGAGTACAAAGTGTTGTAAACACTTCTCGGGGTGTGGAGGGGCTTGCCCGTTATTCGTTTGAAATGTTTTACGGATTATTCGGTTTGCTCTCGTATGGAACAATTATGTTTTCCATACATTGGAGTATTTTACTGATTGTAGCTGTTACAACTCTTGTAACTTTTTTACTGAAAAAGCACGCTATTTTGTATTGGCGGAAGCTGGCAGATGAGCGCTATTCGGCAGGCCGCGTCAATTCCATGCTTGAACATCAGGGAATTTCTCTTGACTATGGAAAAGATATCCGCATTTATCATGTGGAAAACTGGTTTCGCGATATTTTTGACGAACAGATTCGTAAAATGTACCGTGTGATTGCCAAACAGGAACTGCACTGGTACTTTCCGACGATAGGCGAACAGGTAGGAAATTTCATTCGGGATTTTGTCATGTATACGCTGCTAATCCGCATGGCGCTGGGCGGCAGTATTTCCGTGGCTGAGTTTACGTTTTATGTTGGAGTTGTCGCAGGATTCTCTGTGTGGATGAATGAGGTAGTCACTCATTTATCGCAGGTAATGGAGATGAACGTGGAAATGGGATATTATACGGACGCCATGGAAATGGCGGATGTGTTCCGGCATGGAAGTGGGGAAAAGCCGGATTTATCGCGTGAGGTTTCTATCGAATTTCGCGATGTGTCATTCCGCTATGAAGAGAGCGGAGAGGATATACTGTCTCATCTCAGCTTCCGCATTGAGGCCGGAGAAAAGATTGCGCTCGTGGGAAATAACGGGGCCGGTAAGACGACGATTGTCAAATTGATATGCGGATTTTATATGCCGACAGAGGGCGATGTTCTCGTCAATGGTATCAGCACGAGAGATTATGATATGGATGAATATGGAAAATTAATTTCACCGGTATTTCAGGATGGATTTATGACGGCGTTTACCGTGGCGATGAATATTGCGGGGGGAGAGGAAGAACAGATAGATGTCAAACGGGTGCGGCAATGTCTCGAGAAAGCGGCGATATGGGAGCAGATTGATTCGTTAGAGGAGAAAGAGGATACATATATTACACAGACGCTCGAGCGTGAAGGCGTCAACTTTTCCGGCGGGGAGCTTCAGAAACTTCTGATTGCCCGCGCGCTTTATAAAGACGGCAAATGTCTGATTTTAGATGAGCCGACGAGCGCGCTTGATTCCATTGCGGAAAGCCGGATTTATGAGCAGTATAATGAAATGACGAAAGAAAAGACTTCCATATTTATTTCCCACCGCTTAGCCAGCACCCGATTTTGTGATGAGATTCTCTTTCTGGAAAAGGGCAAGGTGGCAGAACGGGGAACTCACGGGGAGCTCATTGCCCAAAATGGCGCGTATGCAAAAATGTTTGAGATACAGAGTCATTATTACCGGAAAGAGAAAAATGCACAGAAAGGTGGATTGTAATTATGACAAATAGAAAAGCTGTTCATCTCGTATTAAAAATAGTACATAAGTTGTGTCCCAGCTTTTTGCCGCTGCTTATTCTGATGAAAATATCGAGTGCGGCAGTACCATATGTAAATATTGTAGGCAGCAGTATTATTATTGACGCGCTGTTTCAGAAAAAGGGGTTTGAACAGATTTTCCAATACGCATTGTGGATGATGGGTTTGAGTTTTGTGCTAAGTATGTTTTGCTGGGGTATTGATAAGCTTGTGAATGTGCGCAAGTATCTGCTGGCCGAACAGGTGCAGAAAATGATTTCTCAAAAAGGACTCACTCTTGATTATGAGATTTTGGAGAAAAAGGAAACTCTCGAATGCATTCATAAGGCAAGGGAGGGAATGAATACCAATGGGGATATCACTGTTTTTTGCGACCGCATTGCCAATATGATTGGTGTTATGGCGGATATCATTTATGCGGTAATTCTGTTTATTCCGGTATTTTTTGCGGTTGGAGCCAGCACAGGGGCGCCGTTTTTCCAATTTATTCAATCTCATTTTGGCAGCATCGCCCTAAATCTAATTTTAGTGGGACAGCTTATTTTTCTCGGTTGGAGCCAGCGAAGAATGGGAGCCCTGCAAAAGCAGACGTTTGATATCAATGTGGACGCAAATCGGCATTATAACTACTACATGTCTTTTCTTATGGATTCATCAAATTATGCAAAGGGAAAAGATGTGCGCATGTATGATTTTGCAGACACGATTAGCGAAAGATACAAAAAGGATGTCAACAGCATAATGAAAGTCTTCCGTCAGATGCGAAAGCGCATGGAAAAATATTCTTTCTTAAATGAATGCTGCAGTGCGGTTTACACGATTGCCAGTTATGTGTATGTGGGAGTTAAGGCCGGACTTGGTTTGGTTAGTATCGGAAGCGTGGCAAGATATGTGGGGGCATTTACAAAATTTAGCGCGGCGTTAGGAAGCGTTGTCAGAACGTATACGGAAATTTCTATTTGCGCCCAGTATCTCGCTTATTTTCAGGAATTTATGGATATTAAAAACGAAAAGTATAACGGAAACCTGTCAATTGAAAAACGGGAGGACGGAGAATATGAATTTGAGTTTTGCGATGTTTCCTTTTCTTACCCGAATAGTGTGGAACCGGTGCTCGAACATATTTCCATGAAAGTTAAAGTTGGAAAGAAGATGTCGCTTGTCGGGCCAAACGGCGCAGGAAAGACGACGTTTATCAAACTTTTGTGCCGTCTGTACGACCCGACAGAGGGACAGATTTTATTAAACGGTGTTGATATCAGGCAATATAATTATAGTGAATATATACAACTGTTTTCGGTTGTATTTCAGGATTTTAAACTGTTCACATTTTCTATCGCAGAAAATGTAGCCGTTTCGAAAGAGTTTGATGAAAAGAAAGTGAGGAGCTGTCTGCAAAAGGCAGGATTTACTGAGCGGCTTGGTACATTGAAGAAAGATATTCATACAAGTCTTTATAAGCTCGAGAGGGACGGCGTCGAAATTTCCGGCGGTGAGGCGCAGAAGATTGCTATTGCCCGCGCCTTATACAAAGATTCGCCGCTCGTTATTTTAGATGAACCGACGTCAGCGCTGGACCCGCAATCCGAGTATGAAATCTACCGAAGTTTTGACAGGCTGGTCGGAGAAAAGACGGCGATTTATATTTCTCACCGTATGTCAAGCTGCCGATTCTGTAACCAGATTCTTGTATTTGACAAGGGCAGAATCGTCCAACAGGGAAGCCATGATAAACTGATGGAGAATACAGACGGACTTTATTATCAGATGTGGAACGCACAAGCACAGTATTATGAGTAGATAGACTCCGGCAGTTCAATATGCCATCGTCAGGTCAGGTAACTCCCAGTATAGCGCAGGCAGGAGATTGCACCACAAAAATATATATAACTATCGCAAAAGCCCCTTTTTGATAAATGTTTATGTACTATATAATAATAGGAAATAAACAAGTTACGAAAGAGGGGCATTAGTTATGGGAAAATGGAAATCAATGATATATGGAGTGACGGCTGCCGCCTTTTTGTGTGGTACAGTTTTATATACCGGTCATATCGCCAGCCATGCGGCAGGTGAGAACCCCACCTTTGGTGAGGTGTACAGCACTGCCATTGAAGCCGCCTACGGCGACACCTTCCGCAGCGTCTACGAAAACTATCTGGCCGGCTCCCCTCTGGAAGCCGAGGAAATCGATGGTGTAGACACTGCCACCGGCCACCTGATGCTTTCCCGCAATGACCTGTCACTGGATGGGACAGGCGGCATGGATTTTGAACTCAACCGATACTATGACAGCAATGAAGCCAACTTAGGCCATGCCACCGTGGAATATACCCAGAAACTGGAGGTAGACACCATCTGGGTCAATTACACAGCGGCAGATGGTTCGCAGAGGCGTATCATAGTAAATGCGGCCGTTTGGAAAAACCACAAAAAAGCCCTGAAAAACCTGTTAGCCACATATGAAAAGGGGGAGGGGAGAAGAGGAGTGTCCTTTGACGGGGAACCGGACTATGAAGAAAAAACCCAGAGGACCAAGATTGTCAGCAACGAAAGGCATAACGTATACGGGCTGGCAAGCGGCTGGCGCTACGACTTCCCATGGATTGAGACGGTCACACTGACAGAGAAAGAAGGCTGGGGGAAAGAACCCAGATATCTGCACTACGGCAGTGCCGGAGTGATGAATATCGAGACAGAGACAGACAATGCCAGTAAAAGTTATTCCATCAAGGGACTGGAAGGCTATGGCTATGAGGATATCAAACTGGAAGACTGGGATAAGACCGTAGACGGTATTGCCTGCAAATATCTTCTCCGTGACAAAACCGGCCTCCGCACCTATTTTAACGAAAACGGAGTCATTGTACTGCAGAAAGATGCCCACGGCAACAAGATTACTTATACATACACGGATGAAATATACTTCAGTAAAATCACCGATTCCGTCGGACGGGAAATTGTATTCCATTATAAAGAAGACGACGGGGAAAAGACTCTTTCATCGGTAACCGTTCAGGGGAAAGCCGCCGCTGGTGGCGTAAGCCAGAAAACAGTTACCTATGAAACCGAAGAAAAATCTTATACACCCCATTATGGCGACCGGCTGCATGGAGTGGTTCTTACCAGTGCAACGGTCGACGGCAGCAAAGAAAAGTATGGTTACAAAACCGTAGAGAGGCTGGTGAATACCTCCGGCGCAGGGGTAGCCTCCCAGCGGGTTTCCACCAACCAGAGTTATCTTCTGAATAAAATCACCGCCGACGGCAGCGAAACCCACTATGAGTACCGCGCCGGTTCCCTGCGCGGCTCCAAAGAAGCAGGAACCGGGCAGAAAAGGGATGTGGTGACAGAACAGTTCTATGTCACCAGGGAATATGAAAAAGATATCAAAACAGGAAAGAAATCAAATGGAATAAAGTATGATTACTTCCAGAAAAAAGGAAGCGGCGGCCTGCGCAGTTATGACGACTTCCGTGAACGGGAAGACAAAGAAGACGGCAGCGCAGGAACCATCTATGAAGCATGGCAGTACGGTAACAGCGGCCTCCGGACAGTAACCGTAGTCAGTACCTTTAACCCGAACAAATACAAAACAAATGGGAAGTATTATGACTACACCTATAAAAAATCCAAAATCAATCCAGAGACAATGCGGTTAAAAAAGGATACAAAAAAGGACGTCACGCTTTACCTATATAATGAAAATAAACTTCTTACCGATGAGATTAACTATGGAAAAGAAAAAGAAGAAACCCTTTACCGCTATGATAAAAATGAAAAGGGTTCTCTTGTGGTGCTGGAAACAGACAAGTCTTTTGGAAAGACGGGGGACAAAGCAGCCACCACAAAACAGGGGTATACCTATGACAACTACCGCAACGTACTCACGGAAAAAGAAAACAAAGCCTATCTGGCAAAGAACAGGGGAAAAGAACATCTGTATACGACGACCTATACTTATCAGGGAACAGGAAACGGATACCCAGCAGGGGACGCTGCCATGGTATGTCCTCTTGTGACGGAGGAATTCTATACATCAGCAGCCACCAGACATAAGATGGTAAGCACGGTGGCCGCGAATGGCATTGACTATGCCAGCATTTCCGAACAGAGAAGCGTAAACGGCGGGGCCTACAAAACCATCTCCAAAACGGATTTCCAGTATGATGACCAGGGAAATGAAACCCAGGGGAAAGTCTACCCTTCCTACAGTACGGATGGGGAAAAAGAAGCCATCCGGAATGATTACACCTACAACAGCCTCGGACAGCAGACCAAGAAAACCGTAACCATC
>CAPAOV010000020.1 GCA_948579355.1 uncultured Eubacterium sp. | reverse complement strand
GGTGCATAAGTACCGGCGAGCGGTCAATGCTGCAAAAGTCAGGAAAAACGACATTACAGACAGCGAGTTTTGCGAGAGGCGGCGAATATTCCTGCAAACAGGAGGAACAATGTATTTTTCGTTGGGAGCAGTATACCGGATAAGATACGGAAGGATGCCCGCGGTATGGAAACAAATAATTAAACAATTGCCCAAAAGTACTTTGCAAATTCATCGGTTTCCGTGTACAATAGAAGTATAATGAAAAGGAGGGAAAATGTATGGCATCTATTACTTTTGCAGCCATTGATGTAGGCTCCCATGAGTTATCCATGAAGATTTATGAAATGTCCAAACAACGCGGCATTCGTGAACTGACTTACATTCGGCACAAAATATCTCTGGGCACGGAAACATATACAAAGGGATTCATTTCTTATCAGAGTGTTGATGAAATCTGCAAAATACTTAATGACTTCAAACGAAGCATAAAAGAATACGGTGCGGAAGTCATTCAGGCATATGCGACCAGCGCCCTGCGTGAGGCCAGTAATTCCCTCGTTGTCATCGACCAGATAAAAATACAGACCGGATTTCATGTTTGCACGTTGAGCAACAGCGAGGCCCGTTTCCTTTATTTTAAAGCCGTGGCGCTGCGCGAACAATCCTTTGAAGATTTGATTGAAGAGGGAACTCTCGTTATTGACATAGGAGCCGGAAGCGTACAGCTTTCCTTTTTTGAAAACGGAAAACTGCAGCTCACGCAAAATCTCTTACTAGGCTCCTCCCGTATCCGCGAGTTACTTGAAGCCATGCGCGAAGAGACGTACGATTTTCAGGGATTGATAGATGAATATATTGAGCGCGATTTAGTCTATTTTCAAAAACTAAATTTGCATTCTACATCAGTGGAACACATAATTGCCGTGGGGGAAATGATTCCGGAAATATATTATTATATCCAAAAAGACCACAGTGATTTCGACGGCACTCTTCCATCGAAATGGCTGAACAGGAATAAATTTCCGAAAGACTTAATCGGCACGCAGGCAACTTTATTTCTGCCGACGCTGATACTCTGTCAGAAAATATCGGATTTGACAAACTGTGAAGATATACTTCTGTCCAATATTAATTTGTGCGACGTAATCGCGGCGGAGTATGCCGAAAAGAAAATGCGTATTACATCGGCCCACAATTTCACAGAAGACATCTTATCCGCATCGCTGAGTATTGCGAATAAATATCATGTCGACAGGGAACACGTCGAAAACGTGCAGGCTTTGGCGCTGCAAATCTTTGACCGCATCCGGAAACTCCACGGACTCGGCAAACGGGAGCGTCTGCTTCTTCAATTAGGCGTTATCCTGCATAGCTGCGGTTCTTACATCAATGAAATTCAGTCCCGGGAATGCTCCTATCGCATTATTATGTCGACTGAAATTATTGGAATTTCGCATATTGAGCGCGCCATGATTGCCAATATGGTAAGGTACAACGAAGCCTCTTTCCCTCGTTTTGAAGATTTGGAGGAAGACTTCACGCGTGATGAATACATTACCATCGTAAAATTAAACGCTATTTTAAAAACGGCAAACGTACTGGATAAAAGCAACCGACAAAAAATAAAAAAGGTAGGGGTGACCTTGCAGGATGGCATTCTGACCATTACTGCGGATACTATGGCTGATATCACATTGGAAAAGGGGCTCTTTTATCATAAAGCAGACGTCTTCGAAGAAGTATTCGGCATCCGGCCGCAACTACGCCAAAAAAGAAGTGGAAAGAGAGGGTAAATCATGGAACAAAAAGAATGTTTTCAAAATCGGGAACTGAGCTGGCTGGATTTTAACTGGCGCGTTCTCTCCGAGGCACGGGATAAAAACATACCATTGATGGAGCGCTTAAAATTTCTCAGTATCACCGCCTCTAATTTAGATGAGTTTTTTATGATACGCGTTGCCTCCCTCAAAGATCAAGTCAATGCCGGCTACACGAAAAAGGACATTGCGGGAATGACAAGTAAAGAGCAGATTGACGCCATCCTCAAAGCGACGCACAAATTTGCCACCACCCAATACACCACTTACAATCGTTCCTTTTTGCCTGCACTGCGCAAAGCCGGACTGAAAATAGTAACCGAATATGAAAAATTAACACAGGAACAGACCGATTATGTCGATACTTACTTTAAGCAGGAAGTCTTTCCGGTATTGACGCCGATGGCCGTTGATTCTTCGCGTCCATTTCCGCTCATACGCAATAAATCGCTCAATATCGGAGCGCTGTTAATGGATAAAAAGAAAAAGGATACCATTGATTTTGCTTTGGTACAGGTTCCTTCTGTTCTTCCCCGCGTAGTCACCATTCCAGAAGACGAAGATAACTGTACGACGATTATCCTGTTAGAACAGATTATAGAAAAGAACATCCAGAAACTTTTTATGAACTACAAAGTACTCTGCGCCACTCCATTCCGCGTTATGCGCAACGCAGACCTCACCATTGATGAAGATGAGGCGGCAGACCTCTTGATTGAGATAGAAAAACAGCTCAAGAAACGGCAGTGGGGAGAGGCCATCCGTCTTGAAGTGGAAGATAACATTGACAAACGTCTCCTGAAAACGCTTCGCAGGGAATTGCGTATCGCCGAAGATTCCATTTTCAAAATCAACGGCCCGCTCGATTTAACGTTTCTTATGAAAGTATACGACCTAGAGGGTTTTGAACAGCTTAAAGACAAAAAATATATTCCACAGCCGCCGGCCATGCTCGATTCGACGCGCAATTTATTTGAACAGATACGGGAACGGGACATTCTTCTCCATCACCCTTATGAATCGTTTGAGCCGGTAGTCAATTTTGTACGCGCAGCAGCCAAGGATGCCAATGTCCTTGCCATCAAACAGACCCTGTACCGTGTCAGCAGTCACTCCCCTATTATTGCTTCTTTAGCGGAGGCAGCAGAAAATGGGAAGCAGGTTTCAGTACTCGTCGAGCTGAAAGCCCGTTTTGACGAGGAAAATAATATTGTCTGGGCCCGCAAACTGGAAAAAGCCGGCTGCCACGTTATCTATGGTCTGGTTGGCTTAAAAACTCACAGCAAAATTACTCTTGTCGTGCGCAAAGAAGAAGACGGAATCCGCCGCTACGTCCATCTGGGCACCGGCAACTACAATGATTCTACCGCCAAACTATATACGGATATGGGAATCTTTACCTGCAAACCACGTTACGGTGAAGACGCCACTGCAGTCTTTAATATGCTTTCCGGCTATTCCGAGCCGCTGGCGTGGAACAAACTGTCCCTCGCTCCTCTCTGGCTCCGCGACCGTTTCCTCTCCCTCATTGCAAGGGAATGCGATAACGCGAAAAAAGGACGGCCGGCCGCCATTATCGCCAAAATGAATTCTCTCTGCGACCCCGGTATTATCAAAGCCCTGTATGAAGCTTCTGCTGCCGGCGTAAATATACGTCTTATTGTGCGGGGAATCTGCTGCCTGCGCGCAGGAGTTCCTGGACTGAGCGAGAACATCCATGTTCGTTCCATTGTCGGTACGTTTTTAGAGCACTCCCGCATTTTTTACTTTGAAAATAACGGCATACCCGAATTTTACATGGGAAGCGCCGACTGGATGCCGCGTAATCTGGATAAGAGAGTTGAAATACTTTTTCCGGTAGAAGACCCGGAATTACAGGATAAAATAAAACATATTCTGGATATCCAGTTAGCCGATACAAAAAAGGCCCACATTCTCATGCCGGACGGCACTTATGAGAAAGTAGACCAACGAGGGAAAACACCTCTTAATTCACAAATGTATTTTTGTAAACAGGCGATGGAACATTAGAAAATCAGTTTCTTTGCCAGCGAATCCGCCAAATCGTTATAAGCGTCTCCAGAGTGGCCTTTTACTTTTTTAAAACGGACGGAAAGTTTCCCCTGAAGGGAATCATAGTATGCTTTATATGCTTTGGTTCCCTTTTTATTTGTCTTCCAGTCGCCGGTACACCATGCGGCTATCCCCTGATAGTCGTATACAATTGTCAGACTGTCGGCTCCCTGCCGCAGAGCTTCTTCCATTGCCAGTCTCGCGCCCATAATCTCTCCGGCTACGTTACGCATCGCCGCCATCTCTTCATCTTCTTCCTTTTTGCACAGATGCCTCTCTTTCCCCGCATAAATAAATACGACACCGCAACTGTATTGTTTCGTCTCTGCGTTATAACTCCCGTCCACGTAGGCGAGCGCTTCGCCGCTCGCAAGTTCTGGCAACGGCTGCAAAGACTTTTCCACCGGTAACGACAACATCGTCTGCCTGTTGTCGGATACAGCCTTTTGTACCAGTTCCTCACCGGCATAATCAAACGCTTCCTGCTGCGTGGCAAAGCCTTTATACTGAGCGCCGGAAACCCCCTCGACCTGACTTTTACACTCGTCCCATGTGGAATAAATCCCCGGTGTCTTTCCCTTTTTCACTACATAAAATTTCTTTTTTGCCATAGTTATCTCCATTCGCACACGCCTTCTTGTGCATAAAGAAGTTTGGGCGTGTGCGCACAAACTCCCTGAGTAAAAAATTTATTTTTCACTCTTTTTTCCTCTCAAATCATTAGTTCCTGTTCGCGCTCTCTGTCAAAACGGCAAGCTCGTCCTCTGTTAATTCACGGTATTCTCCCGGCCGCAAATTATCATCCAACGCAAGCCCCGCCATGGATATTCTTTTTAAATAGGTTACTCTCCCGCCTAACGCCGCTATCATGCGCTTGACCTGATGATATTTTCCCTCTTCAATAGTCAGCTCTGCCGTTCCCGTTTCACGCAAGCACAAAACGCCCGCTTTCGTCCGGACTCCCTCCCCTATATCGATTCCCTCCGCCACAAGCTCTGCGGCATTTTCCGCGAGTCCGCCCTCATAAGTAAAATAATACGTTTTCGGTACATGGTACGCCGGAGACAGTAACCGATGCGCCAGTTGCCCGTCGTCGGTCAGCAGTAAAAATCCCTCCGTATCTTTGTCCAGACGCCCGACCGGAAACAGCTCGTGACCCTCGCATTCAACGCATTCTACTACTGTCATTTCACTCTTGTCTCTCGTGGCGGATAATACCCCCGCAGGTTTATTCATCATAATATAGATGTGCTCTTTTGCTTCTATCCTCTGACCCCGCATACAAATATGCTGACAGGGCGATATTTTCTTTTCTCCCTCTAAGACCGTCTCGCCGTCAACCTGTATCTCCCCCTGACGGATACTCCGTTTTGCCTCCTTACGGCTCAACGTCGTATATGTTGCCAAAAACTTGTCCAACCTCATTTTCTTCATCACAATCCCCCCCGTTTTTCATATAATAAACCAATCATACAGAATGAAAAGGACGTTTTATGCCAATACGAGTCTTTGTTGACCAGGGTCACAATCCTTATGGTTTCAACGCCGGAGCGGAAGGATTCGGACTTCGCGAACAGGATATCACATATCTGGTTGGTACCTATCTCGCCAATATCCTAAACGCCGACTACCGCTTTGACGCCATTACTTCACGCCAGACGCCGGATGATATTCTCGGCTATGACAACTCCTCGAGCCTGCGCGCGCGCACCGAGGCCGCCAACGCATGGGGGGCAAATTATTTTATCAGCATCCATGTAAACGCCAATGTCAATCCGGCAATCAACGGAACAGAAGCCTATGTCTATAGTGCGAACTCACCAGCCTACTATCTGGGCGAGCAAATCGTAGCGGAAATTGTACGGCGTCTTGACACAAAATATAACGGCGTCTTCGTCCGCCCTTCGCTCTATGTACTACGGCGGACGAATATGCCTGCCGTACTCGTAGAACTTGCCTACATTTCCAACGAAGAGGACGCTTATCTGCTCGCCAACGAGCCCTATCAATTTGCCTATGCCATCTATGTGGGGCTTCTCAATTATTTAGGGCTGCCGCAAATTCCAATCGCTTAGCGCCCGCGCACAACATCAGGCCGCCTGAAAACCTCCGGCAAACAAAAAGTAGGCAAGCACCAATACGCCTAAAATAATACGGTAATAGCCAAAAGCCTTAAAATCATGTTTGCGGATGTAATTCATCAAATATCGAATGACAAACAGCGAAACAAAAAAGGCAACAATCATACCTGTAAATAAAGTAACCGTTCCCATAAATTCAAAGTGGAATCCGCTTTTCAGAATTTTCAGAAGACTGGCGCCAAACATAACCGGAATTGCCAGATAGAAAGTAAATTCCGCCGCCGCGCCACGCGAAACTCCCAAAAGCAAAGCTCCAATAATCGTTGCTCCGGAGCGGGAAGTTCCCGGAACTACAGCCGCTAACAACTGAAAAATACCAATGATAATTACTACATCATATCCCATATCTGCCACCGATGTAATCGCCGGACTCCGCCCTTTATTCCAATTCTCAACTAAAATAAACAGTACGCCGTAAATAATCAGCGCGCCCGCCACAACATAGGGATTATAAAATACTTCGTCAATAATATCATCAAACAGCAGGCCCACAACTGCCGCAGGCAGACAGGCGACAATAATTTTACCCCACATTCCCATAATTTTGCCTTTTACCATCGGCGCTGATTTATCTTTCCGCTGAAATGGCCAGATGCGCTCCCAAAAGAGGAGAACGACAGCCAAAATAGCACCCAACTGCACAACAACCAAAAACATTTCACTGAATTCCTCATTTTTAAAATTTATGAATTGTTCCAGCAAAATCATATGTCCCGTACTGCTAACCGGCAGCCATTCGGTAATCCCCTCCACGATTCCCCAGATAACCGCTGTCAAAACATCCATAAGTCCCATAAAAACCTCCCAATAGTTCTTTCTATATCAAAATATCTCTGTATATAATCTACTTCCATACCGACACATATATTACCATATTATAAGAAGCAAAACAATCATAAGTTGCAAAAGTTAAAAAAATATTGTAAAATAAAAAGGTATGTTTAGAAAGGAATGACCTTATGTATCATTGGCTGAAAAGATATGTGGAGCCAATCTGTCCGCTTTATGCCATTATTCCACTGATTTCCTGTTTCGCTTTAAACATGCTTGTCTACAGCGGAACTATGATTTTGTGCGCAGATTGGTACCATCATGATTTTACGACTTCATGGGATACTGCCGTTCCACTTGTCACGGAATGGATTTATATTTATTTTGGCTGCTATATATTTTGGGTCGCAAATTACATTTTAGTCGCAAAAATACATCAGGATAACAAATCCATGTTCTACCGTTTTGTCATCACGGATATGAGTTCGCGGCTCGTGTGCGCCCTGTTCTTTATTGCACTGCCAACTACAAATATCCGTCCGGTTGTACCGGAGAGCGGATTAAGCGCCTTTTTGCTGAATTTTTTGTATGGAATTGACCAGCCGGCAAACCTGTTTCCATCCATTCACTGCCTTGTGAGCTGGCTCTGTTTTGCAGGTATACGCAAAAGCGATAAGATACCCGTCTGGTATAAGGCGCTTTCGTGTATCGCAGCGCTCCTTGTTGTTCTGTCCACGCAGTTTACGAAACAGCACTATTGGATAGATACTATCGCCGGCATTGCCCTTGCGGAAATCCTCTTCCAAATCAATCAGAGAATTTCCGCCTATCGGCTGGTAGAACAAGTTTTTACGAAATTAAATAAAAAAATTTTGCATTTACTAAAAGGAGAATTTTGTGAGTAATAAAACAAGAAAAAACATTCTCAATGCGGCGTTCCTCATTGCCCTTTTAGCCGCAACTGTGTGGATGGTGTTTCGTGGTCAGGATTTTGGAGAAATCGTATCTATTTTATACGGAGTTGCACCGGCTTTTCTTATTGCAGGCTTTGTGCTTGTCATATTATACGTCTGCAGTGAGTCGGTTATTATTAAATACCTGCTGGCCACGGTTCACATAAAAGTACCGCTTTTCAATTGCATACGCTACTCTTTCGTAGGTTTTTTCTACAGTTGTATCACCCCGTCGGCAACGGGTGGACAGCCAATGCAGATATACTATATGAAAAAACAGAACATTGATATTCCAACGGCTACTATCATTCTTATGTTAGTAACGATTGAATACAAATTTGTTCTTGTCTTTATCGGGTTGGCAGTTGCCGTCTTCGGCCAGTCGTTAGTCCAGTCGCTGAGTGCTGACGTTCAGTTCTTTCTCTATCTCGGAATTGCACTGAATGTCTTCTGCGTCTGCTTTATGAGCCTTTTAGTATTTTTGCCGGGAACTGCAAAGTTCCTCATCACAAAAGGATTTTCTTTTCTTAAAAAAATACACCTGATGAAAGAAAAGAGTAACCGTACGGAGCGTTTGGAAAAGTCGATGGAAACATACCGGGGCGCTTCCAACTTTCTCAAGGAAAATAAAATGGCTATTTTTAACACAACCATTATTTCCTTTATCCAACGGTTTTTTCTGTTTTCCATTACCTATCTTGTATATCGCAGTTTTGGATTGAGTACGGAATCTTATATGACCGTTACCATTCTTCAATCCATCATTTCGATATCCGTAGATATGCTGCCTTTACCGGGGGGAATGGGTATTAGCGAAGGACTTTACAAACGGATTTTTACCCCTGTCTTTGGCAGTCCGTCCCTGATGACGGCATCCATGCTCGTCAGCCGGGGGTTCAGCTATTATGTATTAGTCATTGTCAGCAGTATCGTCTCTCTTTATACGCATTTTACTGTCACTGACTTGAAACAAAACAAGAAAGAGAAAGAGTGAACAATATGATTGGTTTTTATAATTATTCCGTAATCGTTACTTATATCGGCGTAGCTCTATCCGTCTGTGCCATGACAATGTCGCACACCGGCAATTTTAAATATGCCATCCTGTTTTTGGCTCTGGCCGGCGCCTGTGACACTTTTGATGGAAAGATTGCCCGCGCCATGAAAAACCGCACACGGGAGATGGAAATATTTGGCGTTCAGATTGATTCCCTGTGCGATATGGTTTGCTTTGGCGTGACTCCGGTTATTATTTCCTACCATATGGGCTTGAACCAGCCTTGGGGAATTGCCATTGAGATTCTGTTCGTCCTCTGCGGCGTCATACGGCTGGCTTATTTTAACGTACTGGAAGAGCTAAAGCACACTCATCCCGATTCTGACCAGAGCAAGGGATACCGCGGTTTACCAATCACAACGATTACAATTATCTATCCTATCGTCTACTTATTCCGGCCGCTGGTCTCCGACCGCGCATTTATCGTTACACTGGCTGTCATGCATCTCGTTGTAGCCTTTTTGTATGTGCTGGATTTTAAAATAAAAAAACCGGGCAACGCCCTAATCATTGCCATGATGGTATTAGTGGCGTCAGTGCTGGGATGTATCTTATTTAGCTAATTATAATATGGGAGCCTGTACGGATGGCAAAGGTTCCAGAATGAGGTATTTATATGGATTACATTGATTTGAACGGGAAATTAGTAAAAAATACGACGAGTCAGGATAAACTTTTAGAATATCTCTATACCAATATTGCGGGAAGAATGCTTTTAAAACCGTTAGTACAGCCGCAAATTTCCAAACTTGCCGGACGTTATCTTTCTTCCGCACACTCCGTCGGATTGATTGAGCAATTTATCAAAAGAAACAACATTGATATGTCTTCTTATATAGAAAGAGACTATACTTCTTTCAACGACTTTTTTACGAGAAAAATTAAGAAAGGCAAACGTCCTCTTCCGGATGATAATAATATCCTTATCAGCCCCTGCGACTGTAAGGCAACCGTATATAAGATTCAGGAAAATACTACATTTTCCATTAAAAGTACGGAATACACCCTGCGCTCTTTACTGCGCAGCCCCCGTTTGGCAAAACGCTTTCGAGGCGGCTATGCATTCCTTCTGCGTCTGACTGTGGACGACTATCACCGCTATGTTTATGCTGCTTCCGGCAAACAATCAAAAAACTATCATATCGACGGCTCCTTTCACACCGTGAACCCGATAGCAAATGATTATTTACCGATTTATAAAGAGAATACACGCGAATACACCGTTATCCATACGAAAGAATTTGGCGACATCGTGCAAATGGAAGTCGGTGCTCTTCTCGTCGGTAAAATATCGAATCATACACAGAGTGGTTTCGTCATGCGCGGAGAAGAAAAAGGATATTTTGAATATGGTGGTTCTACTATCCTTGTATTGACGGCAAAAAATGCCGTGACTCCACGCGAAGACCTCTTGCGGAACACTATATGCGGATATGAAACAAAGCTTCTTCAGGGACATTGTCTCGGAACGGCCTGTGAAACAAAAAAACTCAATCCCTAAAAAAGAAAATAGGAGGATATGAAATGGAAAATCAATTTGTTTGGAAAGATGAGTTCAATATTGGAGTAGATATCATTGATAAGGAACACAAAAAACTTTTTAAAATTATTAATAAGCTTTTTGAATTCAAAGAAGAAGATTCAACTCGCCAATGGGCGTGCCGTGAGGGAATCAAATTTTTTAAACAGCATGCTGCCGACCATTTTGCAGACGAGGAAGCATATATGGATTCCATTAATTACGAGGGAATTGAACAGCACAAACATTTACATAAAGGATTTCGTGAAAATACACTTCCGGCATTGGAACTGGAATTAGAACAGTCTGATTACTCACCGGATTCCGTAGAACATTTTCTCGGTGTCTGCGCCGGCTGGCTTATCGGGCATACATTGTCAGAAGATGTTAATATTGTCAGTAATAGTGTAAAAGAACCAGCCACTCTTCTTCTGTCAGAAGATTTGACGGCTATGAAAAAGGTGATTATCCAGCTTTTGTTTGATATGTTTCAACTCGAATCACACCTGATTAGCGATACTTACAATGGGGAGAAGTTTGGCAATGGTGTATATTACCGTCTCATTTATGGAACGAATGAGGATAAAAAGAAACAGGAAGTTTTTTTAGTTTTCGAAGAAAAACTGCTAATTAACACAGTTGGCAAAATCATGGGCATCAAGACAAATAAATTAGATAATATGCTCGTTCATGCTGCAAGGTATACTGCCCGCCAATTTGTCAAACGCGTTATGGAGCAATTTCCTGACGCTGAAAAATATGAACTAAAAACTGAAAACCTCTTGTCTTATGAACAGTTCCAAAAGGTTTTTGTAAAAGACGCCCCACACATCAGCCTGCTATTTAATACAGGCTCCGGATATTTTGCCTACTGCGTCATTGCTCCGCATATGCTTGAAAACAGTATTGGAACTCCAATTGAGGCAGAAAATGCCATGGACGAGGTAAAAGAATATCTGGAGAGGAGAAAAGTTTTAAACGCAAAACCAAAAGTTCTGGTTGTCGACGATTCCTTAACCGTACGACAGCACATGAGCAATTTATTAGAAGAAGATTACGATGTTACTTTAGCTGAATCAAGTATTGTCGCCATCCGCAATATTTCACTGAACAAACCGGATTTAGTTCTTTTAGACTATGAGATGCCGGTTTGTGACGGAAAACAGATGTTGGAAATGATTCGCTCCGACGAGACGCTCGCGGATGTTCCTGTCATTTTCCTGACAGGAAGAAATGACCCGGAAAGTGTGAAAAAAGTTAAGTCCTTAAAACCTGCCGGGTATCTGTTAAAAAATTTGAAACCGGAAGATATCAAGCAGAATATCGACGCTTTCTTTGAAAAGAGAAAAGAGGAAAAATAACTTTCACTTCAAAACATAAAAAATGCGGCTGAAACGCACCCGAATGGGCGGCGTTCTCAGTCGCCGCTTTTTATCTCTACCGTTCCTTTCGCCTCTTCATCATCCATTATTATTTCCCCTGCCGATGGCAGGACAATATGACCACTGCGAGGATTTTTTACACTCAACACCGGCGTCGTAATCGTCGCTTCCACATCCGACTTTTCAAATGCTAAATCCGTTTCTAACATTTGACAACCAATAAGTTTCAATTCCCTGTCATAACAAAATGGCTGCGTACCGATTATTTGGCAATTGATAAAAGTGATATCCTGTGCATACCACGCCAAGTATTCTCCCTTTACAACACTATCCCGCACAACGACATGCTTACTGTGCCAAAATGCATCTTTGGTATCGAAACGGCAATTGACAAATTCCGCATTCTCAATATACTGAAAAGAATATTTCCCCTGCAATTCTACATTTTCAAAAATAAGATTCGAAGAACGCATCATAAAATATTCACTCACTGCCTTTGAGTTCTTCATTTTTATATCCGTCACTGACCAACCAAATTCCGGTGAAACAATATCGCAGTCTTCCACTGTGACCTGACCGCATTCACGCAACGCCTTTATGCCGTGCAGTTTCGTTCCCCGAATAGTTATGTCTTTTGAGTACCAAAGCGCTGCACGACATAAACTTGTCAGCTCTGAATCTTCAATCTGTACCTCATCATCGTGCCAAAAGGGATAACGCAGATTAAAAAAACAGTTCTGTACAGACAATCTTTTTGCTTCCTTACAAGCGCTCTCCCCATCTGCCGGCCCGTCAAAACGGCAATTTACCAGTTCTACATTATCGCACCCATACCATGCCCTCTCCTCATCATAAATCCGGTTCTCTATCCGTCTCATAATAGTATTCCCCCCATTTCTGAGCGATTTATCGCGAAGAACCGCACGAGAAAACTCGAAGAGTTTCTCGTGTCGGAACAGAACTATTTGTTTTCGCTCAGAAACAAATAGTGGGTTGAAAAATAAGCTATCGAGCTTATTTTTCGACCTATTCCCCCTAACTACTATTTAGTATATTAAATCTTGTGTTCCCTGAAACTTGTCAGCGGGCAATCACATAGCACGTATAAAGGGCATACATCAGCACCATAACGCCACCCTCCACGCGGCTTACCCTCCTGCCGGTAAAAATAAACGCATAGGCAATCAGACTCACGCCGAGCAGCATTCCCAAATCCACAAAAGAAGCAACCATGATTTCCACGGGATGAATTGTGCTGGATACTCCTAAAATGAGCAAAAGATTAAATATATTCGAGCCGACTACATTGCCTGCCGCCATACCGTTCTCACCCTTTTTGGCGGCAACGACAGAAGTCACCAGCTCCGGCAGGCTTGTCCCAATTGCCACAATCGTCAGCCCAACCAGCGTCTCGCTCATTCCGAACGCCAGCGCAAGCTTTTCGGCGCTGTCTACTACCAATTGGCCCCCGAGAATAATGGCAATAATTCCACCGACAATATAGACGGCACACTGAAACGGTGTCAACAGCTCTATCTCCTCTTCGGCTTGCAAGCGGTTCTTCTTCGCTATATGAATCGTATACAGCAGATACAAAATAAAGGCGGCAATCAGCACCAGACCGTTCCAACGGAATAATGTTCCCGCCGTCTCGTTCATATCATGAATATTTTTACACTGCCCGCTTAAAACCAAATTGCCGGCAAGGAGGAAAACCGCTAAAGTAAACAAAAGCGAGAGCGGATAATCCCGTTTTTTGATTTCCTGTCCTACCGGTAATGGCTTCAATATGGCACAGATTCCCAATACGGCCAGCAGGTTGAATATATTCGAACCCACCACATTACTTACCGCAATCGCATTTGAGCCGGATAATCCCGCCGATACACTGACCGCCAGTTCCGGCGCGCTCGTCCCCATCGCTACGATGGTAAGTCCGATAATAACTCCCGGCACTTTCAGGCGTTTAGCCACCGACGCACTTCCGTCCACAAAAAAGTCCGCCCCTTTAATAAGCGCTGCAAAACCAATCAACAATACTACTATATTTAGAAAAATCTGCATAAACCTTTTCCTCCTTTTCCTTTGACAAAGAATGCGTCCTCACTCAGACCTTTCATCCACACCAAGTAAATCATGCTTAAAGTGGGAAAATGCCGCCATTCCTCCCAACTGTTTTGCCGCATAGCAAAACAGTCCGGCACGAACGCCGCAAAAATGGTCCAGCTTAAAATGCAGTTTCACTCTTTCTCCAAACGGCTGCCAACTGCCGTCTATGAGCACTTCAAAGTCTGCTACATCTTTCATCTTCGTAAATTCCGCTCTGGCGCGCAGACAAATAGCCGGCTTATCCAGCAAAAGCCGCGCCACTTCCGCCGGCTGTGTGGTATCGGTTTGCGGATTCATTTTTCCCTCTGCTTCCCCGGGCCGTTTCCACTGTACAAGGAAAAACGAATCATCCCGCCTCGTAATGCCGATTAGGGCATAGTCGCTTTGAAGCAGGCACAATCCGGCAATATCGCCGTCTTCTAATTGTTCCGCCCGCAATTCCACACTTACGACGCTCCCCGGATACATGAGCCGCTGTGTCAGCGTGTTAGGAGCCTGCGTCACATTATTGCAAATTTCACATGTCTGCAGGCATAATTGTCCGTTCCCCATCTTTACAAAATCAAGTCTTGGCGTGTGATTCCACTGCCATATATTTTTTAGCTTCTCCTCCGTAAATTCATCATCACCATACAAAGGTGCATAAATATAACCCGGACGGCTGTCGTATGGCTCCATTATTTCCGGTATCTTACCGTCCACGCCAAAGACAGGAAAATCCTCCCGCCAATGTACAGGAACAAGAACCGGAAGCCGTCCCACAGCGCCGCTGTCACGAAACAAAATGCTATACCATTCGTTATCCGGCGTATCAACAATCCCGCCTTGTGCAACTCCGGAATTGCAATAACCACCATCGGTATCTAACACTTCTCCCCCGCGATACGGCCCCTCAATCCTCTCTGCCATGTAACAGGCCTGAGAACGCCTTGTATTTTCCCCTTTTTTTAAATGAATGAAGAACAGATAGTATTTGCCATTAATTTTATAGAAATGCGTTCCCTCGTATCCAAGGTAAACATCGTCCGTATCTTCCACTACCATCTGGTGAAAACCACCCTGTTTGGGCTCCGTCAACTTATCATTTAATTCAGTAATATAAATCTGCCGGTTCCCATAAGCAATATACACCTTTCCATCCTCATCGAAAAGTAGTGAACTGTCATGATAGAATCCCTTTATCTCACTTCTTGTCCACGGCCCCTGAATGTTTTTAGAGCGAAACAGATAAGTCTTTCCGGTATCATTTGCCACAAAGCAAATATAATAGATTCCTTTATGATAACGCAGCGTAGCGGCCCACATCCCCCGCCCATAGGCATTTTTCTCATTTTTCAGGCATTCCTCATCTGTACATTCCAATGTCTCATACACATAGGTAAGTATTTCCCAGTCAATTAAATTATAGGAACGCAGTATTACGCAGCCGGGCATAAAATGCATCGTAGTACTGACCATATAGTAAGCATCCCCCACGCGTATAACATCCGGGTCCGGATAGTCTGTCTTTATCAATGGATTTCCATTCATTTTTTATTCCTCCTTTTCCTATTCCTGTGCAGAAACATTCTGTTAAGCTAAAACGCCAAATTTTTGCAAAGCGTAGACAATACCATTGTCCGTATTTGACAAAGTGACAAAATCAGCAACTTCTTTTGCTTCTTCCTCTGCGTTTTCCATTGCCACGCCGATACCGGCCGCACGAAGCATCTCCAAATCATTCTCACTGTCTCCAAAGGCAATCATCTCCTCCCTGTCAATGGCAAGATACTCTCCCAGCCACATCAGGGCGCTGGCCTTAGTTACCCCGCTCTTTGTAATTTCAATATTCCTAATGCCGCCTGAGACAGCATTCATCTGCGGATATTTGCGAACTATAGTTAGCACTTCGTCATATCCCTGAAGCACCCCATCTTCATTTTCAGCAAAATTAATCGTCAGTTTTTCTACGTCGTCCCCGCGTTCCCGCAAATACTCCACCAAGTCCGGTACAAGTGTACGCGAAGTACGAATATATTCTTTTAGCTCTTCCGATACATGCATCTTCTCTACAAGAGGCCGGTTTTTCTCACTCATAAAAGCTTTCCCCTTTAAAAACGGGTCAGCCATAACAGACAATGGCTCTAACTCGGTCAACAACGGCAATAAAGAATCGAGACTTATGTTGTCTCCCATCAGACAATTTCCCGTCTCTTTCTCATAAATACCGGCGCCATTACAAGTAATGACATAACGCACACCCTGCAGCCGTTCTATTTCTGGAGACAAACCGCAAAAGGGGCGTCCCGTTGCCGGCACAAGCTCTATTCCCTGTTCAGCCAATCGCTCCAAAACTTCTTTCGTCTGTGGCAATATTTTCTTGTGGTCATCCAGTACTGTACCATCCATATCAAATGCAATCAAGCGTATCATAATTTCCCTCATTTCTGCACTGTTTTCCGAAGATGTCTAGCGCTTATTCTGTGAAATTCCTATCCATGTTCCCCACTCTTCCCTACTTATCGAATCTTCTGCATAACGCGCCTTTTCATACAATTTCGTTAAGCATTCATCTTGTTCTGTTTCACTCATATATTCCCGGTGCAGTTCCCTTGGCGTCAGCGTACAATCAATGGATTTTCTTCCCGCACCTTTACGAACCGAATCGTAAAATGCCCGGCGTATCTTCCCATCCCATCCATCAGGAAACACCATAGCTTTTTTTACAACCGGCACCAATCTGGTAATCTCTTCAAAGTCATTTTTCTCATCTACCAGTTCCTCATACTCATAAACCAATTTCCGGCGGTATTTCATTATATATAATATCAAACGAAAGACGGCATAAACAATCGCCAATGCTCCCATCACCACAACCGCAAAGGTAATGGCATACCGCAGTAGCCGAAGCCAAAAATTATCTGACGCCTGTTCCTGTTCTTCGCGTACTTTCCTTTGAATCTCGCTCCTCTTTACATCCTGCCTCTCTTCCAACATATTATCCTGTTCCTGCTGTTCCCGATGTGAACGTTCTCTTGGCTCCCATTCTATCCTCGCAATCATTGTTGACAAAAGAACAAACAGAAGTAACGCTATGCCGCCTACACATGACAATATCAGCAGCGGTTTACGCTGCATCTGTCCGGCTCTTCTCTTTGTCTCCTCTGATACACTGGGGTTACAATGCAATATAGTATACCTGCCACGCAGATACTTATTCAAAAAGAATACGAAAAGCGCCGCAATAAAAGTGCAGCAGCAAACCATTATATTAGCGGTCTCCTCATTTCCAAAAATTCCCTGTGTAGCAATTATTCCCGTCAATACAAGCGCTGAGAAATGGCTGGCCGGCAATCTCTCTTCCGCCCTGCGATTGTTCCTCCATGCAATTGGCAATGGTACAAGCAACACTAAAAACAACCTTAACCATGAAAATAAATCCCCATTAAACCAATTAAAAATGGACGTAATAAGACATACCACTAATAAATAATTATAATAGAAATGAGTAATTTTCATTTTATTAAACTCTGTCATAATCACCCACCCCATCTCACGAGACAACGTTCAATCGCAGGCGATATCTCGCGAAACTCGTTATCTTCACCATTGTTGGAAATCATAGGCGCCACCCATGTAACCTGCTCCACACAATGCATCATCAGCTCTACCGCCTGCTGCATCGGCTTCTTACCGGCCGCAGAAATCAGCATCACATGTTCATTTTTATGGAGGCTTGGCAGCTCCCTCTCTATAAACTCTTCTCCGCGGCAGCAAACATCGTCATAGGCAATCGTTGCCAAAACATGTCTTGCCGCTGAAATCTGACGACGTGCGTCACCTTCCAAACGTATCTTCTCATTCCCCACTGCCACAAAACGAGTCGTGATTCCATGAGCGCTAAAATAGTAAATCAATGAATACGCAAGACGAATGCTCTCCTCCATAATTTCTTCTTGCGTAAATACTCCCGGCGACTCGAGATTTAGCATAATTACGACAGGAGTAGAAGCATTATATTCCGTTGTTTTTACCTGCCAGCTCCCCATGCGCGCAGATGCTTTCCAGTGAATCCTGCGCATGGAATCCTGTGACGTGTACTCCCGTACTCCGGCAAAGGCAAACGAATCTTCGAACAGAGGCACCCTTGTCGGCAAATCTCCATTTAGAGACCGAAAAATCGGAATCAGACGCTCTACCGATATAAGAGACGGGTAGACACAAAGCTTTGCATCTACTGCTATACGATGCACAAACGGAGTTACAAAAAACATATCATAACTGACAAGCTCCGCTTCCTCAATGCAGTATAAGCCCCGCTTTTTACATGTGAAGCGAAGCTTACGGCGTACTTTCTGAAACCCATCCACACTCATTACATCATTCCGATAAAAATGGTCGGAAACAGTTCCACTCTCCTGACCTTCAAAGGCTAAATGCTTTGATGTTCCAAATTTCACACAAACAGCCGGCAAATTCATTTTCTTTTTATTGACGGCGGTCTCGTACAGAAACAGACTGTCCCCTACCCCAGCCTGTTCTTCTGAAAAATTTAGTTTAACTTCAAAGTCCTCCATCCAATGTTTCTGATAATGACCGGTCATTACCAAATAAACGAATATGAGGACAAGCGCAAGTAATACTATCACTTTGAAAAATCCTCCGTCGGCACTGTCGTAAAGTGAGTAATCTCCTGAATATAATCGGGCGCTTTCTTTTTGCTGCCATAGGCATCTTCTAAAATAATGCGGTGCCCAAGCACATAAGGCGCCAATTTCTTTATTGTCTCCGGCGTTACATAGCCATTGCCCTGAAGCGCAGTATAACATTTCGCCACTTTCATAAACGCTATGGCTCCGCGCGTACTCACACCTAATAAAATATTAGTATGTTCTCTCGTTCCTTTTACGATGTCTAACAAATAGTCTTTTATACTGTCATGTACAAATACTTGTTCACATGCTTTCTGCATCTCCTGAAACTGTTCTTTTGTACATACCGCCCGTAGCTGTTCAAACGGATTATCCTGTGAAAAACGGCCAAGAATCTCTTTTTCATCGCTGCGCTTTGGATATCCCATTGGAACCTGCATAATAAAGCGGTCCAATTGCGCTTCCGGCAGCGGAAAGGTTCCTGATACCTCAATAGGATTTTGCGTGGCAATTACAAAAAACGGCTCCGGTAATGCCATCGTCGTGCCGTCAATTGTCGCCTGCCGCTCCTCCATACATTCCAAGAGCGCCGACTGAGTACGGGGTGTTGCCCGGTTAATTTCATCCGCAAGCAGGACATTTGTAAAAATCCCCCCCTCCCGAAACTGAAAATCGCTTTCCTTTTGATTAAAATATTGAATGCCCGTGACGTCACCCGGAAGAAGGTCAGGCGTAAACTGTATCCGCTTACAGTCCATATCCATAGACGCCGCTAATGATTTGGCGAGCATTGTCTTCCCAGTTCCCGGAACATCTTCCAACAACACATGGCCTCCGGCCAAAAATGCCGTCAATACCAAATCAATTACGTCCGGTTTTCCGACAATCACTTTCTCTATGTTCGTACGAATTTGCTCCACCTGATTTTTTACTTCTGCTACATTCATAAAATTCCTCTCTTTCCGGGCGGTTTCATTAAAAACAGATTACATATTTCTCATCAAATCCGCCATTTCAATTGCGGCACATGCCGCATCATACCCTTTGTTTCCGGCTTTTGTACCTGCGCGCTCAATCGCCTGTTCAATATTATCTGTTGTCAGCACACCAAACATCGTCGGCACACCCGTATTAAGACCAACCGCAGCCACTCCCTTACTCACTTCTGCACATACATAATCATAATGAGATGTAGAACCTTTAATAACCGCCCCTAAGCAGAGGATTGCGTCGTATTTACCGCTCTGAGCCATCTTCTGTGCTACAATCGGGATTTCAAAAGCGCCCGGTACCCAGGCAAGTTCAATATCATCCGTCTCCACACCGTGACGGACGAGAGCATCCTCCGCTCCACCAATCAGCTTACTTACAATAAACTCATTAAATCTTGCCGCCACGATACCGATTTTCATACCGTTTCCAATTACATTTCCTTCAAATAATTTCATTTTTTCCTCCATTCCGGAGCATCAGGCAGTGAGCTCAGCCTTTATCTCCTTCCATTCTTTTTTCTATTATGATGCATCACTTGACATCATAGTGTGTCATGTGCTGCATTTTTTCCTGTTTTGTCACTAAATACTTATAATCTTCCGGTTTAGGCGCTATCTCTATCGGAACACGCTCTTCGATGGTAATACCATAACCCGCCAATCCGGCAATCTTTTTGGGATTATTTGTCATCAGCCGCAATTTTTTTGCTCCCAAATCGTGTAAAATCTGTGCGCCAATCCCATATTCCCGGAGATCCGGTGCAAAGCCAAGCTTGACATTTGCCTCCACCGTATCGTATCCCTGTTCCTGAAGTTCGTATGCCTTTAACTTATTGAGAAGTCCGATTCCTCTTCCCTCCTGTCTCATATAAAGAAGAATGCCCCTCCCCTCTTCGGCAATCATCTTCATTGCGTTTTCCAACTGTTCTCCGCAGTCACAGCGGTGAGAGCCAAATACATCACCGGTGAGACATTCCGAATGCACGCGGCACAGTACCGGCTCACCGTCGCCAACATCTCCCATTGTCAACGCCACGTGATGTTCCCCATTCGTAATATTTTCATATCCATGAATGGTAAAATCCCCAAATTTTGTAGGAAGTTTTGCCTCTGCTTCCTTTTTTACAAGACTTTCTTTTTCCAACCGTTTTTTGATTAAGTCCTCAATCGTTATTACTTTAAAATTGTGCCTCTTAGCAAACGTTAAGAGCTCGGCAGTACGCATCATCGTACCATCTTCGCGCATAATTTCACAGCAAAGCCCGCATTCCCTGAGTCCGGCCAGCTTCATCAAATCGACAGTCGCTTCCGTATGTCCGGCACGTTTGAGTACACCGCCCTCCCGTGCCTCCAGCGGAAACATATGCCCCGGTCTGCGGAAATCCTCCGGTTTTACCCCGTCCTCGACACATTTCATCGCCGTAAGGGAACGCTCCACTGCCGAAATGCCCGTTGTCGTATCTACATGGTCAATGGAAACGGTAAACGCCGTCGCATGGTTATCGGTATTTACTTCAACCATTTGGTTCAGTTTTAATTTCTCTGTCATGCCGCTGCTCATTGGCATACAGATTAGTCCTTTCGCCAATGTAGCCATCGTGTTTACATTTTCTGCCGTGGCAAATTCTGCCGCGCAGATTAAATCGCCCTCATTTTCACGGTCCGGGTCATCAATTACCAGAATCAATTTTCCCTCCCGCAAATCCTGTAACGCTTCCTCAATTGTTGCCAATTCTATCATAATCATTCTCCATTCCCTGTCTTCTAAAAACCATTTTCTCTCAAAAATTCCATCGTCAACTTGCTTTCTTTTTTTGTCTCCGCACTCGGGTACAACAATTTTTCCACATATTTGCCAATGATATCCGTCTCGAGATTCACATAGTCACCCGCTCTTTTTTCTCTCAAAACCGTATTGGCCTGCGTGTGCGGAATCACCGACACGGTAAAATCAGTATCGCTTACCTGCGCTACGGTAAGACTGATGCCGTCAATCGTAATGGAACCTTTCTCCACAATGTACCGCATAACTTCCGGCGCCGCTGATATGCGATACCAAATCGCCGTCTCATCGCGCGCAATCTTTATAATCTCACCGATACCGTCAACATGGCCCGCCACAATATGTCCTCCAAAACGTCCGTCCGCCGCCATGGCACGTTCCAGATTCACCCGGCTTCCCCGCTTCATGGAGGCTAATGTACTCCGATTCAATGTCTCTGACATAACATCTGCCGTATATCCCCCGCCATTGAGCGCTGTCACTGTCAGACACACGCCATTAACAGCAATACTGTCGCCAACCTGCGTTCCCTCTAAAACTTTTTTACATTCGATATGGAGCAAAGCGGATTGGCTTCCCCGCTCTATTTCCAGCAAAGTTCCAATCTCTTCTATTATTCCCGTAAATATGGTTCACCACCTCTTTTCTGCTGCTTCAGCAAATACAGTCACAGCTATCTAACCGACATGACCACTGATACAAATATCTTTTCCTACTTTGAGAATTTCTATATCCGAAATATCTAACGCCTCCCGCATAAGAGGAAATCCGGTTCCCTCTACCGGTGACTTGGCGTCTTCCCCACCAATCAGTTTTGGCGCTATATAGCAGTAAATTTTCTTAACCAAACCACTTTTCAGCATAGCTCCGTGGAATATTCCTCCTCCCTCTACTAAAACACTGTCAATGCCACGAGAAGCAAGCTCTTTCATCACCGCATGAATATCCACTTTACCCTTGTTTGCTATACGCATCACTTCCACGCCGGCATTTCGCAAGGCGTCAAGCTTTTCTTCCTGCCCCTTATCATAACATATAATGGTCGGAATTTCCTTTGCCGTCTTTACTATCTGACTATCCAACGGAGTGCGCAGTCTTGAATCACATATAATCCGCACCGGGTCAACTCCCTCCTCAGTGCGGCAATTCAACATAGGGTCATCCGCCAGCACTGTACCGATGCCGACCATAATGGCAGAATAGCGTTTGCGCAATTCATGTACATGATGCCTCGCTTCCTCACCGGTCACCCACTTAGAGTCTCCGGTATGGGAAGCAATTTTGCCATCCATAGTCATAGCATATTTCATTGCCACGTATGGTGTCTTCGTCGTGATGTAATGAAAGAAAATCTCATTGAGAGCCAGACATTCCTCTTCCAGTACGCCGGTCTCTACCGCAATACCATGTTCGCGCAGAATCCGAACTCCCTTTCCGGCAACCTGCGGATTGGCATCCATGCAGCCAACATATACTTTACTAATTCCCCGCTCAATGATAATCTCCGTACAGGGCGGCGTATTGCCGTAATGACAGCATGGTTCTAACGTCACATACATCTCTGCCCCTGTCAAATCCTCTGTACATCTTGTCAATGCATTTCTCTCAGCATGAAACCCGCCATACCGCTCATGATACCCCTCGGCAATAATCCGCTGATTTTTGACTACTATGCAGCCAACCATAGGGTTTGGCGAAGTATGGCCCATGCCTTTCTTAGCGATATCCAACGCCAATCGCATATATTGTTGTTTTGTCATAACAGCTTTCTCTTTTTCCTGTTCCATAAAGAATAATTCCTTTCGCCAAATGCACCAAAAAAGGACACCCTAATCCTATAAGCAAAAAAATGCCCCGGGTAACAGACGATACTCGGGGCATAAACTCGCATTATAAAAACAACAAATCTTCTATCATCCAGACTATACTGTCGGCTTTGGAATCACACCAAATCAGCAGTTTATAAAAACCGCTCGCGGGCTATACCGCCGGTGAGGAATTTCACCTCGCCCCGAAGACTGTCTCTCTGTTCTCTATCTTAGCACGATTGCTTCGTTTTGACAAGGCTTTAAAAATTTTCATTCTTTAATGTCTCAACGACATCATCTTTCCTCAATTTACGGGTTGCATAAAGCATTGTGGCAAATACGACTACAAAAACGCTAACAACGGCAATTCCCACGCTGTACCACGGAATATAGAATGAAATCAAAACTCCGCCATTCAGCGTCCGGTAAATGAAATAAGTGACAGCAACTGCCACAGGCAGGCCAAAGATTAAACCCTTGCACCCGTACAAAATGCACTCATAGTTCATCATCCTGTGAAAACTCCGCTTTGTCATTCCTATCGACTGCAAGATGGCAAATTCCCGCTTCCGCAAGGAGATATTTGTGGAAATGGTATTGAATACATTCGCCATGGCAATCAGTGAAATGAGTATAATAAAACCATAGGAAAAGATTCTCATAACAATAAGCAATGAACGGGAAGCCTGTATCTGGTCAGCAATATTATTCAGGCTTTCTGTTGTCTGGCCGTTTTCCGCCAGCAAATCACTCATCTCCTCATATGTCGCCGCCGCATTCGCACTGTTAAACGACATTACCCATTCTTTCTTTATTGTCTTCGGACACAATTCTGTCATCGCACTCTCCGGATAGCAGATTACCATCCCCGTATTAACCTCTATTCCATACGGAGCTTCCTCTACTATCGTTCCGGATAAGGTTACTCTTTTATCAAAAACTTTCTCTGCTTCCACCCAAACCGAAGACCCTTTAATTTCCTCTTCCGACTGATACTCTTCTCCATCCTCCGCTTTCCGAGTAACGGTTTCATATTGCGCCATGCGGTAAAGCAATTGTCCATTCTTCCCTGTCGTTCTGGTGCCGGAATCAACCGCATACCCATCTGGTAATCTTTTTGGATAACAGAGAGTGATTTCCTGAGGATTTGTACTCAATATATGATATCCCGCATAGCCCTCTTCCCCCGGCACGGTTATCTTATCTGCGATAACGGCTTTCGACTGTTTTCCATTAATATACTCTTCCGGTCTTAAATTCTGGCTCTTCAAATACTGACGGTACTCGTTATCTTCCACAAACATAATATAAACATTGTCTATCATCTGCCATTCAGATGGCACTATTTTTTCCTGCTTTTCGTCCATCGGCTCGGACAAAAGTCCATCTTTGCGGTACTGCTCATTAATATTCTTATCCGGTACGATGACCGAGAGCGGCATATCCTCTGCCACCGTGTCAAAATAGTATCCTGATTTCGTTACGCCTTTCACCTGCGACATCTTCTGGTAAATCTTTTTCGCCGTCGGTGACTCTTCCATCCGATAAGAGATATCATAATCATATTCCTGCACTAGTACATCCAGACCCTTTGCCATATAATCACAAAAGCTCGTTGCCGAGATAAAAAGCACGACGCTGATAAACAGGGAGAATACGGTTGCCCGATATTTTCTCCGGTTTCTCTTAAAGTTTTTTGACGCCAATACTCCCTCAATGCCGAACAACCGTCCGGTAAGTTTTGATGTCTTCACCTGCCGTGAACGAATCCGGATATCGGCTGTCTGGCGAATCGTCTGAATCGCCGACACTTTTAACGCTTTCCGCGCCGGCAGATACGCCGATATTAAAATGGTAAGAAAACCAATGCCGGTAGCTAATAAAACGGCCCATCCTGCAGCCGCCATATGCAATTGCGGGGCGCCTGTCCTTTCCGAGAACCTCATGGACTCAAATAAATCACCGACAAAATGGAACGTTACCGTCATACCGCCGATACCTGCCAATATTCCGAGCGGAATCCCTATTGCGCTCAAAACGACGGCCTCAAAAAACACGCCCCTCTTTAATTGTTTTCTCGTCGCCCCGATGGAAGATAACAGACCAAACTGCTTCTTGCGCTCGTTGACCGAAATCGAAAAGGAATTACCAATCAGGGAGATTGAGCCAAACATAATAATTCCAATGAGAATCAACATCAGGCCCGACAATACGGAATCAAAATTGCTTCCAGTCGTGTACCCACCATATAGCAAATAATATCTGTTGTTGTGTACGTTAGGTAAAACATGAAAACGGGAATCGGCTTCAACTTTCAAATGTCCGGCAAATTCCGCTGCCGTTCCCGGTTCTTTCATCGTTATATAAAGCCGTTCTCCCAAGTCCTTTTCTGTATTATCCGCTTTCGTCAGCGCCGGATACCCTACGGCTGAGGAATTGCCGTCAATGGTCGCACTCTCATAGAAACCAACTACCTGATATACCTTTTTCCCCTGTTCTACAAATGTCTCCTTCTGAAGCGTTTCCTCATCGGCATAACTTTGCCACAGAAGTTTTTGCTCTGCACTTTTACGAATGCCAACGGAAAGGGACAGTGTGTCTCCCAGCTTATATCTGATGCCGCCATTGCTTGCCAGACTGGTCGGCAAAGCAATCTCCGATGGTTTCTGTGGCAGTCTCCCCTCTACCGCAGTCACCGAGAGCTTCTCCTCAAAATTTCCTGCATAAGCCGCAATATAGAGATATGGCTTTTCTTTGTTCCGTGACTTTTCCAGTTTCGCATATCCTACATTTTTTAATACGGCACAATTTTCTACTTCCTCCCCATTTTGAATCTTCTCTGATTCAGCGGCATTAATATCCGCCACTAAGACATGCCATGAACCGGTATTCTGTATTGTCTCCTCCAACATAAACTGCTGCAGACTGCTTACTGTTGTTGTTACCGCTGTTATCATGGCAACGGACAAAATGATGCCGACAATGGTTACCATCGTCCGGGTTCGGTTCTGCTTCAATGAACGCAGCGTAAACTTTTGAAAAATATTCATCCGCGGTTCACCTCGTCTCTGACAATTGTCCCGTCTTCAATCGTAATAATACGGTCTGCCTGCATCGCTACCTTTTCGTCATGGGTGATGACAATAAGTGTCTGTTCATATTTTTCGTTGGAGTGTTTTAACAAGTCAATAATATCTTGACTGTTCTTCGAATCAAGGTTTCCTGTCGGTTCGTCGGCAAGTACGACAGCCGGAGAAGTCATGAGCGCACGCCCGATGGAAACCCTCTGCTGCTGCCCACCGGATAGCTGATTCGGCAGATGCTTCTCTTTCCCTTCTAAATTCAATATTTGAATAAGCTCGTGCAAATATTTCCGATTCACCTTTCTTCCATCCATGAGAAGCGGCAGCGTCATATTCTCTTCTGTATTTAATATAGGAATTAAATTGTAAAACTGATATATAATCCCCACCTGTCGCCGACGGAAAATCGCCAACTGCTCCTCTTTCTGTGCATATACATCCTGACCGTTCATATACACTTTTCCCGCCGTCGGATTGTCCACACCGCCGAGAATGTGCAAAAGCGTTGATTTTCCAGAGCCACTCGGCCCGATAATAGCGATAAACTCTCCCTTCTCAACCGAAAAGGAAACGTCATTGAGCGCCACAACCTCGTTGTCACCTTTTCCGTAAATTTTTGATAAATGCTCTACCTGTAAAATACTCATAAATTATTTACCTCCCATTTCTAAAGCATTTCCTTATACTGTCCTCTATTATACTAGCAAATCAACGTGACGGACAGGTGACTGTTAGGTGACAGAATTGTAAGGTTGGGGGGATGTTATAGATTTTATTTCTTTTTTGAATTCTTTTAGATGAAAAAAGACACTTACTAAATCAGCAAATGCCTTTTTCGAAATTATGCTTTCACGCATTTACGTTCCTGAAGCATCTTCTTAATTCTTTCAGCCCCTTTTTTTGTGTCTGCAATAATTTCCTCCGGTGTCATCTGAATATGCCTCAATGAATTATATTCCCGAATCTTTCGAATGTCATCAATATCAAACCTTTCACTTACTACCGGCTCACTCATCATCATCACCTTCTTCCAGCAAAACAGAGGGTGGATAAATCAGCAAATCCTTATATCCTTCAAGAGTTGTGATTACTTTTACACCCTTCACTGTCTTTACATTGACAATATGTTTAAAATTCCACGAAATAATAACATCGCACCCTGCAAGAATTGCAGCCGCTATATGCTGACAATCATCAAAACTTTTTTTCTTTAGTATGCCAAAATCTATAAACTTTCCAGCAAGTTCAACGGTATTGCTATCCGTTTCCAACTCATGATATTCAATCTGGTCCAGATAGTCCAAAAGAATATTCAACTTCTCCTCACTGCACCTATCAATCTCCCTAAAAACAATATCTGACACATAAACTTCATATTACCGCAAGACCTAAATGACGAACCCACTCGCGTCCTTTTAGAACTCATCCGTGCCGAGAAAGAGGAACTGATAAAACAGGGTAAAATCAAGCGTGATAGGAAAGAATCCGTCTTCTTCCGTGGTGAGGATAACTCTTATTATCGGAAGTTCTTATACAAAAAAATCTAGACAAAATCAACTTGTGATAATTACAAATCCTTTATTTTCAAGCATTCTGCAATCAGAAAATCTAGACAAATGCATTTTTCTAATCCTCTTCTTCAAACATAATCTTGTCCACTAACTGCTTTAATTCTTCCCTATTGGGTAAATACAACTCATATTTTGAAACAAACAAATTTGTATCCATTCCATAAGTAGCATATTTTACTAACAATTCGTCCTTATCCCTCGATAAAACAATACCAATAGGCGGGTTATCATCTGGTTCATTCTCTTCTTCTGCAAAATATCCCATGTACATATTCATTTGCCCGATATCATCATATTGAACTGCATTTACCTTTAAATCAATTAAAACAAAACATTTCAAAATACGGTGATAAAATACTAAATCACATTTATAAATATGATTATTGATATTCATGGGAAACTGTTCTTTGACAAAAGTAAAACCTTTTCCCAGTTCCAACAAAAACTCTTGCAGATTAGCACATATTTTACGCTCTAATTCATTCTCATCATAATGACTGTCTGCATTGAGATTTAAAAACTCAAGTGTATAAACATCTTTTATAATGTCCTGTGGCTTTTCTATTATAGCGCCCTTGTTTGCAAGTTCTAAAATTCCCTTTTTATCCTTGCTGGCTGCCAGACGCAAAAATAACGCACTCTTTTTCTGTCTTTTTAATGTACGAACATCCCAATGCTCTGCAATACATTGTTTAGAATAAAATTCCCGTTCCAATTCATCATCAATACGAATTAATTCGCATATATGTGACCATGTCAACTTTTCCACACCTTCATATCCATTTGGATATGTCTGATAAAATTTTCTCATGTTATAGAGATTAGGTCTGCTATACCCTTTTCCCATTCTCAAAGTCAAATCGTTCGCAAGGGATTTTAATAGATTCAATCCATATTCAGCGTGTTCTTTCCCTTTCTGCTCAAATTCTACAATATATCTACCATTATCCCAATAGGTTGCTAACTGACTCCTCTTTACTTCTGTTACAGCCTTTGCAACACCCTCTTCTATCCGTTTCGCTATCTTGTCAACAAGTACTTTATATTCTTCAGTAGTATCCGTTGTTTTTATATCATTCATACAAGCAACCTCCGAAACTACGCTCTATTTGTAAAATCAACATACATATTTGTTTTATTATAGCAATCCTTACCAAAATTATCCACTATAACTTAAATTTTGTCAAAAGAACCCCCACAAATCCAAATCATGACCTGCGAAAGTTCTTATAAAATCATTACCAAACTTGCAAACTTTCCTCCGCGTCCACCCAAGCTTGCATCTCCCTAGCCAAATACAATCTCGCATATTCCAACGGTTCATCAATTGCCAGTGCACTCAAAGCACACTGCGAATTATGCGTTACCTTCAATCCACGCCCCGCCTTACCACAGTCAATCCACAGCAGATATTCATTAAATGTCGTAATATCAATGCTATTGTGATACTTATTGTACCTTGCATATATCATTTTTCTGTATAAAAATTTCTCTCAACGGTCTCAAGAGTTTTCAGTTATCCTGATAAACACCTATAACTTTTTACATATTTATTTAACACTTTTCAACGTTGTATTCAAGTAATACCTAATTATAAAAATCCTGAGCATTGACCATAAATTAAATAAAACTTTCTGCTTTCATTCATTTCATATTAATTACTGACTTATGAAGTATAACACATTCAATAAAAATCCGCATAAAATATTTTAAAACACAATAAGTCCAAAACTTCCATAATTCATATCAGTTTCGGACTTATCTCTTATTTTCATTGGATTGAAGTTGTTGCCAACATACGCAATTTTTGTATCAACTTTCTTCCTTACTCTCCCTAACTCCCTGCACGTCTGTTCCATTTTTTCTGCTATTCCAGCAATCCGTAATCCCTCGCCAGATTCTCTATGCTCCTGTCATATGTAGCCTCTGCTTCTTTTGAAAAGAAACATGCGGGAACCCCTTCATCATGGTCGCGGTGATGTGCTACGCAGGCACAGCATTTTCCATGGTTCGGGCAATCGTAAGTACAGGGACATGGTCTGTTATTGTCACAAGCGTTCATAATCTACCTCCTTATCTGTTTTTGTATCGTTATAGTATCACACCAACAGACAATATCAATCTTTTTAGTACCATTCGCACTTTTCAAGGTATAATTTGTAAGTTTGGGATTTTTACAGCATATTATCCTAAAAACATCACATTCAAAAATGAAAACCATTGATTACTCATTCGAATAATGGTATGATAAGAAAAAATTCAGTTAGGAGGATTTGTACATGAAACGATATGTTATGTCTGCATAGCATTGGCTATTGCAATAAAAACAATGGATGCTGCGCTTGTCGTATCATCATTATGTTCCCTATATTGTTATAGCCAATGCTATTCCTGAAAAATATTCTTTTAGGAGGCAGACATGGGCTATATAAGAGCAGAAGAAATTCTGCCTATTGAAATAATACAACTGATACAGCAGTATGTTGATGGGAAAAATATTTATATTCCACGCAAGTCATCTAATAGGCAGGCGTGGGGAGCCGGAACGCCGATTAAACAGGAACTTTTGAAGCGTAATCAACAGATTTACAAAGATTACCTTAACGGAAGCAAGACATCGGAATTAGCATGTAAGTATTATTTGTCAGAAAAGAGCATACAGCGTATCTTAAGAACAATGAACAAGTAAAAATATGAGCTGATACTTAGTATCGGCTCATACTTTTTTATAAAAATTAGCGAGGTGGCAGACTGGATTAAGATATGTTACGCTTTACACAAAGAATACGACTATTTGATTATGGCACAGTTATAGAAAGAGAAATGGAGGCTAACCATGAAATCATCGGAAGAATACTTGCAGAATTTAAAACAATGGCTTCAAGATACAGCAGATTCCCCACTGGAAGAAATGTCTGACTTTTTTACAAACCGACTGCATGATTATGAAGAACATATGTCTATTTGGGAGAAATCTTATCAGCTATTTGCCGAAATCTTACCGTCTGAAGTATCAAGAATCTTAGACTTAGGATGCGGTACGGGGTTAGAATTGGACAAGATATGGCAGAAAAATCCGAATATAGAAGTAACAGGGGTAGATTTATGCGCAAATATGCTGGATAAACTGCAGGAAAAACATTTTGATAAACGTCTTACTACCGTTTGTCAGGATTATTTCCAATATAATTTTGAGTATAATGAATGGGATGCTGTAATTTCCTTTGAAAGTCTGCATCATTTCCTGCCGGATTGCAAAAAGGAATTATATCATAAGATTTACAATAGTCTCAAAGATGGCGGCATTTTCCTTTTGGGAGATTATATTGCCTGCTGCGATGAGGAAGAAAAACTTTTGCGCAGCGAATACTTAAAAAAACGAAAGCAGTCGGCAATACCGGATAATTGTTATGTGCATTTTGATATTCCGCTGACTTTGGAACATGAAAAAAAATTATTGCAGGAGGTCGGATTTCTCGTTGAAAAAGTGCTGGATGAACCGGACGGCGCAACAATTATTATGGCCGGTAAAAGATAAATCTATAGCTCTCCTGCTACATCCAGCGCCATCCCCGATGGTATCGGTTTTTAACGTTGGCCCGCATTTTCTTTCCCCAGCCGAGGGGATATCCGTCCACACAGACGAGCAGCCAGCCGTCCGCCGCCTGCTGCTCCCGTTCATCCAAAACAAGAGTTTCCCCTTTCAGATAACGCACGACCCGCTCGTCCTCCACTGACAACGATACGCAGTTCTTATAATCGTCGTACGATAGCGCCATTGCCAAAGACTGGCTCGGTTCAAAGCGGTTCTTTTTCATCTCGCCGAGAAAAAGCCCGCTTCGCAAAAAGCGAAGCCCCGCAAGAGCCGGAAGTCCCTCCGGCATATAATATATCATTCCGTTTCTGCTTTCCAAGCGCCCATTGTCAAAATTGCGTTTCAGATTCACAGCAAATTCTTCCCACAGCTTTTTTTCTTCTCCCCTTAATCCGTTTCGCGACGCCGGATATACGGGTGCGTTTTCCCGTCCATCACACTCCGTTTCCCCGCCCCGCCGGAAGAGCGCCAGAAAATGACCCTCTCCCTCCAGCCGGTGCGGAAACATACGGACACATCGGCGGATTGTCTCATCGCTGCTGCCAATCAATTCGGGCATTCCTGAAACAAACCCCTCATATCCTTTCATCTCTACCAGTTCCATGTCGGCATCCATGGCAAGAATCTTTGCCACCATCCCCTCGTCCTCTAAAGGCGAAAATGTACACGTGGAATATAAAAGCATACCATCCGGCTTTAACATCGGCAGCGCCTGCCGCAAAATCTCTTCCTGCAGCGCCGCATAATGCTCAGGGCCGTTCTGCTCCCATGCTTTTATCATCGCGGAATCTTTGCGGAACATCCCCTCTCCGGAGCATGGTGCGTCAATTAAAATCTTATCAAAAAAAGACGTAAAATGCTGCGCCAGCTTCTGCGGATATTCGGTTACAATCAGACTATTTGCCACTCCGAACAGCTCGATGTTTTTCAACAGGGCCTTTGCCCTCTTGGCACTGATATCATTGGCAACAAGCAAACCCGTGCCGCACAATCGGGCCGCCAGTTCCGTTGCTTTTCCCCCCGGAGCCGCACATAAATCCAGTACGTTATCCCCCTCCTGAATCGGAAGACGGGACGCCGGCGTCATCGCACTCGGGTCTTGCAGGTAATACAAGCCCGCAAAATAATAGGGATGTTTCGCCGGCTGAAACATCTCCCCGTCATAAAAGAAACCATTATCAATATAAGGAATTGGCTGCAACGGAAACGGTGCAATACGCTTAAAATCTTCTACTGATATTTTGGCGGTATTGACGCGCAGCCCGTAACGCTTGCTCTCTTTCATGGATTGCAAATAATCATCGTACTCATCCCCTAATATTTGTTTCATCTGCTCGCAAAACTGATTCGGTAATTTCATGGTATCCTCCGTTCCGAGGCGTCATGCGATAAGGTGACGCCCGTCTGTCATGCCATCTTCTATTTCAGTGAAAAATTATTGGGCAGCAATTCTCTCAAATACGCCTCCGTATAATCCTGCGTATCCTTTGCCATTATAATCCGAAATTCATCCGCCTTACAAAATTCTGCCATTACCTGTAAGCAGACGCCGCACGGCGCCGGCGCCACCGTCTCCCCTTTTCTTCCTCCGACAATGGCAATTCTCACAAACTCTCTTTTTCCCTCACTGACTGCCTTGAAGAACGCTGTCCGCTCGGCGCAATTGGTCGGACTAAAAGATGCGTTCTCTATATTGCACCCCGTAAACACAGTACCGTCCGCACATTCGAGCGCCGCCCCCACCAAAAAACCGGAATAGGGTGCATACGCCATTTCCCTTGCCGCCATTGCTTTTCTGATTAAATGTTCCATCGCTCTGTTCTCCCCGTCTATTCTGTCATATATCCAACAAAATAATTTCCTGCTTCTTCGAAAATGTTTTCATACTGCGCACGGCTTACCGTTTCGCTCTTTCCATCCAGCGGATTATAAATCGTCAACTGGCTCTCCGTATAGCCGCCGATGACGACTGCTTTCCTGTCTCCGGTCATGGCAATCACCGGCTTATTGCCACTGACAAAATACAAAACCTCATCCAACGTACAGCCTTTTAGATTTAACGGACGCTGCAAATATCTTGCCAGAACTTCGTAGGCAGTTTCCCCTTTTTTCGCAACCTCCGACGCCTCTAAATCCAAGTGATTCACTTTGAGAACCATATGTGCACAGGCGGCAATGGAAGAGACTTTAGCGGATGTCTTTGTCAGTTCCAGCCCGCCAATCATATTTTGCAAAAAGGCGCCGCTTCGCTCCCATACAACCTGATGATTACTGGAGACGACAACTCCCATCTGCTCATCTGCCTCCTTTATTGCTCTGGCGGCGCTTTCGTACGAAACTGTAATTTTTCCGCCGGCATACACATAATATTTGGCAACTTTCGGCTGTTCAAGACGCACATAGCGCTCGCTTGTCTTCAAGGATGTCACATCTTTTCCCCATTGCGGCTGCAGCCGCATTTCATAACTGGACGGAAACCGGATATACCATTCCGTCAGGCACTTATTCGTAATACGCGAAGAATACTCAAATCTTAATGTGGCATTTTCCGTATTATTCAGAATAGTGTCCTCGCCTGATTTCACATAAGTGCCGTCTCTGTTCTTTTTACACAGTGTAATATTGATTACATTGCCATTTGATGTAATCTTTTGAATAAATGCATTTTTTCTGCTGTACTTACGCCTGATTTCTCCTGTCGTGCCGGCAATATACAATTCATAACACGGAATTACTTTGCTTCCATCTTTCATCTTGCCGATATCTGCCTGTCTCACATTGCCATAAACCATATTATCTTCGATTACCCCTAACAGACGGATATAGCTGTTTTCGTCCGGCCGGTACAACATTTTCTTTTCATCGTTTTCCAAATTGTAAATCGTAATGTTGTCCCCATATCCTTTTGACAGGGAAGACGACCACGTATAACAATTTGCTCCCTCCATCGTCATAAAGCTGTGTTCCCGTACATTCTCTTCCACCTTTTTCAGATGTTTCGCCGCCATGTTATAGGCATATACCGTATTGGCAACAGTAAAATAATATACGCCGCGGGAACTGACATAACCATATTCCTCAAAATCTGCATTGAGCTGCTGATATGTCGTGCTCATCGGCATATAAACCAATTCTTCGAGTTCGCCCGCCGCTGTGTACTCAAATAATACTACCGCCACATCCCCCTCGTAACGTCCGCGCGGGAAGTAACCATATGCGCAGAAATATAATGTATCCTTTTCATCTACTTTCAGCAGACGTATTCCCTGTTCATTATACGCGCGGTAGTTGTAAGGCGCTTTATTACTGAATGCCGAGAAAATTTTCTTTACCCGGCAGCTCTTCATATCATATTGGTAAACAATACCATTGCGCGAAAAGAAGAGCTTATCTTCCCTTTTGTTCGTCAACATTTTCGACTCGTTGTCCGACGTTATCCCAAGCTTGAGCTGACTGCTGTTCATACCGGCCATCTTAGGATTAAATTCTGCTTCCATGGAGCGCTCAAAGTTAAGAAGAAAATTCTGACCGCTGGCATACCGCACACGATAAAATTCCTTAATATGATAGATTTCTTTTCCCGTCGCTGTGGCAGCCTGCACAAAATAGTTATACTGAATACAAGCTGTCTCCATATTATATTCTTTTATCGTAATCAACTCATCGGAAATAATTTTCGGCGACATGCCCGCCCATGTAATCAAATCTACATTGGACGTAATATCAACGTCTGCCAATGAGTTGTTCAAATTCTTAACGGATGGTTCAAGATAACGAGCCAGTTCCACACCCTTGCTTTTTGTAAAGGTATCCGTGTGAAACTTTTTGGCAAACGCCAGCTTCTCGTCCAGATGACTGTCATCAAGATAATATTTCAGACGGGTATAGTAGTGAACGACTTTCCCCAAATCCGTTACCGCTTTGATATCTAAAATATATTCCGTACTGGTTTTAAACCCATAACGAAATACAATATCTACTTTCTTCTGTTTATTTCCTATTGCATGAAATTCACCCGTGTCATAGACTTCCCCTGTCTCTTTATCAATAACGCGGTATTCTAAATTAATCAGGCGGCTTTTCCCCCCGCTTATCAGCAGAGACAGCTTCTTACTCTGGTCTATCGGCGTAATGGATTCACGCACCACTTTTTCCGTAGAACCGCTATAGGCGTATAATGTGTTGATTGTTTTCCCCTGCGTGCGCAACTGCATATACGGATTGGTTTCTTCAGACACGGAAACTTCCGCCGTACTCTCAGCCATATCCGTTTTCATCCCGTGCCCGAAATAAAACAGGGCGCCCGCAAATATAAACAATAAAATTACCGATTTATATATATATTTAACCATAATAATCTCCATTCTATGATATTGGGAACAAGAGGTATTTTGACCCTCTCCATACAGTGTAACGACTTTCTCCCAAAAGTGCAAGATATACACATAAATTTTCTTCGTACATATACTATTAAATAAAACACAGGAGCCAGAATCATGCATTACATGGACAAAAATGAAGAGTTGTTCCGCTCTCACTATCCGGCTACGCCAACGATGCCGCCCGTCTCCGGCATCGACAAACTGTGGGAAATGGAAACCGACAATTCTTATCTAAAATATTTGTACCCAAAAATCACTCGTCAAATCAGCGATTTTGTGGAAAATGAATGCGACAAGATGGAATATGAGGGCAGTCTGATGTTCGACCTCTTCCCTGACAAAGTTGCGCTGCAAATGATGGCGGCAGGAATTGCCACTCAATTCAAAAAAGAAAACCCCGATGTATATCCGGACCAGCCTGAGCTTCTCCGCGATATGATCGAAGTTGTACTCTTTCATGAAATTATGTATCGACGAAACCGCTACCGCAACCACAAGCGGTTGTATTTGTAAACGTCAAAATCATTTTATTGTTGAAAAGCTAAATTTTCAAATTCCGGTACCGGCATTGGTTTTGCGAAAACATAACCCTGAATTAAATCGCAATTCATCTCTTTGAGGAATTCCACCTGTTCCCGTTCCTCAACACCTTCGGATATTGTGTGTAAATCCAATGCCTGTGCCAATCGTATTACGCTCTGAATAACGTCTTTACCGCGCTCATCGTTTTCCCCGCTCTCAAAGAAAACCCTATCGAGCTTCAAAGCATCGACACAGACATCCTTGAGCATATTCAACGAAGAATATCCGCTGCCAAAATCATCAATGGAACAGGACAATCCCGCATCATGTATTTTTTTCACCAGATTGCTCAAAGATTCAAAATCATTATAGAACAGAGACTCCGTCAGCTCAATCTCTATGGATTTTGGCGGTATGTTATATTTCTTTAACACATACTCATAATAATCAAAGAAATTCGGAATCTGAAAATGGCTGCGCGACAAGTTGACCGACACTGGGAAAATATATTTGCCCTCCCGATGCCAGCGGTCTACTAACTTGCACACTTCTTCAAACATATATAAATCCAGTTCGACAATAAAACCGTTATTCTCAAAAAGAGGAATAAATTCATCCGGATAAATCATACCCTCGTTGGGGTCTATCCAGCGGACAAGCGCCTCCGCACCGGCTATCGACTCTCCCTCCAACTCGTATTTCGGTTGTAAAAACGGAACAAAATCGCCATGCTCTAACGCCTGATGCATCTTCATTTCCAATGCTTTGTCACGGCCGAGACGTTCGCTGTCCTTTACATTATAGATACCCATGGCAACCAAATGCGATGGGGAAATTTTCTTCCTTGCTAAATTCGCATGCTCCAACATGGAACTTACATCGCTCTCATCATCCTCTTCTATAATATAGACGCCGAAGTACAAGACAATACCGAAGCTATTCCCGTTTTCATCTGTCAAATCGGATAACTGCTTACTGATACGGTATAACCGCTGGTCTAACTTAGGCAGGGAATGGTAGCGCATCAATATACCGAAATTATCTGCCATAATACGCCCGGATACCTCATCCCAGCGAAGTTCTTCATCTATGACCGAATGTATCTGACGCAGTACCCGGTCCCCCACTTCATTTCCATAGTTCTCGTTAATTAATTTAAATCTGTCTATATTGGCATATACAAGAACGTATTGACCGTCGCTCCGGAGAAGGTCTTTGGCAATCCGCTCAAATTCTTTTTTATTCTTTCCGCCGGTCACGTCATCCCGACCATACTGCGTATATAGCAACTGGTACTTTATCGTCAGCATCAATACAACAAATACGACGGTTGCTATCGTTACTATAAGCTGCGAAGAAAAAGTATCCAACTGGCTCAACACAAAATACATAAATCCAAACAATACAATCGCCGTGATAAAATCCCAAATTAACATATAACCAATTATCTTTAATTTGGAAATAATCTGCTTCATTTCATCACGCCCCTTTATCTAAACGTACACTCATTATATACCATTTTCACAATAAAAACAACAAAAAGACATATTTTTATGTAAATTATGTTAAAAATTCTACTTTCTTTTCCGTCTTGTGCGTTTTCACTACAATAAACGGATAACTTTTCTTATTGCTTACTATTTGGTCCTCTCCCGGGCCTGTCAAACTCGTCTCCATACAAAGAGCTTCCCCTTTTTCATATAAACCCTGTACCCGAATGCTGAACCCGTTTGTCTCCTGTTCGCCATACCCAACGGCAAGATATCGGTATTCCCCGTCGTCATACGTCATCTGAAAAGAATTTATTTTCTTTTTTTCAATCTCCGCTAAAAAATCTTTCGGACAGTCAGTTGTCGGAACTACCGTATAATCCCAGTCTTTCCCTTTCTTCTCCTCCTCTTTCTGTCCACAGGCAGTAAGCCATATGCTCATGGTAACCAGCGCTGTCAGAGCAACAAAAAAAACATTTCTTCTCACCTTCATACAATATCTCCTTTACCGTTCTTACTCCAATGTATGTAACATTTACAGATGATATGCCTTTCTCCCCAGCTCGTTTGATAATGCAGCAAACTCCGGCAATCCTAACTTCTCGCCGCGAATGGTCTCCGATATTCCCAGATTCGTCAACGCTGCCGCCACATCTCCCTTTGAAAAAGACAGCTCCGGACTATTGGCAATACCATTTTGCAATGTCTTTCTGCGCTGATTAAAAGAAGCACGAATAAGACGGAACATCAATCTCTCATCCTCCACTTCCACCGGAGTCCTCTCCAAACAATCCAATCGGATAACCGCACTACCAACAGTAGGCCGCGGCATAAAACAATTCGGCGGAACATTGGCTGCCAAGTACGGTTTAGCATAGTACTGAACGGCTAACGATAATGCCCCGTACTCTTTTGTTCCGGGTTTTGCCTGCATGCGCTCCGCTACTTCCTTTTGCACCATTACCGTTACATTTGCTAATGGCGCATGACTTTCAAATAACCCCATTATAATAGGTGTCGTTATATAGTACGGAAGATTCGCCACTACTTTTATAGGCTTTCCTCCATTGTACTCTCTGGCGATTGCATGTATGTCCTGCTTCAGAATATCACCTTGACGCACAATCGCATTCTCGTATGGCGTCAGTGTCTCCTGCAAAATCGGAAGCAGACTACTGTCAATCTCTACCGCTAAAACCTGTCCCGCATGTTCACAGAGATACTGCGTCATCGTTCCGATACCGGGACCAATTTCTAAGACAAAATCATCTTTTTTAATTTCTGCCGCTTCCATAATTTTTTCTATTACATGAGAATCAATCAGAAAATTTTGTCCAAACTTTTTCTTAAATTGGAAATCATGTTTCTGCAAAACCTGTATTGTCTCCTGCGGATTACTTAACTTTGCCACCTGCTTCTTCCTTTCTGCCTCAACTTTTTCATAATTATGTTAAATGATATAACTTCTCTGCATTTTTTGTTGTTACATTTATTACCTCGTCCACAGAAACACCTTTTAACTCAGCAATTTTCTCTGCGACATAAGTAAGAAACGAAGAATTATTGCGCTTTCCCCTCATCGGCTCGGGAGCCATATAGGGACAATCCGTTTCCAAAACAATATGCTCAAGCGAAAGTTCTTCTACCGTTTGCTTTAATTTTTTAGCATTTTTAAATGTCACCACACCGCCAATGCCAATATAGAATCCCATTTTGACATACTCTTCCGCCATCTCCGGTGAATACGAATAGCAATGTATCACCCCTCCGCATTCGTATGCCCTTGTCTCTGTCAATATGGTCATCGTCTCTGCTGCTGCCTCCCGGCTGTGAATAATAATGGGAAGCCGCACTTCTTTAGCCAGCTCTATCTGTCGGTAAAACCATTTTTTCTGCGTCTCGGCATCCGGCTCCGGCCAATGGTAATCAAGCCCAAATTCCCCAATCGCCACAACCTTTTTATGATTGGCATGTTCCCTTATCCAATCCATATCCGCTTCCGTCAAACTACCCGTCTCACTTGGATGTACGCCTAGCGCACAATACACAAAGTCGTACTGCTCTGCCAAAGCAAGAGCAGTACGACTGGAAACCATGTCTGCACCGACATTGACGACACGCTCTACTCCGTTTGTGCGCAAACTCTGGAGCAGTGCGTCCCTGTCTTCGTCAAAAACTTTATCATCATAGTGACTGTGCGTGTCAAATATCATAATTCCCTCTCTTTTCTATGTTTTCTGTCTGTCGGCAAAAGAGTTCCAAAAATGTTATCTTCTCGCATTATTATTCAGCTTAACAAATCTCAGCCCCCGCAGGCATCGGTTTCTCCGGCGTCATCAACGCCAGATTTCCATCTGCATCTTCTGCACATAAGAGCATTCCCTCGGATAACACTCCGGCAAGTTTGGCAGGCTTCAGGTTTACTAATACCATCACTTTCTTCCCTACCATTTCTTCTGGTGAATAGTATTTGCGAATCCCCGAGACAATTTGCTTTACCTCACTGCCAACGCGAACCTGACTGCACAATAATTTCTTTGATTTCTCTACCGCCTCACAGGAAATAATTTCACCGACCTGAAACTGCATTTTCATAAACTCGTCAAACGTAACTTCCGGTTTTGCCTTGATGTCAATCACTTCCGCTTCTTCCTCCGGTATCTCACCGGAAGCCTTTGCTTCGGCAATCTGCTTCTCTTTCAACTCTTCCGCTTTCGCTAATACTTCTTTGGCGTCCAGCCGCATAAAAAGAATTTCCGGAGCATCGGTTACTTTAGTACCCGATACATATTTGCCGAACTCATTCATATCTTCTTCCGCGCGCTTGCTTGTATTTAACTGCGATAGAATTTTCTCGGAAGTCTCCGGCATAAATGCCTCCAGCAAACTCGCAGCAATCGTAATACTCTCTGCCAAATTATACAATACTGTTGAAAGACGCTCCTTTTTTGCCTCATCCCTGCCAAGTATCCATGGCTCCGTTTCATCAATATATTTATTGCAGCGCTTAAATACGGCAAAAATTTCTGTTATCGCATCTGCGACACGCAGTTTATCCATCTTCTCTGCAACAAGCTTTGGCGCTTCCATTACTTTTTGTTTCAAACTCTCGTCGACCGGTTCCGACACGCCTTTGTTTTCCAGTACGCCTCCAAGATACTTATTGCTCATGGAAATCGTACGGTTTACAAGATTTCCCAGTACATTGGCGAGGTCAGAGTTCATGCGCTCAACCATAAGCTCCCAACTCACAATACCGTCGCTTTCAAATGGCATTTCGTGCAGCACAAAATAACGGACAGCATCTACTCCGAAAATATCTACTAAATCATCCGCATAGATTACGTTTCCTTTACTTTTGCTCATCTTTCCTTCCCCTTGCAGAAGCCAAGGATGTCCAAAGATTTGCTTCGGCAAAGGAATATCCAAAGCCATAAGCATGATTGGCCAATAAATCGTATGAAAACGAAGAATATCTTTTCCAATCAAATGCAAATCGGCCGGCCAGTATTTTTCATAAAGCTCGTCATGGCTGCCATCGGCATCAAAACCAAGTCCAGTAATATAGTTGCTGAGAGCGTCCAGCCAGACATACACAATATGCCCCTCTTCAAAATCAACCGGTATGCCCCACGTAAAACTGGTACGGGATACACATAAATCCTGCAGCCCCGGCTTTAAGAAATTGTTTACCATCTCATTTTTTCGAGACTCCGGCTGAATAAATTGCGGATTCTCCTCAATATGTTTCATTAATCGGTCCTGATACTTGCTCAACTTCAAAAAGTATGCCTCTTCCTTTGCCGGCTGGCACTCCCGCCCGCAATCCGGACACTTCCCATCGTTTAACTGGGAAGAGGTAAAAAAGGACTCGCAGGGCGTACAATACATTCCCTCATAAAATCCCTTATAAATGTCTCCCTGCTCATAAAGTTTCCTGAATATTTTCTGAACCTGTGCCTCGTGTTCCGCATCCGTCGTACGAATAAATTTATCATAGGATGTGTTCATCAAATCCCATATTCTCTTTATCTCTGTTGACACATCATCTACAAACTGCTTCGGCGTAACGCCTGCTTCTTCTGCTTTCCATTCTATCTTCTGCCCGTGTTCGTCCGTACCTGTCTGAAAACGCACATCATAACCCTGAAATCTCTTGTAACGCACAATCGCATCCGCCAGCACAATCTCATAGGTGTTGCCAATATGCGGCTTTCCCGATGTGTAGGCAATCGCTGTTGTCAAATAATAAGGCTTCTTACTCATGAAATAATCCCTCCATCTCTCAAGTAAAATGGCAAATGAAACCACCGACTTTTTTCTATTTTATGTAAAATAGGGAGCGATGTCAAGTGTTGCTTCCTTACCTTTTATCCTTATCTAAAAATTTGCTTGCCAGTTTATATACCTGTTCTATTTCACCAGATGATAAATCTCATGATTTCAATTCTTCTGAAATCATTTGCGGGTATTTTTTTCTAATATCTTTCAACGCATTCCCTATTGATTTTCTCACATATTCACTATTATCTTCTTTGTGTGCAGACAATAACTGAATTGCAGCTTGGGGGTTATCCTCAAAATAAGGCCGGCTTGTCCATATTCTCACCCCCTCGGAAACAGCTCTGCGAACATTGGCACAATCGCTATTTAACCATTCTTCTATCAGGGGAAGAGCCACTTCATTTTTTACAAGTTTCAAACTGTCCTTTTCGAGAATTAGTTCCTCCAAATATCGCATATATTCATCCATTTATCATTCCTACACAAATATTGGTTGTCATTTGATGATTTTTGAGGAGTTAATTGCAAACATTTACATGTCTACAATTGGTATCGGCCTTGTTGTAGTACTCTGAAACTCTAACTGCCCGCTTACTCTGCATTAACAGAATTTATATAATATGACACCCCCAAAAAATGGGTATCTGCAATATATAGTTGATGATTCATTACTAACATAATTTCCCCAACCTCATTTGATAATTTTTCCATTGTTTCATTGTTGATATTTAATTTATATATTCCATTTTCAGAGGAGTCAACTCGGGTAAATGAATTATGTAAATCTCCATCATTGTAATACGAAAGCATATAATACACGTTTCCTTTCCATTCTATTATATCCCCATCTTTGGAATGCTTTTCTCCTCTTGGTATCTTTACTTTATGTAATGTCTCTTTTTGTTCATCATATATATACAACTCTAATGACTCAGTAGCAAAAATTAATTTCCCTTTTATGATACATGCTCTTTCAAAACGCCCCTTGAATCCTTTTTTGTTTAGGTCAATTATTTTTACCTCGTTCCATAACCTGTCAAATTTATGCAAGATGTTTCCCTCTGAATAAATATATACATATTCATTATCATTTAACAGAATATATGCACTCTTCATTGATATATTTTGTTCCTTATTGTTCCGAAGATTTTTTACATACACCTTATTTGCTTCATCAAATAATATATACACCAATTCATCATCTCTAATTAAAAAACTGTGAACATTTTTAAATTGAATTTCCTTCGTGTCACTGTCGTCTTCTTGTGCAACTAAGTTTCCCTTATCTAAAAAATATTTTGCTTTATTATACTCCTGAACATTAAAGCAATTAAATGAACTCGTCCCCTTTTCCGGCGTAATACTCATATAATTCATATCAAACAATTCGCTTTGGCTATGAGGTTCCCATAGAAAATGTAATATATACACAATAAATATCAGTACAGCTCCCCCTATCAAGATATATTTTGCTATTTTCATGATATAATGCTCCCTTAATATTCAATATTCGAACAACCCATAAGGATTGATAAATAAGCGCTTAAACCAACCTGCTTCCATATAGCTATCTATTGTATCGGAAACTCCATGAAGTACAGTGGGCGGTGTCAAGTTCCCCATTGCTAAATTCGGCGCTTCCGGTTTCATTGCCTAAGTTATCGTAAAAGTATTTGCTGCCGGAGAGGATGTCTTTTCCTTTTCCGGTGATGTAGTAGTTAGGTATGGTTTCCCCGTTTTCGTTGATGATAAACCGCTTTTCGTCCGGCTCAAAAGAATACGTGCGTTCTGTCGTCCAATATTTTGTACTATATATGTACCTTCCTCATCTATAAATGAATACAGAAAATGGATAAAAAAGTATGAGGCAGATATGGATACAAAGATAAAGAGCAGCAATTGAGTCCGCAACGCCAAGGCGAGCCGCACCCCGAACACACAGGGATTGCGGCTCATCTCCCATAAATCTAAAAGCGTTTGACAAACTCTTTCGTCATACGCCCATCCATTGACGCATCCACTATTTTATTGCCGCAAAGAACCATGACACCGCCAATTCTCAATAACTATATAGGAAGCGAAATTTCCCCTTTATTTCCCCATGAATTTCCGATGTATATTTTCATAATATAACTGGATATTTCAATTTTCATATCATCCGATTTGTCTACCTGATATATATTTTCCCCTTTTTGTTCCGAAAGACTATATTTATAAATTACTCCATCCTTTTCATAAAAAATTGCTTTTGAATCAAAATAAATTCCACATATCTCTTCTGCCGAATACACAATCCTACAGCTATTATTTTCGGAGTCATAAATAAAGTAAATTGCCCTTTTAATATCTTTCGTTCGAATACATTCTTCGTCAAATTTATATGTAAGAACATTACATATACCATACAGCTCATTTTTATGCTGATAACATTTAACGTATATGGTATCGTCTTTTTCTATTTCCGTTTGCTCAAGCAATTGATTTAGAATATTCCATTTCTTACAAACATTTTTCTCATTCGCTTTTACTACACTGACTTTATTGTAAAAAGAAATATCTTCTGCCTCCACTCCAATATCCGGAAGCATACTGTAAAGCCCGTTTTGACAATATCTTAATTTCAATTTCCTCAACAAAGTTTCGCTGCTTTCCTGACTAATTTCTACAAAATCCCTTTCAAAATTCTTTTCTTTAATGTAATAATTAATACATTTACTATCGCGAAACTTAGAATAATTCTGATTATCCTTTTCCAAAAGCACCAATACAAATTCATCTACACAGAAAGCCCTTAATAAACCTTTGATAGTTTTCCTTTTTCTGATATTAGAATTGTAATCCATCTGTAAGATTATAGTTTCGTCTTCTTCGTACTGTAACAAATAATAAAAGTTTTTTCCCAGAACAATTTCATCGGGAAACATATTCAGTAAATGAAGTGCAATTTTGGAAACTTCTTTACCATTATGTTTTTTAATAGAGACGGCATCTGCGCTAATGCTTGCTTCATACATTTTATTGCTTCCCACTGTCTCATAAGTATTATATTTTATCGAAATTGTCCTTCTATCTAACGACATAAAGAATATAGTTAATACAGTAATCCCACATCCAAGAATCAGAACACATGCCATCATAGAAAAAATAAGCTTTTTTATAACCATTTACCTCCCTCTATTTTATATACCAGAAACACAATGACCTTAAATTATCTACTATACTACTTTCCTAACAATTTTTTTAGACGAGAAAATGCATTATTAGGTATAACATATTTTTCTTTAATTATTCTTCTTACTGCATAACCTTTAAGATTTTTTACATTATTCTTAAATTTCCCATAATCCAAAGCCCTAAGGCAAACCTGTAAACAATTATTACTATTAGTATTATAACGTCCTCGATAATCCTTTAAATAGTTATAACTTTCGGAAAAGTCACCTTGAAAATATATACTTCCAGTTAGCTTTTGTTCATAATATTTTTTAGTTTGATTATAGACAACCTTTTTTAATTTTTTTGGTTTTTTTCTAAATTTGGTAATACTATCAATTGGCTCTAAATACCTCTTAGCATAGGGTTTAAAAAAGAAATTATATATAACACTACTATTAGTCGAACCCCAAAAGAAATAATACCATTGTCGGTTTATATCCTGCAATGCTAAACCAGTATGCCCCATATGCCCTGCTCCATATGCATATTGTAACCATACAGCATCATGCCCACTCGGGTCCCACGCATTCACTCCATCATGTTCACAGTAAGTATACAAATGCAGGCTCTCCGGCTCATCCTCTTCTCCGGTATAAGTATCCCGTGTCAGAAACCTCCCCGCTTTAGGTTGGTAATACCGTGCCCGCAGATAGATTTCTTCTGTCTCCTTATCGTAGTACTCCCCGCAGTAGCGGAACGGGTTGTCATCTTTCCTGTCCGGCTTTACTTCATTGCCAAAGGAATCGTACTCGTAGGTCTTGATGACGTTTCCTGTTCCGTCAGTCAGTTGTACTACATTCCCATGCAAATCGGTGACATAGTACTGCTTTCCGGATGCCTCGTTAGCGGTGTTGTCTGCTCCTTTGTCGAATAAGATAAGGCCGCTTCCACGGATGTACCGTTTCTTTACTTTGCCGCTTTCGGAGAGTTCCATGACTATCTGGCCCCCATCCCAGACAAAGACTGTTGTTTCCCCGTTTACTGTCTTACTTGTCCGCAGACCCTCGGCATCATAAGTAAAGCTTACTTTGTAATTCTTGGTTAAAGTTTTTGTAAGCTGGTTTAATGCATTATAATGGTTGACCACGTTTTCGTTCAGCCGGTTGTTCCCCAGTGTGACGTCGATGTCGATGTATGGTTTGTCTTTCCTGTCATTGGGGATTTCATAGCGGTTGACGGTGGCTAACTGGTTTCCGTTTCTATCGTTTTTATAAAGGACGACGGTGTCTTCTTCCGTGTCGGTGTTTAACGTATCGGTGCGGAGCAGCTCGTCGTTTTTGTTGTATTTATAGGCAGTTATCTTATTGTCGGTTTTCATTTCTTTGCGGTTGTTGCTGTTGTCGTAGGTGTAAGAGATGTTTACATATTTTGCTTCATTTCAGCTATAAATAACTAACAATATCCCGAATAGAATACTTTTTGTCTTCATTCATCTTTAAATTTGTTTTTTGGGTTTTTTCTAAATTCACATCAAATCCTCCCATCTCATTCTGTTCGTAAATTATAATCTCATGAAGTTCTGAATCTGTTATCCCTCTTAATATCAACACCAAATCTTCTCTACCATCATCATTTATATCTTTAAATAAAAAATCATTTACCTTAAAATCATTCGGAAATGCCATTGAATCAGAAAAATCATACAGTATGTTCCGTTTACAATCCGTCAAATATATAAATAACGTATTTCTTTTAGTACTTGTTCTAACCACGGAAACAAACTTTATTTTACCCCATTTTTTCAAAGTAATATCTTTAACATCATTATCAAATTTTGCACGATTATCCTTTTCTAAATCATTTAAATTATAAGGTTTAAACTTAAAGGTATTTGTTATTTCTCCTGCGTATTGAATATCTACAATAAGCAGGTTCTCTTTGTACGGCGATATGTACAATTTCCCTTTGCTGTTTTTACCACATTCAAAAATAATTTCTGCTCTGTGTTCATTATAACTACCTGAAAAACCTGAATTAGTGTTTTGTTTTCCTGAATATAAATTTGAATCTGGTGTTATAATACCCGACTCCAAAAACTGCCCCTCTAATTTACCTTGTTTAACTCTAGTAATTACAAAGGATATATCTTCATATATTTCACCTCCACTCCACGTTTCTTTAATCCAAACTTTGTTCGCTATACTGTTCCACGATAATTTTTTTTGATTCGCTTTGTTAGTGTCATTCGTCTTTTCCTCACTTACTATTAATTCTTCGCTCTCATCTGATTTCTTATCACATCCAGATATAAAACAAATAACAAGTAGAAATAAAATTAATCCTTTCATTATATAAGTTTGGCTTAATCATAATTATTAAGTCTTCTCCTCTCCTCTATACTGATTAGTTAAACAAATATTTCCAAAATATATTTATGCACGATTTAATCTTAGTTAAGCCGTACTAATTTATCATATAATATATATTGGGAATACTATTATTTTTTACTTAATTTTTGATAATATTTTTTTGCAGCTTTTCCCCTATCTTTTATTTCATCGGCATTATCACCAGACCTCTCATAGGAACCATGAAAAATGTATGCAAGTTTTTTCACCGTTTTCTTACTCCTTTTATAATCTTTTACACTCATTTTAATGCACCCATAATATGCCGTTGTCTGATACCAAGTATTGTATTTCCCTCCCATTGTTTTTTCAAAATAACTTAATTGTAAATCCATTAATTTCTTAGGATTGTCATTAGCCATTGCATTAACATCTTTTGGTGCTAACTTTTTTGAAGCTGCGCGATTCAAAAAATTAGTTGCATCATCCCATTGAAGTAATCCATATGCATATGTAACATCATTCCAATATTGCCACTGTCCAGGATTCATGCCGCATTCTTCATATATATTTCCTAATAAACCACATATAGCATTTATAGACCAATTCTTTTTTTCTAAATAAACTTTTATATATTTAGCATTTTTTAATTGTTGACCTTTAGTCAAGTATTTACAATGTTTTCCTGAATCACTTGCTGCAATTGCATATACTTTTGATTCTTTCTTGACTTTAGGCTTAGTCGTTGTCTGAGATTTTTCCGTTCCTTTAGAACTATTTCTCATTTTAGATTGCTTTGAGGTTGCATTATAATATTCCTGTAATTTTAATGACATTCCCGCTAGCTCTTGCTCTGTTGCATATCTCCTATGCCCACTTGGGTCAACCATATTCACCCCATCATTCTCACAATAAGTATACAAATGCAGACTCTCCGGCTCATCCTCTTCTCCCGTATAGGTATCCCTTGTCAGAAACCTCCCCGCTTTTGGCTGGTAATACCGTGCCCGCAGATAGATTTCTTCCGTCTCCTTATCGTAGTACTCCCCGCAGTAACGGAACGGGTTATCGTCTTTGCTGTCCGGTTTGATTTCGTTACCGAAAGAGTCGTACTCATATGTCCTGATGACGTTTCCTGCTTCGTCGGTCAGCTGTACCACATTCCCATGTGAGTCAGTCACATAGTACTGTTTTTGGGATAACTCTTTAGCGGTGTTGTCTGCTCCTCTGTCGGCATATATAAGGTCGTTCCCGCGGATATATCGTTTCTTTACTTTTCCACCCTCAGAGAGTTCCATCACCAGCTGGTCTCCATCCCAGACGAAGACAGTCTTCTCCCCATTTACGGTCTTACTGGTACGCAACCCTTCTGTATCATAAACAAAGCTTACCTTATAGTTCTTGGTTAAAGTCCGTGTAAGCTGGTTCAGGGCATTATAATGGTTGACTACATTCTCATTTAGACGGTTATCTCCCAGTGTCACGTCAATATCAATGTATGGTTTGTCTTTTCTGTCATTGGGGATTTCATAGCGTTTGACGGTGGCAAGCTGGTTTCCGTTTTTATCGTTTTTATAGATTACTACGTTATCTTTTTCCGTGTCGGTGTTTAACGTATCGGTGCGGAGCAGCTCGTCGTTTTTGTTGTATCTGTAAGCGGTTACTTTATTGCCAGCTTTCATTTCTTTGCGGTTATTGTTGCTGTCGTAGGTGTAGGAAATGTCCTCCCTGCCTGTTTTTGTCTCTTTTTTGATACGTCCTAACAAATCATAGGTATAGGTGGCTGTTTTTGTGGACTTCTTGCCATTTTTGTCAATCGTATCAGAAGTTTCCTTAGATTTTTGTCCATTAGCAAGATATTCCGAGTTGTACTCGGATATTATTCCGGCACTGCCTGTCTGGTTCTTCATTGCTGTCAGGCGGTTCTGGTAATCATAGGTGTAGGTGTTCTTGAGGTTGTTTCCTGCCACGGTTCTTTCTGCTAAGTTGCCGTCGGTGTCGTAGGTATACCCTGCTATTTCGTTTCCTGTTCCGTCGGTGACAGATGTCAGTCTGGATTCTCCGTCATAGGTATACTTCAGGGAAAGTTTCGTGTCTTCTCCTACTTTTACCGCAAAAGCGGTTTTATTGCCAGCGCTGTCATAGGTGTAGTTTTTTACTATATTTTTATTCTTTGTCAGTTTTGTTGTTTCTTTTGTGACCTGTCCGGAGGCGTCATCGTAGACAAAGGCGGTGTCGTCCTGTGTGGCTACGTCTCCATAGGCATTGTAAGTATAACTATGTTTCGCCTCTTTCCCAGTCTTTTTTTCTTTTGCCACCATTTCGGTAAGACGGTTCTGATAATCGTAGGTGCTTTTCTGGGTGTTGCCGTTTTTGTCTACGGTTTTGGTCAGGTTGCTGTTTACATCATAAGTATAGGTTTCTCTTCTGCCCTCCGGGTCAGTAAAAGCAACCAGCTGGTTTTTGCCATCGTATTCATACTTGGTTTCACGGATGTCATCGGTTTTCTTTTTTCCGCTGACGGTGAGCTGGTACGTCTTTCCGGCGTAGGAGAAGGTGTCTTCTGCTTTTGTGTCTTCTGCCGCTTCTGTTACGGTCAGGGTCAGCGATTCTGTCATTCCCGTGAACTGGCGCACCTTGTTCCCCTGAATGTCATAGACATACTGGACATACTGCGCTTTGTCCCCCTCCAGATGGCTTTTTACCATCACAAGATTTCCCCGTTTATCATAAGTATACTCGGTTTTTGCCGTCCTGTCACCATCCATCTGTTCGTTCTTTTCTGTCACATTTCCCGTATTATCGTACTCTGTCGTGGTTTTCTGGTACGTTATGCTGCCGTCTTTCTTTTCCTGCGGAATTTCGGACTGTACTTTCCTGCCGAGGATATCATATTCGTACTTCGCTGCCACGTTTTCTTTTGTTCCTCTTGGGGTATATTCCTTTGTTACCTGTCCCTGCTCGTCATAGTCAGTCTTGACTGTCTGGGACTGCCATTCCGTCTCGCCTTCTTTCCGGCTTTTTGTCTCGGTCTGTCTGACATTGCCATTGTCGTCATAAGTGGAAAGGGTCTGCGTTTCATAAGCGGGAAGCCACTTCCCGTCCTGCTGTTTTCTGGTCACCGTGTTTTCTTTGGTGGTTCTGCCAAAATCATCCGTTTCATAGGTGCTGGCTGTCTCTACCCTGTTTTTTCCACGTATGGCAGTGCTTGTCTGGGATAAGGTGTTCCCTCCCACATCGGTTACAGTTTTTGTGATGGTTTCGCTTAAAACTGCGTCATTGAACTGGTCATAGTACCCCTCGGCGTCTGCTTCCGGCTGGTATTTCGCCGGATTTAAGGCTTTGCTGTAACTGGTGGAAATCGTCTGTGCATCGTCTTCCTCCCCAACTACTTCCGTCTCACTCTTACTAAAGCTCCATGAACTGCAGTGGGCAGCGTCTAATTCCCCGTTGCTGAACTCGGCACTGCCGGTTTCATTGCCGAGATTGTCATAGAAGTGTTTGCTGCCAGAGAGGATGTCTTTCCCTTTTCCGGTGATGTAATAATTCGGTACGGTTTCCCCGTTTTCGTTGATGATAAACCGCTTTTCGTCCGGCTCAAAAGAATACGTGCGTTCCTCGAGCAGGCGGGCGGTTTCTTCTTTTTCCGTGCCTCCGGCATCGTCGGAGGTATTATCGGTTTCGCTGTCTTCTTCTGTGTTGCTATCGTCTCCGGTTTCGCTGCCGTAGTCGTAGATGCTTTCCGTCCATGTGCCGGCGGCTTCGTCTTTGCTGATGATGGTGTTCCCGAATGCGTCCTGAATGTCGATGGAGACACGGCCGTAGTCATCGACGGTCATCGTTTTTAATCCGTCGGCGGACTGGTATGATTTTTCTTTGGATTCATACCCAGTTCCCACGGCGTTGACGGTTTCGGTTTCTTCTCCGGTTTCCTCATCATAGGAGGTTTTGGTGACGAGTCCGTTTTCGTCCGTATAAGTGAGCTCATTGCCAAAGGAGTCGTAGGTGGTTTCTTCTTCGGTGTAGCTGCGGTTGTCCTGCGGCCGTTTGGCAGAGGTGAGGGTAACGGTTTTTTTCGTCTGCTGTCCGAGGCTGTTGTAGGTGTAATCATTCTGGATGACTTCTTTTTCCCCATCCGTACTGTAGGAAGGGTAGACTTTCCCCTGAGTTTCATTTCCCTGCCCGTCATACTGAAAATCCGTTTTGGAAATGGTCTTGTATGCCCCGCCGTTTACGCTTCTCTGTTCGGAAATGCTGGCATAGTCAATGCCATTCGCGGCCACCGTGCTTACCATCTTATGTCTGGTGGCTGCTGATGTATAGAATTCCTCCGTCACAAGAGGACATACCATGGCAGCGTCCCCTGCTGGGTATCCGTTTCCTGTTCCCTGATAAGTATAGGTCGTCGTATATAGATGTTCTTTTCCTCTGTTTTTTGCCAGATAGGCTTTGTTTTCTTTTTCTGTGAGTACGTTGCGGTAGGTGTCATAGGTGTAACCTTGTTTTGTGGTGGCGGCTTTTT
>CAPAOV010000019.1 GCA_948579355.1 uncultured Eubacterium sp. | reverse complement strand
GAAAAGTTCAGATTGGAGACGGAAAAGAGATGACACTGCCAGAGGGAGGAACCGTTGACAAGGATGGAACAATCACTATAGCGGCCGGAGGAAAAGTTCAGATTGGAGACGGAGAGGAAATTCTTCTGCCAGAGGGAGGAACCGTCGACAAGGATGGAACAATCACTATAGCGGCCGGAGGAAAAGTTCAGATTGGCGATGGAAAAGAGCTGATGCTGCCAAATGGCGGAACCGTAGACAAAGACGGAAAGATAACAGCCGGAAAAATCATAAGTGGAGACATCACGGTAACGGCGCCGGAGGGAGGAAGTCTAACGGCAGACAAAGCTGGAAATATTACCGTGCCAGTGGGAGGAAAAGTCCAGACTGGAGACGGGAAAGAGCTGACGCTGCCAAATGGCGGAACCGTAGACAAAGACGGAAAGATAACAGCCGGAAAGCTCGTAAGCGGAGATATCACGGTAACGGCGCCGGAGGGAGGAAGTCTTACGGCGGACAAAGCTGGAAATATCACCGTACCGTCCGGAGGAAAGGTAGAGACCGGAGACGGAAAAGAGCAGATTCTGCAGTATGGAGGAACGGTTGATAAAGATGGAAAGGTACAGGCCACAGACGAAAACGGAAACACCATTATCCCAGCGGGAGGAACGGTTCAGATTGAAGATGGGAAAGAGCTGATGCTGCCGGAGGGAGGAACCATTGATAAAGACGGAAATGTAACAGCCGAGAAGCTCGTAAGCGGAGATATCACGGTAACGGCGCCGGAGGGAGAAAAAGCTATGGCAGACAAAGTCGGAACTATTACCGTACCAGCCGGAGGAAAGGTAGAGACCGGAGACGGGAAAGAGCTGATGCTGCCAAATGGCGGAACCGTAGACAAAGACGGAAACATCACAGCCGGAAAAATCATAAGTGGAGACATCACGGTAACGGCGCCGGAGGGAGGAAGTCTAACGGCAGACAAAGCTGGAAATATTACCGTGCCAGTGGGAGGAAAAGTCCAGACTGGAGACGGGAAAGAGCTGACGCTGCCAAATGGCGGAACCGTAGACAAAGACGGAAAGATAACAGCCGGAAAGCTCGTAAGCGGAGATATCACGGTAACGGCGCCGGAGGGAGGAAGTCTAACGGCAGACAAAGCTGGAAATATCACCGTACCGTCCGGAGGAAAGGTAGAGACCGGAGACGGAAAAGAGCAGATTCTGCAGTATGGAGGAACGGTTGATAAAGATGGAAAGGTACAGGCCACAGACGAAAACGGAAACACCATTATCCCAGCGGGAGGAACGGTTCAGATTGAAGATGGGAAAGAGCTGATGCTGCCGGAGGGAGGAATCATTGATAAAGACGGAAATGTAACAGCCGAGAAGCTCGTGAGCGGAGATATCACGGTAACGGCGCCGGAGGGAGGAAGTGTCACGGCAGACAAAACCGGAACTATTACCGTGCCAGCCGGAGGAAGCGTAGAGATTGAAGATGGGAAAGAGCTGACCCTGCCGGACGGAGGAATCGTTGACAAAGATGGGAAGATTACAGCCGGAACGCTCGTAAGCGGAGACATCACGGTAACGGCGCCGGAGGGAGAAAAACTAACGGCGGACAAGGCCGGAACTATTACCGTACCTGCGGGAGGAAGCGTTCAGACGGGGGACGGAAAAGTGACGCCGCTGCCAAACGGAGGAACGGTTGATAAAGACGGAAATGTTAATGCAACTCCGACAAATCCACCGACGAACCCACCGACAAACCCGCCGACGAACCCACCGACGAACCCGCCAACAAACCCACCGACAAACCCGCCGACAAACCCACCAACGAACCCACCGACGAACCCGCCAACAAACCCACCGACGAACTCACCAACGAATGTACCGACGAACTCGCCGACAAAAAAACCGACGGTATCAGAGGAGCAGAAAAAGCAGGTACAGACCATTGTAAAAGAGTTGGGAGTTTCAGAAGAGACGGCAGTGAAGATTAGGAAGATTGCACAAGAGATGGGGATACCTGCAGAGGCGCTCCTGCTTGGAGACGAGGCGTTTACCAGCCAAAGCTCAGAAGACGATATGAAAGGCTCTTTATTTTCACTGCTTCGGTTAAAGGCATCTAAAGTCAAGACAAACAGTGAGAAGCTGTCATGGAAAAAGATAAAGGGAGCAGACGGCTATCTGGTTTATGGAACCAGATGCGGAAAGGGAAGTAAACTAAAACTGGTTAAAACCATTGGGAAAAACAGTAAGACGAATTACATACAAAAGAAACTAAAGAAAGGCAAATCATACCGGTATCTTGTGCGCGCGTACAAAATCATTGACGGAAAGAGAATTACAATTGCAGTGTCCAAAAGCGTCCATATATTTACAAAGGGCGGCAAATTTGGGAATGCAAAATCCGTTAAAGTGAAGAAGAGGAAAGCCAGCATCAAAAAAGGAAAGAAGTTCAAGATTAAAGCCTCGGAAATAAAAATGAAAAAGCCACTCAGGAGACATCGGAAGCTCAGTTATGAATCCAGCAACATAAAGGTGGCGACAGTCACAAAGAAGGGCGTAATCAAGGCAAAGGCAAAAGGAACATGTACGGTTTATGTCTATGCGCAGAACGGTGTGTATAAGAAGATTAAAGTTACTGTAAAATAATAATTGGAAAAGCAACGGAGCTGCCGCACTAAGTAATTAGTGCGCAGCTCCAATTTTATACAAACAAATAACTGCCGAGCCTCGAAAAAATTATACACAAAACGCAGGCTGATATCAACGGAAACTTCCGCTAAAGATTGAAACAATCTTACAGTGGGAGCAAATGCTTCCGACGATTTGAACAGTGGGTTGCGAATCGATAACAGTTATTGGGGCGAAAAACGAGAGCACAGATTCAGAAAGCATCACCGGTCCCCAATCTCTATATAATACAGACAAGGGCAGAACCAGAAAAATCGGCTCTGCCCACTTGCAGCTATTCACGAATCTTATATCGGTTTTTTGAGTTTACACAAAACCTGAAATGGTCTCTAAGAGATTTTATTTTACGGCAGCAAGTTCCTCAGACGTCAGTTCCTTTTCGCTGAAGACAATGTTTTTGATTACGAGCTCTGCGGATTCACCCCAGTTAAAAATCTGTACTCCGTTTGTTGCGATGCCGTCATCGGATGTTAGTGTCAGCGTTTGCTCATCCGCTGTTTCGGTAAGTGTGCCAACTTCAACTCTTAAATCGTTTTCCTGTCTTCCATATGTCTCTAATGGGTCTGCCAGACCATTTTCACCGGCATCTTTATTCAGGAAAGATACTTTCAGCTCGCTTCCCTCGGAAGTGTAGGTGATATAAGCATACTTATAATTGCTGTTCTGCATCTGCTCAGTATTAGGCAATACATAGAAAATACCATGGAATTGTCCAAATGTAACCGCTGTGCCTGTTGCTGACACAGTTTGCTCAGCGCAGTAGCTGTCTTCAAACTTTGCATCCTTTTCAAAATCTACTTTATAAGCTGCCGGCGCTGCGCTTGGTGTGTCTGTCGGCGTAGGTGTCGGAGTAGCCGTAGCGGACGGTGTCGGTGTTGCGGATGGTGTCGGTGTTGCTTTGTCCGTATTTGTATTTTTCGTCGTCGTCGTTGACTGTTTCTTTGTAACGGTAACCGTCAGCTTCTTTTTGTAAGTTTTCTTTTTGGCTTTCATTATAACATTGATTTTTGCTTTGCCAACTTTTTTTGCCTTAATCGTCACCCCTTTTTTCGACTTCTTTGACAGGGAAATAATTTTTTTGCCTGCCTTAGTCAGTTTCCATGTAACCTTTTTTGCATTTTTTACAGTAACTTTTGCCTTTTTCCCCTGTTCAATGGAAACCTTTGTCGTACTCAGTTTCGGTTTTTTTGCCTTGGCGTCAACGGTTGGCATTGCCGTTGTGCCCAAAACCATTGCAGCAGATAAAAGGACAGCAAACCCCTTTGCTTTGTTTCTTGTCATCGTTCTCATGATGAACCTCCTTTAATTTCAATGTTCATGTTACATATTAATTATACTCCTTTTTCCGGTTTATACAAGTGCTTTCATGGGAAAACCGATTATAAAAACTGAAACCATCGAAAATCAAAGCGGCTCCCCGGCATAAAAATAAAATTAATTTTCCCATTTCCGGAAAAATCACGAATCGGGAATGTGAGTTCCTCATAGTCGGCGCTCTGTGGAAACTCTGCCATATGCCGGATTTCCGAGCCATCCTCACGGATAAAGCGGATATGAATCGTATTCATTGGAATAGGAGAGTGACCGCAGATGACGATTTTATCCGGTCCTTTCTCACCAAAATCCATATGCTCAAACTCGATAGTTACATTATTTCCGATGTCAGTGATAGCTTGTTCGCCAACGGTGAAAGAGTCGCCAGTAATTGAATTATTTTCAGTGGCCTGCAGCTTTCCATATGCTTTTTCCTGTCTCGTGCAGTAAAAGCCCTGCAGGGATAATTTTATCGTTGGATAGACGACGATGGATATTGCTTGTATGCCCTTGATTCGCTGCGGAAGCGCATACACATTTTCCTGATAATGGTTGTACCAGCTCTTGGCCCGATAGAAGTCTTTGACAAGGCAGGTACCCCCGTTCTCAGAATCGCCGAGCCAGATTTCAATGGGAAGCTCATCTTCAAAAGAAAAGATTGGTATATGAATATCCGTTGCGCCATATTCTCCGAAATCCACGTTTTCAAACAGGAAGCGGGTGCGTTCTTCGGAAGTAATATAAACGCCGCCTTGAAAACTGAGTTTTGCCTCGCTTGTGCAGTGGCTGTTGTGAATGCCGTTGACTATCTTATAAGGGTCGAGAGTGGCCTCGCCAAGTCCGGTCACGTCAAATTCCAGCTCCGACAGGACTTCCGAGACCTCGCCTCCGTTGTTGCAGGAACAGCAGAGACGGAATGCACCATCCCCAAGAGCGTGGAGGATGGCCGTATTTTCTTCAACTTCAATGCGCACGCAATTGCTCTCCACGCCGTCCGATGTGACAGCCTGAAATGCGATATCGCGACAGGTAGCGTTAGCGGGAAAGATAGTTGCCGTCACACGCGTCGACTGCTCTGTTTCATTCAGATGACTGGCGCCATGATTAATAAGCTCAATCTTGCGCACGGGAATCTCATTGGCTTTTTCCGGATAAGTTTCTTGATTTTCCATAAAACAGGAGATACCGGAGCGGACGGGGGCATTTACCGCCGGAATATCAAGGATGGCTGTTTTCAGGGACGGGGAAGTGACTTCTATATGTACCGTGCCGGATTCTGTTTTTGAGGCGATTATGGCAAGCAGGCGGCCGCTGAATAGTTTGCGGCTTGTGCCCTTGTACTGCTCAAAATCCGTGCTGTCGCCATTATCCAGCCCAATCAGCCGTCCTGCGCCTGTCACGGATACGTGCATACGGCTGCGGCTGTTAGCGACAAAAATACCATCTTTGTCGACGGTATTGATTTCCAAAAACAACAAATCTTCCCCATTGGCAAGAAGAGTCTCTCTATCCGGCTTTAAGACGATAGCGTCGGCATCGCCGAAAGAGCGCTGCTCGTCCGTGGCAATTATCTGCTTATTTTCATCGTAGGCGACTGCGCGCAATGTTCCTGCATGGTAGGGAAGCTGCCAGTCGGCGGACAGATGCGTGCCGTGAGCATGGTCAATTTCTTTTACACCTTGCGACGTACCGTTAAAAAAGAGTTCTACTTTCGGTGCGTTGGAGAAGATGCGTATGTCAATCAATTGCTGCGGATTAAAGTCCCAAAAAGGAAGCAGATGAATCATAGGCGCCACCCGATAATCCGTCCATTCCGCCATATAATGGAAATAGCTGTCTTTTGGGAAACCGGCTGTGTCTACCTGGCCGAAAAAGGAATTTTTCGAAAAATAAGGAGTCGGTTCACCGATGTAATCCCAACCGCTCCAGATAAATTGGCCGAAACAGTACTCTCTGTCACGGTGGGCACAAATGACGGTATCGGTATCTTTGGCGCCCCAGTTCGTTGTACAGTTGCCAAGAGAGGAGCACTGGCCGTCCTCATAGGTAAGCAGGTGGTTGCTGAGCGGGAAATGATAAATTCCCCTGCTTTGTAAGGTAGAGGCGGTTTCGCTTCCGAAAATACACCAATCCGGATATTTGGCATGGTGTTCATCATAGAGGCTTTCTAAGTAGTTATAGCCGGCTAAATCTACTTCCGCAGTACATTCTTGTGCGCCGGCGCTGCCCATAATATTTGAGCCCATGGCAATCACGGCGTTGCCATGGTAATCCAGTTCTCGCACCGCATCCCGCAGCATACGGGTTACGGTTAAGCCGCGCTCGTAGTTGACGTCGTGGATTTCATTGCCGATACCCCAGATAAAGACGGATGGATGATTTCGGTTCTGGCGAACCCAGCTAGTGACATCTTTTTTCCACCATTCACTAAAGTAGTTGCCATAGTCATAGTCGGTTTTGCAGCGTTCCCACATATCGAAACTTTCCGTAAATAGGAGAAGTCCCATTTCGTCGCAGAGCTCCATTAATTCAACTGCCGGCATATTGTGGGCGCTGCGGATGGCATTTACCCCCATTTTTTTCATCGTATTTAATTGTCGGCGCACGGCCTCCCTGTTTATGGCGGCGCCTAATGCGCCGAGTGTGTGGTGCTCGCAGGAGCCGTTAATAATTACGTGCGTATCGTTTAAAAAAAAGCCCTTGCGGCTGTCAAAGCGTATGGTGCGGAATCCAAAGCGATTACTATCCGTATCAATTATGGTATCCCCCGATAGAAGTTCGGTTTTTACACAGTATTGGTTTGGCTCTTTTATATCCCAGAGAAGAGGGGCTTGGAATGTCACGGTCTGCCTGTTTATCTGGAGTCCGGTTTTCAGCGCAACGGTTTCTGTCCGGCCGCAGATTTCATCTCCCGACGGTGCGTGAATCGTATGGCGCAATGCCGTCGTAACGTCGGCGCCGCAATCGTTTTGAATTTCGGTATCAATAAAAAGCGTCCACTCGTTGCCTTGTCTCTGCGTGGCAACATAAATGCCGTCAGTCGTCAGGTGTACGGCGGGACGTCGAATCAGCCAGACATTGCGGTATATGCCGGCTCCCGGATACCAGCGGCTGTTTGGCAGCTCATATACATTTGTTATGTAAACGGTATTCTTTCCCGATTTTATATGTGCGGTAAGGTCGACTTCAAATTGGGAATAACCGTAAGGCCAGTAGAAAATTTTCTCACCGTTGAGGTACACCGTGTTATTCATATATACGCCCTCGAAAAGGAGGGAGAGACGGTCAGTACCGATGTCATCGACGGTAAAAGTTTTTTTATAACAACTGATTCCCTGCGCATAGAGGTCTTCGCTGTCATAAATCATCCAGTCATGCGGAACATCTACCGCCTGCCAGTCATCGGTGTCAAAAAAAGTCTGTACGGGAGTACCTAGCGCTTCTTTGTGAAAGAACCATTGATTATTAAATAACTGCTTCATTTTGGACCTCCGTTTCGAAAACGTTTCGTTACACTGGTATCTTATGATTAGAATAGCAAAAAACTTTGACACTGGCAACGAATTTTTATATACTTACAAGTATAAAGTAAATGTTTATACTGGAAGAATATATGACACGGATTCTTTCCTGATTATTTAGTTTGGAATGAGGATATTATGCAACTGTGTAAAATAACCTCCGGCAGGCTTCAGGATGCACTTGACCTTGTGTGGGAGGTATTTCAGGTATTTGAGGCACCGGATTATGAAGAGATGGGGATTAAGACTTTTCGTCATTTTATTGAGTATGGCAATATGGTTGAGAAAGTCCGTCAGGGCGAGATGACGTTTTGGGGATGTTATTTGAATACTTATCTGGTTGGCGTAATTGCCTTGCGCGAGGGACAGCACATCAGCCTGCTCTTTGTGAGGGAGCAGTTCCATCATCTGGGAATCGCAAAGCGGCTTGTGAGGATGGCAGTGGCGCACGTAGAGGCAATGGAGCCGGATATACGCGCCGTGACGGTAAATTCTTCCCCTTATGCGGTTGGTTTTTATGAAAAAGTCGGGTTTCGGCCGTTAGGGCCGGAAAAGAAAGCAGATGGCATACGTTTTACGTCGATGCGATTGACATTTTAGGGAGGTTGAAAAAATTACAGGGCGAAGTGATGGAATGTTATCGGAAGAATTGATTAAAAACGGAATATCAGTAAAAGAATTAGAAATGTTATCCTATAAGAGTGATTTGGGTAGAAGTCTTGTACACGGTTTAAATAAGTTCAATAAAAATATGCTATTTCAGGAAATAAGAAAGGTAATTGCTTTTTATCAGAAAACGGATATTCTTGATAGTGTTGATATGGATTATCGAATAAAGAGTGAAGATTCCTGTATGCGAAAGTATGAGAAGTTTTATCCTGAAATGAGATTAGAAAAGGTATTTAATGATTTGCTGGGGTTTAGAATGTTTGTAAATAACTATGATATTTTTCAGCATATTGATAAAACAAATGGTTTTCGGATTGTAGATATGAGCGATGGGAAAGCTAACGATGATGGTTACAGAGGTGTGCATATTTACTATCAGCCAACTCATTTTCACTATCCGATAGAGATACAGACAAATACATATTATGACAGACAGATGAATAACTGGCTTCATAAGTATGTTTATAAAAGAGGATATTCAGACGGGATTGGGAAAACAATGAGGAAAGAATATGAGACTGGCAAAATAATTAATGAAAAGAAATTTTTGGAGGTAATGAACGATGTGTTATCTGATAGCTAAAAAATTTGGAGAAGCAGGTTGTTTTGCAGTAAAAACAAGGCATGGAGAAATGCTTGCCGAGTTTACAAAGTCATTGCAGGATAAAATCGGGCATAACGGAGTGCAGTTAGTGACGATAAGTCGTCCGAACGCTTATGGGGAATATGAACCTTATGTAATTTTAGATAATATGGAAACGTTTGAAAAAAAGGTATTATCTATGTAAAACAGACGGACAAGGGGATATTTTTGATTACGTCGATGCGATTGACATTTTAGGGAGGTTGAAGATGAAAAAGAAATGGATTACCAATGTGATTTTAGTCCTGTTAGTTCTTGTGTTTATCGGCAGCGGCTTGTACCTGTTCCGTTATTTTTGGGAAGCCAGACAGACGGAAAATGAGCTGGGGGAGCTGCAGCAGAGTAAGTTGGAGAGTGCGAAAGAGGGAGGGGAAGAGATACAGACTTCCGACGGGCGCGCTATTTTGAAAGACTATAGAAAATTGTATAAGAAAAACAGCGATTTGATTGGCTGGGTTACGGTCAAAGATACGAAGATTGACTATCCGGTTATGCAGACGAAAAAGGATTCGGAGTACTACCTGCACAGAAACTTTAAGAAAAAGAAAGATGTCAACGGACTTCCTTTTCTGGATGCCAATTGTGATGTGGAAGAGAATAACAGCAATCTGATGGTTTACGGACATCATATGAAAAGCGGGTTGATGTTTGCCCATTTGGAAGATTACGAAGATGCCGCATTTTACAAGAAGCATAAGACGATTGAATTTGATACGCTGTATGAAAAAAGAAAATATGAGGTCGTAGCCGTATTCCGCTCTAAAATATATAAAGAAGAGGAAGACGTGTTTAAATATTATCGTTATGGAGGGGCGCTGTCCGAAAAACAATTTACGGACTATGTTGAGAACTGCATAAAATTATCCGTTCATCAGACAGGCATCAAGCCGGTGTATGGAGAGCAGCTGCTTACGCTGGTGACATGCGCCTACCATACAGACGAGGGAAGATTCGTCGTTGTGGCGAGAAGGAAACAGGCGTAAGATTTTTGTTGTACTAATTGTTTGCGTCAGGACGCAGGCTCAAATTGCCGAAACGCTTCTTTCTCTCGCGCTTATTTTCATAGAGCAAATTATCACTTATTGTAATGTAATACTCTAATGTGTTATCGGAATTTGGCTCGCTAATCGTAAATCCGGTACTTGCGTTGACCTGATAAGGTAACTCACTGGAGGCATTAAAATCGTGCAGGTATTGTTGGAAACGTTGGACGAATCCGTCTGCCTGTTCGGCAGTATAGCCAAAACCAAACACTTCATATTCATCACCGCCAATGCGAGCACAGATTTCTTCTCCCGTGCAGGCGCTTTGGATTGCTTTTGCGATTGTACAAAGAGCGGTATCCCCCTGCGCATGTCCGTATTCATCATTGATATATTTTAAATTGTCCATATCTATACCGAGAATCATCGAAGAAACATTACATTTTTGGGAATGAGCCAACTCGGTGGCGGAATATTGTTCAAAACCGCGCCGGTTGTATAGCTTTGTCAGTGAATCCTGTAAATACAGCGTATTCAGTTTGTCGAGAAGCGCTTCGTTTTTGGCGCGGATACGTGCATTTTCCAATGTGTTCCCGACGATGGCAAGCCATGAATGGAACAGGGAATTGGTATGTTTCTTCCCGCTGGAAGTAGCCGCAACATACCCGAAATTGTATTGTAAATAATGTATCGGAAAGAAATAAATGCTCATTGGCTCCTCGCGGATTGCCTCTGGAGGCAGCAAATCTTTTGTCGCAAAACTGGAAGTGATGATTGGCGTCAAATCTTTTAAGCTGTAAATGGACTGTGATTGTTCAGCAAACCCCGGTTTTTCCTGCCTTGTCTGCGGGAAACTGCCCTCGCCCTTTTTGCCGAGGCACAGATAGAAATCCCTTGCATTATCCGGATAATCTTCGATTGCCAGATAGTCTCCGATATCTTCCGTACACACAAGATTTTCTAAAGCGATGGAAGTAAAAGTATTGTGAACGGATTGGTTTAACAGTTGCTCGCTGAGGTCAACTTCTTTCATCTGGCATACGCTCATGTCGTGCATGCTGACGGTTTCGCAGCCGCACGAATTGCGGATGACAGGAACGACATTGGTATAACGGTTTTTATCTACTTCTTTTCCCTGCAAAAGCTGATGAATTGTATCAACGGCAAGAAATGCCAGCTCGTCAATGCGGACTTTGCATGTAGTCAGTGGAGGAAAATTGTTGCCTGCATCTGCCACGTCGTCAAAGCCGCAGATTGCGAAATCCTGCGGAATATTGTATCCTTGCAGTATCAGGCTCTTACAAAGAGAAAGCGCCATATAATCATTTGCGCAGACGATAGCCTGCGGAGGGTTCGGCAGCGACGTAAAATGATGGGCGGCCGGTTCTCCCATGGACTTCCAGAAGTCGCCCTCAAATACATATTCGTCCGGGTGGGGAAGCTGTAACTGTTCCATTGTTTTGTGATATATTTGCAAACGAAAAACTGCGTCGGGATGGCTCAAAGGCCCCGACATAAAGGCGATACGCTCATAGTTGTGAACTTCGCGCAGATGGCGGATAACGGAGGGAATGGCGTCCTTATCATCGGCAAGTATATTATAATAGCCATCGACTTTCGTTCTTATGCTGATAATCGGACAGTGACAGCGCTCGTCAAGCAGTTTTTTTACATCGGCAACGATGGTGTCGCTCTCAAAAGTATCGTGGCACAGAATAAAGGCGTCTAACTGCTCAAAAGGAATCAGATGCATGATATTGTTTTCACCGGCAGCATTATTATTCCCTCTTCCATATATGGTAAAAGCGGAAAAGACAAGAAAATTATAGCCTTTCTCTTTCATATAGCGGGAAAGGTAGCTGGAAAGTTCAATTTGATAAAAAGCTGTAATATCGAAAATCATGATTCCTATTGTTTTACGTCCATTTAACATAACTGCACCTCATTTTAATCTGGCTTCTATGCAAATACTTCTGGGAAAAGAAAGTAAATGAATTGGCGGGCATATTTTTTCCCCTCTGCCGTCGCATTCGTCATAATGAAAAATACAGGCTCGTTCTGTAAGGGGATTCGGTCTGAAAAAAGTGACTGGTATACGGAACTCTCCGCAATGCGGATACCGTAAGCCGTCTCTTTTTGCTTATCGTCGGTAGAGGAAATATATAAATATTTTTGCAGACGAGAGTACTCCTCTTTTGTGAGAAAGGTACTCAGGTCTGTTATAAAACCATTTTTCATGTAAGTCTGCTCGATGTGGGCAGGCGTGGCAATCATAGTGTCAAGCATACCGGCGACTAAACGGCTGCCAATTTCCGAGAGGTCTTTTCCGGCGTCGCTGCCAAATTGTGCGGCGATATCCGGCTCCGTATAATAAATGGAAAAAGAGGCCTTGTTCTGCCCGATATCCAAATCTAACGTTTCGGTAAAACGGTCGCTCAGTTCAGTAAGGGCGCTGTCGGAAATGGATTCATTTAAAATGGCACAGCGCATATAAATATCAGCTTTTTTTATGAAGTCAACCCAGAGGATGTAAAAAACGACGGCCGCAATGGCGATTATGACGAGCAGTTTAGGAAGATAATAAGTAGAAAAATGTGTCCAGCGTTGTTTGGGGGACATATTCCGAAACCGCTCTTTTTCCGGCATATTATCGTCTCGTTGTTGATAAATGGCGGCGTCATCCAGAGATGTCTTCTTTCCATTAATGTTAATTGCCATGAGTTATTACCTTTCTATTGTGATATTATCATGCCTTTGTGATACACAAATGTCGTGGTTAAAAGGTTTTTTGTACTTTCGACTCTGGTAGATGCTATGGATTGCTCCGTTGTTTCACAACTCCCGCGTCTCCGCTCCGCTTCGGTCGGTGCTAGACGAACGTTCACTGAACGTTCAGCACCCATAAACATTCGAAATTCGCTGATTTACTGCGTAAATCGCTTCTTTCTCATGTTTGGCGAGTCTCAAATGCAAAAATTTTTCATGCGAGCATGAAAATTTTTGTACTTTCGACTCTGGTATCATAGTATCATATTTTGATTAAAAAGAAAAGAATACTGTCATTATTTCTAAAAAATTAATTTTTTACAATGAGCTTTTGTGACATATCACAAAGTTTTAAAAACGCTATTGACATTTATTTGCAATGCTCTTATAATTGCTCTCGTAAATGACGAGGGCGTCAGAAGAGAAATCTTCTGGCGCTTTTTCTATTCTAAGGGAATGTTTTATTTTCGCGGAACAAACAACGAAAATGAGGCCTTACACTTACATTCAGGAGGTGCATGTATATGACACAGGAAATGACAAAAGCGTTGGCTGCCATGAGCAGTGAGTTATGGGGAGTCTGGTTTCTTATAGGAGCGGCGCTGGTATTTTGGATGCAGGCCGGATTTGCCATGGTGGAAGCAGGTTTTACAAGGGCAAAGAACACCGGTAATATCATTATGAAAAACCTGATGGATTTTTGTATTGGTACAGTAGTGTTTATCATTATCGGATTTAGCTTTTTACTCGGTGAGGATTTACTCGGCTTTATCGGTAAACCGGGATTTGATTTATTTACGAATTATGCAAATTTTGACTGGTCAAATTTTATATTCAATCTTGTATTTTGTGCAACGACGGCGACCATTGTATCGGGGGCGATGGCGGAGAGAACGAAGTTCCTTTCCTACTGTGTGTATTCAGCAGTAATTTCCGCTCTTGTCTATCCGATTGAGGCGCACTGGATTTGGGGCGGTGGCTGGTTAGCGCAGATGGGCTTCCATGATTTTGCAGGCTCTTGTGCTATTCATATGGTAGGCGGAATTGCGGCACTTGTGGGAGCAAAAATTCTCGGTCCCCGAATCGGAAAGTTTACAAAGGATAAGCATAATAAAATCGTTAAAGTAAACGCCTTTCCGGGACATAACCTTACGATTGGGGCGCTTGGCGTATTTATTTTATGGCTTGGCTGGTATGGCTTTAACGGGGCGGCAGCAACGAGTACGGCGCAGCTTGGCTCGATTTTTCTGACAACAACTGTGGCCCCGGCAATTGCCACAGTTACCTGTATGATTTTCACGTGGATAAAATACGGGAAACCGGATGTATCCATGTGTCTGAACGCATCGTTAGCCGGTCTGGTAGCGATTACGGCGTCCTGTGACGTCACGGATGCGCTCGGAGCGATTTGCATCGGTGCAGTAGCAGGTGTGCTTGTAGTCTTTGGCGTATGGCTGCTTGATTACAAATTACATATTGACGACCCGGTAGGAGCAGTCGCCGTTCACTGTCTGAATGGTATATGGGGTACGATTGCCGTCGGTCTTTTTGCCACACCGAGCGCACCGGGATATTCTCTGGCAGACGAGGCGGGGAATGTTGTCAGCGGCTTGTTTTATGGCGGCGGAGTTAAACTTCTCGGATGGCAGCTTACGGGTTTTGCCGCCGTTGCCGCATGGGCGGCTGTGACGATGATAATAGTCTTTTATGTGATTAAGATGGTATTTGGTCTTCGCGTTACCGAAGAGGAAGAGGTGCTCGGTCTTGATTCCACAGAGCATGGATTAAAGAGTGCATATGCCGGCTTTGTTACTTCGGTAGAGGGGGTATCCGGTATTACGGCAAAAAAAGGAAAGGGTATGGAATATGCCCCGTCCTCTTCCGTTTCCGTACCAATGGATGATGCAGTTCCGGTTCAGGTAAAAACAGAAAGCGCCGGTATTGCCTCGGATGTGAAGTTGTCAAAAGTAGATATCATATGCAGACAGAGTAAATTCGAAGATTTGAAAGAGGCTCTGAATGCAATTGGAGTGCAGGGGATTACGGTGACGCAGGTGCTCGGCTGCGGTACACAGAAAGGAAAGGCCGAGTACTATCGAGGCGTACCGGTGGAATTCACGCTTTTGCCGAAGATGAAAGTGGAAGTCGTTGTCAGCGCAGTACCTGTGTCGAAAGTAGTTTCCGCTGCGAAAGATGCATTGTATACGGGACATATCGGCGATGGGAAAATATTTATCTACGACGTCGGCGACGTCATCAAAGTGAGAACCGGAGAGTCCGGATTTGACGCTTTACAAGATGATTAAGGGTGGTAAGGCCCATCACGCGGGAAAATCCAGCGTGATGGTCTGACCTGCCATCATCGAAAGCCGTTCTTCCGAGTCCTGATAGCGCAAAGTAATATTGGCTTGATGTGCGGCATGCAAAACGGCTGTTGTCAGCGAGTGGTTTTTCCAACTCAAATCATAGACCACTCCGCCTACCCCGCAGAGTCCTTTTACTTCTCCATCTTTCCATGCACGGGGAAGCGCAGGGAGCAGAATCGTCCGCTCTTCGTCGGATTGCAGCAGCGCTTCGGCGATGGCGGCAATGGCGCCGAAGTTGCCGTCAATCTGAAATGGCGGGTGGTTATCAAGAAGATTTGGTAAAGTCGAATGACTGAACAGTTGCAAAAGATTTGCATAAACCTGTTCTCCCTGCCACAGGCGTGCATACAGATTCATAATCCATGCGCGGCTCCAGCCGGTATGGCCGCCGCCGGCGGCAAGCCTGCGCTGTAAGGTGATTTCTGCCGCCTGGCAGAGTTCCGGCGTGCCATCTTTTGTAATTTGATGGGCCGGATGGAGCGCCCACAGATGTGAAATGTGGCGGTGTCCGGGTTCGGCCTCTTCATAGTCCTTCTGCCATTCCATAAGCTGGCCGTGCCGGCCGATTTGCAGAGGGGCAATTTTTTTGTCATAGTTTTCTACTTTTTGTATGAGAGCACTGTCCTTTTCTTTCACGAGTGACGCGGCTTTAAGAAAATGAGAGAACAGCTCGTGCAAAATCTCATTGTCCATTGTGCAGCCATAAGTGAGGCAGCCGCTCGTACCGTCTTCCATAATGTAAGTATTCTCCGGCGAGAGCGACGGGCAAGTGACGTAATAACCGTCCACTTCAATGAGAAAATCGAGAAAAAACAGTACCGCTTCCCGAAGCACCGGATACAGTTTTTGTAAAAATTCCATATCCTGCGTGTATAGGTAGTGATTCCATATATGAGTACACATCCATGCGGCGCCCATAACCCAAAAGGTAGCCGAGATACATATGTCCTGCGGGGCGGTGTCGCCCCACAAATCGGTGTTATGGTGAGCGACAAAGCCGCGGCAGCCGTACATTTTTTTTGCAGTTTCCCTGCCGTTTGGCAGCATGCGCAGCAGATGTTCAAAGAAAGGAAGCTCACAGTCTGACAGATGGCAGATTCCGGCAGGCCAGTAGTTCATTTCCGTATTGATATTAATCGTGAATTTACTCTGCCACGGCGCATTGTAGTCACGATTCCAAATACCCTGTAAGTTGGCGGGAAGACAGTCGCCGCGGCTGGAGCAGATAAGCAAATAACGGCCAAAATCCATATAAGTATTAATCAGGCCGTTGTCGGGATGCGCTTCGTCGATACGGGCTAAGCGTTCGTCTGTGGAAAGCTTGTCCAGTTCCCAATCGTAGTCAAGGGAAAAGCTCATACGACAGAAGTAGGATTGGTATTCTTCAATATGTTCTGCCTTTAACTGCTCGTAATCCACGGAGGCGGCTAAGGAGAGACAGCGTTCCGTTTTCCTGCGGGGATTGTCGGCGCGGTACTCCGTGAAAGCCGTGAGGAGCACGGTAACGTTCGTGGCGCCCTTTGTCACAATATGTTCTCCGATTCCCTGTAAATCGCTGCTGTCGGAAAGAAAGCGCATACCGCAGCAGAAGTCCATACCGCCGCCCCCGAGATTTCCGGAGATATAGAGGCTGTCTTCGGTGTGCTCCGTCTTTTCATAAAAGCAGTCGCGCTGCAGGGAAGCGGCGAGGTCAAGTTTTCCTTTCTCTGAGGCGGAGAATCGGGCGACAATACAGTTATAATGCCGGCTTACAAAAGTCTCCACCTTGTATTCTACATTAGTAGATATGTCGGTTATTGTGCTCGTATGGATTGCAGTTGCGAGGTCAAGAGTGCGCCGCAAGTCTCTGTTTTCTTTTAGCGCCCCACAATAATCAAAGTATACGTCTCCCAGTGTCTGATAGGAGTGCTGGCTCTGCGGCGTACCGGCAAGAGCATACTTGCAAAGTTCTTCGGCCTGTGGAATGTTGCCCGCTAAAATAAGCTTGCGGATTTTATCCAGATTGGCGAGTGCGTCGGGATTATTGCGCTCGCGTTTTTTTCCGAACCAGACCGAATCTTCATTGAGCTGAAAATGTTCGTGGCTGCCCTCGCCGTAAATCATTGCGCCCAGTCTGCCGTTGCCGACAGGGAGAGCGCGGTTCCAGTCCCAATGGGACGGTTTTGTATAAAATAACTGACTCATTGTCGTACCCCCCTGTGTTCAATCTCTATTACCTTGACATTATTATATATTTGAAACTTCTTTTTTTCTATAGTATAATGTGACATAAATCAGAAAGGCACGTGTACATAAACGCAACAAAGGGGAAAAGTATGGAATACTATAGCAATTATTCCTTTCAGATTGAGGATGTGAAAATACGGGTGACGATGGTAAGTTACCGCAAATTCAGACAGATATTACCGATGCATTGCCACGGTGAAAATATATATGAAATCCACTATGTGGCCGGAGGCAGGGGAACGGTAATTCTCGATTCGGTGAGTTACGGGATAGAAGAGGGAACCCTCTATGTGACCGGCCCCAATGTATTTCACGAACAGATACCGGAGAAAGACAATCCGGTCACGGAGTTTGGCTTATATCTGCATGTTGATTCACCGCACCCGCAAGGAACGATTATGTCCGCTTTTTGCAAAGAGGTGAGATGGGTTGGCAGAGGGAGAAAGGAACTTCGCCATTTTATGCAGCAGATAATATTAGAGCATAAGCGCAAAGATTTGGGGTGGGAAAAAAAGATTCCCTTTTTGTTAGCGGAATTTCTCATTGACTGCGTCAGAAGCTACGGGTCATCGCTGCCGCAGACGGACGAACTGCCACAGCCGGACGAGACTTTTTTTACCCATGAGATTCGCGAAGAGAACGCACAGCTTGTTATGGACGAGATGTTTCTCTATGAATACCGTGAGATATGTCTGGAGGGGCTGGCGGAGCGGCTCGGGTTCAGCGTCAGGCAGACACAGCGGTTTATCCGCAAAATTTATCACAAATCGTTTTCTGAAAAGAAGCGGGAGGCAAGAATGCTGGCGGCGGTAACGATGCTCTCCCACACAAAGATGAAGATTACGGATATCAGCGACAATCTCGGATATTCTTCCGTGGAGCATTTCTCCCACGCATTTTCCCAATATTACGGGAAGTCGCCAAGAGAGTTCCGGAAATAACAAATGCGGCAATATGTCACCACAGAGGGGCAGATTGTCGCATTTTTGTATAAAAAAAATTTTGCAAAAAGATATAATGATGTTATTGAGGAATGGAAGAACGGAGGATATAGGTTGAAAAATAAGCTCGATAGCTTATTTTTCAACCCACTATTTGTGCCGAAGCACCACAAATAGTATTGATGTACAGAGCAAAAACAGCTCCGCTGCTTTTTGCTCGTACTTCCTCCGCTGCGCTTCGGAATGGAGGATATGGTATGCAGGTAAAGGGAACTTATTTTCAAAACGACAGCGAGAATCCGCTCGTATATGGCGACGTGGAAATTCATGCGGTGAAGAGGCGGAGACTGCGGGGGGAAGATGAGAAAGAACCGGTATTGTGCGAGCCGGTTATCGTCGGCTTTTGCGGAACGGATTATGAATTGATGAAAATGGGGCAGAAAGGGCTGCTGGGGGCGAAATTTCCCGCAGGTGAAAAGCGGCTGATAAATGGCCATGAGGGAATTGTGTGGGTGCCATCGCAGCAGCGTTTTGCCATTGTGCTTATACGCGGGGGAAACAGCTATGACCCGACGCGCTTTACGGAAGAGGAAAGCTATTTTGAATACGGGTGCGACGGGGCGGACGGATTATTTTGTGACCGGCAATATTTTCATCCGGATATGCTGCTGCCAATTCCCGACGGCTACGTGAAAGATGGCAAACTGGATTTGGCGTTTGCCAAGAGAATGGTCTTTCCAGACCCTTATGCGTGCATGATTTTTCAGTTGGAGAGAATGGAAGATTTGGGGAGCGCCCACAATTTCCGCGTCGTCATGGCGAGAGAGAAATGTGGAGAGCAGAGGGCGCGCGAGCTCGCAAAAGAAGAGATTTTTGAGAGAACGGTGATTTTCGGACTGGGAACGACGGGAATGTTTATGGGGGATTTGATTGCCGCCAACCACCGCGGCGCCTCTGTTTTATTTGTGGCAAGGAGCGGGGAGGACGCCCCGAAAGTCCGCTATGCGATAGAGCAGACGGGGGCGGCATATTTGCAGAATAATTATGCTTCGGAAGAGGAGCTGGCTGCCGCCATCAGGGAAAAATTAGGAGGAAGGGCGACAACGTTTATTGGCGTCAGCGGCACGCAGACAGAGCACAGGATTGCCTTTGAGCACGGCGTGTTAGGATGTAACGGCATTTACAACAGTTTTTCCTTAGGGCCGCAAGTTTCTTTTGATACGATGCCGTTTGGCTTTGAAAACCATCTTATCTTTGGCTCTATCAATTTCCGACAGGAACATATGGAGCGGGCAATTCGCATTTTGGCCGACAGTCGTTATGACGAAATTGTGGAGTTGATTGATAAGGAAGAATTTATAAAAGCGCCGGTGGAGGCATACCGGAACAAAATATATGGAAAACAAGCGCCGATGAAGACCGCGGTAATATGGAATGGCGACTATATCAGAGACGGGGAGGATAAAGAGTGATGAAAGCAGTCTGGATTCAGGAACCTTGTAACATTCAGGTGACGGAAGTGGAGAAACCGGATATTCGGGAGGGCGAAGCTTTGCTGCGCATTCTCTATTGCGGAATCTGCGGCGCGGATGTCGCCAGTTATACCGGCAATCAGCCGTTTACTACATATCCGAGGATTCCGGGGCATGAATTTAGTGCGCAAATCGTAGAAATCGGGGAGAATGAAAGAGGATTGAAAGCCGGCGACATCGTAACGGCCAATCCGTATTTCAACTGCGGCACATGCTATTCGTGCCAGCGGGGGTTTGTCAATTGCTGTGAAGATAATCAGACGATGGGAGTACAGAGGGACGGCAGTTTTTGTGAATACGTCGCCATGCCAATCGAACGCATTATAGGCGGGCGGGGCCTGTCGGCAGAAGAGCTGGCTCTGGTGGAGCCGTTTAGTATCAGTTATCATGCGCTGCACCGCACGGAGATAGAAAGGAATGATACGATTCTCATTATAGGAGCGGGGCCGATTGGCCTGTTTGCACTGATGACGGCGAAAGCAAAAGGGGCTAAAGTCTGTGTGGCAGATATTCTTGACGGCCGTCTTCAGTTGGCAAAAGAATTAGGGGCGGATAATATTATTAACTGCGATAAAAACAATTTGCGCGAGGAGACAGAGCGCATTACGGATAAGCACGGGTTTGATGTCTGTATCGAGGCCTGCGGACTGCCGGCTACGTTTCTCTCCTGTATCGACTGCGCGGCCTTTGCCGGCAAAATTATTTTGATTGGCAACGGCAAGAGGGAGACTTCCTTTTTGCATTCCGTTCTGCTCAAGAAAGAGTTGAATGTATTTGGTAGCCGCAACGCGCGTTCCGACGACTTTGCTCAGGTCATTGACTGGATTGCGGAGGGAAAAGCCGATGTGATGAAACTTGTCAGCGCCGTCTATCCGATGGAGCGGGCGGACGAGGCGTTCCGCGCATTGGCGGAAAACAAAGGCGATTTGGCAAAGGTGTTAGTGAAGATGTAAGGAGGAGACGGGCGTGAGAGAGACGATTATTCAGTTTGGAGAGGGCGGATTTTTGCGCAGTTTTGCGGATATGTTTGTCCATCAGATGAGAGAACAGGGACTGTATGACGGAAGCGTGGTAGTTGTCCAGCCGATTGAAAAAGGACTGGTGTCAGTGCTGAATGAGCAGAACGGGGTATATCATCAGTTTTTGCGGGGAATTGAAAACGGAGAAGTAGTGGAGAGCTGCACGAGAGTGACATCTATTTCCCGCGGCGTCAATCCCTATACGGAATATGAGGAATATCTGCTTCTGGCAGACAATCCCGATATGCGCATTATTATATCCAATACGACGGAAGCGGGTATTGAGTATCTGGGAACGGAGAGTTTACACGACAGGCCGCCAAAATCGTTTCCTGCCAAGCTCACGGCGCTGTTGTACCGGCGATTTGAAGCGGGGCTGTCGGGATTTATCATTCTGGCGTGCGAACTGATTGATTCCAATGCGGATTTGTTAAAGCAATATGTCGTGCAGTATGCCAAATTGTGGGAACTGCCGCCGGAATTTCTGCGTTGGCTCGAAGAAGAAAATCATTTCTGTAATACACTGGTAGACCGTATTTGTACCGGCTATCCGGCCGATGAAAAGGAAGCGCTGACGGAGCGTCTCGGCTGTGTGGATTCGCTGATGAATACGGCGGAAATCTTTCACTTATGGGTGATTGAGGGTGATTTTGAAAAAGAGTTTCCACTTCAGAGGGCGGGCGTAAATGTTATCTGGACAGACGATGTGGCTCCCTATAAGAAGAGGAAAGTGCGCATTCTCAATGGCGCCCATACGGCTATGGTATTGGGGGCGCGGTTGTATGGTTTGGATACGGTGAGGGAATGTGTTGGGGATGAATTAGTCGGCGGATTTTTGCGGCGCGCCATGTTTGAGGAGATTATTCCGGTACTTGGCGGCAGGGAAGAGGATATTGCGTTTGCTAAGGCGGTATGGGAGCGGTTTGCCAATCCGTTTGTGAATCACCGGCTGTTGAGCATTGCCCTCAATTCCGTAAGCAAATTCCGCACGCGGGTATTGCCGACAATATTGGAATATTACGGGAAACAGGAAAAACTGCCGGCCTGTCTGACATTATCTCTGGCGGCGCTGATTTGTTTTTACCGTACGGAGGAAGCAAATGATGTGCCGGAGGTGATGGAATTTATGAAGACGGCGGATGTCAGGGCGGTACTGGCAAGAGAAGATTACTGGGGAAGCGATTTGTCCTTTATGAAAGAGGTAGTGGAGAGGATGGTTTCCTGTATCGAAAGCGAGGGCATGGAATACGCTTACAGAGAGGAATGGGGATTGGCGTGAGATTATTACAAATTCATCCGCAGGATACGGTCGCTGTCGATTATCAGAGCGGCCATAAGGTGGCGCTGCGGGATATCGCTGCCGGCGAAAATATTATTAAATACGGCTTTCCAATCGGGCACGCCACGCGCGCCATCAGAAAAGGGGAAGTTGTTCATGTGGACAATATTAAGACAAACCTGAACGAAGAAATTTCTTATGAATATAAGCCGCAGCGATATACTCTTCCGCGCTGGGAGGGAGGAACGGTTCTCGCCTATGAGCGCGGGGACGGACAGATTGGCATTCGCAATGATGTGTGGATAGTGAACACGGTAGGCTGTGTAAATTCCGTGGCGCAGGAAATCAGCCGCCGCACCGGAGCGTTTTGTTTTTCCCATCCGTACGGCTGTTCACAGTTGGGAGAAGACCACGGGATAACGGAGAAGATTTTATGCGGGCTTGTTCATCACCCGAATGCCAGCGGCGTCCTTGTGCTGGGGCTCGGGTGTGAGAACAATAATATTCCCAGCTTCCAAAAGGAACTCGGGCGCGTAGATGAGAGACGGGTAAAATTTCTTGTCGCGCAGGACTGCGAAGACGAAATCGCGGAGGGCGTCAGATTAGTCCGCGAACTGCAAAATTATGCCGCCGGTTTTCAACGCACTGAAGTTTCCGTTTCGCGTCTGAAAGTAGGACTTAAATGCGGAGGTTCGGACGGTTTTTCAGGGATTACCGCCAATCCGCTCACAGGGAAATATACGAACCGTCTTGTCGCCGCGGGTGGTAGCGCCGTGTTGACGGAGGTGCCGGAAATGTTCGGGGCGGAGACGATTTTGATGAACCGCTGCGCAGACGAAGAAGTTTTCCATAAAACGGTGAAGCTGATTCAGAGTTTTAAAGAGTATTTCATCAGCCACGGACAGCCGGTTTATGAGAACCCTTCCCCCGGAAATAAAGAGGGGGGAATTTCCACGTTGGAGGACAAGTCTCTCGGCTGTACGCAAAAGGGAGGAATAGCGCCTGTCGTGGACGTGCTTGATTATGGGCAGCGGGTGGAGAAGTGCGGACTGAATCTGCTCAATGGCCCCGGCAATGATATGGTGGCGGTTACGAACCTGACGGCGGCGGGTTGCCATCTGATTCTGTTTACGACAGGGCGGGGAACCCCTCTGGGAGCGCCGGTGCCGACGATTAAAATTGCCAGCAATTCCAAACTTGCCAAGCGAAAGCCGGACTGGATTGATTTTGACGCGGGGCCGGTGGCAGACGGAGTGGATTTGGAAAAAGATTTGTGGGACTATGTGGTGAAAGTAGTCAATGGACAGGAGACGTGTAATGAGAGAAACGGCTATCGGGAGATAGCGATATTTAAAGACGGGGTGATACTGTGAAAAATTATTTGATAGTAGATGCTCATACGCATTTATGGGAAAGGCAGGCGGGAACGGTGGACGGATGTCCGGTATTTTCCGTTGGCGGCGGCAAGAGTAATTTTGGCGGGGAAATCCGTCAGATGATGCCGCCCGACATGGACGATAACCGCTGTACCGTTGAGCGGCTGCTGGGAAACATGGACTATGGCGGGGTGAGCGGCTGCGTGGTGACGCAGGAGTATATGGATGGCAATCAGGACGACTACCTTTTGAGCTGCAAAGAGAAGTATGGCAAGCGCATGAAAATCTGCTCGCTCTATGAGGAAAAAAGCGGCTGGAAGACGGAGGGCTTTGACGGGGTAAAGATTTGCGCCTGCAAGCTGGCGGATAAAAATCTGCTGCACCATGAGGAGGTTTTTCGGGAGACTGAGCGGAAAGGGATGTTTATTTCTGTCGATTTGGCGGACGGTGACATACAGGTAGAGCAAATGCAGGAGCTGATATCACGGTATCCGCATTTGCGAATCGCAATCGGCCATTTTGGGATGGTGACGACAGAGGGATGGCAGAGACAGATTGCGCTGGCGTGCAATCCCAATGTCTACATCGAGAGCGGCGGGCTGACGTGGCTGTTTAATGATGAGGGATATCCTTATCCGGCGGCCGTGGATGCCATTTTGGAGGCAGCAGATATATGCGGAATGGAAAAACTGATGTGGGGAAGCGATTATCCGCGCACGATGGTAGCGCTGACTTATGAGATGAGCGTCCGCTTTATTCGGGAGAGCAACCGTCTCACAGAGCAGGAGAAGAGAGCCTTTTTGGGGGAAAATGCCATCCGTTTTTACCACTTTGGGCAGTTGGAAAAACCGCAGCATATAGCCAATATGCTATAAAAAAGGAGGATTTGCAATGTTAAAGGGAATACCGAATATCATCGGGCCGCAGTTGTTGAAGGTGTTGTGCGAGATGGGGCATGGGGACTGCCTTGTTTTGGCGGACGCCAATTTTCCGGCGGAACGAGTGGGAAAGGACGCCGTTGTCATCCGTATGGACGGGCATGGAATACCGGAGATTTTAGATGCGGTGCTCTCGCTCTTTCCGCTTGATTCGTATGTGGAGAGACCGGTTACTTTGATGGAGCGCTGCGAGGGAGATAACGCCGATATTTCCATCTGGAATACATATGAAGATTTGTTAAAAAAGCATGAGGGAAAAGGAATGTCTGCCGTGGGCAGGCGGGAGCGTTTTGACTTTTATGAAGAGGCGGGGAGAGCATACGCGATTGTGGCAACTGGAGAGAGGAGCCAGTATGCTAATTTGATTTTGCAGAAAGGCTGTATCCTTTCATAGACAGCCTGATTTGCCATCGTCAGGCCGTCTTCAGAGAATGTCGAATTATGTCGAAATATATGCAAAAGAATAAAAAGGAGGCTGCACATGAAAAAATTCTTCAATGAATTTAAGGAGTTTATCAGTCGGGGAAATGTTATGGACATGGCAATTGGTATCATTATCGGCGGCGCTTTCACGAGTGTCGTATCGTCGCTTGTAGCCGATATTATCAATCCGTTTCTCGGATTGTTCGGCGGCATGAATTTTGACCAGTTAAAGTGGCATATTATAGGTGATGTGACGTTAAATTACGGAGCATTTCTGACGGCTGTCTTAAACTTCCTTATTATGGCGCTTGTTGTTTTTTGTATTGTAAAAATGATGAATACGGTGACAAACAGGTTTTCGGCAAAAAAAGAAGAAGAGGAAGAACCGGTAACGACAAAAATTTGTCCGTTTTGCAAGAGCGAAATTGATATCGAAGCAACCCGTTGTCCGCATTGTACTTCACTTTTCGAAGAATAGTCATTGGAAAAAGCGTATAAATTGCTATAAAACGAGCAGAATATTCAAAAAAGGAGGAATGAATATGAAGCTGAAACGTTTTATAGCAATTTTTTTATGCAGCATTATGGCGGTTTGCTCACTCACCGGATGTGGTGGCAACAGTGGCAAAAAGTCAGATGCGGGAACTATCTATTATTTGAATTTTAAACCGGAGGTATCGTCCGATTGGGAAGAGCTGGCAAAGAAGTACACCGAAGAAACCGGAGTACAGATGAAAGTGGTGACGGCGGCAAGCGGTAATTATGAATCTACCCTTAAATCGGAAATAGCCAAGTCCGATGCGCCGACACTTTTCCAAATTAACGGTCCGGTTGGCTATCAGGCGTGGAAAGATTACTGTGCCAATCTGAAAGACACGAAGTTTTATCAGGAGCTGACTGACAAAGAGTTAGTAATTACGGGTGAAGACGGCGGAGTTTACGGAGTACCGTATACGATTGAGGGATATGGAATCATTTACAATGATGCGATTATGAAAAAGTATATCTCACAGAGCGGCGCGGTTATTAAATCCGTAGATGAGATTGACAGCTTTGAGAAATTGAAGCAGGTAGTCGAGGATATGCAGAATAAGAGAAGCCAGTTGGGAATCAAGGGCGTCTTTGGCTCTACGTCTCTCATGCCCGGAGAAGAGTGGAGATGGCATACGCATTTGGCCAATATTGCCGTCCACAAAGAATTTCAGGAAAAGAATGCAGGTGATTTGGATGAAATCGAATTTACTCATCAGGAGCAGTTTAAAAATGTCTTTGACCTCTATTTGAACAATTCGGGAACGCCGCGGAAGATGTTAGGAAGTAAAGGGGTCAATGATTCGATGTCGGAGTTTGCGCTCGGACAGGTGGCGATGATACAAAATGGAAACTGGGCGTGGAGCCAGATTGCAAAAGTACAGGGAAATGTCGTAAAAGAGGAAGATGTGAAATTCCTGCCGATTTACTCCGGTCTGGAAGGTGAAAAAGACCAAGGGCTGTGTATTGGAACAGAAAACTATTTTGCCATAAACAAGCAGGCGCCGGAAGCGTCTCAAAAGGCATCTATTGATTTTGTAAACTGGTTAATCACATCCGAAGTCGGAAAAGATTATATGACAAATAAACTTGGCAATATTGCACCGTTCACTACGTTTTCGGATAAAGAAAAGCCAAAAGACCCGCTGGCAAAGGATATGTTGAAATATATGGAGAGTGGAAAGAAGAGTATTCCATGGATTTTCACTACGTTCCCGAGTCAGACGTTTAAAGACCAGTTTGGGGCGGCTCTTCTCGAATACGCACAGGAGACGGCGGATTGGAATCATGTAGTGGATACTGTGAAAAAGCAATGGAAGACAGAGAAGTCGGCAACAAAATCCTGATGAGGTAACAGCTATTTGTTTCTGAGCGAAAGCAAATAGCTTTATCCGACACGGGAAACTCTCCGAGTTTTCTCGTGCGGTTCTTCGCGATAAATCGCTCAGAAATGAGGATTAATATGGAAAAAAATATAAAAAAGTATTTTGCAGTTTTCGTACTGCCGACCTTAATTGCCTTTCTGATTGCCTTTGTCATTCCTTTCGTGATGGGTTTGTATTTGTCGTTTTGTAATTTCACGACGGTTACGAATGCAAACTTTGTAGGATGGGAAAATTATGTGAAAGTTTTTGAGAGTAAGGATTTTTTGCAATCCTTACTCTTCACTGTAGCGTTTAGTGTAGTCGCGATTGTGACGATTAACATTTTTGCTTTTGGGCTGTCGCTCATGCTGACAAGGGGCTTTCGCGGGACGAACTTTTTCCGCACGGCATTTTTTATGCCGAACCTGATTGGCGGTATTGTACTCGGTTATATCTGGCAGTCGATGATAAACGGAGTGCTTGAGCGCTATGGCGTTACGATGCTGATGGATGCAAAATATGGATTCTGGGGTTTGGTAGTTTTGATGAACTGGCAGATGATAGGTTATATTATGGTAATTTATATCGCCGGACTGCAAAATGTATCGCCGGATTTGATAGAGGCGGCAAAAATCGACGGAGCATCTGCTTTTAAGACGTTGTTCCGCATTAAGATTCCGCTTATTATGTCTTCGATAACCATATGCCTGTTTCTGACAATTACCAACTCGTTTAAGATGTTCGACCAGAATCTCGCGCTCACGGCGGGAGGTCCGTCTAACAAGACGGCGATGATGGCGCTGGATATTTACAATACATTTTATGGTAAAGTGGGATTTGAGGGCGTCGGACAGGCCAAAGGCGTCATATTCTTTTTGATAGTAGCGCTCATCGGCATTACGCAGGTTGCATTATCGAGAAGAAAGGAGGTAGAGAGTTAATGAAGAAAAATATATGGGACATTTTATCTATTGCTATGCTTGTTATCCTGTTTATTGTATTCATTATACCAATTTTCTTTGTGGTGTTAAATTCGTTCAAGGGACGGTTATATATCAGTGACAATCCGTTTGCCATTCCAACAGGAGAGATGTATGCGGGGTTTGCCAACTTTATTGAGGGAATCCAAAAGACTGATTTCTTCCGCGCCTTTGGGTGCTCCTTGTTTATTACTGTGCTGTCGGTGTTTGTTATCGTTTTGTTTACTGCCATGACGGCATGGTATCTGGTACGTGTGAAAACAAAGTATACGAGTTTATTATATTTTGCCTTTGTATTTTCTATGATTGTGCCATTTCAGATGATTATGTTTACGATGTCGAAGATAGCCGACATGCTTGCGCTCAATAATCCGCTGGGGATGGTAGTGCTGTATTTGGGCTTCGGAGCCGGTCTGTCGGTGTTTATGCTTTGTGGTTTCATTAAGGCGATTCCGCTCGAGGTGGAAGAAGCGTCGATGATTGACGGCTGCACGCCGTTAAAGACGTTTTTCCGAATTGTTTTTCCGATGCTGAAACCGACAGCTATTACTGTGGCAATTTTGAATGCGATGTGGATTTGGAACGACTATCTGCTGCCTTATCTTGTTATCGGCGTATCGACAAATTATAAAACGATTCCGGTGGCGGTTCAATATCTGATGGGTTCTTATGGGGCGAAAGATTACGGTTCCCTTATGGCGTTGCTCGTACTGGCAATTATCCCTATTATAGTGTTCTATTTTTCCTGTCAGAAGCATATCATTCAGGGCGTTGTGGCAGGCGCGGTAAAAGGATAACGTCATCTTTCTGCGGAAGTGGTTGAAAAAAATGGTAAAAATGAATATAATGAAAAGGAAAATACTTGAAAGGTTGGAAAGGAGCAGAAAGAATGGGCTTGAAAGAGAAGCTGGAAAAGCGCATGGGGATAGGAATTGCGGAGGCAACAAATGAAACTGTCTATTATGGGTTGCTCTCATTAGTAAAAGAATTATGCAAAGAGAAAGAGGAGAACAAAGGGAAGAAAAAGATTTATTATATTTCAGCAGAGTTTCTGATTGGCAAATTATTATCCAATAATCTAATCAATCTTGGCATCTACGACGAAGTAAAGGAATTGCTTCGCGTAAATGGAAAAGATTTGTCTGCGATTGAGGAAATAGAGCCGGAGCCATCGCTGGGAAATGGCGGATTAGGGCGTCTGGCAGCTTGTTTTATTGATTCGATTGCAACGCTTGGCCTGCCGGGGGCGGGAATTGGCCTGAACTATCATTTTGGTTTGTTTCAGCAGGTGTTCCGCGACAATAAGCAGCGCGAGGAGAAAAATCCATGGATTGAGAAAGAGAGCTGGCTGACGGACACCGGCATTCATTTTCCAGTGAAATTTGCTGATTTTACCTTGCAGTCCACGCTCTATAACATTGATGTTCCCGGCTATGACAGCGGCGTCAACCAGCTGCACCTGTTTGATGTTGATACGCTGGATGAAAGTCTCGTAAAGGACGGGATTGATTTTGACCAGAAAAATATTGCCAAAAATCTGACACTGTTCCTCTATCCGGACGACAGTACGAGAGAAGGACAGCTTCTCCGCATATATCAGCAATATTTCATGGTAAGTAACGGCGCTCAGTTGATTTTGAAAGAGATGGACGAAAAGGGATACGACGTAAAGAAAATGTATGAACATGTCGTGATTCAGATAAATGATACACATCCGTCAATGGTTATTCCGGAGTTAATCCGGTTGTTGACGGAGCGGGGCATTGATTTTGACGAGGCTGCGGCAATTGTCAGTAAGACATGCGCCTATACGAACCACACGATATTGGCGGAGGCTCTGGAAAAATGGCCGATTCGCGATTTGGAAGAAGTCGTGCCGCATTTACTGCCGATTATCCGAAAATTGGACGAAAAGGTAAAGAAAAAATACAAGGACGAAAAACTTGCCATCATTGATAAAAACGACCGCGTGCACATGGCGCATATGGATATCCATTTTGGATTCAGCGTCAACGGCGTGGCTGCCCTGCACACGGAAATATTGAAAAAATCAGAGTTAAAGGCATTTTATGATATATATCCGGAGAAATTTAACAATAAGACAAACGGCATTACGTTCCGCCGCTGGTTGATGCATTGTAATCCGCAGTTAGCGGCGCTGATTACCGAGCGCATAGGCGATGGGTGGAAAAAGGATGCCGCACAGTTGGAAAAACTGTTGGAGGATAAAGACAATGATGCTGTACTGGAACGTCTGATTGCGATTAAGGATGAGAATAAAAAAGTTCTGAAGCAGTATTTGAAAGAGACGCAGAACATTGATATTCCCGTCGATTCAGTTTACGACATTCAGGTAAAGAGATTGCATGAGTACAAGCGTCAGCAGATGAACGCCCTCTATCTGATTTATAAGTATAAGCAGATTAAGGCGGGGAAACTGCCAAAGCGTCCGATTACGATGATTTTCGGAGCCAAGGCGGCGCCGGCGTATACACTGGCAAAGGATATCATTCATCTCATTCTCTGTATGCGGGAACTGATTGAAAAAGATGCGGACGTCAATCCGTATCTCAGGGTAGTTATGGTCGAGAATTATAATGTGACAAAGGCAGAGAAACTGATTCCGGCTTGTGACATTTCCGAGCAGATTTCCCTCGCCTCCAAAGAGGCAAGCGGTACCGGCAATATGAAGTTTATGCTCAACGGGGCGGTGACGTTAGGGACGATGGACGGAGCGAATGTGGAAATCCATGATTTAGTTGGCAAAGATAATATTTTTATCTTTGGGAAATCCAGTGATGAGGTAATCCGGCTCTATGATACGGCAGGATACTGTTCGCGGGAATATTATGATAATGATTCGCTGATTGAAGAACTGGTAGATTTTATTATCAGTAAACAGCTCATACAGATTGGCGACCCGGAAAATCTGTGCCGGCTGTATAAGGAATTAATCAGCAAAGACTGGTTTATGACACTTCTCGACGTAAGGGAGTATATCGAGACAAAAGAAAATATGCTCGACGCTTACGAGGACCGCAAAGAATGGGCGAAAAAGATGCTTGTGAACACAGCGAAAGCAGGCTTCTTTTCCTCTGACCGGACAATCGAAGAATACAATCAGGATATATGGAAACTGTAGGGATAACCTGCTGGTTTATTATAGTGTAAACCAGCAGGTTATTGATTTTAATGTTATATGTGCTATAATTTGCTTTAGAAACGTAGTAAGAGACAAAGGCGGGCTATCTGCTTTTGCCTCTTATTTTTCCCAATAAATCAGAAATGGAGGATTTTATGAAAAAGCAAAAGAGGGTATTTCGCAATAATCTTTATGCGTTACGGCTGTTATGGAAGATTTGTCCCCGTCAGGTGATACATAAAGCGGCAACAAGACTGCTTGGATATTTTGAATGGCTCTTCTACAGCGCTTTTTTCATGCGCTATGTCGTACACGCACTGGAGACGGAACAGGAGTTTTCTTCCATTATGACGTTTGTCGCCATAACGGCGACGGTCTTTGCCCTTATTACCCTGTACAATAGTTATGTAAACGGCAGTGTGCTGCCTGTCTGCAATGTTATCGTCAATAAAGGACTGAACCGAATCCTGTTTCGCAAGTCGAGACAGGTGGAGCTGGCGTGCTTTGAAGACAAGGAGTTTTATAACAAATATACGCTGGCAATGGAAAAGGCAGACGAGCGGCTGATTGAAACTGTGGATGTCATATGGGGCGTTCTCTTTGGTGTGGCCGCAACGATAGTTTCTTTTTGTTTCATGTTTGAAGTGGATAAATATTCGGTACTTTTTATTATCTTTCCTATTATTGGAAATTTTGTATTTAATCGGAAAATGAGCCATATTGATTTTGAGAGAAATAAGGATATGGCGCCGTATAACCGCAAAATTGCATATGTGAACCGCGTGATGTATATGGCGGACTACGCCAAGGAAATACGTCTGACAAAGGCATTTTCCTTAATGCGGCGTCATTATGACGAGGCGATTCAGGGCGTGATTGAGGTGACGAAAAAATATACGAAAAAGGCGGCGGTTCTTCATTGGCTCTGGGCCAATTTTGTCTTTGCTTTTATTTTTGAGGGACTGCTTATCTACGGCGCCTACCGCACGCTTGTCAGCCATTCCATGTCGATGTCGGAATTGGCAGTCATAACAAGCATGATGGTATCTTCTACATGGATATTAATCGGTTTTACGGAATCATTAATGAAAGCCTTTAAAAATGGCCTGTTTATAGACAATCTTCGCACCTTTTTGGAATATCAGGAGGCGATACCGGAGAGTTATGACGGCATAAACCCGGGGGAAGAGATACAGAAGATTGAATTTCGCAATGTGAGTTTTTCCTATAAAGAGGAGGAAGTAATCCGGAACCTCAATCTCTGTTTTGAGGCTGGCAAGACATATGCGCTTGTCGGACATAACGGAGCCGGCAAAACGACAATCGTAAAGCTGTTAATGCGTTTTTACGACCCCTCGGAGGGAGAGATATTACTGAATGGAAGAAATATTAAAGACTACAATTTGCAGCAATACCGCAAGTTGTTCGCAACCGCTTTCCAAGACCACCAGATGTTCTCTCTTTCGGTTATGGAAAATGTGCTGATGCGAAAGGCTGCGCCGAACGATGAAAAAGCGGTTGTTGACGCATTGAAAATGGCAGGCGTATATGAAAAAGTCCTCTCGCTTCCGGAGGGGATACATACGATGCTGACGAGGGAGTTTGCGGAAGATGGCGTCGTGCTGTCCGGCGGTGAGTACCAGAAGATTATTGTCGCCAGAGCTTTTGTGCGCCAGAGCCCGTTTAAAATCTTTGATGAACCGTCAAGCGCTCTCGACCCGATTGCGGAATACGAGCTGTTTGAACAGATTTTGGAGAGCGGCAGGAACAAGACGATGCTCTTTATTTCCCACCGTCTTTCCTCCGTTCAAAATGCCGATTATGTTTATATGCTGGAGCACGGCGCGGTAGCAGAAGAGGGAGTACATGAAGAACTGATGGAAAAGAAAGGGCCGTATGCAGAAATGTACACGAAGCAGGCAGTAAACTATCTGGCACGAGAGGAGGTGGGCGCATGAAACAGGTTTGGAATAATCATCTCTTTTTATGGAAACTTTGTTTTAGCGTATCGCCGGGATATATGTTGTATTTTCTTTTTGACGGATTTCGCCAGCAGATGGTTATCTTTTTGGAACATACGGTAGGGATTCAATATGTTTTGCACTGTGCTGAATATCACGAGCCATTTTGGAAAGCATTTCTTGTGATTGGCATTATTCTGCTCATTAATATCGCGCAGTTTTTAGCGGATGGCTATTTTATCAATGCCATGAATTTCCGTACCCGTCCGAAACTTTATAAGGCGTTGAAAGAGAAGATGTACGAGAAAGCGGCGGAACTGGATTTGTCGTGCTATGACAATCCGCAGTACTATAATGAATTTGTGCTGGCGGTAGCCGAATCGGAAAGTTCGATAGACCGCTTTCTGGAATTGCTCAATTCCATAATGCAGAGCTTTACGATAATAATTACTACGGGCGTGTTTTATCTGATGACGGATATGGTTGGAATCCTGTTTGTCTCCGTCTCGTTTGTACTCAATTTCTTTTTGGCGAAAGTACTCAATAAAATAAATTATAAGGTGCGCATGAAAGTCAATCCTTATGAGCGCAAGAGAAATTATGTCAGCCGTCTGTTCTATCTCAATGATTATGCGAAAGAACTTCGTCTTCACCCGGACGTGGGAGATATGCTGGAGGAAGAATTTGAAGAAGCGAACGATAAGATGGAGCAGATTAACAAAAAGGTGGCGGGAAAACGTGTGGGCCTTATGTTTACGCAGCAATATCTGGCGGGAGATTTTATTCTGGATGGGTTGTATATTGTCTATCTTATCTTTCAGGCGGCAGTACTCCGCACGATTGATTACAGCAATGCGGTCGTACTGTTTAACCGCACGGGAAGTCTGCGGCGCGCTATGCGCGGATTTTCCGAGATTGCCCCGAAAGCAAATGAGAACAGTATGTATGTAGATAAGATACGGGCCTTTCTTGCCTATGAAGCGGAATTGAAACATCATATAGGACTGAAAGTACCGCAGGGAGTCGGGGATATATGTCTCAAACACGTAAGTTTCCGTTATACAGAAGATGCGCCGGAGATTTTGCATGATATCTCTCTCCATGTGTCTGCCGGAGAAAAGATTGCCATTGTCGGTTACAACGGGGCGGGAAAGACGACGCTGATTAAATTGCTTATGCGCCTGTATGACCCGACAGAGGGAGTGATTACTTATCACGGCTGCGATATCCGTAAGTACAAACTAGATGAGTACCATGAGCGTATGGGAGTGGTCTTTCAGGATTATTGCCTGTACGGCGCGACGTTGCTGGAAAATGTCGTGTTGGATGATATCAGCAGCAATGAGGAGATTGAGGGAGAAGTGGAATCGGCTCTGTGCCGCAGCGGGTTCGGGGAACGCCTGCAGTCATTGCCGCAGGGACTTTCCACTCCGATTACGACGGAGTTTGATGAACAGGGTGTGAACTTGTCCGGTGGTGAGAGCCAGAAGGTGGCGATTGCCAGAGCCTTTTACGGAGAAGTTGATTTGCTTGCCATGGACGAACCGTCAAGCGCCCTCGACCCGATTGCCGAATATAATCTGAATAAGGCAATGCATGCGGCGGCAGAGAACAAGACCGTATTTTACATTTCGCACCGCCTGTCAACGACGAGAGACGCCGACCGTATTATTATGTTGGAAAACGGACGCATTATTGAAGAGGGAACGCATGATGAACTGCTGTCACGAAAAGGAAAATACGCGGAGATGTGGCAGGCGCAGGCCGGCAGGTATGGAGTGTGAGATTTTTCATTAATTTGATTGATTATTGTCTCTGTTTCTGATAAAGTATAAGTATGATGTTAAGGTGCGCAAAAAGATATTGGAGCAACCTCAAACATCCGTTTCATAAGTATAAGGTTTTACATAAAAAAGCAGAAGGAGATGACTTATGGGAAACAAAAACAGAAAGAAGTTACTGTGTCATGGTCTGGTACTGGCTTTAGTATGTTCTACGGCAGCAGGCGCAACCGTTAGCGACGCCGCCAAAAAGAAAGCGAAGCTTGCGAAAAAGAGCCTTACCATACAAAAAGGAGCTTCTAAAAAAATCAAGATTAAATACAAGAAGAAAAAGGCGAAGTATAAGTTTAAGGCTTCCAATAAAAAGGTAAAAGTGTATAAATCCGGAAAGGTGAAAGCCTTAAAAGTTGGAAAAGCAAAAGTTACCGTAAAAGAAGTTTATAAAAAGAAGACAAGAAGTCTTGGCAAAGTTACGGTTAAAGTGACGAAAAAGACAAGTGGCAAATCAGGAAATAACGATTCGTCACAGCCACCGTCTAACACCAATGCGTCGAATACTACACCTACGCCGCCAAACGGCGGAACCGGCGGCAATAACAACTCCTCCGGTCCGACCACTACTGCCACGGCAACTGCTACTGCGACGGCGGAGCCGACGCCAACAATTATTTACAAAAATTATTTCGAAGATGGGGATACGAATGGATTCACCGGACGAGGCGGCTCCATAGAGATTTCCAATTCGGAAAACCATACTGACGGCGGTATGAACAGTATGTTGTGTACCGGACGCGCCGCTACATGGCACGGCGCTTCGATGGACCTTTCCAAATTATGTGAAACCGGAAATGTTTATCAGTTTAGCGCATGGGTAAAACAGGATTCTGGTAAATCCGAAGGCATTGCCATGAAAGTGCAGTACAATGATTTGGATGGCAATACACAGTACAAATCAATTATAGACAATGCCGACCAAGGGAAAACCTGTGCCAGCGGCCAATGGGTAGAGTTAAGCGGCGAGTTGACGATTCCGGACAACGACGGCGGTATCAGTATGTATTTTGAGTGTCCGACGTCGGATAGCATTGATTTCCTTGTGGACGATGTCGTGATTATTGGTAAACCGGTAGATAACAAGACGTTTACGCCTTCCGTTGCGCAGAGTGCGCAGATGGCGCAGGCAGGTTTGTATTCTTCTGGAAATAACGCCCGTCTGAAAAAGGTTATTCAGAAAGCGAGAGACGGAGAGGATGTGACGCTTGCCTATATCGGTGGTTCCATCACCGAGGGTGCGCTTGCGTCTCCGAACTCAAAATGTTATGCGCAGGTATCAGCGACCTCTTTCGGTAAGACATATGGTAAAGACGACGGCAGCAATGTGCATTTCATCAATGCCGGCATGAGTGGTACGCCATCGGATATCGGTGTTATCCGTTATCAGAGGGACGTTCTTGACCGTCTGCCGGAGGGCAGCACACGTCCGGACATTCTCTTTATCGAATTTGCCGTAAACGACAGCGGCTGTGAGACGGCAGGAGGCGCCTATGAGGGTCTGATTCGCGAAGCGCTGAAATCCGGCTCTGCGGTTGTATTGATTTTCTCCGTATTTAAGCCGTTGAACCGTGTGTGTGAGAACGATTACCGCAAGTACGGGCAGCACTATGATTTGCCAATGATTAGTATGGGTGATGCCATCAAAGATTTCTATAAGTTAGAAGGCTTTTCGGATTGGTATTTCGGTGATAACCTGCACCCGAATAACAAAGGTTATCAATTGATGTCCGACTGTATTATGAAGTTAATGGATACGGTTGATAAGGAAACGGCTGTGGAAGATAATATTACGGATGTGGATGCGATGCCGGCGAAGAAGACTTCCGCTTATCAGGGTATCAAAATGATAGATGCGGCAACAGAGCTGGGCGCAGATACAGCTATCACTTCCATTGAGGCAGGCAGCTTTAATGCGAAAGACAGCGCTACCGGTAATTTCCAATACGAGTACAACGGAGCAAAGAGCGCTCCTTGGTTCCCGAACAACTGGATGCATAAAAAAGACAGCGGAAGCGATTCGCTGAAAGTCAAAGTGAAATGTAAGACGCTCATGCTCATGTATAAACAGAGCAGTTCAACAGCATTTGGTTCCGCGGACTTGTATATTGATGGAGTAAAGAAAGCGACATTGGATTGTTACAATAAGTCCGGATGGAATAACGGTAAAGTATATTTAGCTCTGACAGAGGAGACCGCTGCTGACCATGAAATCGAACTGAAGATGGCAGAAGGCAGTGAATCAAAAAGCTTTACGATGCTGGCAATGGGTTACAAATAAGAGAAGTGATTGCCATAGAGTGAAGACGGTTATAAAATAACATGGAGGGTACAATATTTCTTATCTGATGTATTGTACTCTCCTTTTATCTTAAATAGCAGAAATGAGGTAAACCATGATATACAAAGATGGCAATGTTCGCTGTCGTTGGGCAAATCCCAATAACGACTTATATATAGCGTATCATGATGAGGAGTGGGGACAGGCAGTCCGCAAAGACGACGCCTATTATTTTGAAATGCTTCTGCTCGAATCATTTCAGGCTGGTTTGTCATGGGAATGTGTGTTGAATAAGCGTGAGAACTTCCGGAGGGCCTTTGACGGCTTTGATTATAGGAAAATCGGCCAATATGACGAAAAGAAAATAGAAGAACTGCGTCAGGATGCGAGTATTATCCGAAATGGGAGAAAGATTGGTGCCGCCATTAAAAACGCTGTTGTATTTCAGGAGATACAGGCCGAATTTGGCTCCTTTTCTGATTATATTTGGGGATTTAGCGGGGGGCAGGTTATCTATGAAAACGATAAGGTAAACTCGGAGCTGTCGGACAGGATATCAAAGGATTTACAGAAGAGGGGAATGAAGTTTGTGGGAACGACAATTATATATTCTTTCCTGCAGGCAGTCGGGATAATCAATTCCCATGAGGACGGATGTTTTCTGTGCAATTCCGCCACGAAATAGAAAGCAGAAAGATAAGTAGTAAAAAATAAACAGGAAAAGGAGAAACGATATGGTATACAAATGCAGTGTATGCGGCTATGTGTTTGATGAGGAAGCAGAGGGAAAGAAATTAGAGGATTTAGGGCAATGTCCGATGTGTAAGCAGCCGCTGGATAAGTTTGAGTTAGTGGATTCGGAAGAAGAGCAAGTATCTGCCGGAGACAACGATGACGGCGCAGCTTGTACGGAGTGTGGCAGCGCAGATGATGACGCCATTGATTTGAGTTATCCGAAAGAGACGAGAAAGACAACCGGAGACTACCGATACATGAAAGAGATACAGGAGATGGCGGTAAATGGCAAATCCATTATTGAAGCAATGGGAACAAAGATGTCAATGCCAAATTGGGATGATATTCTCATTATGGGAGCACAGTTAAATCCCATGCCTCTGTCCGAGCACGCTCCGGTGAGTACGATGACAGTCATTGGCAAGCATGCAAAGCGGCCGATGATTTTGGATAGTCCGGTTTATATTTCCCATATGTCTTTCGGAGCGCTATCCAAAGAGACGAAAGTGGCCATGGCAGAGGGGAGCGCGATGGCAAAGACAGCGATGTGCAGTGGTGAGGGCGGTATTCTGCCGGAAGAGATGGCGGCCTCTTACCGTTACATATTTGAGTATGTGCCAAACCGCTACAGCGTCACGGATGAAAATCTGAGACGTGCCGATGCGATTGAGATTAAGATTGGACAGGGAACGAAGCCGGGGATGGGCGGACATCTTCCGGGGGAGAAAGTAACGCCGGAAATAGCCAAAATCCGCAATAAACCATTGGGGGAGGATATTATCAGTCCATCAACGATTCCTGATGTGGAGACAAAAGAGGATTTGAGGGAGCTTGTCGCAGAATTGCGGCGTCGTTCGGACGGCCGTCCAATTGGTATAAAGATTGCGGCAGGGAAGCTGGAAAAAGATTTGGAATATGTCGTTTTTGCCGAACCTGATTTTATTACAATTGACGGCAGAGGCGGCGCCACCGGCGCCTCTCCGGCAATTATCAGAGACGCTACAAGCGTGCCGACCGTATATGCACTGCATCGCGCAAGGAAATATCTCAATGCCGTGCGCTGTGATGCGGAATTAGTTATTACGGGAGGACTGCGTGTCTCCTCTGATTTTGCAAAAGCGCTTGCCATGGGAGCAGATGCGGTAGCAGTGGCATCTGCCGCTATGGTGGCGGCAGCCTGCCAGCAGTATCGCATCTGCGGCAGCGGAATGTGTCCGGTAGGAGTGGCGACACAGGATGAGGAATTGCGAAAACGCCTGAAAGGGGAAGCGGCGGCGAAGAGGGTGGCGAATTATCTTAACTGTTGTAAAGAAGAACTGAAAGTCTTTGCCAGAATTACCGGTCATTCTAATGTCCATGACCTGAACCTCGCCGATTTGTGTACGATAAGCAGAGAAATTTCGGAATATACGGATATTGTGCACGCATAATAGTTAGAAAGCGTGTGAAAAGTAAAATGGTATAGAAAAATTATCGGGACAACATATAAGTACTTGTTGTCCCGATTGGTTTTATAGAGTAAATATTATTTCTGTATTTGCGGTATTACATATCAGTAATTTCACTGTGGATTTGCTGGAGTGATTTTACTTCGCCATTTCCGTGCTTCTGCACGTAGAGAATCCCTTTAATCGTCGCTTTGGCGGCAGCGATAGTCGTCATATAAGGAACTTTTGCCTTAATAGCGGCTTTTCGGAGATAGCTGTCGTCATGGACGCTGTCTTTGCCGACCGGAGAGTTAATCATCAAATCAATCTTGCCGTTAGTAATCAAATCCAGAATGTTCGGACGGCCCTCATGCAGTTTTTTCACCAGTTCGGCTTCGATACCGGCATTGGTAATAATTTCATGCGTCTTGCCCGTGGCCAGAATGTGGAAGCCTGCTTCTGCAAACAGATTCGCTATCTCAACGACTTCCGGCTTGTCTTTGCGGTTGACGGAAATCAGTACCGTTCCCTTGAGAGGAAGTTTCGTCTGCGTTGCCTCCTGTGCCTTGAAGAAAGCTTCTCCGTAATAGGTGGACAGGCCGAGGACTTCACCGGTTGACCTCATTTCAGGGCCGAGAAGCGGGTCGACTTCCGGAAACATATTAAATGGGAAAACAGCTTCCTTGACACCGTAGTAAGGAATGTTCTGCTGTTTCAGTCCGGCTACCGGAGACGGTCTGCCCGTAATATCGGAAGTAATAATATCTGTGGCAAGAGGAACCATGCGGATGTTGCATACTTTGGATACAAGCGGAACGGTGCGGGAGGCACGCGGATTCGCTTCCAAAACATAAACCTTGCCGTTTTCAATGGCATACTGCATATTCATTAAGCCCTTAACATGCATTTCTTCTGCAATTTTCTTTGTATATTCTTTAATCGTAGTAACGTTTTCTTCCGAGATGTGCACAGACGGAATGATACATGCAGAATCACCGGAGTGCACGCCTGCCAGTTCAATGTGCTCCATAACGGCGGGAACAAAGGCATGTGTGCCATCGCTGATAGCGTCTGCTTCGCATTCCATTGCGTGGTTGAGGAAACGGTCGATAAGAATTGGTCTGTCCGGTGTGACGCCGACGGCTGCCTGCATATAGTCAGACAGGCTCTCGTCATCGTATACGACTTCCATTCCGCGTCCGCCAAGAACATAGGATGGGCGCACCATAACCGGATATCCGATTTGATTAGCGATTTTCAGCGCCTCGTCAACCGTTGTTGCCATGCCCGCTTCCGGCATTGGGATTTCCAGTTTATCCATCATGGCGCGGAACAAATCGCGGTCTTCGGCAAGGTCAATTACCGACGGAGAAGTTCCGAGAATTTTCACGCCGTTCTTTTCCAGTTCAGCGGCGAGATTTAATGGTGTCTGCCCGCCGAATTGGGCAATCACGCCAAGCGGCTTTTCTTTATTGTAAATACTGAGAACATCTTCCAGTGTGAGCGGCTCAAAATAAAGTTTGTCCGAAGTATCATAATCGGTGGAAACCGTTTCCGGATTACAGTTGACAATAATCGTCTCAAAGCCAAGTTTTTTCAGGGCCAGAGAAGCATGAACACAGCAGTAATCAAATTCGATACCCTGTCCGATTCGATTCGGGCCGCCGCCGAGAATCATAATCTTTTTCTTGTTAGTATTGACTGGATTTTTATCTTCGGCATTGTATGTGGAATAGTAATAAGCGCTGTCCGGCGTACTGCTTACATGTACGCCCTCCCATGCCTCGGTAACGCCGAGCGAAATGCGTTTATCGCGTATTTCTGCTTCTGGAATATCTAAAATCTGACTCAGATATTTATCGGAGAACCCGTTTTTCTTGGCAGAAATTAATTGCTCATCCGATGGAAGAGAGCCTTTCTTCTGAGCCAGTTCCTCTTCTTCCATAACGAGCTCTTTCATCTGCTCAATAAAGTAGTGCTTTACTTTCGTAATATTGAAGATTTCATCAACCGTTGCTCCTTTTCTCAACGCCTCATACATAATGAAGTGACGGTCGCTGGACGGAGTGTTCAGTAAAAGAAGCAGTTCGTCTTTGGATTTTGTATTATAATCTTTGGCGTAGCCGAGTCCGTAGCGGCCTGTCTCAAGACTGCGGATGGCTTTCTGGAAAGCCTCTTTGTAAGTCTTGCCGATACTCATGACTTCACCGACGGCGCGCATCTGCGTGCCGAGCTTATCCTCTACGCCTTTGAATTTTTCAAATGCCCAGCGGGCAAATTTAATTACCACATAATCCCCATCCGGCACATATTTGTCCAGAGTGCCGTATTTTCCACATTCAATATCCCGCAGAGTAAGACCTGCGGCCAGCATGGCGGATACAAGAGCAATCGGGAAGCCGGTCGCCTTGGAAGCCAGTGCGGAAGAGCGGGATGTACGCGGATTGATTTCAATTACGACGATACGGTCGGAAACGGGGTCGTGTGCAAACTGCACGTTAGTTCCGCCGATTACTTTGACAGATTCTACGATACGATAGGCCTGTTCCTGCAGGCGTTTCTGAAGTTCTTCGGAAATCGTCAGCATCGGGGCTGAACAGAATGAGTCGCCGGTATGAGTTCCCATCGGGTCGATGTTTTCGATAAAGCAGACGGTAATCATATTGCCCTCGGCATCGCGTACGACTTCCAGTTCAAGTTCTTCCCAGCCAAGGATGGACTCTTCGACGAGAACCTGTCCGACCAGACTGGCCTGAAGACCGCGGGCGCATACTGTTTTTAATTCTTCCTTATTATATACAAGACCGCCGCCGGCGCCGCCCATTGTATAAGCCGGACGAAGCACTACCGGATAACCGAGTTCGTCCGCAATTGCGAGAGCTTCTTCAACACTATAAGATACCTGACTTCTTGCCATTTCCACGCCGATGGCATCCATGGATTTTTTAAATTCAATACGGTCTTCCCCGCGCTCAATGGCGTCGACCTGAACACCGATAACCTGTACGTTGTATTTGTCAAGAATACCCTGGTTGGCAAGTTCAGCACAGAGGTTGAGTCCGGACTGTCCGCCGAGATTTGGAAGAACGGCATCCGGCCTTTCTTTTTCGATTATCTGCTCTAACCGGTTTACATTTAACGGTTCAATGTAAGTCACGTCTGCAATTTCCGGGTCTGTCATTATAGTTGCCGGATTTGAGTTGACTAACACAATCTCATATCCAAGTTTACGAAGTGCTTTACAGGCCTGTGTTCCGGAATAATCGAACTCACATGCCTGTCCGATGATAATTGGACCAGAGCCAATAATCATTACTTTATTGATGTCCTCTCTTTTTGGCATAGTAATCTCCTTATCATATATATTAAGTTAACTTTGAATACACTTAATTATACATTATAAAGGATAATCAGGAAAATGTATACAATTTTTTCAGAAATCAATCATTTATCTCCTTGAAAAATTCTATGAATATAGGGTGGAAACTTATTAAATTGAAGCATTTACAATTGTAGAAAAAGATGGTATACTCTGTTTAAAAAAGACGAGGAGGGTTTTATCATGGCGGAACATGTGAAAGTGGAAAGTCTTTCGGCAGAGGAAGCGCTGTCAAAATTAAAACAGGGAAATGAGAAATATCTGAACGCTGCTACAGGGACAGGAGATATTTCAAAAGAAATTCGCAAAGATACTTGTGAAAACGGCCAGTATCCGTATGCAGTCGTAGTAACCTGCTCGGATTCCCGCGTCATACCGGAGAGTATTTTCTCGGCAGGAATCGGGGAGCTGTTTGTCATTCGTGTGGCAGGTAATGTAATTAACGATTTCCAGCTCGGCAGTGTCGAGTATGCGGCAGAGCATCTTGGTTCCAATCTGATAGTTGTTCTTGGTCATACCCATTGCGGTGCAGTAGGAGCGGCAATCGCCGGTGGTGCAGAGGGATACATAAAATCCATTACTAATGAGATACGGCTGGCAATCGGAAATGAAAAAGACGACTACAAAGCATGTTGTCTCAATGTGGAGTACAGCATAAAGAAGATTAATGATAATCTGAATCTTCCGAATGCTAAAGTAATCGGAGCCGTTTATGATATTGAGAGCGGTGAGGTAGAATTTAAGTAAATCGTAGTTTTTCGGAGGTGTGGAATGATTATTAAATAATTTACAGAAAGAGCAGAAGACATAGTTATATCCGGAAAATAACCGGATGTTCTTGTGATGCCGAATGTAGATTATTTAATGTTCCGGAGAACATTATATTTGTGGAAAGAAAATCTGCTTTTGGTTTATACTGAAAGCAGATTTTTACGTTTCCAGACTTTTTGGTTGTGGTGCATGTCCGCAAAGAAAAAAATCTATATCCGGCGGTATCAGGCGGAGAGGAGCTGGATATATGTTACAAATAAAAAATTTGTGTATTACAAACAAACAGGATTTGCGAGAACTGGTTTGCGATTTTTCCCTGAATCTCAACGACGGGGATAAAGCGGCGCTTATCGGTGAGGAGGGCAATGGAAAGTCCACCTTGCTACAATATATATATGATGAAAAATGGATAGAGGGATACGCAGATTGCCGCGGAGAGATAAATAGGAACGACTGCGTTTTGGGCTATGTAAAACAGGAATTGTCATGCGGGGAAAAGGAAATGTCTGTCTATGAATTTCTCTGCGAGGAGCCGGCGTTCTACAACTGTAATGGAAAGGAACTTGCCGCAATGGCAAGTCGGTTGAAATTGCCGCCGGAGGTTTTGTATTCGCAGCAGAAGATGGGTACTTTATCCGGCGGGGAAAAAGTGAAATTACAATTTGTGCGCATGTTGTGCAGGCGGCCGACTGTCCTTTTGCTCGACGAACCCTCGAATGACATTGATTTGCAGACGCTGACGTGGCTGGAGAAGTTTATCTGCAACTGGAAAGGAGCGGTATTGTTTATTTCCCATGATGAGACGCTGTTGGAAAGAACCGCCAACCGTATTATCCATCTGGAAATGATAAGGAAGAAAAGAAAACCGAGACATACCATCTGTAATATGGGGTATCGCGAATATGCAGAGGAGAGAAACCGCAGTCTGCAAAAGCAGGAGCAGTTGGCAAAAAAGGAGCGGAGCGAATATCAGTCCAGACAGGAAAAACTCCGCCGCATAGAGCAGAAAGTGGCATATCAGCAGGAGACTATTACGAGACAGGACCCCGGTGGGGCGAGGCTGTTAAAGAAGAAGATGAAAGCGGTAAAATCCATGGAGCGCCGTTTTGACAAAGAATTTGATACGATGACAGAGATACCGGATGTGGAGGAGGCGATTTTCTTTCAGTTTGCGAAAACGGATAAGATACCGCAGGGGAAAGTCGTGCTTCATCTGGAAAGGGAGGAAGTGTGTGTGGGAGACAGGTGTCTCACAAAAGATATTCACTTGGAGATAAGAGGGCCGGAGAAAGTATGTATCATCGGCAGAAATGGTGTGGGAAAGACGACATTGCTGAAACTGGCAGCAGAGGAGCTTTTACCGAGAAAGGATATACGGGCCGTTTATATGCCGCAAGACTACAGAGATAGAATGAACTTTGCAAATACTCCGCTCTCTTATCTGAGTGTTACGGGAGATAAGGAAGAGCAGACAAGAATCAGAACTTTTTTGGGAAGCTTGAAATTTACAAAAGAGGAGATGGAACATCCGATAGGAGAGTTAAGCGGTGGACAGAAAGCCAAATTGTTTCTTCTTTCTATATGTGTAGAAAAGGCAAATGTGCTGATTCTGGATGAACCTACGAGAAATTTTTCTCCGTTATCCAATCCGGTTATCCGCAAGATGTTAAAAGAATTTTCTGGAGCGATTATCAGTGTATCCCATGACCGCAAATATATGACGGAAGTCTGCGATACCATTTATGAATTATCCGAAGATGGCTGCAAACTATGTAATTGGCAGAAAGAGCAGGAACAGGAGGGCGGACGGTGGTGAATCAGTCACCACCGGGGCCGTCTTTCCGCTCCCTGTCATCGTCCCTGACAACGTATTTGGAAGTGGAAGAATCCTGTTCGGCGTCCACAGAAGCGCCGGGAATATTAGTTTTTTTGTTTTTGCCGCCGGAAGTTCTGTGGCAGTTGCTAAATGTCTGTTTATCGTTCATAGTTGCCTTTTCCTCCATTTTCTGCTAACTTGCTGTATGCCTGCCAAACTGACCTGCTGCTCATAGTATCTTCTATTTATATGCAGATTATTTATTAAATTTAATTAAATTTAAGCTTTTTGAAAAATTTTGCAGAAAAATATCATTTTATGTTCGTTGGAAAGGAATGATATTAGGGGGTACCTGATAGACCCGACGAGAAAGAACGGCGGTGTTTGTTGTCCGCAACGACTGCTAATTATAGCGATTTTCTGCGGTTTTCCCATGAAAAGGAAAGTGTGGGAAGAGGTGGAATCGGAAACGGAAAAATGATTATCGAATGCCATTTATATCAATTTGTGTTCCATATATATCATTTAGTATGTTATTGATACATGGTATAATATCTTCAACTCAAGGACACATCTTTGAGAATATAATGTTTGGAGGTTATTTTCAATGAAAATGAAAAAACTTTTTGCCATTTTAATGGCAGCAATGATGCTCGTAGGCTTAACTGCATGTGGCGGTGAGGACAAACCGACAAGTGGTTCCAATGATGCGCCGGCTGATTCCGGTTCTAGTGAATTAATCAAAGTTGGTATTATCAACAATGACCCGAATGAGTCCGGTTACCGTACCGCTAACGACAAGGACTTGCAAGCGAAGTTCACGAAGGAAAACGGTTATGATGCATCTTTTGCTTACAGTAAAAAGAACGATGAGCAGATGCAGCAGGCTCAGAAGATGATTCAGGATGAAGTAGATTATCTTCTTCTTTCCGCAGCAGGTACTTCCGGTTGGGATACTGTATTGAAAGAAGCAAAAGACGCAGGAACAAAAGTTATTCTCTTCGACCGTATCGTAGATGCAGATGAGAGCCTTTATGAAGCAGGCGTTGTTTCCGACATGGACAAAGAGGGTGAAACAGCAGTAGAATGGCTGAAGAAACAGAATCTTGACAAATATGAAATTATTCATATTCAGGGTGAAATGGGTAGTGCCGCACAGCAGGGTCGTACCGGTGCTTTGGATAAGCAGGTAAAAGCTGACAAGAACTGGAAGATTGTTGCACAGCAGGCAGCAGACTGGAATATGGAGACTGCACAGCAGATTGTACAGACTGCAATCGACGCTAAGAAAACATTCAATGTTATCTATGCAGAGAACGACGACATGGCTAAGGGAGCTGTAGCGGCTCTTGACAAAGCGAATATATCTCACGGCGTTGGCAAAGATGTAATCGTTATGGGCTTTGACTGCAACAAATGGGCATTGCAGGAGCTTAAGAAAGGTAACTGGAACTATGATGGCCAGTGTAACCCATTCCAGGCTGAGACTCTTGATGAAATCATCAAGAAGCTGCAGAAAGGCGAGTCTATTCCTGAGAAGAAGATTTACATGGAAGAGAAAGGCTTTGATGCTAAAGAAATTACAGACGAAGAGATTGAGAAGTTTGGTATCTAATTGTAAAGCTTAGTCAAAATAATTCTGTAATACTTATATGCGGTACGACCACATGGATTTCATGCGCCTGTACCGCATTTCTTTTAAATAAAATAAAGGAGTGAATTGACGGTGAAAGATAACGCTATCTTGGAAATGAGAGATATTAATAAGAGCTTTCCCGGAGTCCGCGCCTTGCAAAATGTGGACTTTACTTTGTGTGAGGGTGAAATTCACGCTTTGATGGGTGAAAACGGAGCAGGTAAATCAACTCTGATAAAAGTCCTGACCGGCGTCTATTCCAAGGACGACGGAAAGATTTTTATGAAAGGACATGATAAAGAAGTCTCCATTCGTTCTCCACAGGATGCTCAAAATATCGGTATCAGTACAGTGTATCAGGAGATTACACTTTGTCCTAATTTATCGGTCGCAGAGAATATGTTCATCGGACGAACAAAAGGAATGGGCCAGAATTGGAAAAAGATGAATCGCGACGCGGAAAAGATTTTGCGCTCGTTAGATATTCCGGCAAAAGCTACACAGCAGTTGGCAAGCTGCTCTCTGGCAGTGCAGCAGATGGTGGCAATTGCGCGCGCGGTTGATATGCAGTGTCGGGTATTGATTTTGGATGAGCCGACATCTTCCCTCGACGAGCAGGAAGTGCAAAAGCTTTTCGGGTTGATGAGAGATTTGAAATCCCGCGGGGTAGGTATTATTTTTGTAACACACTTTTTGGACCAGGTATATGAAGTGTGCGATAAGATTACAGTTTTACGAGATGGTACTTTGGTAGGTGAATATCTGATTAAAGACCTTCCGCGAGTGCAGTTGGTATCGAAGATGCTCGGTAAGGAATTAGACGATATGTCAGATATTAAGGGTGAGGAGCAAACATACTCCGAAGATGATAACAGTGTTCCTGTATATGAAGCGGCAGGCTTAGTTAGTAACGCGGGAATCAAACCGTTTGATTTCCATATTAATAAAGGTGAAGTAAATGGATTTACCGGATTGTTAGGCTCCGGACGAAGCGAATGCGTCAGGGCAATTTTTGGAGCTGACCGTGTAATGGGCGGCTCAGTAAAAGTAAAAGGTAAACCGGTGAAGATTACGAAACCGATAAATGCGATGAAAAACAATATTGCCTATCTTCCGGAAGACCGTAAGAGGGATGGTATTGTCGGCGATTTGTCGGTTCGGGATAATATAATTCTTGCCCTGCAGGTGAGAAAAGGATTTTTCAAACCGTTTTCTAAAGCGCAGGCGAAGAAATTTGCGGAAGAATACATAAAGTTGCTTTCAATAAAGACGGCATCGGATGAGACGCCAATCAAATCTCTGTCAGGAGGAAATCAGCAGAAAGTAATTTTGGCGAGATGGCTGCTGACGAATCCGGATTATTTGATTTTGGATGAGCCTACGCGAGGAATTGATGTAGGTACTAAAATCGAGATACAGAAGCTTGTCTTAAAACTTGCCTCAGAGGGAATGAGTGTGACCTTTATTTCTTCCGAAACAGACGAAATGCTGCGTACTTGTTCACGACTGATTGTCATGCGTGACAGAAAAGTGGTCGGTGAACTTACGGGCGAAGATTTGACACAGACGAAGATAATGAATACAATTGCCGGAGGTGAGAAATAGTGACAGCAAAAAAAGCAACAGGAATATCTGTAGTATTAGGAAAGATTGTGAGAAAGCAAATTTTCATTCCGATTGCAACACTTCTTTTGCTGACCATTTTTAATCTGATTGTTGACCCATCTTTCTTTGGAATTACATTGGAGCCGAATAGTGTCGGCAATCTGGTTCTGAAAGGACAGTTGGTTACAATTTTAGACTTTGGTTCAGAGCTTGCAATTTTGGCAATGGGAATGACGTTAGTAACGGCGGCTTCCGGTGGTCAGGATATCAGTGTCGGCGCGGCTATTGCTATTGGCGGTAGTGTGATACTGCGTGTTCTTTGCGGCAGTAATCCGCGACCGGAGCAACTGCAGGCAAGCATTTTGACTGCGTTTTTAGTTGCCTGTGTGGTATGTATGCTGTTTGGAGCATTCAACGGTGTTTTGGTATCAATATTCAGAATACAGCCGATGATTGCGACGTTGATACTGTATACAGCGGGACGCTCCGTTGCTTCGTGGGTTAATAATAACACGCTGCCGGTTGTCAGCGAGCCGTCCCTTGGTTATATCGGTGGATTTATACCCGGCATTCCGGTACCGACGCCGATATTTGTCGCTATTTTATGTATTATAATTATGTTTTTGGTATTGAAGTTTACGAACCTCGGCTTATATACACAGTCGGTAGGTATCAATGAAAGTTCTTCGCGTCTGAACGGTTTGAATCCGGCGTTTATTAAATTTTTGGCTTTTGTAATTTTAGGTTTATGTGTGGCAATTGCCGCACTTGTGAAAGTTGGAAGAACTTCTACCATTAACTACTCCGTTATTGCGAAGGATATCGAGATGGATGCCATTCTGGCGGTGGCCTTAGGTGGAAATGCACTTAGCGGCGGTAAGTTTAATATGGTGGCTTCTATTCTTGGCGCATATGTAATTCAGTACCTGACAACTACTCTGCAGGCGATGGGAGTAGATTCTGCTGCACTGAAAGCATATAAGGCTGTTATCGTTATTATTCTGGTAGTAGTCAGCGCACCAATTGTACGCGAGAAAGCTTCGAAATTGTGGAAAAAGATAACAGTAAACAGAAAGGAGGCGGCTTAATATGTCAAATTCCAAGAATATTAGTGGAGGCGCTTCGGTGCTGCAAAAAATAAAGGGAATGACAGATACTAACTTGTTGTTGTCTATTACAATTATAGTATTTTTTATCATGTATTTGTGTGCCGTTCTCTTTTTAGGAGAGGGTTTCGCAAAGCCGCAGACATTCTTTAACATTTTAAACGCAAAAGCGTTTCTGATTATTCTTTCGTGTGGTATGAGTTTGGTTATGATTACCGGCGGTATTGATATTTCAGTCGGTGGTGTGGCGGCGTTAGTTTGTATGTGCTGTGCGGTAAATCTGGATATGCAGGGTGGAAATATTTTCACCTCCATCCTGATTGCGTTAGGCATCGGTCTGGCTTTTGGCATCGGACAGGGATTTTTGATTGCCTATTTGGAGATACAGCCGTTTATCGTTACTTTGGCGGGGATGTTCCTTGCGCGCGGTCTGACGACGATTGTAAATTCCAAGCCGTTTAACGTTGCGCATGAAGGCTTCGTGGCATTGAAAGATTATCGTATTAATGTTCCCGGAATGGGAAGCACGAACCGGCGTGGAATGTATGTGGACGCCTATGTAAGTATCGGTGTAATTGTAGCTCTTATTATTGTCATCTTACTGTTCTGTATACTGAGATGGACAAAGACCGGACGCAATTTTTATGCGGTAGGTGGAAATCAGCAGAGTGCGTTGATGCTCGGCATTAATGTCAGAAGAACAAAATTCCTTGCCTATATAATATGCGGTTTGCTGGCGGGTATTGGCGGTTATGTTTACTTCCTGTTTGTCGGCTCCGGCTCTCCGTCCCATGCCAATGCAGAAGAGATGAATGCGATTGCTTCGTCGATTATCGGCGGAACTATGCTGACCGGTGGTGTAGGTAACATCATAGGTACGATGTTTGGTGTTTTGTCGCTGAGTACGATTCAGAATATTGTATCTTCTTTAGGATTTGATGATGCTTGGTGGACAGGTATTACGATTGCCGTAATGTTATGTTTGTTCCTTGTAGTACAGAGTATCGTTATGTCGGGAAAGAAAAAGGCTTTAAAATGATATAAAATCAGCGTCCCGTGATAAGTATATCATGGGATGCTGATATAGTTTTTGCTGAGTCAGGAATTGTTCATTAGCGGATGAAAAGATGTGGAGGAAATTATGAAAAAAGCAAACGTCAAGGAGAAGAAGAAAAGAATAAAACCGCAGATAAAAGAGAAGAAAGTAAAAACCAAACCGGAAAAGATAAAGAAAGAAAAGAAGAAAAAGAACAAAGTAAAAGATAAATCAAAATCTGGTAAAATTAGTCTGTTTGTTTTTTTGATAAGTGTTTCTCTATTGCCGCTTATTATTTCGATTACCATTGTCAGTATTTTATCTTTTCGTATTACATCCAATAGTGTGCAGCAGTCTTCGAAAGAAATGCTGCTTGCAGTCTCTCGAAATTTGGCGAGCCACTGTGTGCAAAATGAGGTTACAATTATCAATGCCCTCAGTCATTTTGATTTTCTGGACAGTCTGAAAGGACAGGATATTGAAGTCGCTATTATTTTCGAGGATATGTCTTGTGTGACATCACTGAAAAATCCGAATGGTTATCGTATTCGGGAAATTGAGTGCAACAAAGATATATTTAAGAATCCCGACAAGTATAAAGAGGGCTATTTTGAGGAAAATGTGAGCGTAAACGATAATTTATATTATGCCTGCTTTGCGCCAATAGTAATTAACGGCAAAGTGGAAGGAGTGGCATACGCATCTGTTCTAATGGATAAAGTTGTTTCTTCTACCAATAGTATGCTTGTGAATATAGTTACTATTGCAATCATTATGTTGATTATTTCTGCTATTATAGTGCTGCTGTTCAGTAAAAAGGTATCGAAAACTTTTATTTATCTTGGGCAAAAGGTGAACGCATTATCGCAGGGGGATTTGCAGGAATACAAGGAGAAAAAGAGCAAACTTCGCGAAATGCACATACTGTCAAATCAGACAAAATTATTACAGCAGAATTTGTCTGAAATTATTGGTAAGGTCAAGTCGGTTTCTAACCAGTTAGTTGATAATATTGGAGAAGTCGCCGGATTGAGCGACGACACTTCGGAACGTGCCAAACAGATTGTCGATTCCGTAGATGAGCTCACAAAGAGCGCGGAGTATATGAACGTAAATGTTCAGGATATTTCCGAGCAGATGCAGGAGATTGGCAGTTGCGTGAACGATATGTCGCAGAGTGTTGAGCAGCTTTATCAGGATTCGGAAAACATATTAAAGACGAATAATGTTGCCATGACGAATATGGACAATATTATGGAAGAGAGTAAAAAGTCCGTGGATGCGGTTGAGAGTATTGCGGCTCAGATTCATGAGACAAACGGCTCTATTGAACGAGTTGGCGAAGCAGTTGCCATGATTTTATCTATTTCAGAAGAGACAAATCTTTTGAGTTTGAATGCCTCGATTGAGGCGGCACGTGCCGGTGAGCACGGAAGAGGCTTTGCCGTTATCGCGGAAGAGATTTTTGAATTGTCCGAGCAGAGCGCCAAAGGAGCGGAAATGATTAAGCAGTTGGCGCGGACGATTACCGAAGCTTCTCAGAAATCTGTTGATTTGGCGGCTCAGGTTCAGGCCATGATTCTTCAGGAACAGGATAGCATTAAGCTGACCCGGGTTAAGTATGAAGAACTCAGTAAAGATATCGGGCACTCAGCGGATGAAATCCGTTCCATTGCCGAAAAGACAGGTGAGTTGTCCAATTACAAAGAAAGAGTAATTGAGAACGTATCTAACTTAGGCGCGATAAGTGAGGAAAATGCCGCAAGTAATGAAGAGGTAAATGGAAATATTTGTGAGATTATTACGCAAGTGCAAAATGTAAATACGAATTGTACCTCGATGAATGAAATGGCACAGGAATTAGAAGAATCGGTTAAGTTTTTTAAAAGTTAGGTAATACTAAAAGAAGATAACAAATAAAAGGACTTTTGCAAGATAATGAAATCTAGTAAAAGTCCTTTTATCTTGCAGGTATTTATGTTAGAATAAAAAAGAGTACCGGTTTTTGTATCTGTAAATAATTCTGTTTGTGCTCTGGAATGGAGAGGCCAATGCTCAAAGAAGAAAAAATTCGTAAAATGATTCGATTGTCTGATTATGAGAATGGACAGGGGAGTACTGATTTAAAGAGGACGCATTATACAAAAGCGGATTATATCCGTCTGCAGTTGTTAAAGACGGCGGTAGCAGTTGCCACAGCAGGTTTTTTGCTCATTCTTTTAGTGGCAATGTGTCATTTGGATTATTGGATGGTACATTTTTTTGAAATACCATTTGGAAGAATCATAATTCCGGCAGGGGTTGGACTTGTTTTGACAGAAGTCGTGGCGTTGATAGTGACCGGACGTATGGCAAAACGCCATTACGAAGAGGCGGCATTGCGGGTCAAGGAGTATGACGCTACCTTGCAGGAATTGTTGGCGTTATATGAAGAAGAAGAGCAGGAGGAAAGCGCCCTATGATGGCATTGTTGACGTTGAAGAGTAAACTGAAAAATTTTTATGAGAAGCACTATCGCGTGGCAAGGGGAAGTGTAAAAGCCTGTATTGTGTTTGCTATTCTGCTTGTGACGACGTTTCATTTGGACTATTCCGATTTACTCGGTCAATATATCGTTCTCGCTGCTATTTCAATTATTTGCGGTGTGACGGCAGATTTTGTCTCCCTGCTGGCGATTGCCGCCATTGCTTTAGGAGAAATTTATCGCATTTCGCCTCTGGCGTCGGTGGCGATTACTATTTTGCTCATTATTTACTATTTGCTGTTTGGACGCCTTACGGAAAAGCAGGGGATTGTGCTCGTTGCCGTTCCGGTGCTTTCCGCGCTTCAGCTTGGTTATTTGGCGCCTATTGTGGCCGCGCTGTTCTTTTCTCCGGTCATTATTCCGGCGTTGGCTATGGGGATTTTATTTCATTTTCTGCTCGGCGGAATACAGGAATATGCTCTTGTTATATCGAGGCAGGCACAGGAGGCGTCGCTGACTGCTTCACTGGAATACCTGTTAGAGTATTTGCGGGGCAATGCTTATTTGATTATTACGCTGGTGGCATTTCTTGTTACCTTTGTCTGCGTCTACCTGATACGGAGAACGAAAATACAGTATGCTTCTCAAATTGCAATTCTTGTCGGCGCTATATTGGTTCTTTCCATTATATTGTTGGGAAACATTACGCTGGAGCTGGAAATTAATCTTTTGCACAGTATTATATCTGTTCTGGTTTCCGTTGTTATCGCTTATGTGATTCAATTTTTCCGTATGACATTGGATTATCAGGGTACAAGGAAATTACAGTTTGAAGATGATGAATACTATTATTATGTGACGGCGATTCCCAAATTCAAAGTAGCGGCGGCGGATAAGACGGTGACTCGCATTGTATCGGAAGATACGGATGATTTGGATTTACGATTAGAATTGGAAAAGACACTCGATGGAGAAGAGGAAAATCATTTTTAGTTAAGCGATAGATTGGAGCGTTATGTATGAATACCATTATTAGTTTTTTTCGGGACTATGTGGCGTGGCTGACCATTCCGGAATTTACGATAACCGATGCGTTAGAAATATTAATCATTGCTTTTGCTTTTTATCATATTATTCTTTGGATTAAGGATACGAGGGCATGGGTGTTGTTAAAAGGAATGATTATTTTAGGAATCATTTTTTTAGTGGCGCTGGTGTTGGAAATGAACGTTGTGCTGTGGGTGTTCCAAAATGCGATGGTAGTAGGAATCGTGGCGATGATTGTTATTTTTCAACCGGAGCTGCGCAATGCGCTGGAACAACTGGGGCGGAAAAATATTTTGAGCAGTCTGCCTTTTGAGAACCAGAAAAGTCGTAACGAGCGCTATACGGAAGAGAGTATTAAGGGGATTATTAAGGCTGTATACGATATGGCGAAAGTGAAGACGGGGGCGTTGATTGTAGTAGAGCGCAATATTCAGTGCAGGGAGCATGAGAGAACGGGGATTCCGGTGGATGCAGAAATCAGCAGCCAGCTTCTGGTCAATATTTTCGAGCACAATACGCCTCTTCACGACGGCGCCGTCATCATACGTGATAACCGGATTGTAGCGGCTACCTGTTATCTTCCGTTGTCCAACAATTTGCTCGTGAGCAAAGAATTAGGTACAAGGCATCGCGCCGGTTTGGGAATTAGTGAAATCTCGGATTCGCTCACTATTATCGTCTCGGAGGAGACGGGATATGTTTCCCTTGCCCGCGATGGTAAATTATATCGTAAAATAGATGCCGATACATTGCAAATTCGATTACAGGAAGCCTCAAAGCGCAGTTCCGATGATAAAAAATTAAAATGGTGGAAGGGGCGTAAGAAGAATGAAAAAAAAGTGGATGAGTAACCTTTCTTTGAAAATTGCATCCGTGATTGTGGCCTTTCTTTTCTGGCTCGTCATTATTAATATTACAGACCCGACCACGTCAAAGACTTTTCATGATATTCCGGTAAAAATACTCAATGAAAATGTAATTACTTCGGCCAATCAGGTCTATGAAATTGAGGATGGGGATACGGTTCAGGTAACGGTAAAGGGGAAAAGAAGTTTTGTAGAAACACTGACGGAAACGGATTTTACCGCAACGGCGGATTTGACTGAATTATCCAAAGTAAACGCAGTCAGCATTGATGTAAAATTGAACAAGGAATCCAATTCCAGCGTGGAGGTGAGCTGGGACAACGCCGTTTTGAAAATCAATCTCGAAAAGAGAGTGACGCAGAAATTTAAGGTGCGGGTAGACTATCAGGGGGAACTGAGTGAGAACTACGTTCTTGGCGAGATGGTGGCAAAGCCGAATATTGTAGAAGTCGCCTGTGGAGAATCCAAATTCAGAAAGATTGACCATGTGGGAGTTATGGTAACGCTCAACGGACAGAGTGAAGATTTTGAGGCGAAGTATACGCCTATCTTATACGATAAAGATGGGGATGTTCTGGACGATACGAATGTTACGTTCAGCAATAATACGATTCGGGTTTCGACAGAGGTGCGGGGAACGAAAGAAGTGCCGATATTTGTATCGACGAGAGGAACTCCGGCCGAAGGTTATCGTCTTGTGCAGACCGATTATAAACCGGAGAAAGTACGTGTTTCGGGGACGTCAAGCGCATTGGCAAAAGTAGAGACGATAAAGATACAGGTGAATATTGACGGCGAGAAGAAAAACGTAGAGCGGGAAATCCCACTGGCGGATTATATAACCGATGGCTTACAGTTAGAAGAGGATATATCTACGATATCGGTTCGCTGTGAAATTGAAAAGGACGGCGAGCGCACATTTTTACTGGCGCCGACGGATGTGGCGGTAAAGAATTTGCCGAAGAACTGTACGATGAATTTAGTCGCTTCTTCGGAAAAGTATACGGTCAATGTCACGGGCGAGGAGCAGGATTTGGCAGATTTGCAATTGGCAGATTTGGGAGCTTACGTTGATTTAAACGGATTGTCCGACGGCGAGCATACGCTGGATGTGAAATTTTCACTGCCGCTCGGCTTGCGGGTTAAGAACCATATAAAGATTAAAATTGTAATTGAACATCAGGATACAGATAACGCCACTCCGATACCTACGGATGTATCGGAGTAGCGTCAATCGGATTTTTTAAAGCGGAATATTTCCGTGTTTCTTTTTCACGGATTGGAAACTTCTCTTGTCAGAGAGCATCATAATGTCGCCGTAAATTCGTTCTCTCGTTGCTTCCGGTTTAATAATCTCATCGACATAACCGTGCATGGCGGCAATATTCGGGCTCATAAATTTTTCATTGTATTCGTCTATTTTTTCCTGACGGTAAGCCGCCTTTTTCGAGGCTTCCATCGCCTTGATTTTTTTGCCGTACAAAATGTCGGCGGCGCCCTCCGCGCCCATAACGGCGATTTCGGCTGTCGGCCATGCGTAAACAAAATCAGAACGCAGGTGTTTACTGCTCATGGCGATATAAGCTCCGCCGTACGCTTTTCGCAAAATAATATTTATTTTAATCGTTGTGGCCTCGGAATAGGCGTAGAGCAGTTTTGCTCCGTGGCGGATAATGCCCTTGTATTCCTGGTCTTTACCCGGTAAAAATCCGGTGACGTCGGTCAAGGTAATGATTGGCAGATTAAACGAATCGCAATAGCGGATAAATCTTGCCGCCTTATCGGAAGAATCACAATCCAAACATCCTGCCATAAATTTCGGCTGATTGGAAATAATACCAATAGCAACTCCTTTGATGCGACCGAAGCCGACGACGACATTTTGCGCAAATTCTTCCTGTACTTCGAGGAAAGTACCGGCATCAACAATACCGTCAATCACGTCGTGGATGTCATAGCTCTGATTGCTCTGCTCTGGAATAATATTGGCAAGACTTTCGTTAAATTGAATGTCTTTGCTGTAATCCTCGATGGAAGAGCGGTTTGTATGCAGATAACCCTCTTCATAACAAGGCGGTATGATAGAAATTAATTCGCGGACACGCTTGAAACATTCTCTCTCGTCCGGCATATGGAAGTGTGCCACGCCGCTCTTTGCGGCATGAACGCCAGCGCCGCCGAGAGTGCTGGCGCTGATGTCCTCGTTAGTTACGCTTTTAATAACTTTCGGGCCGGTGACAAACATCTGGCTGATATCGTCAATGACGAAAATGAAATCGGTAATACCGGGAGAGTATACGGCTCCACCGGCACAGTTTCCGGCAATAATCGAAATCTGCGGAATATATCCGGATGCTAATGTATTATAATAGAAGATTTCACCGTATCCTGCCAGTGCGTTGACGCCCTCCTGAATACGGGCTCCGCCGGAATCGTTAATACCGATTACTGGACAGCGGTTTTCGATAGCCATTTTAATGGCGTTTGCGATTTTGAAACCGTGCTGTTTTCCCAAAGTTCCGCCGATTACCGTGAAGTCTTCCGAATATATTACGACTTTCTGGCCGCCGATAGTACCATAACCGGTAATGACTCCATCGTAGGGAAACTGTCCTTTTTTAATGTTGAACGCATCTTCTAAGTTTGTAATATTGGAACCAATTTCCCGAAAAGAATCTTCATCAAGAAGCATGCAAATCCGCTCCAAAGCATGAAGTTTTCCTAACTTATGTTGTTTCTCCATATTATACATAGCATATTCTCCGTTCTAAGTGCAATTTTTACTATATCATAAAAATTATGATATACCAAATAAGGGAATTATGTCAATATGATGTTAGAACTTTTTAGGGCAACCGCTTAATCATTTGTCTCCCCGAATTTGTGCACTGCGCGGGTATCATGCTGTATCGTTGTCCTTGTATCACTCCCCGAAAAATTATTATTTTTTTCGTTTACAGAGCGCCGCCCGAGCATTTGTCTGAGATGTCTGCTGTCGTTTTTCCTGACTTTTGACAGCCCGTTTGCACTAGACCGCTACGCAGCGG
>CAPAOV010000018.1 GCA_948579355.1 uncultured Eubacterium sp. | reverse complement strand
AAGAAGTCAGTGAAGAGTGACATGGGTAAACCTTCGCAGAAAAAGGAGGCGCTGACGGTAGACATACAGAAAGTGTTTTTGGAGTATGCGAGCGGTCAAAGTTATGAGTATCAGTATCGTTTTATTCTGCAGACCGGGTTACGGACTGGTGAATTGGTTGCTTTGAAATGGGAAGATATAGATTTCCAGAACAAGACACTGAAGATTCAGCGGTCTATGGAATACAGATATTCGGTAGGCGAGTGGAGAATTGGAGAACCCAAAAGCAAATCGGGCTATAGGACGATTCCACTGACAGATGAGGCTATCGACATATTGAAACGCCAGAAAGAAAAAAATAGGAAAATCAAGATAATTTCAATAGAATGGAGCGAATTTGTGTTTTTATGCAGGAAAGGTACGCCAATCAAGAACAGTACATATGATACGGCTCTGTTTAAGATTTGCGATAAGGCACAGATTCCGAGGTTTTCCATGCATGTATTGCGCCACACATTTGCGACCAGATGTATCGAAGGCGGCATGAAGCCAAAAACGCTGCAGATTATTCTGGGACATTCCAATATTGGAAGCACTATGAATCTATATGTTCACACTATCGAGGAGGAAAAGTTAAAAGAAATCGAATTGGTAGCGGATGCCCTTAATGTTGTATAAAAATGGTGCACTAAATGGTGCACCTAGTAGTAAGGGTATGTCAGAAAAGCCATAAAATAAAGGAATTTTAGGAGGAAAATCCTCTCCCCGCCAGAGGCTTGGATTTTGCTTCGCAAAACAAGGAGGATTAGAAAAATGAAACTAGGAATCGTCGGACTTCCCAACGTAGGGAAAAGCACATTATTTAATTCTTTAACAAAGGCTGGTGCGGAATCCGCAAACTATCCGTTTTGTACGATTGACCCAAATGTAGGAGTTGTGCCGGTACCGGATGAGAGATTAGACGTATTAGGGAAAATGCATGAATCAAAAAAGATTGTTCCCGCCGTTATTGAATTTGTCGATATTGCAGGTTTAGTAAAAGGCGCTTCCAAAGGAGAGGGATTGGGAAACCAGTTTTTGTCGAACATCAGGGAAGTGGATGCCATTGTGCATGTTGTACGATGTTTTGAGGATACCAATATTGTGCATGTTGACGGCAGTATTGACCCACTGCGTGATATTGAAACGATTAATCTAGAGCTGATTTTTTCTGATATAGAAATTTTGGACAGGCGAATTGCCAAGACTTCCCGCGGGGCCAATAATGATAAAAAGCTGGCCAGAGAAGTAGAAATGATGAAGCGGCTGAAAACCTTTTTGGAAGAGGGGCATCTGGCTAAGAATTTTGAACTGGCAGACGAAGATGAAGAAGCTTGGTTTGCCGAATACAATCTGCTGACTGCTAAACCGGTCATTTATGCTGCGAATGTGGCAGAGGAGGAATTGGCAGACGATGGAGAGGGTAATGAGCAGGTTGCTAAAGTTCGCGAGTTTGCCAAGCAGGAGAAGTCGGAAGTATTTGTCATTTGTGCGCAGATTGAGCAGGAGATTGCGGAGTTAGATGAAGATGAGAAGAAGATGTTTTTAGATGATTTGGGATTGCAGGAATCAGGACTGGAAAAATTAATTCGCGCCAGTTACCGTATTTTGGGATTGATTAGTTATCTGACAACGGGGCCTGACGAGTCGAGGGCGTGGACGATTACAAAAGGAACAAAGGCGCCGCAGGCAGCCGGAAAAATCCATACAGATTTTGAGCGTGGCTTTATTCGCGCCGAAGTAGTTACTTATGAGAATTTAGTTGCTAATGGTGGTATGAATGGGGCAAAAGAAAAAGGTCTGGTGCGCTCTGAGGGAAAAGAGTATGTTGTGCAGGATGGCGATGTTGTATTATTCCGCTTTAATGTCTGATGGCAGGGGAAAATATCGTTTTGCAAAATAACAGGAGGATTGTATGAGTGGTGCAGATATTGTTTTTCCGCATTTAGGTATTTCAATTGCAAATTTGCCAAAGGGCATTACCATTGGGAATTTTACGATTGCCTACTATGGTATTATTATTGCGCTTGGGATGTTGGGAGGTTTACTGCTTGCCCGCTGGCAGGCAAAGCGCACGGGGCAGAATCCGGAGCTCTATATGGATTATGCGATATGGGGGATTTTATTTGCCGTTGTTGGTGCGCGTTTATATTATGTGGCATTTAGCTGGGACAATTATAAAAATAATTTATGGCAGATTTTAAATATCCGCGGGGGCGGTATGGCAATTTACGGAGGCGTTATCGGAGCGGCTGTTACCGCTATTGTGTATTGCCGGAGAAAGAAGTACAAATTTTCCCTGTTTGCAGATACGGCTGTCGTGGGATTGATTTTAGGGCAGATTATCGGGCGTTATGGAAACTTTATGAATCGGGAAGCCTTTGGTGAATATACCGATTCACTTTTTGCCATGCGCTTAAAAGTGAGTGAGGTTTCTTCCTCTAATATTACTAATATGATGAGAGAAAATCTTGTGACGGAACATGGAGTGGACTACATTCAGGTTCACCCTACTTTTCTTTATGAATCGCTCTGGAATGTAATGGTGCTTGTGATTATGCTTTTGTATACAAAGCATAAAAAGTTTGACGGAGAAATATTTTTGATTTACCTGATTGGTTATGGTATTGGCAGAGTGTGGATTGAGGGACTTCGCACCGACCAACTGCAGATTGGGGCGACGGGGATAGCGGTTTCGCAAGTCTTGTCCGGCGTGCTGGCAGTGGGCGGTATCGGGTACTGGATATATCGGATTGTGAGGAGGAAAAAAAGTACGGAATAGGGGGGAGAAACGTATGCTGACAAAATTCCAGTTTGTAAAGTACAGCGCTTTTGTATTAGCGCTGATTTGCGTTGGTCTTTTGTTTTGTGGGATGGCGCAGGCAGAGGCAGCCGGCCCGCGGGAGGAAATCCGGAAATGCATTAGCGGGCAGTTGACAAAGAAGAATTGGGTGCGCAAATTGTTTTATGCCGACTATGATAAAAATGGAAGAGCGGAGGCATTTGTGCTGACGGGCCCAAAGAAAAAGAGAAATGAACAGGCAGAGGCGGAGACACCTTTTACACTCTGGTTTGCCTATATGGAAGACGGACGTGTCGTCTCAAAGCAATTGCGAAATGATGTGATGGGAGCGTCCGGTTTTTTAAAATTAAAGAGTGTTACGCTGTTTCGGGCACAAACTTATTGTACGACGAGCGGACCGGAAGATTTGTATGAAGTTGTTGGGAATGATGTGAAGAAGATTTTTCATGGGGACTGGACAGAATCTTACACCGGAGATTCGTTTACCTCGATACATAGTACCTACGACTTTGCGTATGATAAAGGGGTGGGGTTTTACATAGGACACACATGGAAACCGTACTATTTTTACTATAAGGCCGGAAAGGTGTATGAATACAAAGCGAAGAAAATATCTTCCGCCCGTTTTAAGAAATATGGAAATGGAAAGAAAATGCTCCGCAAATATCGGAAGTACGGAAAAGTTAAGTCGATTTTTTATCGTGAAAATGGTCTTGTCCACGTTAATTATAAAGGTGGTGGCGTGCGCATGAATGTTACGTTTCGGGTGTCTGGAAACCGTTTGAAAAAGCCGGTTGTCAATGAGGGAATTTACCGGAGAAGAATAACGAAACAGAAAGGAAGCTACAATTATGAAAAGAACAACCCTAAAACGATCCTCCATCGTTCTTAGTTTTATGCTGGTTCTCAGCCTGTTCGGCACGGTTTCGCCGGCAAATCCGGCAAAAGAAGCAAAAGCAGCCGACTACGGCCTGAGTAATCCGAGAGTATCTGGTGACGGCGTAACGACATGGGACTGCATTTACTTTGGAAATTACTGGCAGTACGATATTAACGGAGATGGAAAGGCAGATAAAAATGATACGAAACAATTTATCAAATGGCGTGTGCTGTCGGTGGACGGCGACGATGCTTTTTTGTTGGCGGACAAGAATTTGGACTCTCAGCGATATAATGAAAAGTGGGCGAGCGTCACATGGGAGACCTGTCCCCTGCGCCAGTGGCTGAATAGTGATTTTTATGAAAATGCCTTTGATAGCAGCGAACAGATTGCAGTTTTGACAACGACGGTTGTAAATGAAGATAATCCGGAGTATAAAACAAAAGGTGGTAATAATACAAGCGATAAAGTATTTCTGCTGTTCATCGGTGAAACAAGGCAAATTCCGCAAAGAAAGTTTACGGCAGATGGAGTAAGGTGAAGAAAATCAAGGTGAAAAGGTAAGTAGCTGGACGGCGGTAAGTCGGGCGAAGCAGAAAGAAAAACAGAATATTTGACAATCTCAAGTTGTCGATACAAATAAGTTTGTGGCATTTCGTGTCGCAAACTTATTTTAAGTTTTCCTTGCTAATTCCCATAAAGTGGTGTATGATTGTATTAAAAGTGGTGGAAAGTGGTAGGAAGTGTCACAAAGTGGTAAAATAATATGCACAGTTTCCACGTGGTACGAACTGCACGCCATGCAGGGAAGTTGGTGAAGCGATATGTTTATGGGCACATATGAGCATGGTCTGGATGCCAAAGGGCGCGTCATCATTCCGGCGAAGCTGCGGGATGATTTGGGAGAGTCTTTTGTCCTCACACTCGGACTTGACGGCTGTCTGTTTGCATATCCCATGGAAGAGTGGGAGGGCTTCATCGAGAAGTTAAAGGAACTTCCCGGCACAAAGGAAGCACGGAAATTACAGAGACACTTTCTGGCTAGTGCCGCCCCTTGTGAGGTGGACAAGCAGGGACGTACTCTCATACCGACAAAGCTCCGCGAGTACGCGGGATTAAAGAAAGATACGGTATTTGTAGGAGTACTTTCCAAGATTGAGATTTGGAGCAGGGAGCGCTGGGAAGAGAACGACGACTATGACAAAATAGAAGATATTGCGGAACATATGTCCGAATTTGGTCTTAGTTTTTAATGATTGTGAGGACAGATAAAGTCTTGCAGCAGCGGCAGCGGAAATGAGGGAAAGCATGGAATTTAATCATGTTTCGGTTCTTCTACATGAGGCGGTAGATGAATTGCAGGTAAAGCCGTCGGGAATTTATGTAGATGGAACGTTAGGAGGCGGCGGCCATTCCTATGAGATATGTAAACGTTTGGACTCGGATGGAAGACTCATTGGAATCGACCAGGACGCAGAAGCATTAGAGGCTGCCAAAAAGCGGTTAGGAGAGTTTAAAGACCGGATTACGTTAGTGAAAAGCAATTATGAACGGACGGGTGAAGTATTAAAAGAACAGGGAATTGAAAAAGTGGATGGGATTATCCTTGATTTGGGAGTATCCTCTTATCAGTTAGATAATGCGGAGCGCGGATTTTCTTATCGGGAAGACGCACCATTAGATATGCGGATGGACAGAGAGCAGACAATGAGCGCAAAGGAAATTGTCAATGGCTATTCACAGGAAGAATTATTCCGTGTTATCAGAGAATACGGAGAAGAGCGGTATGCCGGAAGTATTGCACGAAATATTTGCCGGCAGAGGGAGAAGAAAGTAATTGAGACAACATTTGAGCTGGTGGATATTATTCGGACAAGCATGCCGGCTAAGGCAAAAAACGGCAAAGGACATCCGGCCAAGAGGACATTTCAGGCAATACGCATGGAATGCAATCGGGAACTGGATGTGCTGAGAGAGGCATTGGAAAACATGGTGGACTTATTAAACGATGGCGGGCGGTTAGCGATAATTACCTTTCATTCGTTGGAAGACCGTCTGGTAAAGACAAGTTTCCGCCGCTATGAAAATCCCTGCGTCTGTCCGCCGGATTTTCCAATCTGTGTCTGCGGAAGAAAATCCAAAGGCAAAGTCATCACGAGAAAGCCAAGGATACCTTCCGCAGAGGAAACAGAGAAGAACACCAGAGCGAAGAGCGCGAAACTGAGGGTGTTCGAAAAAAGAGATGGTTAGGAGGCACTACATGGAAAGAGGAACAGCGGCATATGTATATGGAAATACCGCACGGCCATTACGGTCAGAGCCGCTTCGCAGGGAAGAGATAGAAAAGAGCAGACGCATACAGCAAAGGCCGAACCCGAGAAAAAGAAGAAAGGCAAAAACAGATAAAGTTGCTGTTTTCCTTGTTGTGATTACGTTTACTGCTGTTATGATGGCGGGCATCATTTATCTGAGGGCAAAATTTCAGGCTACCTATTTAGAGAAAAGTGTGGTAAAATTAAAAAGCGAGGTAGTAGAAATGGAAAAGCAGAATGCTACGGCGGTGCAGGAGATGGATAATTCGCTGGACTTATCTGCTGTTTATGAAAAGGCTACCAAAGAACTGGGAATGAAAGCTCCTGATGAAAAACAGATATACAGCTATGAGAGCAGAAAAAGCACGCAGGTGCGCACTCATGGAAAACTTTCGTCAGAATAGATAAGTAGGTGAATCATGAATGAGTGCATACGATAACAGAAGATATACGAGAAAAAGACGCAGAAGAAAGAGTAAACCAAAGCGGTTTCGTCGGGAGATGAAAATAACCGTATTTGTTTCCTTTTGCTTCTGCCTTTTTGTTTTTGGACTCCTATTTTACAAAATATACCGTATTAACCAGCAGGATGGCTCCCGTTACAAAAAGGAAGCGCTGGCGCAGCAAATATATACAAACTCTGTGCTAAATTATCAGCGCGGCGATATCAAAGACAGGAATAATACGACGCTGGCCGTAAGTGTGCGCAAATACAATCTTGTATTGGAGCCGCGGACATTGCTGACAAATGAGAAGAAGCGGGCGGTGACAGTGAAAAAAATTGCTTCCTTTTTCGGCGTAGGTGAAGAAAAGATTCAGGAGAGGATTGCGAAAAAGCCGAAGTCGATGTACGAGCACATAGATGAGCTGAAAGAACTACCTGCCTCGAAAGTAGAAATCTTTAAAGAGGAAACAAAAAAGGATAAAGACATTATCGGTATCTGGTTTGAAGAGACTTATAAGCGGAATTACCCGCAGAAAACGGTAGGCGCAAGCATTATAGGCTTTACCTCTTCTGAAAATATGGGAACATATGGGGTGGAGGAACAATATAATTCTGTCCTCAACGGCACTACGGGGCGGGAATACGGATATTTTGACTCCAACATGAACTTGCAGCGCACAATCAAAGAGGCGAAAGACGGTAATTCCGTTGTACTGACGATTGACGCTAACGTGCAGAAAATTGTGGAAGAAGAGATTTCGCGTTTTCAAAAGGAAAGTGTAGGGGCAAAAAAAATTGCCGTTATGCTTATGAATCCGAAAAATGGGGAAATCCTTGCCATGGCGTCGGATTCCACATTTGATGCCAATGAGCCGCAGGATTTATCCGTTATGTACACGCAGCAGCAGATTGCAGCGATGTCGAAAGAAGAGAAGAACGAAAGACTGTTGTCGATGTGGTCGAATTACTGCGTCGGGGAGGCTTATGAACCCGGCTCGACATTCAAGCCGTTTACGATTGCGGCCGCATTAGATGAAAATCTGGTCTCGGAAAAGTCTTCGTTTACCTGCCGCGGTGTGACAAAAGTGGCTGACAGGGAAATCCACTGTAACAACCGTTCCGGACACGGCGTCTTGGATTTACGTCATTCGCTGATGGAATCGTGTAACGGCGCGCTGATGATAATCGGAACGAAACTGGGGAGAGAGTCCTTTCATGCCTATAACAAATTGTATGGTTTCGGGCAGAAAACCGGAATTGATTTGCCGGGGGAAAATTCCGGCATGATACATGGTAAAGATACGCTGAATACGGTGGAATTGGCGACCAGCAGTTTCGGACAGACGCAGACGGTAACAATGGTACAGATGTTGAGCGGCTTTTCCTCGCTAATCAACGGTGGCGACTATTTTCAGCCGCACGTAGTCAAAGAAATCCAAAACAGCAATGGTGAAGTCATTGAGACAGTCGACCCGGTTGTTGTCAAAAAGACAACGAGTGAAGATACGAGCGCAAAAATCCGCAGCTTTTTAAAATCGACGGTAGAAGACGGAACGGCGTCGCCGGCAAAGGTGAAAGGCTATTCGATTGGAGGAAAGACGGGTACCGCAGAAAAGCGAAAAGAGGATGGAACAGCCAGCAAAAAGAATTATCTTGTTTCTTTTATCGGCTGTGTACCGGCAGAAAATCCGGATGTGGCATTTTATGTAATTCTTGATGAACCTCATGTACAAGATCAGGCACATAGCACTTACGCCACCGAATTTTCTTCCCGTATTATGAAGAGAATACTTCCGTTTTTAGGACAATACGCCACAAAATGAGCATATCTTTTAGAGATTGGCAATAGACTATATGGATGATGGGTATGTGAGGCGTAAGATGTTAAACCGGCACAGGACATACCAGCGTCAGTCAATGGGGCTGGTATTTTTCGCATTTTTTCTTGTACTGAGCGTGATGTATGTGAGACTGGGGTATCTCATGTTCTTCCGTGCGGATTATTATGGGATACAGGCAAAAGAATTGCATGAGCGCGAGCGGCGTATTAAAGCGGAGCGGGGGAAGATTCAGGACCGCAATGGCATTTTACTGGCGGGGAACCGCTCGGTATCGACGATTTCCGTCATACATAGTCAGATAAAAGAACCGGAAAAAGTGATTTCTCTGTTGAGCAGGGAGCTTGATTTAGAAGAGGAAGAGGTTCGCAAGAAAGTAAAAAAAGTTTCTTCGAGAGAAAAAATCAAATCTAATGTGGAGAAAGAAACGTCGGACCGCATACGCAATTATAAATTGGCGGGCGTTACCGTAGATGAAGATTATAAAAGGGAATATCAGTATGATACGCTGGCCTCGAAAGTATTAGGATTTACGGGCAGCGATAATCAGGGGATTATCGGGCTTGAGGTCACGTATGAAAAATATCTCAAAGGACTGGACGGCTCCATCCTCACAATGACAACCGCGAACGGAACGGAGATTGAAAACGGAGCTGAATCCAGAATCGAGCCGATTGGCGGCTGGACTTTGCGAACAAGTCTGGATTTAACTATTATGGAATATACCGACCAGGTGGCCAATACATTGTTAAAGAAAAAGCAGGCAAAAAGCGTTGACATTATCGTAATGAATCCGCAAAACGGGGAGATATACGCCATGGCCTGCGCGCCGGAATTTAATCTAAACGACCCCTATGCGCTGCCGGAGGATATGACGGGCCTGACGGCAAAGCAGAAGACGGAGAAGCGCAATGCCATGTGGAGAAATCCGTGTGTTTCGGACACCTATGAGCCGGGGTCTACCTTTAAAATACTGACGACGGCGGCAGCGTTGGAAAAAGGTGTTGTAAAGATGACAGACCGTTTTCACTGTCCGGGGTATAAGATGGTTGAAGACAGGCGCATTCGCTGTCATAAAACGACAGGACACGGCAGTGAATCGTTTTTGGAGGGAATTATGAATTCCTGCAATCCGGTCTTTATCGAAGTAGGGGCCAGAGTCGGCGTTGCGGATTTTTATAAGCAAATGAAGAAGTTCGGACTGATGAACCGCACGGGGGTTGACGTGCCGGGAGAGGCAGGAACCATTATTCATAAACAGAGTAATGTAAAAGCAGTGGAATTAGCGACGATGTCATTCGGGCAATCGTTTCAGATTTCACCGATTCGCCTGTTGACTTGCGCATCGACAATGATTAATGGTGGCAAGAGCATTACGCCGCATTTTGCCGTGAGCGCCGTGAGCGCCGACGGCACGCAGATGAAGCGCTTTTCCTATGAAGAGGGGGAACAGGTTGTTACAAAAGAAACATCGGATTTGATACGCGAGGCGCTCGGCAAAGTAGTTTCTGAGGGAACCGGAAAAAATGCCGGAGTTGCCGGATATGCCGTAGGGGCCAAGACGGGTACCAGTCAGAAACTTCCTCGTGGAAACGGGAAATATATTGCTTCTACAATCGGTTTTGCACCTGTCGATAATCCGCAAGTGATAGCTTTGATACGCATTGATGAACCACAGGGTCTGTATTATGGGGGAACGGTAGCGGCGCCCGGCATCTCAACGCTGTTTAGCAATTTGCTGCCGTATTTGTGCGGGAACTAAGAAAGACTTGCGATAGAGTTCGTAATAGTATAAAATAGACACGTGCGTAAACGTACTTAATAAGATAAGAAGAGGTGTAAAGAATGGAGAATTTGAGTATTAGCGTGTTGATGCCTGTCATTATTTCGTTTTTGATTAGCGTCATTTTCTGCCCGATTTTGATTCCTTTTTTGCGAAAATTGAAATTTGGACAGACGGAGAGGGAAGACGGCCCGGAATCACATTTGAAAAAGACCGGTACCCCGACGATGGGTGGTCTGGTTATTCTGGCAAGCATTTTACTTACTTCCCTAATTTATGTGGGGCGGTATAAAGAGATTATTCCCGTGTTGTTTATGACATTGGGATTTGGTCTGATTGGTTTTTTGGATGACTATATAAAAGTAGTAAAGAAACGTTCGCTCGGACTGACCCCCTCGCAGAAAATGACTTTGCAATTTATCGTCACAGGGGTATTTATCTATTACTATTTTCAGGTGGCAGGGTTAGACACTTCCATAAAAATACCATTCGTGGACGGTATTGGCTTTGTCATGCCGCCGTGGCTTTTTGTTATTTTTGTTTTTATTGTCGTACTGGGAACGGTTAATGGTGTGAATTTTACGGATGGTCTGGACGGTCTGGCGTCCGGCGTCACGGTTATCGTGGCGACGTTTTTCACGATTGTATCGCTCACCGTGAATCCGGAAATGACGCCGATTACCGGAGCGGTAGTGGGAAGTTTATTGGGATTTCTTCTCTTTAACACATATCCGGCCCGAGTATTTATGGGGGATACCGGTTCGCTCGCTCTGGGAGGATTTGTGGCTGCGATAGCTCTTATTCTTCATATGCCGCTATTTATTGTTATTGTCGGATTAATATATCTGGTAGAAGTAATTTCCGTAATCCTGCAGGTAGGGTACTTCAAACTCACACATGGAAAGAGAATTTTTAAGATGGCGCCGATACATCATCATTTTGAATTATGCGGATATTCCGAGACGCAGGTAGTAGCGGCATTCAGTATTATAACAGCGCTATTATGTCTGGTTGGAATTATGGCGTTATAGAAATACCGTGGAAAGGATAGGCAGGAAATGACAGTAGAGAATAAAAAGGTAATGGTAGTCGGGCTCGGCAAGAGCGGTATGGCAGCTTTTGAGCTGTTGGAGAAGATGCAAGCGCACGTCTGTCTGTATGACGGCAGGGAAGATTTGGATACGAGTGAATACAAGGTTCCCGTCTATCTGGGGGATATTCCCGATGATGTACTGGATACATTATTGCTTGCTGTTTTCAGTCCGGGAGTCCCGTTGGATATCCCGCCGGCCGAAAAGTTAAAACAGCATCAGATACCGATAATAGGCGAAATCGAATTGGCGTTTCTCAATGAAAAAGGCACGGTTGCCGCCATCACGGGTACGAATGGAAAGACAACGACGACGACCTTGGTGGGAGAAATTATGAAAGCGTATCGGGAGCAGACGTTCGTTGTCGGTAATATCGGCAGTCCTTATACAAAAGAGGTGGAACAGACGACAGAATCGTCTTTTACGGTAGCGGAAATCAGCAGTTTCCAATTGGAAACAATCGACACGTTCCGGCCGAAAGTCAGCGCCATTTTAAACATTACCCCCGACCATTTGAACCGCCACAAGACGATGGAGTGCTATATTGATACAAAATTCCGAATTGCGGAGAATCAGACGAAAAGCGATTTATGCGTACTCAATTACGAAGACGAAGTGCTGCGGGAACGGGCGGCGGCGCTCCCTTGTGAGGTAGAATTTTTCAGCAGCAGGAGGAAAATTGAAAACGGTTTATACCAAAATGAAAACCATGATATTGTCGATGGTATGACCGGAGAAGTTTTAATGAATATGTCGGAGAGCAACATACCGGGAGACCATAACTGTGAGAATATCATGGCGGCAATTTTGATTACGCGCAGACTCGGGGCGCCGATGGATTTAATTATAGAGGTTGTAAAAAATTTCCGAGCGGTGGAACATCGGCTTGAATTTGTAAAAAGTGTTGCCGGTGTCGACTATTATAACGATTCGAAAGGGACAAATCCGGATGCTGCTATTAAGGCAATACAATCCATGGTGCGTCCTACGATACTGATTGGCGGCGGCTATGATAAAGATTCGGAGTTTGATGACTGGATTGCTCATTTTGACGGAAAAGTAAAATCTCTCATCCTTTTGGGGGAGACGGCAGAAAAAATCGCCCGCGCGGCAGACCGTCAGGGGTTCCGTGCCTATGAATTTACCGACAGCCTGCAGGAAGCGGTAACGCGGGCTGCCGAATTGGCAGAAGCCGGAGACGCCGTGCTTTTGTCACCGGCGTGCGCCAGCTGGGATATGTTTGCTTCCTATGAACAGAGAGGAAATATGTTTAAAGATTATGTGCATCGTCTATAACAGTAACAGTCAGGGGGGATTCTGTGGAAGAACGAAGAAGAAAAGTCAGGAAAGCAGAGACGGGTTCGTTTGACTACAGTCTTTTGTTAATAACATTATGTCTGATTGGCTTCGGACTGCTGATGATTTACAGCGCCAGTTCTTATACTTCCCAATTAAAACACGGGGATTCGGCGTTTTTTCTGAAAAAGCAGGCAATCGGTGTTCTGGCCGGCGTATGTGCGATGTTTATTGTTGCCAAAATTGATTATCGCGTCTACTTAAAACGTCTGCCATTGTTCCGGCTCAAGTTCATAACGGCGTTGTATTTGACAGCCGTCGCCCTGCAGATAGCCGTGCTTTTTGTCGGTAAAGAGTTAAATGGTGCCAAACGATGGTTGTATATCGGGCCGATTTCGCTCCAACCCTCCGAATTTACGAAAATTGTCGTGATTTTAATTACCGCCTACTTCATACAAAAGCGGCCGCGGGATATGAGTAAGCTAATAGGTATTATACGGGTATTACTGCCGGTCGGTTTTTTGGCTATTCTGGTTGCTTTGGAAAACCTGAGTACGGCGATTGTAATTTTCATTATCTGGTTTGGCATGTGTTTTGTCTCGGCGAAGAAAAAGTGGTGGTATGTCGCCGTCTTTCTTTTTGGCGTCATGCTCATCGGCCTGTACATAATGTTTGGCGATGCGTTCCGCTCTGACCGAATTGATATTTGGCGGAATGTGGAGACGAATCCAAAAGGATATCAGGTTTTACAAGGATTGTATGCCATTGCTTCCGGCGGCATTTTCGGGACCGGTCTGGGAGACAGTATGCAGAAACTCGGCTTCATTCCGGAGTCGCACAATGATATGATATTTTCTATTATATGTGAAGAATTGGGAATGGTAGGGGCAGGAATTGTTATTATCATGTTTGTTCTTCTCATGTGGCGTATTTTGACATCAGCCATGACGGCGCCGGATTTGTTTTCCGGCTTGATATGTACCGGCGTTATGATACATATTGCGGCTCAGGTTGTCATTAATATTGCGGTAGTTACTAATTCCATGCCATCTACAGGTATTCCATTGCCCTTTATCAGTTATGGTGGAACCTCAATTATGATATTGATGGCGGAAATGGGGCTGGTTCTGGGGATTTCTACAAAATGTAAAAGCACATAGCGCGCCGGAACGCATACAATGAGGTTGAAAACATATCTTTTGGTGACTTGATGGCAATTGAAGTAAATGGTGGAAGTCATGCTTCCGGCATACTGAAGATACAAGGCTCCAAAAATTCCGTCCTGCCTCTTATGGCGGCTTCTCTTCTGACAGAAGACGGCACATCCATTGAGGGATGTCCCGATATATCCGATGTGCGGGCTATGTGGGAAGTGATAGAAGCGCTTGGGGGAGTAATCACATACGAAGAACAACGTTTAAGCATAGATGCAAGCGGAGTAGGTAAAGTGGAAATCTGTCAGGACAAAGTACGGGATATCCGTGCTTCCGTTTTGCTTATGGGAGCTTGTTTGGCACGCTTTGGACAGGTGACAATTGCATATCCTGGAGGGTGTTCGATAGGAAAGAGGCCTATTGATTTTCATCTACAGGCATTTCGGGCCATGGGAGTAACGATTGAGGAAGAACAGGAGCGGCTTGTCTGCCATTGCGACGGCAGGCTGCGCGGCTGCGATATCCGGCTGCCGTTTCCGAGCGTAGGCGCCACGGAAAATACAATACTGGCGGCTTCTCTGGCAGAGGGGGATACGACGTTGTATAATGCGGCCCGTGAGCCGGAAATTGTGGAACTGGTTTGCTTCCTGCGCCGTATGGGAGCGAAAATCGAGGGAGAGGGAACAACATGTATTCACGTTCAGGGAGTTTCTAAGTTAAATGGGGTGTCATGGAAACTCAGTGAAGACAGAATCGCTTTTTTAACTTATGCCATGATGGTTGCCGGATGCGGCGGGGAAGTTTCTTTTCAGATTTCTCCCCAATACCTGAACAAGGAATTGTGGATTTTGGATAAATTGGGCTGCCAGTGCTCAGTTTGGAACGAGCACATCACGGTAAAGCAGACGGGAAGCGTCCGTCCGATACGCTATATCCGCACAGGGCCTTATCCGGAATATCCTACCGACGGGCAGTCGTTGCTTCTGGCGGTACTGTCAAAAGCGCATGGGGTCAGCAATGTGGAAGAGATGGTATTTGAGAATCGTTTCCGCGTCGTCAGCCAATTGCAGCAGATGGGGGCGAATATTGATTATGTAAGCAATCGCGCACAGGTGACAGGAGTGACTCTTTTACATGGCGCCGACGTATCAGCAACGGATTTGAGAAGCGGTGCGGCGCTGCTTATTGCGGCGGCAATGGCGGAGGGAGTCAGTCATATTCATAAGGAACATTACATTTACCGGGGATATGAGGCAATTGTTGAAAATATGATTCAAATCGGATTTTGTGTGAAAAGAAATGAGGATTAGAAATGGAAGAACCAAGGAAGAGACATAAAAAACTATGGGTGATAATCGGCTTTTTGCTTGTTTTGCTATTTTGCATTTTCTTTTTTCGGGTGAAGCGGGTTACGATTGAGGGGAATACTTATTATAGTCAGACAGATATGGCAGAGCGTTTCCAAAGTAATATTTTGCAGAGAAATGTTCTGAGTTTTTGGCTGCTGGATAAGTGTTCGCTCACGCCAAATCTGCCCTTTGTCCGCGAGTATGAGGTGAGTTATCCGAATATGAATGAAATTCATATTAAATTATATGAAAAAACGATTGTGGCGGGCATTGCCTACAGCAATCAATACATTTATTTTGACAAAGACGGGATGGTACTACAGAGTACGAAGCGTGCGGCTGCCAATATTCCCTTGTTTGAGACGAAAAATCTGACGACATTTACGCTATATGAGAAAGTACAGATGGAAGATGAGGAGCTGCTGACACAGATTATGAATCTGGCGAATCTGTTTCAGCACTACAAGATTCAGTGGGATAAAGTACAGTTTGATGAGAACGACAATGCGATTTTGACAATTGGGAAAATACGGGTACTTCTTGGAAAAAAGGATAATTATGATGAGGAGATTTCGGCATTGTCCAGTGTTTTGGAGAATAATTCAAAGAAAGAAAATCAGGAGGGCACATTTGATTTGAGGAATCATCAGGTGGGGGGAGATATCATATTAAAAACGCCCAAGTAAATAGAAGAAAGACAATTTTCGAAATTAGTACTTGATTATTTTTTCAAAAAAAAGTATTATATAATTATGTGACTGTGCATAAGTTTCTATTCATGATAGAAGGAGGAACCATAGTGTTAGAAATTATGACGAGTGAAGCAGATGTTGATCAGGCTAATATACTGGTAATCGGTGTTGGTGGGGCCGGCAACAATGCTGTCAACCGAATGATAGATGAGGGAATTAAGGGCGTTAATTTTGCTTGCGTCAATACGGACAAGCAGATTTTGAAAAGATGTAAAGCTCCCGAGTGCCTGCAAATCGGTGAAAAACTGACAAAAGGTCTGGGCGCCGGAGCAAAACCTGAGATTGGAGAAAAGGCGGCGGAAGAAAACCGCGAAGAACTGGCAGAGATTGTAAAAGATGCCGATATGGTATTCGTGACATGCGGCATGGGCGGTGGAACCGGAACCGGAGCAGCTCCGGTTGTGGCGCAGATTGCAAAAGATATGGGCAAACTGACTGTTGGTATTGTGACAAAACCGTTCAAGTTTGAGGGTAAAGTCCGTATGAACAATGCCCTGAGCGGGATTGACAAATTAAAAGAGAGTGTGGATACATTGATTGTTATCCCTAATGATAAATTACTTGCTATTTGTGACCGGCGGACGACGATGCCGGAAGCACTCCGCAAAGCTGACGAGGTATTGCAGCAGGGTGTACAGGGAATTACCGATTTGATAAATACACCGGCCGTGATTAATCTTGATTTTGCGGATGTCAACACGGTTATGAAAGACAAAGGAATCGCTCATATCGGTATTGGAGAGGGATACGGAGATGAGAAATGTATTGACGCCGTCAAAGAGGCCATCAACAGTCCGTTGCTGGAAACTTCCATTGATGGTGCAACACATGTGATTATTAACTTTTCCGGTGACGTCAGCATGTTTGAGGCGGACGAAGCTGCTACATATGTGCGCGAACTGGCATCGGATGAAGCGAATGTAATCTTTGGTGCCATGTATGATGAAAGCTGCACGGATACCGTTAAAATTACCGTCATTGCAACCGGCTTAAAAGAGAGTGATGCCTCGGCCGGCAGCTCATTCAGCTCCCAGCTAGGGGCTGGCAGAGGTAGTTTTCTGAATGGTAACCGCACAAAGCAGAGGAGCGGGTTGAGTTTTTTAGATGGCTTTAACAGTCAGTCAAAGGCGCCTGCTTCCACATCAAAACCGGCTCCGTCCCGCAACACTCTTCAGGAGGAGCCACCGGTGGTGAACCGTGGAATTGCACATGTGACGCCGAACAGCGGCAGAACATCTGCTGCGAATAACAGAGAAAGTATGGACGACATTAAAATTCCTACTTTCCTAACGAATAAGAAACAGGAGGACTAATGAAATGGGTATGTCAACGTTAAAACTGATTGCAACGATTTTATATATTGTTGTGTGTATTGCGCTTATCATTGTGGTGCTGATGCAGGAAGGTAAAACATCTGGACTGGGTGCTATCGGCGGCGCAGCAGACACCTATTGGTCAAAGAACAAAGGACGCTCTTCTCAGGGAATGATGATTAAAGTGACAAGAGTATTGGCGGCAGTATTTATTGTACTTTCCGTTGTTCTTTGTACAAGCTGGCTGGATTAAATCAATCGAATAACATAAGATGACGATGATAAGCACTCCTTTCCGATATGAAAAGGGGTGCTTTCCATTTTGTGCGAAAGGCAATACTTTTCAAAGGAGGGTGTCATGCAGGAAGAGATAAGGAAAGAAAGGCAGAAGATGATTTTATCTTTTGTAGAGGATAGCGAATACCATCCCATTAAAATAAAGGAAATGGCAGTTCTGCTAGGTGTTCCCAAAAAAGAACGGGGAGAATTTCACGATATACTGGACGAATTAATTGCCGGAGGGAAAATCGCACTGGATAAGCGCGGACTGATTTGCCTGCCGGAAGAAAATATCGTCGTGGGAGAATTTATGGCCACACAGAGAGGGTTCGGCTTTGTTCGTGCAGAAAGTCTTGCGGAAGATATTTTCATTCCGGAGCACGCCTGTGGAAATGCCTTTCACGGCGATATCGTCAAAGTGCGGAAGACGGCACAGTCCGTGAAAGCGGGCAGACGTCAGGAGGGGGAAATCATTCAGGTTATCCGGCGTGCTGTGGAAACGGTAGTCGGCACGTTTTCCAAAAACGGAAACGTGACATTTGTATTACCGGATAACGGCAAGTTTAAGTCGGATATTTATATTCCCAAAGGCGCCACGCTGGGAGCTGTCGACGGACACAAAGTCGTTGTCAGGCTGACGGATTATGGCGGCGGGCAAAAGAGTCCGGAGGGGCACGTTATACAAATTCTCGGACACCGCAATGCTCCGGGGGTTGATATTCTGTCCGTTGTAAAGAGTTTCGGTTTGCCGGAAGAGTTTTCGGATTCGGTAATGAGTCAGGTATCCGGTGTTCCGGATTGTGTCGCTTCATCGGAATTTGCCGGACGGGTTGATATCCGGCATATGGATACGGTTACGATTGACGGCGAGGATGCCAAAGATTTGGATGACGCCATCACGATAGAGAAAAGAGCGGACGGCGGATATGAACTGGGGGTTCACATTGCGGATGTGTCGCACTATGTGACGGAGAACTCCGCGCTCGACAGAGAAGCCGTCCGCCGCGGGACAAGCGTATATCTGGCAGACCGGGTTATTCCCATGCTGCCGCACAAGTTATCTAATGGTATTTGCTCGTTGAATAAGGGAGAAGACAGGTTGGCGCTCAGTTGTTTTATGACGATGAATGAAAAAGGGCAGATAGTTTCACATCGCATTGCCGAGACGCTTGTAAATGTGACGGAGCGAATGAGTTATAAAGATGTCAACGATATTCTGAGCAACCATAAACCAGAGACATGTGAGAGATATCAAACCCTGATTCCGATGTTTGAGACGATGGAGGAATTGGCGCTTTTACTGCGTAGAAACCGCAAAGCAAAGGGCTCCATTGATTTTGATTTTCCGGAATGTAAGATACTGCTAGATGAGAACGGACATCCCACAGATATCCGTCCGTATGAGCGCAACATTGCGACAAAGATAATAGAGGAATTTATGCTGGCTGCCAATCAGACCGTGGCGGAAGAATATTTTTGGCTGGATATTCCTTTTTTGTACCGGACGCACGATTATCCGGAATTAGAAAAAATTCAAGATTTGGCGCGGATGACAGCAGGCTTTGGACATCATATAAAAGTTGGAAAAGAAGAAGTCCACCCTCACGAAATCCAAAAACTGATTGAAGAAATTGAGGGGACGCAGGAGGAAGCTTTTCTTAGCCGTCTGACGCTGCGTGCAATGAAGCGGGCGCAGTATTCGACGGTAAATAGTGGGCATTTTGGTCTGGCGACACAGTATTACTGCCATTTTACGTCGCCAATCCGACGCTATCCGGATTTGCAGATACACCGTATTATCAAAGAGAATTTGCGCTATGGCATAACTGATAAACGCTATGCCCACTATGCGGAGTTGCTGCCGGCAAGGGCAAAATCGTGCAGCGACTGCGAGCGGCTGGCAGACGAGGCGGAGCGGGAAGTGGAGAAGTTAAAGAAAGCCGAATATATGGAAGATTATATCGGCTGCTGTTTTTCCGGAATTGTCAGCGGCGTCACCTCGTGGGGCGTCTATGTGGAACTGCCGAATACCGTGGAGGGGATGGTACGGCTGGCGGATATGACAGACGACCGCTACGATTTTGAGGAAGAAAAGTATTGTGTGAGAGGGCATGACAGCGGCAGAATCTACCGGATGGGACAGAATGTTCAGGTTCAAGTTGTGCGTGTCGACAAGTTGACGAGAACGATTGATTTTGTTATGATGAACGAAGTGACTGAACAATAGAGGGATTTGGAGGAGCTATGGGACAAGATACGAGAAAATTGATTGCCAGCAATAAAAAGGCATGGCATGACTACTTTATTGAGGAAAAATATGAGGCCGGCATTGAACTGTTCGGAACGGAAGTAAAATCCATCCGTCAGGGGCATTGCAGTATTAAGGAAGCGTTTGTCCGTATCGATAAGAATAATGAAGTGCAGATTTATGGCATGCATATCAGTCCGTATGAAAAAGGAAATATTTTTAACAGAGATTCTCTGCGTGTGCGCAAACTTTTGCTGCACAAGAGCGAGATACGCAAACTGATAGGGAAAATAAATCAAAAGGGGTTTACGTTAGTGCCGTTGAGCGTATATTTTAAGGGAAGCCTTGTTAAAGTTGAAATAGGTTTGGCAAAAGGTAAAAAATTATACGATAAGCGGCAGGACATTGCCAAAAAAGACCAGCGGCGTGCGGCGGAACGGGAGTTCAAGATTAAAAATCTGTAATTGTCAGACAAGCGGATAAAGAGGCAGGAGGAACAAATGAATGAGAGCGATTGGGGGAATTGTCTTTTTGTATTTGTTTATTCGTTATATTGAAAAAGACTGTTGGTGGAGAGCGGTAGGCTGCCTGATTCTGTCCGTTGCTTTGTTTTTCTGGCAGATTATGGAATCGTGGAGTATGCTGGGGTTATTTTTTGGTTAGCAGAAAGGAAACGTTATTGTGGCGGCTTGCGGACAAGACACCAAAAAATCACTTTTTATTTTTTGCGTAGTGTGCTATAATTAACAGGATATAATATAAACTTTACTTTTTAAGGAGGATTACGAAGTTGAAAAGAGGATATAAGGCCATAGCGTTAGCACTGGCACTGACAACTGTAGTATCCGGATGTTCTTTTCCGGATAAAGTAAGTGTGAAAGAATTGATGGTGGGGAAAGATAAACTTGACTATAATCCGGTTGAGTGCGTCTCAATGAATGATTATAAAGGCGTTGAAGTAGACTGTACCGTCAAGGACGAAGAAGTGCAGGAATCGATACAGGAATTGCTCGACAAAAATAAGCTTCAGGTGAAAAAGGGAACCTGTAAGAAAGGCGATACGGTTAATATTGACTATTCCGGTAAAAAGGACGGCAAAAAATTCGATGGCGGAACGGCGGAAGACCAGACGATTACCCTTGGCAGTTCGAACATGATAGAGGGATTTGACGATGCGATTATCGGTATGAAAGTTGGGGAGAAAAAGAATGCGAAGATGAAGTTCCCGAAAGATTATCACGAGAAGTCGCTTGCCGGCCAAAACGTTGTTTTTACCCTGAAATTAAACTATATTTCCAAGGAAGCAACGTTTGACGACGCTTTTGTTGCCAAGAATACCGAGTATAAGACGGTTGCCGAATACAAAGAGAATACGAAAAAGAAACTGGTGGAGACGAAGAAAACCAATGCCGGCTATACCGCATTTGAGACTTTAATGAAAGATGTTAAACTGAAAGAGTCGCCGGAAGCGCTGAAAGAAAGATGGAAAACCATCATAAGTAATGATTTGGAACTGCAAGCTAAGCAGAGCGGCATGAAAGTAGAAGATATGCTTGCCATGTATAATATGGACAAAGAAAGCTATCTGAAAGATGCGGTGGAAAATCAGTTAAAACAGATTTTGGCAGTCGAGGCCATTGCCCAACAGGAAGAAATCGAGATTTCGGATAAGGACATCAAGGAAGAAATCAAAGTTGCCTGCTCCCAGTCCGGTCAGGACGAGGATGCTTACCGCAAGTCGTTTGATGAATATTACAAAGGTGCGCAGACATTGGAAGATTTTATTTCCTTTAATTTAAAAGCGAAGAAAATTTTAGAAGTCCTAAAGAATAATGCAAAATTAAAAGAATAGCCGGTACCGGTATTTGATTGAATATTTTAAATCCCTCCTGCATATAGTGTAGCAGTAAGGCAGATGCAAATGTGCCTCCACTATAGCAAGGGGGATTTTTTTATGGACAAATATAATGTATATCAGGATATGGGAAAACGCACCGGAGGCGAGATTTATCTCGGTGTTGTAGGGCCGGTGCGAACCGGAAAATCCACCTTTATCAAACGGTTTATGGAGCTTGTCGTGTTGCCGGAGATGAAGGATGATAATGAAAAGGAGCGTACGATTGACGAACTGCCACAGTCCGCAGATGGCAAGACGATAATGACGACAGAGCCCAAATTTGTTCCGAAAGATGCCGTAACCATTCATTTTTCCGGACAGGAAATTGCCAAAATCCGTCTGGTCGATTGCGTCGGTTTTCTTGTACCGGAAGCAACCGGTTTTGCCGAGGGAGAGAAGATGAGAATGGTAAAGACGCCGTGGTCGGAAGAAGAAATGCCATTTTCCAGAGCGGCGGCGATGGGAACGGAAAAGGTTATCCGTGAACATTCTAATATCGGTATTATTATTACGACGGACGGCTCGTTTGGTGATATTGCGGCAGAAAATTTTGAGGAGGCATTGCAGCAAACCGTTAATGAATGCAATAAAGTCGGCAAACCATATATTATTCTTCTCAATACGGTAAATCCGGCTTCGGAGGAAACAATGCTTCGGAAACAGCAGATGGAGCAGAAATTTGGGAAGACGGTTGTACCGGTAAATTGCAGAAATATGAATCGCGAGGAGGCATTTTCCATTATGGAACAGTTGTTGGCAGATTTTCCGATTACCCGCATTAATTTCTTAGTGCCAAAATGGGTGGAGTTTTTGACAATGGATAATTGGTTAAAACAGGATTTGGTTGCACAGTGCAGGGAAGTTTTATCGAAAATACGGACGATGCGCGATGTTTCGCAGGAGTCGGTTGCATGGGAAGCGCCCTACCTGAAAGAGATATACATAAGGGATAAGCAGATGGAAAATGGAATCGTGAATTTAGTGCTGGATTTTGAAGACAGTTATTATTATGAAATTCTTAGCGAGATGGTGGGAACGACGATAGAGGGTGAATTTGATTTGATTGCCACACTGCGCGAATTATCCAGCAAAAAAAATGAGTATGAATCAATCGCGATGGCATGCAGTCAGGTGAAAGGAAAGGGGTATGGTATTGTACCGCCGGAAGAGAAAGAAATCCAGATTGCCGATCCGGAACTGATTCGGCACGGAAATAAGTATGGGGTAAAAATTAAAGCAAGCTGTCCTTCGCTTCATCTGATACAGGCGAATATAGAGACGGAAATCGCACCGATTGTCGGAAGTGAAGAGCAGGCGCAGGATTTGATACATTATATCAGCCAGAACGGCAGGGAGAATCCGGACGGTATTTTTGATACGAATATATTTGGCAAGACGATACGGCAATTAGTAGAAGAGGGAATCAATTCAAAAGTAAACCGCCTGACCGAAGAAAGTCAGGTAAAACTTCAGGATACCATACAAAAAGTGGTGAACGATTCAAACGGCGGACTTGTCTGCATTATTATATAACGACAGGGTAATTATTTATAAAAGGGTATCGTACCGTATTTTATCCTTGTATCGCTCCCCGAAAAATTATTGTTTCTTTTATTTCCGGAGCGCCGCCCGAGCATTGTCTGAGATGTCTGTTGTCGTTCCCTGACTTTTGACAGCGCGTTTGCACTAAACCGCTACGCAGCGGTTCTAATGCCCCACCGGAACGATTACGTTCCTACTGCGGGCAGATGCGAAGCATCTGTTCGGGGAAAGAGGATACCCAAAATAAATATATTTGTTTTTGGTATCCTCTTTCCCCGAAGCGGCACCTTTGGTGCCACCCGCAGTAATTAGTAACAAAAGGTGGGGTATAAGAACCGGCGAGCGGTAACGCTGCAAAAGTCAGGGAAAACGACAGCAGACAGCGAGTTTTGCGAGGGGCGGCGAAACACTTCCGGAAATAAAAAAACAATTTATTTTTCGTTGGGAGCGGCATACCGGATGAAATACGGTACGATACCCGTATATTGGCAAAAATTATTAAGTGATTGTTGTGGGGAAATCGTCTGTTTTGGTTGACAAAAGTTACCATCATTCGGTATAATTTAAGTATCATTGTGTGCGTCTCAGAGGGGATTGATGGTATGAAAAGACATGAGATAGATTCGGAAATAAAACAGAAGAATTATGAGAAGGAGTTATTGTTATGCAAAAAAGCAGGCGGCGATGTTGAGAAATATCGCCGCCTTTCTTTGGATGTGTTGCAATTGGAACAGATTCGTATAGGATTAGAGAGTGGAATTGACGTCTCTGCCTATCTCGATTCCAAGAAAAGCTGGATGGAGATGGAGGAAGTCCGCGTCTCGATGGAGACCGGATTTGACATGAATGCTTACTTGGAAAAGGGGTTCGACTGGCTGCAGTGCAATGAGATTCGCCTCGGATTAAAAGATGGAATTGATATTTCCCAATATAAAAATACGGCTTTCTTAGCGCCGCAGATGAGGGAGATACGCAAGGGACTGATGCATGGCATTGATGTTTCCCAATATGCGACGACGGATTATGACTGGTTTCAAATGAAAGAGATTCGTCTTGGATTGGAGGATAAGCTGGATGTATCCTGTTATGCTAGTCCGAAGTATAAACATCCTACGATGTGTGCTCTCCGCAAGGGACTTCTGGATAATGTGAATTTGGTTCCTTATGCCGAAAAGGGCTATACCGGCAAAGTACTGACGGAGATTCATCGGGGAATAAAGCTGCAAAATGATATTATCGGATACTTAAAACAGGGATATAATGCGGAACAGCTCATGCAGATAAATAATGCTTTTGAAAGCGGTGTCAATCTGGCGCCGTATTTGAAAATTGAGTTTCACGGAGTCCAGTTACAGGAAATTATTACAGGCCTAAAAGAGAATCTTGATGTCTCAAAATATGCGAAACAGGAATATAACTGGTTCCAGATGAGGGAAATCCGCTACGGTCTGGAGCAGGGGGTGGATGTCTCGCAGTTTGCCAATCCGGAGTTTACCCCGCGTCAAATGGAAGTGATACGGAAAGGCGTAGTGGAGGGACTGGATGTTTCCCCATATGCAAAGCTATACTATGAACCGGAAGAAATGGAAGAGATTCGCAAGCGCATACAAAATGAAGGGGCTGTGTTGACTGAAGCGGTGTCGCAGGCGCTGCAGAATACTTTGTTAAGCGAGAGCGCTGATGAGGATGAAGAGAACGTAAGGCAGGAAAAGAAAGCAGAACAGAGTGAGAAGAAGACAGTTTACATAGAAAAGCAGGCGGATGTAGCAGAGACGGATGAGGTTTTAGAAGATATTGAAGAGACGGACAAGACCAAAGAGACCGATGAAACGCTTGATATGGCGCTTGACTCCTGTATTGTGATTGCAGAAGACAGGATGTCTGTTTCTCTTGACTTTTCACAGGTCAAAGATATATTGAGAAAGAAGCTGGATAAGTTAGAAGTGTCCGATATCATTTTGTTGTTGAAGAATCGGGACGTCAAGCAGGGAATCTCGCGCAACCGGATTAAAGCAATGCTCGATAATAAAGTTTATGATAAACCGGTAGTTATTGCTGAGGGGAAAGAGGCGGTAAATGGGGAAAACGGCGAATTTACCTATTATTTCCGCAAGAAGCTTGACAGGAAGCCGCGGGTATTGGAGGACGGCTCCGTGGATTACAAAAATATGACGTTGTTTGAATCCGTGGAAAAGGACAAACTGATAGCGGAATATAAGCCGGCTACCGTCGGCATGTTTGGCTATGATGTGACGGGTAAACTGATTTCACCGAAAAAGGGGAAAGAACTGGCTCCGCTGCGTGGACAGGGCTTCTCCGTTTCCGAAGATAAAAAGAAGTACTATTCCCAGATGGATGGGATTATTGAGCTGGATGAATTAGACGGGAAAATAAATATCCGCAACCTCTACACGGTATCCGGCAATGTAGACGCCTCCACAGGCAATATTAATTTTAACGGCGACGTTAATATTATGGGCAATGTGGAAGCAGGTTTTTCCGTAACGGCTACCGGAAACATAGTTATTGACGGGCATTGCGAGGGCTGCCATATATCGGCCGGCAAAGATGTCGTTATCCGCAAAGGCTGTCAGGGTCAGGGAGTTGCCGAGATATCCGCAGAGGGATGCATTACGGGACAGTTTTTTGAGACGGTGACGCTGCGCTCCAAAGGGGATGTGCAGGCAAGTTATTTGCTAAACTGCCAACTGCGCACGGAGGGGCATCTTCTGGTTGAGGGCCGCAAAGGAGTAATTATCGGCGGCTACACATGTGCCAAGAACGGCATTACCTGTCATAAACTTGGAAATATCGCTGAGATAAAGACGGTACTGGAAGTCGGTATTGATAAAGAAGATATGACGTCCTATCAGGAACTCGGGAAAAAGATTGATAAAGTGGAAGCAGAGATGAAAACATGCGAAATAGCATTAAATCGATTTATGGAGCAGAAAGAGCGGGATGAGAAAGCGTCCGCCCTTATCGGCCGGCTGACAAAGGCGATTTATTCCCAAAAAAATCAAAAGAAAGAGCTTTTAAAAGAAAGGGAAGAGCATATGCTGAGACTGATGAAACAAAAGGGCGCCAGAGTCAAAGTGACCGGAGTAGCATACCCGGGAACACTTATCTATATGAACGCAGAGCTATATTCAGTAAAAGATACGATGAATAACGTTGAATTTGTGAAAATGGACAGTAAAGTAAATCCAATCATGCGATAAGGAGATGAACCAATATGGCCAAAGGAAATGAATTATTGATTGAATACATGATTTCAATTATTGAAAACAGAGATTTTTCGGCAGAGCATCATTGTGAAAAGGTACGTCGTCTTACCGAGGTATTATTGGAAAAAGTAATGCAATATTGTCCGGAATATCATCTGACAGAGAAACGGTGCGAGGAAATTGCGTTCGCCGCCATGCTCCACGACATGGGAAAAATAGCAGTACCCGACCGGATTTTACAAAAACCGAGCCGGCTTACTTTTGATGAAATTCAAATTGTCAATAATCACACGAGAAAGGGCCGTCATATTTTTGAGCATGTCTTAAAGACAATGTCGGAGGAAGATGAAGATTATTCTCTTTTCCAATGCTGCGCAGAAGTATGTATGTATCATCACGAGCGGTTTGACGGAGAGGGTTATCCGATTGGCTTAAAAAAGGATGAGATACCGATTTCAGCACAGGTAGTTGGTCTTGCGGACGCGTATGATGCTCTGATTAGCGAGCGCATTTATAAACCGGCGTACAGTAAAGAAGAGGCGTTTGACATGATTGTAGATGGCAAATGCGGTATCTTTAATCCGCGTCTAATCGAAATCTTTTTGATGGTTCGTATGGAGCTGGAAGAAATTCAGGAAATGATTGGATAGAAAGAATGGTTGACAGATGAAGAAAATGTTGCTATAATTCTTAACAAATGTAACAATTTTGTAACAATTTTGTTAAAGAAGAAGGTAGGAATATGATGAACAAAGGGAAGAAGCTAGGTGCACTTGTAATTATTATGGGATTAATGCTGGAAATTACTGCCGGAGCAGAGGCGGTAGCAGTTGAAGAGCAAGTGGAGGGGGCCAGTGTTCTTTTAGAACAGTATTGCAATAATATGGCAAAAGGAACGCTGCAGCCGGAAAAAGAAGCAGCGGCGGCCGCCGGAGCAGAGGCTGCACCAACAGCGGCGTCACAGCCGGAACAGGAAACGGATACTCACGTACAGTTAAATTTGAATTACGACCGTTTAGGTATTGCGAATAAGGTAGACACGTATCTGAATGTGCGCAAAAAGCCATCGGAGAGCGGTAAAATTGTTGGTAAAATGACGAAAAATGCCGGATGTCATATTTATTCCATCAAAAAGGGATGGGCTAAAATCGTATCGGGCAAAGTAAAAGGATATGTAAAAGCTTCTTATATGACAACCGATGCCAAGGCGGAAGCTCTGGCGCAGAAAGTAGGCAGGGAATGTGTGGAAATTCAGACGGATTCTCTTCGCGTACGGGCCCTTCCATCTACGACAGCGCCGATTTATTCGGTAGTGTCAGAGGGGGAAGAGTTTACAATTAAGGAAAAAGATGTTACTTTGGATTATGTGAAAAAAATAGTAAAGAAACAAAAGATTTCCAATGAAGCAATCGAAAGAGCCGGCGGCTATGAAGGAATGCAGCAGTCGTTAAAAGATTTTATCTGTATTTATGTGGATGATGATTATGCCTTTGTGGCAAAAGAGTTTGTAAAAGAGCAGTATACGTTGAAACGCGCAGCAAAAGTAAGCACAGTGAAAGCGTCGAACGGCGTATCCTCGAGTCAGGCTTCTATTGTAGAATATGCGAAACAGTTTTTGGGCAATCGTTATGTATGGGGAGGCGCAAGCTTAACGAGCGGAACAGACTGCTCTGGATTTACGATGAGTTTGTATGCCAAATACGGTCATTCCCTGCCGCATAATGCAGCGGCGCAGGCGGGATGCACAAGGACGGTTTCTTCTCCAAAACCGGGAGATTTGTTCTTCTATAGTAACGGAAGCCGAATCAACCATGTTGCCATGTATATCGGCGGCGGTATGGTAATCCATGCAAGTAACCCGAGAGATGGTATTAAAATCAGCACAGCTTATTACCGTCATCCGGTCAAGATTGGACGCGTGATGAATTAAGTTTTTCCTAATCATATAGAAAATATTAAGGGGCAGACGATATAGTCGCCCCTTTTGTCTTTGTATAAATGGCTGCAAAAGGACAATACTTATAGAAAAAGTATCCGTAATGGAGGTAAGTATGAAACGCAGATATGGTGTGATATGCAGCTTTTTTGTTGGTTTTTTAGCACTCTCTCTTATGTGTTATGCCAGTTACCGTTACTCAGAAAGAAACGGGGAGCAGGAAAACGATACGCCTGTTCGGGAGAGTACACAGACCGGAATAAAAAAAGAACAGACAATTTCCCAGACTACGAAATATGTCGTGGAAAAGTATAATCGGGAAACAAAGAAGACGACAAGGGAAGAGACAATAATGCCTCCCGAGTATATTGGGATGAATCGCGGCCAGTTGGAAGACCATCTGGTAGAAGAATTGGCGACGATGTCAAAAAAGGAAGAGCAGGATGGATTGATTAACATATCCTTGCAGGCCTTTTCCGGAGAACAGATTGTTGTCCGCAACACTTATTCGGTGAAAAAACAGGAGGGATTTAAGCTGAAACTGTTAGATGGCGAGGTGGCAATTTATAGCAGGGATGGCAGGGAACTATACGAAAAAACAGGCATACAGGAAGAAAATCTCACAGAGGAAGATTGCAAGTCTCTGCGCAAAGGTCTTGTCATAAAAAATGAAAAAGAACTCTATTCTATTCTTGAAAACTTCTCGAGTTAAGGTATAATGAGAAATAGACAAAAGATGTTAAGGAGAGAGAATGAGAACATACAGTGATGTGATAATAGTAGGAGCCGGAGCTTCCGGACTGCTATGCGCCGGTATATTGGCACAGGGCATTATCTCAAAAAAGTATTCTTCGAAAGTTCGGATTGCTATATTGGAGAAGAATAACAGAATTGGTAAAAAACTTTCGGCAACGGGAAACGGGCGCTGCAATTTTACCAATTTACATATGTCAACGGATTGTTACTATGGTGATAAGGAATGGTTATCTCCAATCTTGCAGCGTGTAACGCCCGAACATGTCGTGGAATTATTTGCGGATTTTGGTGTTCTCCACCGACAGCGGGACGGGTATGTGTATCCGCACACCAATCAGGCGGGTACGGTTGTCCGCGCTTTGGAAGAGGCGTGCGGAAACGGCAGTATTGACATTGAGTTGGATTGTTTTGTGGAAGAGGTAAATAGACAGGGGGATTATTTTGAAGTCGTTACCAATAAGGGAAAAGCAGGCTGCCGGATGCTTGTTATGGCGACGGGAAGCGCTGCCGGCAGGGAAACGGGCGGTGATGAAAGCGGATATGAACTGGCAAAACGGCTGCGGCTTCATGTCAGTGATATTTATGCCGGACTGACCGGACTTTGCAGCCGCGGAAAGTTTTGGAAACAGGTGGCGGGAACACGTATACAGGGAACTTTTTCCCTTTTTGTAGAAAATGAATTGTGCGGCAGAGAGACAGGGGAGATTCAGATAGTAAAAAATGGCGTGTCGGGCATTCCTGTTTTTCAATTGTGCCGGTTGGCGGCCACGGCTTTAGGGCAAGGCAGGAGAGTATGTGGAGAAATTGATTTTGTTCCCAACCTGTCGGACAGGGAATTACTGCGGTGGGTGCAAGAGAAAGGCATACAGGGTTTGATACCAGAAAAATGGATTCCTGTTCTGAGGGGAGAAAACACTCGTCTCAGGCATTTTCGCTTTGAGGTGGCGGGTACGTTTGGTTTGGAGCGGGCACAAGTTGCTGCCGGAGGTGTGGACGTGGAGCAGATTGCTTCGGATACGATGGAGGCAAAAGAAATCCCCAATCTGTTTGTTCTGGGGGAACTGCTGGATGTGGATGGTAAATGCGGCGGCTACAATCTGCATTTTGCATGGGCTACCGCTATACTGGCGGCGGAGGAAATAGAGCGGCGGCTGACATAGGAGAGAGAACATATTGCGAATGGAAACGGAGGAAAGTATGTTACAGTTGACACAGTGCAAATTACCATATCGCGAGGAGACAAGGGAAAACCTGATTCGAAAAGCGGCACATACGCTGCATTTAGAGGAAGAGGAAATCATCGGGCTCGAGATTGTGAAAAAGAGTATAGACGCACGCAAGAAACCGGATATTTTTGTTACTTACACCGTTCGTTTTTCCGTAGCCGGAGAAGAGCGTATCTGGAAACGGAATCGCAAAAATACAAGGCTTTCGCGTGTGGAGAAAGAACCCTCGTTATGGAATAAGATACATCCGCTGCCGGATGAGGAAAAAGTAGTCATTGTCGGAGCCGGCCCGGCGGGTTTTTTTTGTGCCTACTATTTGAGCTTATGCGGTTTGCGACCACTTCTGATTGAGAGAGGGGCGCCGATGGAAGAGCGTGTCAGGGATGTCGAGCGATTCTGGCGGGAGGGAGTGTTGAACAGCGAGTCAAACGTGTCTTTTGGGGAGGGGGGCGCAGGTACGTTTTCCGATGGGAAACTGAATACCGGAGTAAAGGACAAAACAGGTAAGAAGCGGTTTATTCTTGAGAGCTTCGTGCGGTTTGGCGCAGACGAAAATATTTTATACGACGCCAGACCCCACATTGGCACGGATGTATTACAACGAATTATGATAGCGATGAGAACGGAAATGGAAAGACTGGGATGTACATTTCTCTTTCATACCCGCATGTCGGATATTAAGAGGAAAGACGGCAGGCTGACAGGTATTGTAACCGCCCGCGGGGGAGACGAAAGCTTTCTTCCGGCAGACCGTCTTGTGCTGGCGATAGGTCACAGTGCGAGAGATACTTTTTCTCTTCTTTTGGAAAAGGAATTTTTGATTTCGCAGAAAGCATTTGCTGTGGGCGCGCGGGTAGAGCATTGCCAGAGCGATTTGGATAAGTCTCAATATGGTACAGTAGACAGTATGCTTCCGGCCTCCTCCTATCAACTGACGGCAAAGGCAGCCGACGGGCGGGGAGTGTATTCGTTCTGTATGTGTCCCGGAGGATATGTTGTCAACGCCTCGTCAGAGCAGGGGGCGCTTGTCGTCAACGGGATGAGCAATGCCAAACGGGATTCCGGATATGCCAACAGCGCCATTGTTGTTACGGTTTCACCGGAAGATTTCGGGAGTGAACATCCGTTAGCAGGAGTGGAATTTCAGAGACGCTGTGAAAGGAAGATGTATGCGTTATGCGAGGGCAGGATACCGGTACAAAGATATGAAGATTTTGTTATCAATCAAAAAACGTCATTGCTCGGAAAGGTACAGCCGTGTGTGAAAGGAAGATGGAGTTTTGCGAATTTGCGGGAGGCGTTGCCAAAATCCATTGTTAATGGTATGATAGAGGGAATGGAGCAATTTGCGCAGAGGATTGCCGGTTTTGATGACGGGGATACTTTGCTCCTTGGTTTAGAATCACGCACTTCCTCTCCGATTCGTATTGAGAGGGATGAAAATTTAGAGAGCCTGACGTGGAAACGGATATATCCGTGCGGCGAGGGGGCCGGCTATGCCGGCGGAATTATGTCTGCGGCTATGGACGGATTGCGGGTTGCCATAAAAATACAGGAGAAAATACAGGCGCAGAAGGGAGATTCGCATGCGGTTACAGATAAAGGATAAGAAGAGAATCGTCTTTAAAGTGGGAACGTCTACGCTGACACATGAGGAGACGGGAGCACTGGATTTGGTTAAGATGGAAAAATTTGTAAGGATATTGACGGACTTACATAATCAGGGGAAAGAAATCGTTGTTGTTTCCTCGGGTGCAATTGGCGTGGGAAGAAAGGCGCTGAGCCTTAAAGAGCGTCCGCAGGAGCGCTCCATGAAACAGGCTTGTGCGGCGGTAGGGCAGATTCGCCTGATGACGGTGTATCAGAAATTATTTTCTGAATACAATCAGAACACGGCGCAGATTCTCATGACAAAAGTGACAATCGCCAATGATACGAGTCGTCATAATGCCCAGAACACTTTTCGTGAATTGCTGAACATGGGAGTTATACCGATTGTCAATGAAAACGATACCGTGGCAACGGATGAAATTGATTTTGGTGATAATGATTACTTATCCGCGATTGTTTCCGCGATTGTAAAAGCCGATTTACTTGTACTGCTCAGCGATATTGATGGATTGTATACCGATGACCCAAATAGAAATAAAGATGCAAGGTTAATACCTCTGGTGGAGCGGATTACCGACGAAATGCTGGAGATGGCGAAAGGGCCGACGTCGGATGTGGGAACCGGAGGGATGAGCTCCAAACTGGGGGCGGCCGGGATTGCCAATGATGCCGGAGCGGATATGATAATCATCAATGGTGAAGATATGGAAAACCTGAATAAGCTTTTGGCGGGCGAGGAGATTGGAACGCTCTTTACCGCCCATAAAACAAGACATTTCCATTTGAAAAATTATTTGGACCGTTAGGAGGCGCAGACGATGACGGAAGAAAAGATACACCGTATCAATGAATTGTATAAAAAGAAAAAAGAGGGTACGCTGACGCCGGAGGAGAAAGAGGAACAGACGGCGCTTCGGGCAGAGTATGTGCAGGCTGTACGCAACAATCTGCGGGCGACATTGGAGAATACGTCCATTCAGGAACCTGACGGAACGATTCACAAATTGCAGAAAAAGAGGACGCCGTAATGGACAAAGAGCAGTTGCGTAAAATTGCGCTTAAGAGACGGGATGGGATAGAAGCTTCGCTGCGGGAGCGCTGGTCTGAGGATATTACCGCTCAATTAGAGCAGTTGCCCTCCTTTCGCAAAGCGACGGATGTCCTGTCATATTCTTCTTTCCGCTCGGAGGTCTTGACAGACAGCTTCCACCGTTGGTGCTGGGCGATGGGGAAAAGGTTGTATCTGCCAAAGACAGAACCTGCGCAGAAAACGATGGAATTTTATGAAGTAAAAGAAGAAACTTCTCTGATACGGGGATATCAGGGGATACGGGAACCAGCAGGCGGCATATGTTTTTCACCGGAAAAGAAAGCAAAGGATATGTTTATTTTTTTGTTAATGCCGGGGGCGGCATATGATGATAAGAGAAACCGCATTGGCTATGGCGGGGGGTATTATGACCGCTATCTGGCAAGATATGGGGAATATATTGATATGACGGTAATGGCTGCTTTTGACGTGCAGTATGTGAAGTCGATACCGTGCGGGCAATGGGATATTCGCCCGCAAAGTATTGTAATCAATAGGAGGTAGGATATGGAAACGAGAGAAGATTCTCTGATTGTAATAGGGGAACATGCAAAAACGGCGTCCAGAGAGATGCTTCGTTTGGGAGTGACAGAAAAAAACGTAGGATTGGAAGCCGTGGCGCAGGCGCTCATTGCCAATGCGCACAGTCTGCTGGAGGCGAATAAAAAGGATGTAGAACGGGCTAGATTAGGCGGCATGAAAGAATCTCTCATCGACCGCTTAACGCTGACGGAGGAACGGATTGAGGGAATGGCAGAAGGGATTCGGCAGATTATTTCGTTGGAAGACCCTGTTGGGGAAGTACTGAGCATGAAGACAACGCCGCTTGGTATGCAGATTGGTCAGAAGAGAGTGCCTTTGGGCGTAATCGGAATCATTTACGAATCGCGTCCAAATGTTACGGCGGATGCGTTTGGGTTGTGTTTTAAGACGGGAAATGCCGTTATTTTGCGGGGAGGAAAAGATGCTATTTCTTCGAACAAAGCGATTGTCAAAGTGATTCGGGAAGCTCTGAATACGTGTAAACTGCCGATGGACAGCATTCAATTACTGGAGGATACTTCGCATGAGACGGCAGAGCGTTTTATGCGTATGAATGAATACGTGGATGTCCTGATTCCGCGCGGCGGCGCCGGACTGATTCGCACTGTCGTGGAAAAGAGTACCGTTCCGGTCATTGAAACCGGTACCGGAAACTGTCATGTTTACGTCGATGAAACTGCCGACAGGGAGATGGCAGCGGATATTGTTGAAAATGCAAAGACACAACGGCTTGGCGTCTGCAACGCCTGTGAATCACTCGTAATCCACAGCGCCGTATTAGAGAAGATACTGCCTCTGATTGCGCAGCGATTAGAAAATCATCAGGTGGAATTGCGTGGCGATGAACGTGCCAGAGCATGCTATAGCAATATGAAAGAGGCTACAGAGGAAGACTTTGGAAAGGAATATCTGGATGCCGTTATATCGGTGAAAGTAGTTGATTCACTGGAGGAGGCAATCGAGCATATAAATCATTATAATACCGGTCATTCGGAGGCCATTGTAACTTCCGATTACCACAACGCGATGACTTTTCTGAATGAGATAGACGCCGCTGCCGTTTATGTCAATGCTTCCACACGTTTTACCGACGGATTTGAGTTCGGGTTTGGTGCGGAAATTGGAATTAGTACCCAGAAACTCCATGCAAGGGGGCCGATGGGATTACTGGCTCTGACGACGACCAAATATATTATTATGGGAGACGGACAGATACGGGGATAGTAAAGTTGAGGTGACTTATGAAAAGATTTAAAGATATCGTGCGTATGGTCAGGCTCTTTTACAGACTTGTGTTTGAAATGCTGAAAAATTATCGGCGTCTCAATGATGATTTGGATAACAATTTTTCCATTTGTAAAAAGATATGTAATAAGATTGTCCGTTCGGCAAAAATCACATTAAACACATATGGGTGCGAGAATCTACCAAAACATAAGAAGTTTCTTCTCGTGTCTAATCACCGCTGTTTCTTTGACGTTGTCTTTTTGATTGCGGCCATTGAGGAAACGGTTAGTTTTGTCGCTGCTAAGGAGTTGTGGCGATATCCGGTGTTGAGAAAATATTTAAGTTCCATCGCTTGTGTGCCTTTAGATAGATGCGCGCAGGAGATGCAGGAGTTGAAACATAGCATATTGACGATGAGAAGCGCATTGGAAGCAGGTAATCTCGTATTGTTTCCAGAAGGGGAATGCAGTTATCATAATCTTCAGATGCGCAAATTCAAAAAGGGAGGTTTTCTTGGCATTTCAAGTATGAAACAATGCATTGTGCCTGTCTTTTTGCAGATGGATAAGTTGGATAATATCGGGCGCTGGATGATTCCGCAGGGAGAAGTCGGGATTCATGTCGGGCCGTCCTTTACGCCGGAAGATATCGGTGCGAGAAGAAATACCGCCGGAGAGATTGCGGCATATGCGCAGAAACGTGTTTTGTTGTTGCAGGAAGATTCAGAAAAAGACGGGTAAATCGTCTTGCGTCGTCAGAAAAGTAGTGGTTTTTTTGTTTTGTTTGTGTTACCATGATGTTTGATGGGGGCTGAGTACTTTATTAACCCCAACATTTTATTATGTATTTTAGATGAAAAGGCAGGAGGCAATATACCGTGAAATCATATGGATTAAATGAATTAAGAAAAATGTATTTGGATTTTTTTGAGAGCAAGGGTCATCTGGTGATGCCGAGTTTTTCCCTTGTACCTCAAAACGATAAAAGTTTGCTGCTCATTAACGCTGGCATGGCGCCGTTAAAACCATATTTTACTGGACAGGAAATTCCGCCGCGTAAGCGGGTGGCTACCTGTCAGAAATGTATTCGCACGGGTGATATAGAAAATGTCGGCAAGACATCAAGACATGGAACTTTTTTTGAAATGTTGGGCAACTTTTCGTTTGGAGACTATTTTAAGAAAGAAGCAATTGCATGGTCATGGGAATTTTTGACTAAAGTGTTGGAAATTCCGGAAGAACGTCTGTATCCGTCCGTCTATCAGGAAGACGACGAAGCGTATGATATTTGGAAGAACGATATCGGAATAGCGCCGGAGCGTATTTTCCGTTTCGGAAAGGAAGACAATTTTTGGGAACATGGGGCAGGACCTTGCGGGCCTTGTTCAGAAATCTATTATGACCGCGGTGAAAAGTACGGCTGCGGGAAACCGGATTGTACCGTTGGCTGTGAGTGTGACCGCTATGTTGAAATCTGGAATAATGTATTTACACAGTTTGAGAATGATGGAAATGGAAATTATACGGAATTAGAAAATAAAAATATTGATACCGGAATGGGATTAGAGCGTTTGGCAATGGCAATGCAGGACGTGGATTCCATTTTTGATGTCGATACGATTAAGGCCATTCGCGACAAGGTATGTCAATTGCCAAAGACAGAGTACGGGAAAGAAGAGAGAAAGGATATGTCGATTCGTGTTATTACCGAACATATCCGCTCAGTGACTTTTATGGTTTCAGACGGCATTACTCCATCGAATGAGGGGCGTGGTTATGTACTCCGCCGCCTGCTTCGGAGAGCGGCCCGTCATGGCAGGCTGCTTGGCATTCAGGGAGAGTTTTTGGGAGAGCTTAGCAAAACTGTTATCGCAGAATCACATACGGGATATCCGGATTTGGCAGACCGGCAGACATACATTGTAAAAATGATTACGGTGGAAGAACAGAATTTTAACAAGACGATAGATCAGGGTCTTTCCATTTTAAATGAAAAGATGGCAGAATTGGATAAATCGGGAAATACGGTTTTATCTGGTGAAAACACATTTAAGTTGTATGATACCTATGGATTTCCGATTGACCTCACGATTGAGATTTTGGAAGAGCGAGGATTTTCCGTAGATGAAAAAGGTTTCCATGAGGCGATGGAGAACCAGAGGAAGACAGCGCGTGAAGCGCGAGAAACGACCAACTACATGGGGGCGGACGTAACAATCTATCAGTCGATTGACGCTGCCATCGAAAGTAAATTTGTCGGTTATGACCGTCTGACGCACGAATCGGAGATTACGGTACTGACGACAAAGGATGCGATTGTTGAGGAATTAAAAGCTGGAGAAGAGGGCACGGTACTCGTTGCCGAGACGCCAATGTATGCAACTATGGGTGGACAAGTTGCCGACAATGGAATTATTACGACTGCGGGCGGTAAATTTATCGTAGAAGATGTCATTGCGCTTCAGGGCTCAAAAATCGGTCATGTCGGCAGGATGGCAGAGGGAATAATCCGCAAAGGTGAAACAGCGACGCTGACGGTAGATGAGGCGAAAAGAAATCTGACCGCCAATAACCATAGCGCTACTCATCTGATGCAGAAAGCGCTGCGTCTTGTGCTTGGGGAGCACGTAGAGCAGAAAGGTTCTCTGGTCGATGAAAATAAACTGCGTTTTGATTTTACGCACTTTACACCGATGACGGCGGAAGAGATTGCCAAAGTAGAAGAGATTGTCAATCGTGAAATTGCTGCCGGACTTTCGGTAGAGACAAAGGAGATGTCTATTGAGGAGGCGAAAAAGACAGGAGCCATGGCCCTTTTTGGCGAGAAGTATGGCGAAGTCGTTCGTGTCGTTCAGATGGGCGATTTTAGTTCCGAGCTTTGCGGTGGAACGCATGTCAGCAACACACAGAATATTTCTTCTTTTAAGATTATTTCAGAAAGCGGTGTGGCAGCCGGCGTACGGCGTATTGAGGCGCTGACTGGAGCTGCCTTAATGAAGTATTATAATGATGTTGAGAAAGAATTACATGAGGTTGCAAAATATTTAAAATCTTCACCGGGCGAAGTTTTCAAAAAGGTTACCTCGCTACAGGAGGAGTTGAAAGAATTACAGAAAGAAAATAATAAGCTTAAGGCAAAGATAGCCAAAGATGCGGCGGGGGATGTGCTCAGTGAAGCCGTGGAAGTAGATGGCATTCATCTTCTGGCAAAGCAGTTAAATGATATTGACATGAACGGAATGCGTGAGCTGGGAGACGAGACAAAACAGAAATTAGGAGAGGCTTTCCTCTTATATGCCTGTGAGGCAAATGGAAAAGCAAATATTATTGCCATGGCAACAGACGGAGCGATGAAGAAAGGCGCTCATGCCGGAAATTTGATTAAAGAAGTAGCTTCAATTGTTGGCGGAGGCGGAGGCGGACGTCCGAATATGGCGCAGGCAGGCGGTAAGAACCCGTCGGCTATTCCTCAGGCACTGGAAACGGCCATGGAAGTGATGAAAAAACAGATAACAGAGACAAATTGATGACGGTCGTTGGAGTGTGGTTATTCTTGCTGTCAAATGATTTGAAAGCCGCTTGGCTTTGAATGAAACTATATCAGATGCGCCTTTAGCTGTGGGTAGGAACTCATGGCTAAGGGCGTTTTTGTCGTGCTTTACAATCCGAGTGTAACAGTATCGGTAAGGAGCAGACACATCAACAGGACTTAGAACGTCTGAAGTTACTTCGATATATGGACGATGATTTTATGACGGTCTGCCTTGAAGATAATTTTGAGGGTGTAGAACTGATACTACGGATTATTTTAGGGCGAGAAGATATAAAAATTAAATCAGCAAGACGAGAAAGGAGTTGCTACCATGTGTAAAATCATGGAAGACATGAGGAATGAAGCGGCATTAAACAACGCAAGAGAAACCGCAGAAAGATTGATAAAAAAAGGGAAAATGACACTTGATGAAATTGCGGAATGTGTTCCACTATTATCACTTGATGAACTAAGAGAAATTGAAATGAAAGTTATGCAGTTAGCATAATCCATCATATCAATCAAAATCAAATATAGTAACAGCGTTAGGGCATATAGAAACGGAAATCTATATGCTCTATTTTTTGCTATAAAGGAGAGACAACATTCATGTCGAGGTGCATTTTTCTGATACTAGTACCCAAAGCGTAGAGGAGAAGCTAAAGCGTGTAATTCTCCATGATTTAAAACATGGAAAACAGGGAAAAGGAGGTCACTATCGTAAGGAGATATGAGAAATCCTAAAAAAGAAGAAACGAACTCTCTTTGTATTAATCAGGGGTATCGTTTCTTCTTTTCTATTATTATAAAATTATTTATTAGTTCTTCTCCAAATATTCATTGCCTGTGCTTCCTTAATCAAATCATCGCGGAAATCCGGATGGGCGATTTGGATGAGAGCTTCTGCGCGCTGCCATGTGGAAAGACCTTTTAAGTTTGCCATTCCATATTCGGTAACAATATACATTGTGTTAGCGCGGGTGTCTGTAACAATCGAGCCGTTGGATAACGTTGGGCGGATACGGGATTGCAGTTCTCCCTGCTTATTCTTAAAGGTAGAGGAGAGGCAGATGAAACTTTTGCCGCCCTTGGATTTGTAAGCGCCCAATACGAAGTCAAGCTGACCGCCAGCGCCGCTTATGTTTCTTGTTCCGGCAGATTCTGCATTTACCTGACCGAAGAGGTCAATATCAACAGCGTTATTAATAGAAATAAAATTGTCATGTGCAGAGATGACATTAATATCATTGGCGTAATCAACGGGAACGCTCATACATTCCGGATTGTTGTCAAGGAAATCATACAATTTCTTTGTTCCGGCTGCAAAAGCATACACCTGTCGTCCCTGATTAATGTTCTTTTTGGAGCCGTTTATTTTTCCGGCTTTTGCCATATCTACGAAAGCGTCCACATACATTTCCGTATGAACACCAAGGTCTTTTAAGTCCGATTCGGCAATCATGGAGCCGACCGCATTTGGCATACCGCCGATGCCGAGCTGAAGGCAGGCGCCATTTGGAATTTGTGCAACAATCTGTTTAGCTACGGCATGGTCCACTTCCGTGGCGGCTCCGCCGCCGCCCAATTCAGCCATAGGCGGATTGTTACCCTCAATAATCATATCTACTTTAGAAATATGTATGTTCTCTTGGAAACCACCGAGACATTGCGGCATATTTTCATTTACTTCAACAATGATACACTTGCTGCGCTCGCACGCCGCTGCCAGATGAGAAGCGCTCGGGCCGAAGTTGAAATATCCGTGTTTGTCCATTGGGGCAACCTGCATGACGCAAACATCAATATCTTCTGCCATATCGCGATAGTAGCGAGGTAATTCGGAATAGCGAATAGGGGAATAAAAGGAAAATCCTTTGGCCATTGCTTTTCTCTCAATACCTCCCATGTGCCAAGAGTTCCAAGTCATGTGTTCAGCCGGGTTCTCAATTTTAAAAATTTCCGGCTCCCACATTAAAATACCTCCGCGGAAATTTACATTTGTCAGTTCAGACATACGTGCTGCTAAAGCGGCATCAAAGGCAATCGGAGTTGTAGCAGTCCATCCATAATCTACCCAATCACCGGACTTGACAATCTGTGCGGCCTTTTCCGCCGTTGTCAATTTGCTCTTGTATAAAGATTCGTAATCCATAGTAACCTCCTATTTGTTTTTCTTTCTTTGCGGGGACAAGACACGTGTTTCCCGACAAAGTATATCATTTTTTGATGGAAATAACTGTTCTTATTTTATCATTAAGAGAACAGTGGGTCAAGGGTACGAAATGGAAACCGAAAAAGTTTGTTAAATTGTTGACAATATCATTGGATTTTGTTATGATAGGTGAGTAATGATAAAAAGGTAAAGGTGGGTCTTTTTCTGAGATTCACGGAATGGAAGAAAATATGAGAAAAGCAATTTATCCGGGAAGTTTTGATCCTGTTACATATGGTCATTTGGATATTATTCAACGTGCTTCTAAAGTAGTGGACGAACTAATTATTGGGATATTGGTGAATAAGACAAAAAAGCCTTTGTTTTCCATGGAAGAACGGTTCTCCCTTTTACAGGAGACGACAAAAGAATTTCCTAATGTAACGGTTAAGACATTTGAGGGTTTGACGATTGATTTTGCTAGACAAAATGGCGCCAAATTGATTATTCGTGGTCTTCGTGCAGTGACTGATTTTGAGTCGGAGATGCAGATTGCCCAAACGAACCACAGCATTGCGCCGGATATTGATACGATGTTTTTTACAACATGTCTGGAATATGCTTTCTTGAGTTCCACCATTGCCAAGGAAGTGGCCTATTATGGCTCGGATGTTTCGCTTCTTGTTCCGCCTGTGGTGGCTGAGGCGTTTCGCAAAAAGTATAATCATTGACTGCGGGCAGCAGAAATGATAGATATTGTAACAGTAAATAATTTTAAGGAGGATAAATTCATGTCTAAGAAAGTAGTATTAGCAGGTGCGTGCCGTACAGCGATTGGTAAAATGGGTGGTGCCCTCAGCACAACCTCAGCACCAAAACTTGGTTCCATTGTTATTGAAGAAGCTCTTAAAAGAGCAGGCGTTCCGAAAGATTCGGTAGACCATGTGTATATGGGCTGTGTTATTCAGGCCGGTCTCGGTCAGAATGTGGCTCGTCAGGCTTCTATAGGAGCAGGGCTTCCGATTGAGACAACAGCCGTTACCGTGAACGTAGTATGTGGTTCCGGTTTGAACTGTGTCAATATGGCTGCTCAGATGATTCAGACAGGTGACGCCGATATCGTAGTAGCCGGCGGTATGGAGAATATGTCCATGGCGCCTTACGCGGCAATGAATGGTCGTTTTGGTTATCGTATGAACAACGGAACATTAGTAGATACAATGGTAAATGATGCACTTTGGGATGCATTTAATCAATATCATATGATGATTACAGCAGAAAATGTGGCAGAAAAATACGGTATTACTCGTGAAGAATTAGATGAGTTTTCTGCGAAGAGCCAGCAGAAATGCGAGGCGGCAATGGCAGCCGGTAAGTTTAAAGATGAGATTGTTCCAGTTGAAATCAAATCAAGAAAGAAGACGGTTGTTTTTGATACGGACGAGGGTCCTCGTGCTGGCACGACAGCAGAGGGATTGAGCGCTTTGAAATGTTGTTCCGGTAAAGAGGGCGGTTTGGTAACTGCCGGCAATGCATCCGGTATCAATGACGGAGCTGCTGCAATCGTTGTTATGAGCGAAGAAAAAGCAAAAGAGCTTGGTGTTACACCAATGGCTACCTTTGTAGCAGGTGCTCTTGGCGGTGTAGACCCGAAAATCATGGGAGTTGGACCAGTTGCTTCTACAAAGAAAGTATTTGCGAAAACCGGTTTAACAATTGATGATATGGATTTAGTTGAGGCAAATGAGGCATTTGCTGCTCAGTCTATTGCTGTTGGACGTGACTTAAACTTTGATTTAAGCAAGTTGAATGTTAATGGCGGCGCGATTGCCCTTGGACATCCGGTAGGAGCTTCCGGTTGTCGTATTCTTGTTACCCTGCTCCATGAGATGCAGAAAACAGACGCAAAGAAAGGTCTGGCTACTCTTTGTATCGGCGGCGGTATGGGCTGCTCCACAATCGTTGAGAAATATTAGGAGGACGTTGACATGGAATTCATAACGTATGAAGTAGAGGATAAAGTTGGGATTATTACAATCAATCGTCCGAAAGCATTGAACGCTTTGAATAGTACCGTTCTTGATGAGCTGAATGAGGTTTTGGATTCGGTTGACCAGAATGAGATACGTTGTTTGATTTTGACCGGTGCGGGAGATAAATCATTTGTGGCTGGTGCGGATATCGGAGAGATGAGTACTTTGACAAAAGCGGAAGGTGAAGCATTTGGCAAGAAAGGAAATGATGTGTTCCGCAAATTAGAGACATTCCCATTGCCAACAATTGCGGCGGTTAATGGTTTTGCTCTTGGCGGTGGATGTGAAATTTCCATGAGCTGCGATATAAGAATTTGCTCTGACAATGCTGTCTTTGGCCAGCCGGAGGTTGGTCTTGGTATTACACCGGGCTTTGGCGGTACTCAGAGACTGGCTCGTTTGGTTAGTCCGGGCATGGCAAAACAGTTGATTTACACAGCACGTAATATTAAGGCTGAAGAAGCTTATCGTATTGGTCTTGTGAATGCCGTTTATACACAGGAAGAGTTGATGCCTGCCGCAAAGAAGATGGCATCCGGTATCGCCATGCAGGCGCCGATTGCTGTTCGCAACTGCAAGAAAGCGATTAATGATGGACTTCAGGTTAATATGGATGAGGCTGTTGTCATCGAGGAGAAACTTTTTGGCGATTGTTTCGAGACGGAAGACCAGAAAGCAGGTATGGGCAATTTCCTTGAGAAAGATAAAGAGAAAAAATTGAAAGTGGTTCCTTTCAAAAATAAATAAGAAGTGAAAAAAGGAGGATTTAAAAATGATAGTAGGTGTTATTGGTGCAGGAACAATGGGTTCCGGTATTGCGCAGGCATTTGCACAGACAGAGGGGTATGAAGTATGTCTTTGTGACATTAACGAAGAGTTTGCTGCCAATGGTAAAAATAAGATTGCCAAAGGACTTCAGAGGCTTGTTGACAAAGGTAAGAAGACACAAGAAGAAGTAGATGCAATTCTTGCAAAAATTACGACTGGTGTAAAGGATATCTGCACAGATTGTGATTTGATTGTTGAGGCTGCTCTTGAAGTTATGGATGTTAAGAAACAGACGTTCAAGGAACTGCAGGATATTGTAAAGAAAGAAGACTGCATTTTTGCCACGAATACCTCTTCTCTTTCCATTACGGAAATCGGTGCAGGTATCAGTCATCCGGTAATTGGTATGCATTTCTTTAACCCGGCTCCGGTTATGAAGTTAGTTGAAGTTATCCGCGGTGAGAATACGACGGATGAAGTGAATGAAAAAGTTGTTGCAATTGCCAAAGAGATTGGTAAGACTCCGGTTGAAGTAAAAGAGGCTGCCGGCTTCGTTGTAAACCGTATTCTGATTCCGATGATTAATGAGGCGGTTGGTATTTTGGCTGACGGTGTTGCTTCTGTAGAGGGTATTGATGCCGCTATGCAGCTCGGAGCAAATCATCCGATGGGACCTTTGGCGCTTGGTGATTTGGTTGGTCTTGATATCTGCCTTGCCATTATGGAAGTTCTTCAGGCAGAGACAGGCGATTCCAAATATCGTCCGCATCCATTGTTGAGAAAGATGGTTCGTGCCGGTAAACTTGGTCGTAAGACGGGAATTGGTTTTTACGATTACTCAAAATAAAAGATTGCTATGGGATAACAATTTCTTAAATTTAATAGGAGGTTTATTGTAAGATGGATTTTATGTTTGACAAACAGCATGAGATGGCTAGACAGTTGTTCAGAGAATTTGCTGAGAATGAAGTTAAGCCGCTTGCGCAGGAAACAGATGAAACAGAGCAGTTCCCGGCTGAGAATGTAGAAAAGATGAAAAAGCTCGGTTTTATGGGCATTGCGATTCCTAAAGAATATGGCGGACAGGGTTGCGACCCTCTTATGTATGTTACATGTGTTGAGGAGTTGTCTAAAGTTTGTGGTACGACAGGCGTTGTTGTATCGGCACATTCTTCTCTTGGTGCTGACCCGATTTTGATGTATGGTACGGAAGAGCAGAAACAGAAGTATTTGGTGCCGCTTGCTAACGGCACCAAACTCGGCGCTTTTGGTTTGACAGAGCCGGGCGCAGGAACAGACGCACAGGGACAGCAGACAAAAGCTGTTTTGGACGGCGACGAGTGGGTACTGAACGGCTCCAAATGCTTTATCACAAACGGTAAAGAGGCAGATATTTATATTATTATTGCGGTAACCGGCATTATTGAGAAGCGCGGACGCAAAGTAAAAGAAATTTCAGCTTTTATTGTAGAGAAAGGAACACCGGGCTTTACTTTCGGAACGAAAGAAAAGAAGATGGGTATCCGCGGTTCTGCTACATATGAGTTGATTTTCGAGGATTGCCGTATTCCGAAAGAGAACCTTCTTGGCGCGCAGGGCAAAGGATTTGGTATTGCCATGCATACGTTAGACGGCGGCCGTATCGGTATCGCTGCGCAGGCTCTTGGTCTTGCGGAAGGAGCTTTGCAGGCTACGATTGATTATGTAAAAGAGAGAAAGCAGTTCGGTCGTTCAATTGCACAGTTCCAGAATACACAGTTCCAGCTGGCAGACATGGCTACGAAAGTGGAAGCTGCTAAGCTGTTGGTATACCGTGCAGCAATGGCAAAGGCTACACAGAAAGTTTACAGTGTTGAGGCCGCTATGGCTAAATTGTATGCAGCAGAGGTTGCTATGGAAGTGACGACAAAGGCGGTACAATTACACGGTGGTTATGGTTATATCAGAGAATATGACGTAGAACGTATGATGCGTGATGCAAAGATTACAGAGATTTATGAAGGAACTTCAGAAGTTCAGCGCATGGTTATCTCTGGCAGCTTATTGAAATAGGAGGTGCTCTTGTGAAAATAGTAGTATGTATTAAACAGGTGCCGGATACAAAGGGCGGCGTTGTATTTAACCCGGATGGCACATTGAATAGAGGTGCGATGCTTACCATTATGAATCCGGATGATAAGGCCGGATTGGAGGCAGCACTTAAGATAAAAGATGAAATGGGTGCAGAAGTAACAGTACTTACCATGGGACTTCCAAAGGCAGAAGAGGTTCTGCGTGAAGCTATGGCTATGGGTGCAGATAAAGGTATACTGGTTACTGACCGTGTACTTGGCGGTGCGGATACATGGGCGACATCGACAACAATTGCCGGTGCACTTCGCAATATTGATTACGATTTAATTATAACAGGCCGTCAGGCTATTGACGGTGATACGGCACAGGTTGGACCGCAGATTTCTGAGCATTTGGGTATTCCTGTTATTTCTTATGCACAGGATATTAAAATTGAGGGCGACAACGTTGTTGTTCAGCGTCAATATGAGGACAGATATCATGTTATTAAGGCAAAGATGCCATGTTTGATTACCGCTCTTTCTGAGTTGAATGAGCCACGTTACATGACTCCGGGTGGAATTATGGACGCATTTGACAAAGAGATTACTGTATGGGGAAGAGCTGATTTAAAAGATGTTGATGATGCTAACCTTGGTTTAAAAGGTTCCCCAACAAAGATTGCAAAAGCTTCTGATAAAGTGCGTAAAGGTGCAGGTGAAGTAGTGACATTAGACCCGACAGAAGCAGCACAGTATATTGTTGATAAGTTTAAAGAGAAACATGTAATCTAATAATATATAAAGGAAAAGTGGTGAAAAAAATGAATTTAGAAGAATATAAAGGAGTATATGTCTTTGCTCAGCAGGTAGATGGTGAGATGAGCAGCATCGCATTTGAGCTGCTTGGCAAAGCAAAAGATTTGGCAAAAGATCTGAACACGGAAGTGACAGCAGTTGTTCTCGGTTCCGGCATCAAAGCATTAGCGGATTCGTTAGCTGAGTATGGTGCGGATAAAGTCATCGTAGTAGATGACCCGGAATTGGAAGTTTACAGAACGGAGCCATACACACATGCATTGGCTTCTGTAATTAACGAGTATAAACCGGAGATTATGCTGGTTGGTGCTACGGCAATTGGACGTGACCTTGGTCCTCGCGTATCTGCGCGCGTGCAGACCGGTTTGACGGCTGACTGTACAGTACTTGAGATTGGTGATTTTAACGACGTTATGGCAAAAACAACATTGCCAAATCAATTACTTATGACCCGTCCTGCTTTTGGTGGTAATACGATTGCTACGATTGCATGTCCGTATAACCGTCCACAGATGGCTACGGTACGTGCCGGAGTTATGCAGAAGATTGAGCCTGTAAAAGGGGCAAAGGCAGAAGTAATCGAATACAATCCGGGATTTACTCCGGATAACAAATATGTAGAGATTTTGGAAGTAGTAAAGAGTGTGTCCGATGTAGAAGACATTATGGATGCCAAAATTCTTGTTTCCGGCGGACGTGGTGTCGGCAGCAAAGAGAATTTCAAACTGCTTCAGGATTTGGCCGATGTACTTGGCGGCACGGTAAGTTGTTCTCGTGCTGTTGTTGATAACGGTTGGATGCCAAGAGACCTTCAGGTAGGACAGACAGGTAAGACCGTTCGTCCTAACGTATATTTTGCCATTGGTATCTCCGGTGCAATTCAGCACGTAGCGGGCATGGAAGAAGCTGATATTATTGTTGCGATTAACAAAGATGAGACAGCTCCAATCTTTGATGTAGCAGATTATGGTTTAGTTGGTGATTTGAATAAAATTCTTCCTCAGTTGACGGAAATGCTGAAAGCAGAATTGGCTGAAAAATAATATTGTTTTCAATAAGGGAGTAGTTGTTTTCAACTACTCCCTTATTTGGCGCGGAGGCAAAGTGAGGATATGTCTGTGCTTGCACAAGACTATCCGAGCGCGCCCGCGAACCCGAGCAGTCTCGCGAAGCGTGATGCTCGGGGTTGGCGCAGAGGAAAAACTTTAGGGTTTGAAGAAAGGGATTTGTATGAAACCAATCGGTGTAGTGATATGTAATTATAATAAACGGGATTTTGTATTGGAATGTGTACAGAGCGTCATGGAGAACAGGGAACAAAACTTTGATATTTTTGTTGTGGATAATGCATCTACGGATGGCAGTGTTGAGGCATTAAAGAATACATACAAAGAGGAGATAACCATTCTTGCCAATACGGAAAATTTAGGTGGTTCCGGTGGTTTTAATACCGGACTGCGCGTTGTCAGGGACAGAGGTTATGAATACTTTATGTGTCTGGACGATGATGCGCTCGTGGATGAAAATGCGATTTCTGTTTTATATGAATATATGGAGTCTCATCCGGACGTCGGGATGGCGGGATGCCGGGTTTATCACCGGCAGATGCCGGAGTATATTCAGCAGTCCGGCTTGATGATAGATTTTGCACATTGTACGGCAAAGACGATAGGGGCAGACCAATTAGAAGATGGGACGCTGCCGGATGTCATTGAGTGCGATACGGTTGCGACATGTGCGGTAATGGTGCGCGGCTCCGTAATTCGCGATACGGAAGCTGGCATTATGCCGGAAGACAATTTCATTTATTGGGATGATATGGAGTGGGGGCATCGTATCCGGCTGGCCGGATATAAGGCGGTTACTCTGGCTGGCGCTAAGGCGCTTCATCAGATGGGCGCAAATGTAAAGCGTCCGAATACATTTATCAACTATTATATGTGGCGCAATCGTACTAATTTTTTTATGAGGTATACGCCGGAAGAGCAAATGGAGCAGATGAGCGTGCAGATTCTAGGTGCCTTTTTTGATGCTATGTATGAGTCTATGTTTCGGGAAGAGCACAATATTATGCAGACGCTTGCCTATGCGTATCAAGATGCGGTTTCCGGAACGAGAGGGAAAGCAAAAGATTATCAGATTTTGAAAAACGATGCGAACGACGATAAACTTATTGCCTATATTCAAAATAAGAAATCGTATTGCATTCTCGAAGAGGGTCAGGAAGAAGACGCCATGTATCTTCGCAATTTTTTCGAAAAGTATAATAGCTCTATGGAAGAGGTGCCGCGTCAGGAGGCGGAGGTAGTGTTCCGGCTCTGTCCGTACATTTTCCAACAACGCGATATTTCGCAGGGAGAGGTTTGGATTGACGGGGAGCGCAATTGCATTATAACAGAGGAAGACAGAGAAGCGGTAGAGAATTATCAGTACAGTAAGTGGCTGTATATTTATATGAATCAGGGAACGTTTTTAGCAGCGGCAAAGGAATTGCGCCAGAAAAAATAAGGATGAGGCGAGGGTTGTTATGAGAAAAAAATTTATGAGATTTCCAGAAGGAAAAACTAAGGTAGTTACGTTAAGTTATGACGATTGTATAGAGGAAGATGAGTTATTGATTCAACTCATGGAAAAATATAAAATTAAGGGAACATTCAATCTTATACCGGGATGGTTTGCGCAAGAGGGAACGACATATCCGGAAGGAGAGAATTATCGTTTGCTTACGGCCTCTGCGGCAAAGAAATTGTATTCGCATCCGCTAGTGGAGGTGGCGAATCACGGCTATGAGCACAAGTACATGAATACGCTTACCACATGGGAGATGGCGGAAGAGATGCAAAAGTGCCGTCAGGCGTTGGAAACCATGTTTGGCAGAATTGTAAAAGGGATGGCATATCCTTATGGATGGTATGACGAGACGCTTAAAAGTGTGCTGGCGATGAGCGGGGTGACGTATTCACGTACGGTGGAAAGTACGTTGGCGTTTGATTTTCCGGATGACTGGCTGCAATGGCATCCGACCTGCCATCATGATTATCCTCAACTGTCTGAACTCACAAAGCAATTTGTCGATATGAAAGTGACGGAATGGCCAAAAATGTTCTATCTTTGGGGACACACTTTTGAATTTGAGGATAACGATAACTGGTGGGTAATGGAAAACTTTATGAAAACCGTTTCCGGAAGAGAGGATATCTGGTATGCCACGAACGGGGAGATTTACGATTACGTGAAAGCATATGAGAATCTGGATATTTCAGCAGACGGTAAGCGCATCGTGAATCCGGCGAAGTTTCCAGTATGGGTAGAAATTGACGGTGAATGTCATATGATTCAGGATGAGCTGGTAATCTGATAATAAGGAGGAGAATATGAAAAAACTTATTCGTTTATCTGGCTTATTGCTATTTATTTTGTTATCCTGTGTATTTTTTAATAATAGCAAAATCAAGGCGGCTACACCTGTAGAAAAATGGGGGCAGCTAAAAGTATCCGGTACGAACATTGTCAGTGAGAGCGGCAGGAAAGTGCAGTTAAAGGGCGTGAGCACGCATGGAATCGCATGGTTCCCGCAATATGTCAATTCCTCCTGCTTTCGCAGTTTCCGCAAGATGGGGGCGAATACAATCCGTCTGGCGCTGTACAGCGACCCTAATGCGGGGTTTTCCACAAAACTCTATAAGAACGTAGAAGACGGCGTGAAATATGCAACCGAACTGGGTATGTACGTGATTATTGACTGGCATATACTCAGTGATGGCAATCCCAAAAGACATCAGAAGCAGGCGTTGAAGTTTTTTACTCATTTCGCCAAAAAGTATAAGAAGCAAAAAAATGTTCTGTATGAAATCTGCAATGAGCCGAATGGGAATGTGACATGGAAAAGAGACATTAAGCCATATGCCAATAAAGTTATTAAACGTATCCGCAAATATGATAAAAAGAATATCATTATTGTCGGTACGCCGACATGGTCACAGGATGTAGATGTGGCGGCACAGAGTCCTCTGAAACAGAAGAATCTTGTTTACGCCCTGCATTTTTATGCAGCTACACACACGGATTCCATAAGGGATAAGCTGAAAACTGCCTATGCTTCAGGCCTGCCGGTTTTGGTCTCCGAATTTAATATCTGCGACGCCTCCGGAAATGGAAATATTGACAAAGGAAGCGCAAAGAAGTGGATGAAGTTACTGAAACAGTATAAGATTGGTTATGTGGCATGGAATGTGTCGAATAAAAATGAGACGTCTGCGCTGCTTCGGCCAAGCTGCCAGAAGACAGGCGGGTTTACGAAGAAAAATTTGTCTAAGACAGGAAAATGGATAGCCGGCCAATGGAAAAAATAGAATGGGTGGATTTGTACTTTTGAAAGTGTTTCGGACAGTTGACAACCATTTTACATATCAGTATAATGAAAAATAAATATACATAGTAGGAGGTATTTTAATGAGTATTCAAATTCAAAAGGTAACGGATGCAAGTTTCAAAAAGTATGGGCGTATATTGACGGGTGAGTATGATGTGACAGAGTTAATTGATGCGATGCAGCAGACCGATTGTCCTGCGGATGACGTTATTTATATTCCATCGGATGCTCAAATTGAAAAACTGCCTGTAATGAAAGACTTTACCGATAGTTTATATGGCGGATTGCCTATCCAGATTGGCTACTGCAATGGTTTTAACAAGAAGTTGAACGCTGTTGAGTATCATCGTTCTTCAGAAGTGAATGTGGCATGTACGGATTTGATACTGCTGATTGGCTGCCAACAGGATATTGAGCCGGATAATACTTATGATACAGGCAAAATAGAAGCTTTTCTTCTGCCAAAGGGAACGGTTGTGGAAGTTTATGCTACCACGTTACATTATGCGCCTTGCAGCGTAGATAATAATCCATTCCGCTGCGTTGTCGTATTGCCGAAAGATACGAACCTGGAACTTGTTGCTGAACCGAAAGCAGCAAAAGAGGATGCGTTGCTTGTAGCACGCAATAAATGGTTGATTGCTCATAAAGATGCGGATATTGATGGTGCTTTTAATGGTTTAAAGGGTGAAAATATCTGTGTTGACTAAGTATTCATTTGTTAATACTTATGTAAAAATCGTATTTGGGTGTATTCTTTTTGTATGTTTAAGTATGCTGCCCCTGCCTTTGTGTGCGCGGGCAGCAACGAAGCAAATCAATATCACGACGAAAAATTACAATGGCGGAAAAGCCATTCAGGAAGCTTTGAATTTACAAAGCGGGGAAAAACCAAAATATGAGCAACTGACAGTGTATATTCAGGGGGGAACATACAATATCACCAGCTCATTACTCGTTTATGGTAATACGAAAATATGCGCAGACGGCGATACTATGATATATTATTGCAGAACGGACAATGCTTCGGAGAAGCAGGGCCGTGCGCCGATTATATCCAATGCCTGTTCGGGTAAGAGAGGATATGAGGGCGCGAGTAACATTACGGTAGAGGGAGGAACATGGGATTTTCAGGGGCATGCGGAAGGCGACCATTATGGTATGACGATGGAAGCGTTTCGTTTTATGCATGGAAAGAACATTAGCATTCGCAATGTGGCGATGAGAAATTTGTACCGCAGTCATTTTCTTACGTTGGAGGGAGTTCAAAACGTGGAAGTGAAAGGATGTACGTTCCATGATTATACCAATCCCTCAATCAGAAAAGAAGCAATTCATATTGATTGTGTACACAATGACCATATGGCGCCCTCGAATCAGGAAGATATTATATATGATGACAGCATTTGTAACGATATTTCGATAAGCAACTGTGATTTTTCCCATGTGCCGAGGGGAATTGGCACACATGTAGCCGTGGCGGGATTATTTCCGTCAAATATTGTTATTTCCGATAATACGTTTTCGGATATTACATATGAAGCGATAAAAGCGTATCATTATAAAAATGTACTAATTTCCGGAAATATAATTACACGTGCCGGCTGCGGGATTAAATGCTATCTGTATTCGGCGGACAGTGATAAGGATGAAGAATCCAGAACCAATTATGTGGCTGCGCTGCCGGGAACGCAGGTCGAAAGTGTTCCGGCATATCAGAACATTGTTATTCAGGGAAATACGATTCGCGAAGTTACGGACGCCAAAATCGGTTTTGGGATTCATGTAGTGGGGAATGCCAGCCGGATTATAAGCGGGGTGACGGTAGCTTATAACGTCATTACCATATCGGGAACGTTACCGTCGACGAAGCGCTCAGCAATTTATGTGAAATACGGGAATAATATCCGGCTTGTCTCGAATCGGATTTACCGTTCCGGTCAGACGGGAATACTCATTGCCTATGGAAACGACATTACGGCGTCAGGCAATGCTATTATCACCTCCGGTGGAAACGGCTTGACGGCAAGAGACTGCCAGAGAGTTAATTGTAGCGGCAATTCGATTAAATGGGCGGGAAAGCGCGGCCTGCAATATAAAGCGACGAAGAACAGCCGGATAGAGGGAAATGCTATCTGGAAAGACAAGGCAGGCAGTATTGCCTTGACAGACAAGAGCGATAGTGTTGTAGTGAACAAAAACCGAATGACCTATTCTAAGAAAAATGCTATCGGCGTCTCTTCGAGCAGGAAAGCAGAGATTACTTATAATACTATTGAATCTCCAAAAAAATTCGGTATTTATGCCTACAAGGCGGACAGGAGCAAAATCCGCAAAAATAACGTCAAAAAGAGCAAGAGTACTGCGATTATAGGCTCTACCAGCTCGAAAATAATTGTGACGAAAAATACGATTGATAAGACCGGAAAGTATGGTATTCTATTTACCAGCGCCAAGAGCTGCCACGCGAAAGATAACTCGATTCAGAAGACAAAGAAATATGGTATTATTTATTCCAGTAACAGTAAAAATAAGAAACAGAATTTGAATTATCCGAATGTGCACCTGAAAAAAGGGGAAAAGGAAATTACCGGATTTACTTATAAAAATATGCGGGTTCGCGCCGCCAAAGGAAAGAAAGCGAAGCTGACGAAAACGAAGAAAGATGGCAAATTTGTCATAAAAGTGCCGAAGCTGAAGAAAAAGCAGATGTATGTGATTCGTGTAGAAGACAAGTCCGGAAATTATCTGGAGAAAGAAGCATTTGTAAAATAAGCCGATTTTCGGAAAGAAAAAAGACTGCCGATTTGTTCCGATGGGGAAAAACCTCATTGAGGATAAACCGACAGTCTTTTGTTTTTATCTTATAGGAAAGACCGCTTTTTATAGAATATTGCGACTTGTTATCGTCAGACTATTCAACCGTTACACTCTTGGCCAGATTTCTTGGCTGGTCAACATTAAGTCCCTTTTCCACGGAAACATAGTAAGCCAGATATTGCAAAACGACTGTTGCCACAAATGGCGCGAACAGCGGGTTTGTTTCTGGCAATACAATGTGGTAATCACAAAGGGCGGCGTCGACGGAAGCATCGGCTCCAGTAATGAGAATGACGCGAGCGCCCCGCGAGCGCACTTCCTGAACGTTGGAAATGATTTTGGCATAGACATCCGGCTGGGTTGCCAGTGCAATCACAGGTACATTGTCCGTAATCAGGGAAATGGTTCCGTGCTTTAACTCACCGGCGGCATAAGCTTCAGAGTGGATGTAACTAATCTCTTTCAATTTTAGCGAACCCTCACAGGAAAGAGCATAATCCAGACCTCTGCCAAGGAAAAAGATGTCCGTTGCGCTTGTCAGACGTTTGGCAATCCGCTCCGTCTGCGAATCATATCCGAGTACATCCTCTACTTTATCTACGGTAGACATCAGTTCTTTTGTATATTCCCGCGCCTGTTCTTCGGCGATTTTGCCACTCACAAGGGCAAAACGAAAGGCAATCAGATACATAACGGCAACCTGCACGCTGTAGGCCTTTGTACTGGCAACGGCGATTTCCGGCCCGGCATGGGTATACAATACATAGTCGCTTTCGCGGGCGATGGAAGAACCCTTTACATTAACAACAGACAGGGTTTTTGCCCCGCGCTCTTTGGCTAACCGCAGAGCGGCAAGGGTATCCGCCGTTTCGCCGGATTGGGAAACCGTGATGAGAAGAGTTTTTTCGTCGATGATTGGGTTCTGATAGCGGAATTCAGAAGCAATATCCACGGTAACGGGAACACGGCACAGACGCTCAATCATACTTTTTCCCATGAGGCCGGCATGCATCGCGGTTCCGCACGCAGTAATAACAATGCGGTTAATATTTTCAAAAATGGTGTTATCCACATTATCGGCGCTAAAATCCGGCAGGTCATTGACGACGCGGGGACGGATAGTGTTGCGGAGAGCCTCCGGCTGTTCATGGATTTCTTTCATCATAAAATAATCATAGCCGCCTTTTTTGGCAGAAGCCATATCCCAGCTTATATGATGGATATGCGGCCCGTAAATTTCAAGATTTTCGTCTTTGACGATAATTTCATCTTTTGTTATTTTGGCGATATGCCCCTCTTTTAACACAAAGTAGTGTTTCGTATAGCTTACAAGCGCAACCATGTCGGAGGCAATGATGGAACCTCTGTCTGTATGCGCCGCTACAAGGGGGCTGCCGTTGCGCACGGCATAGATGACTTCCGGTATATCGGAGAACATAATACAGAATCCGTACGCGCCCTCCAACTTGGAAATGGCTTTGCGTATAGCGGCTTCCGGGTCTCCGGTATAGCAGTCATCAATTACCATAGCGGCAATTTCCGTATCGGTTTGGGAAACCGGTTCTTTTCCCTTTTCTAATAATTCTTCCTGAAGCTGTTTATAATTTTCAATGATTCCATTATGAATCAGCGTTACTTTTCCGGCGCTGTGAGGATGGGAGTTTGTATCCGATACACCGCCGTGAGTAGCCCAGCGGGTATGGCCGATTCCGCATGTCGTCACATCCTGTCCGGCCTCGGACGCAACTTTGTCCTTTAAGCAGGCAACTTTTCCTATTGTTTTAATTGTCTTTATTCCGTGCGGCTGACAATAGGCAATGCCGGCGCTGTCATAGCCGCGATACTCCAAAGTCTGCAGACCTTTAATGAGTGCTTTTTTAGCATCATCCAGTCCAACATATCCAATAATTCCACACATAATAATCCTCCATTCCGAAGCGCAGCGGAGGAAGTACGAGCAAAAAGCAGCGGAGCTGTTTTTGCTCTGTACATCAATACTATTTGTGGCGCTTCGGCACAAATAGTGGTTTGAAAAATAAGCTATCAAGCTTATTTTTCAAACTAATCCCCATTCCGAATACGTTTTTGTTCGGGAAACCACAAGAGAAAAACGGTAAGAGCGTTATTCCTTTGATTCTTTCTTTTTATTATATGAATAGTATCATTTCTTATGTATGGTGTCAAGATTTAGCGGTTTTCGGCGGAGGCAATTGCTTTGGTTTTTCAGTTGCAAAAATACAAGGTATGCGATATACTGAAATAGATTTTACAAGGGGGATGAGTGATGAGTTGTTTTCGAGTAGAATTAAAAAAAGTAGTAGATGATTCGTATGATGTACAGATTGGTAAAAATCTGATTGATACGTTGATTCATGATATAGAGAATGGTCTTGCGCAGGGCAAAAAAAGGTTTGCGATAATTACCGATTCGACAGTAAAACCCCTGTATGCGGATTTGATTGCAGAGAAGTTGGAAAAAGCGGGATATGCCAATGATATATTTGTGTTTCCTGCCGGAGAGAAAAGTAAAGTTCGCGCGACAAAAGAGGCGTTGGAAGACGCGATGCTTGTGAAAGGATACCGCAGGGATTGTTGTGTGATAGCGGTCGGCGGCGGCGTCGTTACGGATTTAGCAGGTTTTCTCGCAGGGACTTACGGGCGCGGCGTGCCGTTTATTAATTACTCAACTACGCTATTGTCGGCGGCCGACGCATCGATAGGAGGGAAAACGGCGGTCGACACGGATTTGGCAACAAATCTGATTGGACTGATTTATCAGCCTTTAAAAGTTTATGTGGATATTGACACATGGAAAACTCTGCCGATGGAACATCGGATTAATGGGATGGCGGAGACAATCAAGCATGCCTGTCTGGCAGATTCAGAATTGTTTTCCTATATTGAAGAGCACGGGGAGGAGATACTGGCCTGTGACGAGGAGGCATGTATTTATATTTCCGAGCACAACTGTGCGGTAAAATATGAAGTTGTTATGAAAGATGAAAAGGAGAAGAATCTGCGTGAAATTTTGAATCTGGGACATACGGTGGGACGTGCGGTGGAAACTGTGAGCGACTATCGGCTTCTTCACGGTGAGGCAGTGGCGATAGGGATGGCAGCGCAGGTAAATCTCGGGTGCCGGTGCGGATATCTGACAGAGGAGGAGAGAGACCGTGTCGTCAGTCTGTTTGAGAAGATAGGACTTCCGGTTACGATTCCGGCATATATTGATAAAGAGGCACTTGTAGACAAACTATATACAGACAAGAAAGTGAGGGATGGCAGACTGCGATTTGTATTTCAGAAAGGCATCGGTGATGTGATGACGTTTGGTGAGGAAGTATATGCCAGACCGGTAAGCGAGGAGGAAATACGCGCGATTCTTATGGATATGTAAGAAACTATAACAGACAAAAAACAGGAGGAAAGAAAATGATAGTTGGTATTATAATTGGAGTGATTGTTCTCATTCTCATTCTTTATGTAATCGGATGTTACAATAAGTTAGTGAGAGGAAGAGTCACGGTAGAAGAAGCATTTGCGACGATGGACGTCTATTTAAAGAAACGGTTTGACCTCATACCGAATTTGGTAGAAACCGTAAAAGGATATGCGTCCCATGAGAAAGAGACGCTCGAACAGGTGGTGGCATTACGCAATCAATCGTATGATGGCATGAGCGATGATGAGAAAGTGGCAAATGGCGTCGCCATATCACAGGCGATACCGAAAATTATGGCCGTAGCCGAGGCATATCCGGATTTAAAGGCAAATAGCAATTTTCTGGAATTGAGTTCACAGCTTGAGGCGGTAGAAAATGATATCGCAAATTCACGTAAATATTATAATGGGGCGGTTAAGCGCTATAACCTGACGGTGCAGTCCGTACCAAGTAATATCATAGCAGGCATTTTCCATTTTGAAACAAAGAAAATGTATGAAGTTGAAAACACGTCAGAACGTCAGAATGTAAAGGTGGAATTTTAGATGAAACAATTTCTAACAATGTTTGCGCTCATATTTTTCCTTTGTCTCGCGGCTTGTCCGGCGATGGAGGCGAAAGCATATGATTTTACTATCGATTCTTATCATGTGGATATGAAAGTAACGAAACAGAATACTTACCGGGTGACTGAGAAGTTAAAGGTGAACTTTAACGTTCGCCGTCATGGTATTTATCGGGATATCCCATTATTAAACCATATTGAGCGCAAAGACGGCAGTAAGGATACGGTAATGGCAAAGCTTGAAAATGTGTCCTGCTCGGATTCTTTTTCCTCTTCGAGAAAAGCTTCCGGAAAAACGGACTACTGCAGGCTTCAGATTGGTGATAAGAATAAAGAAATTATAGGGGAAAAGGAATATACAATTTCTTTTGATTATGTGATGGGAAACGATGTTCTCACGGGAAATGATGAGTTATATTATAATATAATTCCCTCGGAGCATACGAGTCCGATTCGCAACATCACCTTTACGATAGAGATGCCGGATACGTTTGATGAGAAAAAACTTGGGATGAGTTATGGTTCATACGGGGCTGAATTGCTGGATGGTCTTACCTATCGCATCGAGGGAAGAACCATTTACGGGCAGCTTGACCCTGACATAACGCTGCGGAATGGCGATAGTGTTACGGTACGCCTGCTCTTAGAAGAGGGTTACTTTGAGCGCTCGGACACAACGCCATGGTTTGCTTACATTTCGATTGCGGTTGCCGCTTTCGGTGCGCTGATTGCTTTTGTCCTCTGGTACATTTACGGGCGTGATGACCCGGTTGTGGAAACCGTTGAGTTCTATCCCCCAAATGGTCTCAACAGTCTGGAACTTGCTTTTGCCTACAAGGGAACGGTAGATAATAAGGATGTCGTCTCTTTACTGGTGTTTTTGGCACAAAAGGGGTATTTGCGAATTCTGGAAAAAGGTAAACGTGATTTTATAATTGAGAAAGTAAAGGAATACGATGGTTTCAACGAGGCAGAGAGAAAATTCTTTCAAGGACTGTTCCGTAAGGGAAACAGCGTGTCCAAAAAAGATTTGACAGACTCGTTTTATAAAACCGTAAATACCGTGAAAGCTCTCGTTGACAATAAGGAGAACAAGAAAGTTATCTATTATGCAAGTTCCATCAATAAGGGATGGATATTATGGATGCTGACAATCATTTCTTTTGTTTTTGCATTGATAATACCAATGAAAGATTATTACTTTTCCATTCTGGCCGGACTGGGGGCAGGAGTGGGGCTTGCTGTCGCCGCATGTCTTGCCTATGTGTGCCTTTTTGATGAGAACGCCAAAATGCTAGCGCGAATCATTACTTTTGTCACTATTGTTGCAATAGGTTTTGTGGGCTTTTTCATATTTTTGAGAGAGCCGGTAGTATATGCGGATACATGGTATAAGACGTCTTTGGTATTAGATTTGATTTTTGGCGGCATAACTATGTTTTTCTGCTCCTACATGTCGAAAAGGACGCCATATGGGACCGAAATACTCGGCCGTATCCGTGGTTTTAGGACATTTCTTGATACTGCTGAAAAGGAGCGTCTGGAAGTGCTGGTAAATGAAGAACCACAGTATTTTTATGACATATTGCCATACACGTATGTGTTGGATTTATCGGACAAATGGATGAAAAAGTTTGAGGGGATTACAGTAGAACCACCGAATTGGTACTATGGCAGTGACCATTCGATGTTTAATATGGTAATGTTTCATCATTTTATGACGTCGACGATGTCACAGGCAACGAGTTCCATGACATCGACTCCGAGTTCGTCCGGAGGCGGCGGATTTTCCGGCGGCGGTTCCGGTGGTGGCGGCGTTGGTTCATGGTAATTTTGATGGGGAGGTGACGGAAATGGAATTGGCAACAAGACATTTTATTCGACCAAAAGATTTGAATCATCATGAAACCGTTTATGCGGGGCAGCTGGCAGACTGGCTTACGGAGGCGGCCATGGTAGGCGTGACGCAAATAGTGAAAAAGAATAATGACGTAGTGCTTGCTACTTTGAAAGAGATGCGCGTACTAAAACCGATTACGTCCGGCTGCATATTGGAATTTGAGTATGAGACACAGCACTTGGGAACAACGAGTATAGAAATTTTTGTGAATGTGAAAGATATGTTATCACAGGAGCAATATGCGCGGGGAAGCGCCGTATTTGTCACCGTAGATGAAAACGGGAAAAAGACCCCGCACGGGTTAATGTAAAAAGCGTAGAACTGGAGGTTTCACAATGGAGAGAATCAAAATTAATCACTTATTTGAAAGTGACCACACGCTGGCAATGGATATTTTTGATGGTGTTCAGTATCCTTATGAGGTTTTGCCAAAGATTGGTGAGTTCATTATCAGCTTGGGAAAGAGTCTGCCTGCCGGGCGTTTCGAATGCCGAAACGGCAATATCTGGATTGCAAAGTCTGCCAATGTGGCTGAGACGGCAAGTATTACCGGTCCTGCCATTATTGATGAAGAGGCGGAAATCCGTCACTGTGCCTTTATCCGCGGCAATGCGATTGTTGGTAAGGGAGCGGTAGTCGGCAATTCGACGGAGCTCAAAAATGTGATTCTTTTTGATAAGGTTCAGGTGCCGCATTATAATTATGTAGGGGATTCCATTTTAGGTTATCAGTCGCATATGGGGGCCGGTTCAATTACATCGAATGTGAAGTCAGATAAAACGTTAGTGGAAATCAGAATGGGAGAAAATAAGACGGCTACCGGGCTAAAGAAAATGGGGGCAATTCTTGGCGACCATGTAGAGATAGGATGCGGCAGTATTTTGAATCCGGGAACGATTATCGGGAAAAATACGAATGTCTATCCGCTCTCCAGTGTAAGAGGTTATGTGCCGGAGGGAAGCATATACAAAAAGCAAGGCGAAATTGTGGAGAAAAAGTAAAAGGCAAAAGCGTGGGAATGCCCGCTATATGGAACAGATTGTTAAGCGGCTGCCCCTGAACAGAGCTGTCAGTAATTGACAATTAGAGGAAAATATTGTATTATTTCTAAAGGATATGAACAAAATTCTGAAAGGAGTTACGACATGATTTATTCACAAGAAGTAGAAAACATGTGCCCGGTTGCTCAGGGTGTAAACCACGGTTGTGCACCAATCCCTGAAGAAGCAAAATGGGTCAAGGCAAAAGAAGTTAAAGATATCTCCGGTTTGACACATGGTGTAGGCTGGTGTGCACCACAGCAGGGCGCCTGCAAGCTTACCTTGAACGTAAAAGAGGGTATCATTCAGGAAGC